>CAYRYL010000032.1:0-22255 GCA_964428425.1 uncultured Anaerolineaceae bacterium | reverse complement strand
CTGGCTTTCTGCCGGGCGTCGCCCAGGAATACGGCGGCATCATCCGCCATGGCGCCAAAGTGCTTTACGCGTACGCGGAAGCGACCGTTCCCAAAGTCAGCGTGGTGACTCGTAAGGCTTACGGTGGCGCGTATGTCGTGATGAGCAGCAAGTATCTTGGCACCGACGTCACCTACGCGTGGCCTTCAGCTGAAATCGCGGTGATGGGCGCCGAAGGGGCTGCCAACATTCTTTTTGGCAGGCAAATCAAAGCAGCACAAGACCCCGAAGCTGAGCGTTTGCGCCTCACCCAGGAATACCAGGAAACCTACCTGAATCCCTACGTCGCCGCTAAAGCCGGCTACATTGATGAAGTCATCGAGCCCGCGGAAACCCGCCAGAAGCTGATCGAGGCACTTGCGGCACTGCAGAACAAAGTCGAAACCAATCCGCCGCGTAAACACGGTAACATGCCGGTCTAGGGGGGATGATGATAGAGACCTTGAAACAAGGCTTGTTGATTACAGTTATTGGTATGGGGATTGTGTTCGCGATGATCCTCATCCTTTGGGGCATCATGGTCCTGCTGGTCAAGCTCACCAACCGACCCGAAAAAGAGGAAGCAGTTGAAGAAAGCGCTTCCTCCCTGCCCGAGCCTGCGGCTTCGCCAGCAATGGGTGATGCTTCGGCGCTCGCCGCAGCTATTGCGGTGGCATACGCGCTCAGCGCCAAGCCAAAGACTGCTTTTGCAGGCGATACCCAATCTATCCTAACAGGCAGCACCTGGCTTGCCGCAGGTCGCGCGCAGCAAATCGCACGACAGACGAACAGAGGACGAAGCGCATGATCATCAAAGTTGAAATTGAAGGAAAAGTTTACAACGTCTCCATCAAAGACATCCACAGCAACCCCGTTCTGGCTGAAGTTGATGGCAAGGTCTACCAGGTATTCCCTGAAGTTCAAGGTCCTGCAGTGATACCCGCTACCACAACCCAAGCCGTACCCGCCCCCACAACAGCACCTGCCGCCCCTGCGCAGGCTGCTGGCAACAGCCTCACTTTGAACGCTCCCCTTCCCGGTGTGATCGTCTCAATCGATGTGCAGGCTGGTCAGACCGTCAAATCAGGGCAACAGGTTTGCACTTTGGAAGCCATGAAGATGAAAAATGCGATTCGCTCCGACCGGGATGGTGTCATTGCCCAGGTGAACGTCAATGCTGGCGATTTAGTCAAGCATAATCAGCCTCTGTTCACTTTCCAGGCGTAGGAGCAGCATGGACATCAACTTCACCCGGTTGATTAATGACCTAACAAAGGGATTCGACAGCTTTACGTGGTTGAACGCCCTGATGATTTTGGTCGCCCTGGTTCTGATCTACCTTGCCATCTGGAAGGAATATGAACCGGTGTTGCTGCTTCCGATCGGCTTCGGCTGCCTGCTCGCGAACCTGGGCATGTCAAACCAGCTCGGCTTCATGAAGGTCATCTACGATGCTGGCATCAAAACCGAGCTCTTCCCCCTCCTGATCTTCATCGGCGTCGGCGCCATGATCGACTTCAGCCCGTTGCTCAGTCAGCCCAGCCTCGTGCTGCTTGGCGCGGCAGGGCAATTTGGCATTTACTTCACGCTCATTCTGGCAATTATCTTGGGTTTTCCGCTGAATGAAGCTGCCGCAATTGGCTCCATTGGCGCGATCGACGGTCCAACCGCGATTTTTGTCGGCGAACGCCTGGCGCCCAACATTATTGCTCCGATCGCAGTGGCGGCTTATTCGTACATGAGCCTGATTCCTATCATTCAGCCCCCGGTCATGAAATTGATGACCTCTCGCAAAGAGCGCCTGATCCGCATGGATTACTCTCCGAAGCCGGTTTCTCGCCTTACCCTGGTTCTATTCCCCATCATTGTAACGTTTCTGGTGGCGCTGGTCGCCCCGGACGCCGCCCCGCTGATGGCTGCGCTGATGCTTGGCAACCTCCTGCGTGAAGCGTTGGTGGTGGACCGCCTGAGCAAGATGGCGCAAAACGAGTTGATCAATATCGCCACGCTTTTCCTGGGATTATCGATCGGCTCCACCATGACCGCGCAGAGTTTCCTGAACCTTGATACGCTCATGATCCTGGCTTTGGGCTTGCTGGCATTCGTGGTTGACACAATCGCAGGCTTGTTGTTCGGTAAGCTGATGTCTGTCGTCACCCGCGGCAAGGTAAACCCCCTCATTGGCGCCTGCGGTATCTCAGCTTTCCCAATGGCTGGTCGCCTGAGCGCCAAGATGGCGTTGGAGGAAGACCCCACCAACTACATCCTGATGCATGCCATGGGAGCCAACACTGCCGGTCAACTTGGCAGCGTAATTGCTGGCGGCGTGCTTCTTGCGCTGGTTTACGGGTTTATTCATTAATTTTTTTGTCCTGAAAGAAACACCTCCGTGGTTTTCACGGAGGTGTTTTGTTTATCTGACGCTTGTGGTGCGAGCTTGGACGTTTACACTTTCAGCATATAGCCTTTGCCGCGGATGGTTTTTATCAGGTCCGGATGGTGTGGGTCGTCTTCTAAAGCCTGCCTCAGCCAACTGATGTGAACATCCAGGGTGCGCGTGTCTTCCACATAATCCGTATCCCAAACCGCTTTGAACAATTCTTCACGGCTCAGAACCTCACCGGGTCTTTCCATCATTTTTCCCAGCAGGTCTGACAAACGCGGTGTCAGCCGAACTTCCTTGTTTTTGTAAACGGCTGTGCGGCTGTCGGTGTTCAGGACCAAATCGCCCGTGATGAGCATGCTTTTATGGCTATTATTCTCGAGCGTCCGCAGGCGGTTAACCAGTTTCTGTACAGTGAAAGGCAATCTTAAAAAGAAATTGACGTTCTCCGTTTCTGCAACAGGTTCGTCTTCTGCCACGATCAGGCACAACGGCGTGCCAGGCAGGCTGTTGTGGAACCAACTTACCAGGCGCAGACCATTCGTGCGCAAAGACGCAGCATTGATGACGACCACATCCGGTGAAAATACCTTCAAAGCATCGAGACCTTTATTCCCGCTGCTTTCCACTTGTAGGGAATAGCCTTTTCTCTCAAGATCGGCGGCAAAACAGCGGGCTACATTCCGTTTCCCCTCTATTAATAGCACTTGTAATGCTTCCGCCATACGCAAATTTTGCCTCTTTTAATATTCAATGATACCTGCAAGCCGTTCCAAAGAATGAAATTACGCCATAGTCATCACTTGGAACTTTATTATAGTCGATTGTTAAAGGATTTATGCATAAAATTATCCTATTTTTTGCAAAACAAAATTTAAGATTCGCCGAGTTGATTCACTGGGCTAACATGTTAGAATCACAGGTACATAACCATCACAACTAGGAAATTTGGTGCATCATGGGAAAAATGATCGAGTGCATTATCGATAGTATCCGCGTCAGTCTTACCAACCAGGACCGGATCACGGTCCTCAAAGAGAAGGATGCTGAACGCTACCTGCCCATCTGGATGGGCATTCCGGAGACTGACTCCATCACGATCGCGCTCCAGGGCGTGGCAATTGCCCGTCCGCTCACCCATGATCTCCTGATCTCGGTCATGAATGCGCTCGATATTCACCTGGAAAGCGCTGAGATCACCAATCTCGAAAACGACACCTTCTATGCCAACCTGATACTTGAACAAAACGGCGTTCGGAAAATTGTCGACAGCCGCCCGTCGGACGCGATCGCCATTGCCATTCGCGCCAAAGCCCCGGTTTTCGTCGACGAAGACATTCTCGACGCGGTCGGCATCCGCCCGGAAGACGTCTTGCCGCAAACCCGGCACGAAGAAGACTCTACCGATGTGGACCCAGATCTGGACATTTTTGAGGACTTTCTTGGGCAGCTCGGCAAGGATGACAGCGCCAAAGATCAACCCGGCAACCCTTCGGAAGAGAATCCCATTCAGTAAGTGAGGCAGCATAGTGAGCGATCAACCTGAATATTCCAGTACACAAGTCACCTCCGACGCGAATCAGCTTTTTGACCGCGACATGGAGGAGGCTCTCATCGGCTCCGTGCTTATCACGCCGGATGCCTACGTGGATGCCGCACCGGTTGTCAACGCGGAGGATTTTTACCTCCACCGCAACCGCTGGATCTGGGAAGCCTTCATCGAGTTGTTTAAATCCGACAGTTATTTCGACGTCCTGACCGTCAAAGAAGCCCTCCAAACCAGCGGGCACCTTGAAGACGTGGGTGGGTTGGATTACCTGATTTCCCTCACCAATCGCGTGCCGTCCTCGCAGCACGCCGAGTCCTACGCCCGCAACATCAGCGCTCTTGCCGTACGAAGGCGTCTCCTGACTGCCGCCAACGACATCGCCAAGCTCGCCTATCGCAAAGACACCGGCGTCGACAACGTCATCTCAGATGCCGAAAAAGCCATTTTCGGAGTAAGCCAGGAACGCTACAAACGCGACCTGGTACCGATTGCCGATGCAGCGGACGAATACCTTGAGCGCCTTCTCCTCAACGCCAGCATCCCCGGCGGCGTAACCGGGCTCGAGACCGGGCTGAAAGCCGTCGACAAAGCCCTCGACGGTCTGCAGCGGTCCGACCTCATCATCGTCGCGGGTCGCCCTGGTATGGGCAAGACCGGCTTCATGATCGGCATCGCCAAACACGTCGGGCTTGCGCTGAAGCGCAATGTTGCCTTCTTCACGCTCGAAATGTCCGCTGAGCAGCTCATTCAGCGCATGGTCGCCCAGGAAACGAATATCGACTCCCAAAAGCTGCGTTCCGCCAAGCTTAGCGACACCGAAGCCCAGGAGGTCGTGCACGCGTTGGGTGTGCTCTCCGAGTCGCGTATTTTCGTCGATGACACCCCCGCCATCACCCCGCTTCAAATGCGCACCAAATGCCGCCGGATGCAAATGGAGATCGGGCTGGACCTCGTGATCGTCGATTACCTCCAGCTGATGTCTGGCGACACCCGCACCGAGAACCGCGTGCAGGAAGTCTCGTACATCTCGCGCTATCTCAAGGTGCTGGCGCGCGACCTGAACGTGCCTGTCATGGCTGCCGCGCAGCTTTCGCGCGCGGTCGAACAGCGCCAGGATAAAACTCCGGTGCTCTCCGACTTGCGCGAGTCCGGTTCTCTGGAGCAGGATGCCGACATCGTCATGTTCATCAACCGACCCGAACAGATGAAGGAAGAAAGCCCGCTCCACAACCTTGCAAAACTGATCGTCGCCAAGCACCGCAACGGTCCTACCAACAGCGGGATCGACCTGGTTTTCATCGAAAAGCTTGCGATGTTCCGCGACAAAGCCTACGTGGACTAACCCTTAGAGTGGAGAAGCCATTGAGCACCCAACTTTCAGGGAATTTTCTCAGCGTCAAACTGCCGTCCGACCTCATCGCTCGCTGTGATGGGCTCGATAGCGACGCAATTTTGTTGCTGCTGGGTTATTTCGAATTGCTCAGCGGGCAGGAAATCCCTACGGACATTGTCGAACTCTACATCCTGCTCGACCATATGCCCACGGTTGAGGACACCCGCTGGCAAATAGCCCTGGCAGAACTTCTCGAAGAAGGGCTGCTGCTCGCTTACCCGCAAAGCACCGACGATCCGCAAGCCCCAGTCCTGCTCTTTCCCGCAACCCCCGAAGGCTCCCGCCGTTTTGAAGCGCTGCAGGAAGGCAACGTGTCCCTCGCTGAGATCCAGGCTGCCTATCCATTGCCAAACCCGGATAAACCAAACATCTTTACCCTCTACGAGCAGAATATTGGTCCGCTGACGCCGATGGTCGCTGAGATCCTGAAAGCCGACGCCGAGACCTACCCCGAAAGTTGGCTGCGTGAAGCCATGCAAGAAGCGGTCAGCCGCAACATCAGGAACTGGAAGTATGTCCAGGCAATTCTAAAATCCTGGCAGGAAAAAGGACGTGACTCTACCCATGGAACCACTCAAAGCGCGCTTGAAAGATTTCGAGAACTTTATCGCCAACAAAAACAGCAAAGCGGGCGAAAGCCCTGAGCCAGCCCCAGAGCGACGTCCTGGCATTGACATTGGCGACCCAAACTGCCCCCTCTGCGGAGGGATTGGCTTCATTGGGCGGGATGTTTCCATCGATGACCCCGATTTTGGCAAAACAGAGATCTGTTCCTGCCGCAATGCCGAGGTCACTGCCTCTCAGCGCGGTCAACTTTTCGCCCTCAGCAACCTCAGCGCGCTCAGTGGACTGACTTTTGCCAGCTTCAAGCCGCGCGGGCGGGTGGGCTTGGGCTCCTTCCAGGCTGACTCGCTGGAGCAAGCCTTCAACTCTGCCCAGAATTTCGCCGGCTCGCTGACCGGTTGGCTGCTCCTCACAGGCACCTACGGCTCAGGTAAAACCCACCTCGCCGCAGCAATCGCCAACCAGGCAGTCGACATGGGCATCAGCACGCTTTTCCTGACCGTGCCGGATCTCTTGGACTGGCTGCGTTTCGCTTACAGCAACACGTCCGATGCCAGCTTTGAAGAGCGCCTGACCGAAATCCGCGCTGTTCCCCTGCTGCTGATGGATGATTTTGGCACACAGAGTTCTACTCCCTGGGCGCAGGAAAAACTGTACCAGATCATCAACCATCGCTACATCAACAAGCTGCCAACCGTCATCACCAGCAATCAACCGCTGAATGACTTCGAACCGCGCATCCGTTCGCGCCTGCAGGACCCCGACCTGGTCACGCATGTTGAGATCCTGGCGCCTGACTTCCGCAACCCTGCCGACGACATCGGTCACCCGGAACTCTCGAGCCTCAATCACCACTCCAAGCAGACCTTTGGTTCCTTCAGCTTCCGCAAGAACGAACGCCTCGAGCCGGATGATGCCCAATCGCTACGCGAAGCCTTCGAGATTGCCAAAAATTTCGCCGAGTCCCCCCAGGGCTGGCTGGTTTTTTACGGTCCATACGGCTGCGGCAAGACCCACCTGGCAGCCGCGATAGGCAACTACCAGGCAGGGCTGGGTTATCCGCCCCTTTTCGTTGGCGTGCCGGATTTGCTCGACTATCTGAGGGCCACGTTTTCGCCAAACAGCACCACCACCCTCGACCGCCGCTTCTACGAAATCCGCTCCACCCGTCTGCTTATCCTGGACGACATCGGCACCGAATCGGCCACCCCTTGGGCGCGCGAGAAGCTCTACCAGCTCATCAACCATCGCTACAACGCCGAGCTTCCAACCGTCATGACCACCTCCAGCGAGCCCTCCAGGTTGGATCAGCGCATCTTCAGCCGCATGTCCGATAAACGCCTCTGTAAGCTGGTCCTCATGTCCGCCCCGACCTTCACTGGTGAGGGATGAGACCAAGCCCGAATCCCTAAGCCCTCCCCTGGTCTTGGATCCGTGTAGCGATGCGAAAGGGAAGAGGGAAATTATCGGGGTAGCAGGATCTCTGCCTGTTCCATCGATTGAGGCCTGACTGTTCAAATCCTCGCACAGTCCCCGAGGGGCAGGCTACGCCCACAGGAAGCCATGAAAAATATAGAATCTTTGATAACAACTTAGTTCTTTGATAAATCAAACAACTATGTTCCCAAAATTAGCGATGATATAATACTGTGACTAAGAAGAATAATTCATTACTAGGTGGGTAATCTGGCTACAAACACCCACGGTGATTAATGGGAAGAAGGCTATTAGAAATATGATTTTCGAAATGCTTTCAATCGTTGGTTCAATTTTCCTTGTTGTCTTATCAGTTTTATTTTTTAAAGAAAAGCAGAAGACAGAGATCAATTATCTCGCGTCAAAAAATCTCTTGGACAAAGAAGTGCTCACCTTGCACGATGAAATAAGTGCATATCAAACAGAAGCTACTCAAGAAATCCAGAGAGTCACTTCAACCTCAGAAAGTAACCGTGAAGAACTTGAAAAAGTAATATCAACTAATGAAAAGAAGCTCAAGGACTTTAGAAATGCTGTTGAAATTGAGCGGCAAGCTCTTATTCAACAAATTGTTTCCGTTAACAGAGATTTTCGAAGATACGCATCAGATACTGAAATTGATCGCGCGGAACTCAAGAAGAGTTTTGCGGAAGATATTAAGACCCTCAACGATAAAATTCTTTCACAAACTTCCTTTATTCAGGAATTGCACGCAGACAATGAAGACCTTAGAAAGAAGTTGTCCTATTTCACCGAAATAAAATCTGATTCAACACAACTCACAGAAGAAATTGATCTCGATGAAGAAAAGAGAAGAGTAGAAGAAGCTATTCTCAATATCGAGACCTTGCCTCAGAATATACCGAGTGATCAGACGGATGAACTTCAAACAGAACCGGAACAAGCTCCAATAGGAATTGACGGTAATGCTGCTGACGACCCAGTTATTGAACCTGTCCTAAACGCATCAATACTTGATCCAGACCAGAGTCGCGCGGTATCCTCAATGGAAAACACGAATGGCAATTACTTTATTACAGGGAAGGCTGGCACTGGGAAAAGTTTCTTACTCAGAGTATTTGAAAATGTAACAAGTAAAAAGGCATTGAAGGTTTCTCCTACAGGCATCTCAGCATTAAATATTGGGGGCACAACCATCCACTCAGCTTTTGGTTACAATAATCTTGAAAAGCTCGATCTGGATGAAATCAATCTCGACAACATTCAACTGCGTCAGAACAAAAGGTTTGTATTACAAGAGATTGACACTCTAATCGTAGATGAAATATCAATGGTACGAGCCGATACATTTGACAAAATGGATCGAATTCTCCGAGTATTAAACAATAACAATGTGGTTTTCGGGGGCAAACAGGTCATTGCCTTTGGAGATTTATTTCAACTTCCACCTATTGCTTCATCTACTGAAGAAAGGTACCTGCGAGAAAAATATGGGGGTGTCTTTTTCTTCAACTCAGACGCCTACAACGAAGCAAATTTTGGTTTCATTGAACTTAGCACCAATCACAGACAAAATCAAGATCAATACTTTTTTGAAATGCTCAATCGCATTCGTGAAGGTAGTGTAGAAAACTCGGATATCACCTCAATCAATGAACGTGTGGTTAGGGATGATGCAGATTTAAGAAGAATTGTTAGACTTTTCCCCAAAAAAGTTGCGGCTGAACACGTCAACAACTTGGAATTAAGCAAAATACCAGCTTTAGAATATATTTTTGAAGCTAAAGTAATATATCAGACGCACAATAATCAACAAATCACGTTGGCTAGAATTGAAAAAAATTTTCCAATCAGCTACCGACTAAAATTAAAATTAGGTGCTCTTGTCATGCTAGTACAAAACGATCCAGGGCACAGATGGGTAAATGGCACATTGGCAATCGTTTCTTCTATTAGTAATGATGCCATTAAAGTGACAATCAATGCTGTTGAGCATGAACTTCATAAATCGATATTTGAAGCTCGCGAAGCAAATCTTGTTAATGGTCGTGTTGAATATAAAGTTGTGCTTCAAATTGAGCAATATCCGATTATCTTAGCCTATGCATTGACGATTCATAAATCGCAGGGGAAAACATATCGGAGAATTGCCTGTGATCTTACTGATTGCTTTGCCCCTGGCCAGGCTTATGTTGCCTTGTCAAGATGCAGCAGCTTGAATGGACTTCATTTATTGAAGTCAATCAACAACCGTCATATTGCTGTGGATTCTACTGTCCGCGAATTTTACTTGAATGCACACTAACAGATTTCTCCCGCACTTATCTTAGGACTGCAGGCGAAAGAGAGTGTCAAATGCTTAAGGGCTTGGCGGAGTGGTGAATGGAACACTAATTCTTCCTGATATTGAAAAATGAAAAAGGGAAACATGAAAAAGTTCATTTTCATAATTGTTTTAGCCTCTTTGCTTTTGTTATCCGCTTGCGGTAATAGCAGGGATTTATCTACCCCTTCAAGTCGCCTGGTGGGTCATTGGAGGACGATAAATGTAGTCGCCATGTCTGACCTTTACTTTGGTGAGATCGATGAGGAGACAGGGACGGGCACATTTGCTGAGTATGACTTGAGAGATGGCACATTAGCTAAGGGTACATATACGATAGTCAGAGAGACTCCGGGAGGAGAAGCTATTACTATACGAACAGCGCTATTTGGCTATCAAGATTTAGACATACCTCCTGACCTCTTGAACCCGGAATCAGATTTAGAAGTGCAAGTGGATGGGTTAAAGGCAAAAATGAGAAAATTTTATATCGAATATGTAGACGAAAAAACTGAGTTTGACCCGTCCGACCCAGCGCCTACTATAGCACCCACTCAAACCCCCACCATGGACCCTAATATCACTGTCTATCATCCTGTTATGGATGAGGTTGCGCTGTACGAAACCAAAACAAGGGAAACTGTAATATATCTATTAAACAAGGATGAACAATTAATTGCCACTGATGGAGCAGCTGACGTTTACTGTGAGAGTCTTATGTGTCATGTTTACTCGCCAAGGTTAGAGGTAAGTGGGTGGGTGATGATAACTAATCTTAAGCCAGTTGATTAACTCTTTTACTACATAAACGATTTGCATTTAAGCATGGACTTATAAAAACCCCCTACTCCCTGTGAAGTAAGGGGTTTGCCTGCCTTAAACAGGCTCAGGGATGCCGGCAAAAACAGCCCCAAAATCACGATATTAATCGTTGAAGGTGTAAATATTTGATAAATTAATTCCTAAGAGGAGCTCCTACGTTATCTCTGAACTTACCATTGGCGATAGCGATAATGTCGCCAAACCATCCAAAGCAAAACAATCCCGCCGTGCAAGCATATAGAAAACCACGACCAATGCGACCTACATAAAACAAGTGGGCGCCAAGGAATCCTAAGAAAATGCACAGCCTCAAGGCAGTACTTTTACTCTTATCACTGGTCTGGGTTACATAATTTGCTGGCATATTTCCTCCATTACAGCATTGATAGAAAACCTGAAATAAATCCTGAAATAAAACCTTAAATCAGACCTATCAGGGCAAGGATTCCGAGAAATGTTACCCAGCCCTTGATTGCACTTACGTTCTTATCTATGTTGTCAACTCGCTTTATCATTTCGAAAAGAACCTGATTTCGATAACCCAAATTTGTGCCACAATTAGCGCAAGTGTTAGTAACATCATCGTTCTCATTGCCACACATCGGACACTTTTTCATATTTCCTCCCGACTAATTGACCTGCCTGTATTCTAACACCTGATAATAAGAATACTCGGCGGACTCGAACCATCAACGGATTTCCAACGCAAAATCAGGTTTTTCTTTCAGTTGGCTGAAGTAAATGTGCCTTTCCCTCATTCTTTGGTTCTTGCCGGTCTCCTTATACCGCCCCCCTTCGTTGCGGGCATAAGCTGCCACGGGAGTTGACTGAAGGTCCCCATTCGTGAGTTTGGAATCTGAAGAGGGTTCTTTTCAAGTATCTTTTCGTAGGCCGGATGGCGCAGTTCAATCCGGAATGAGTCAGAAAGTGATCACGAGCCGGATTCAAGAGAAGAATCCGGCCTACGACAGAATAAAACAAATTCTCTTGATACCTTTGGTTTCACCGGGAAGAAGACCCGTGAAGCGAAGCGAAAGGGATCGTAAAACAGTCTTGGCGTGCTAAGCCCCTAAGATTCCACCGCAACCAGTTCCCTCCTACTCTTGCTTGCCATGGGTTCCCTAATGTGGAAGGATATATTGGTTAGGCTTTTCTCCAAAAACAGGATTTGCAAAAATAGAACAAATGTGCTATACTATACTCGCAATGTATTACCCCGAACTTTAACAACTCAGCCATTTGCACTCAAATTGCAGGTCCGCACTATTTTAAAACGTTGCAATTATTGCAATTATTGCAAATTACCCCACAAAGTACCTGCAATCTATTTCCACGCACTTTAACAAACCAGTTTTTACGCTCAAACAGCCATTCTGTACCATCAAAAAACAGTGTAAATAGTGTAAAAAGTGCAAAAACCAAGGGAAAAAGATGATTGCAGTTGGCATGACCACTTAGGGAGGAATCCCATCCTTTCCACCCCCTCGCTTCGGGGTGAAGTAAGTAACCCCTCCTCGGTCGAAGATCCGTGTAGCGCAGCGAAAGGGAAGTGGGGAATTAATGAGTGCTACGTAGTGGGGGCGGTTTGGACAGAGTTGCCTCGCACTGTCGCGTGTTCATGGGTATAATAGAAGGTTGCAGAAGCGTCCTCAATCCGCTTCTGTTAATTTGCCTACTGGCTGAAGCCAGCATTGAAAGGATTGTAAACATTAACTATGAATAAAATCGTTCGAGAAGCCCCGAATAGCTTTGACCTGCCCTACCGCATCAAGCGGCTGGCTGACCTTGCCCACAACCTCTGGTGGGTCGGCAACCCCGAAGCCGCGCGCTTGTTCAGAGAAATTGACCTGCTCACCTGGGAACAATGCACCCACAACCCGATCGTCTTCCTGAGGAAGGTTGACCGCCAGATCCTTGATGATCTGATCAAAGACCGCTACTTCCTCGAACGCTACGACCGCATCATGCGCGAGTTTGATGCCTACATGAACAAGGATGACACCTGGTTCAAAGAAACCTACCCCACCCTGACGGATGAGCAGATCGCTTACTTCTCGTTTGAATACGGCTTGCACGAGTCCCTGATGGTCTATGCCGGCGGTTTGGGCGTGCTTTCGGGCGATCATCTCAAGGAAGCCAGCGACCTCGGCTTGCCGCTGGTGGCTGTCGGTTTCCTTTATACCTTTGGTTACTTCTCGCAAAAGATCAGCGAGGACGGCTGGCAGGAAGCCCGCAACATTGAACTCAATTTCAATGACTTGCCCTTGATCGCGCTCTATGACGAAAAGCGTAAACCGATCACCATCTCGATCGAGCTGCCAGGGCGCAGCCTGTTTGCCCGGCTTTACGAGCTCAACATCGGGCGCAACAAGCTCATCCTGATGCACACCAACATCCCCGAAAATAACCAGCAGGATCGTCAGCTCACGGATCGCCTCTACATCAGCGACCCAGAACTGCGCATCTCGCAGGAAATGCTGCTGGGCATTGGCGGCTTGCGCGCGCTGCAGCGCCTGGGCTACAAGCCTTCCATTTTCCACATGAACGAAGGTCATTCCGCCTTCCTGACGCTCGAACGCGTTCGCCAACTGATAGGCGAAGGACGCTCGCTCGAAGAAGCCAAGGAAGCCGTGCGCAAAACCAGCGTTTTCACCACCCATACCCCCGTACCAGCAGGCAACGATGAGTTCCCCGCGTGGCTGGTCGATAAGTATTTTTCAGGTATTTGGTGTGACCTTGGGCTAAATCGTGATCAATTTATTGATCTTGCCAGGGTAAAAACCGACTGGTCCGACGAAGTCTTCAGCATGCCAGTGCTGGCTTTGCGTCTTTCAAACTACCGTAACGGTGTCTCGAAGCTGCATGGCGAAGTCTCGCGTAATATGTGGCAATACCTCTGGCCCGACACCCCCGCAGAGGAAGTCCCGATCTCTTATATCACCAACGGTGTCCACACCGGCACCTGGCTTGCCCGCCGGCTCGGCATCCTTTATAGCCGCTATCTTGGCCCTGATTGGAAGAACTATCTCGACGAACCGGCCATGTGGGAAAAGATCGAAAACATTCCTGATGAT
Organism: uncultured Anaerolineaceae bacterium; assembly: GCA_964428425.1. GTDB lineage: Bacteria > Chloroflexota > Anaerolineae > Anaerolineales > Anaerolineaceae > Mesolinea. The sequence continues at coordinate 8,692 of CAYRYL010000032.1, read as the reverse complement.
GACATTTGGCGCGTGCGTTTGCACCTCAAACGCAAGTTGATCAACTACATGGTTGGTCGTGCCCGCTACCAGTGGGAAAACACCAGCGTTCATCCGGTTCAGACGGTTGCCAGCGGCGTTTTGCTTGACCCAACCGCACTCACTATCGGTTTCGCGCGTCGCTTTGCCACTTACAAACGCGCTAACCTGCTCTTCCGCGATTACGACCGCCTGCTGCGCATTGTCACCAATGCCCGCAAACCGGTCCAGATCGTATTTGCCGGCAAGGCGCATCCCGCCGACGAACCCGGCAAACTCCTGATCCAGGAAGTTTACCGCAAGGTCAAAGATGCCCGCAACGGCGGACGCCTGGTCTTTTTGGATGATTACGATATGGACATGGCGCGCTACCTGGTGCAGGGCGTCGATATCTGGCTCAACACTCCCCGTCGTCCACGTGAAGCTTCGGGCACGAGCGGTATGAAAGCCGCCATGAACGGTACGCTCAACTTCTCCGTGCTGGATGGCTGGTGGGCTGAAGGGTACAACGGTCACAACGGCTGGGCAATTGGGGATGACACCCACTATGACAACCTGGATCAACAGGACGACGCCGACGCGAAGAGCCTTTATGACACGCTCGAACACGAGATTGTGCCGCTCTACTACACCAAACGTTCTGCTGACGGTTTGCCTGGCGATTGGATCCAACGCATCAAAGAGTGCATTCGCACGATCTCACCGCAATTTTCGATGACCCGCATGGTCAAAGAATATTCCAACGATTTGTATCTGCCCGCGCTGCTCTCGAGCAGGGGTGAGGACACAACCGAAGGTTAGAGAAAAGCAATGCAACTCATTCTGACCCCCGCCGCCATCCTGACAGCGCTCCTGATCTTTCTGGTGCGCGTGGCGTCGATCTCCATGGACACCCTGCGTTTCATGCTAACCATACGTGGAAAACAGGGGATTGCATGGATGCTCGGCTTCATTGAGTCAGTGCTCTATGTTGTCACGGTGGGAGTGGTCTTGAGGGATCTTTCCAATGTCCTGAATGTGGTTGGTTATGCTGCTGGTTTTGCGACCGGCAACGTGGTTGGTATGACGATTGAAAAAAGGCTTGCCATCGGTTTCTCTCACATAACCATCATCTCAAAGCACAACGGATCTACCTTAGCTAACACTTTGCGCAAAATGGATTATGCCGTAACCGAAATCCCTGCCTGCGGCAAAGACGGACCCGTCTCGCTCTGTGACTTGTCAGTCCGGCGTAAGGATGTCTCTGCCGTTGAGAAACTGGCTCTCGAAATCGACCCGGAAGCATTTATTACGGTTGAAGAAATAACCCCACTACGCAGCGGATATTGGGGCACGGGTAACGTGCGGAGGTAATTGTTTTGACAGGAACTCCCCACAATGACGTCAATAAGGCCATCATTTTCGACTTGGATGGCCTTATTATTGAAACAGAAGCAGTCTATTGCCATATCTGGCAGCGTGAGTTCCGCAAGGTGGGCCTGACCTTTGATATGGCGGGCTACCAAAACCTGATCGGCGCGCATCATGTGGTGGGTGGCTATCGCCCCCACGAGCAGCTGGCTGCTCACCTCAATAATGGCGTTTCTGGACGTGAATTACGGCTTGCCGTTGAACGGGAAGCCAGGCAGACCATCGACCACGAAGAAGCGATGCCGGGCGTTGTGCAGGTTCTGGATGAAGCCGATAAGAGGGGGTTCCTTTTAGCAGTCGGTTCCAGTTCCGAACAGCCGTGGGTGCACGGGCACCTGAAACGGCTCGGCATTTTCGATCGTTTTGACACGATCGTGACAGCGGAAGATGTCAACAAAAACGCCAAACCTGCACCAGACATCTATCTGAAGGTGCTCGAAAACCTCAATGTTGCCCCACAAAACGCGTTGGTGCTCGAGGATTCGAACAACGGCGTTGTGGCGTCTTATCGTGCCGGCATCCGGGTGATTGCCGTGCCTAATGAAGTCACCACGGGTCAGGACTTCTCCCTCGCAACAGCTATCATTCCCAGCCTCGAAGCGCTCAACCTGGACGATTACTTTCCTGCGTAGTAGTGAAATTGATAAGTAATTCGATACAACACACAAAAAGGAGATGGTTACCCATCTCCTTTTGAGGTCGAAAATTGTAGATTTTACTGTTTTCTGCGGGTAATGCGGTCAAAAACCACTGCCAAAACGAGAACTGCACCGCGGACAATATATTGAACGGAAATGTCAATGTTCATCAAGTTCATGCCACTGGTCAGCGACATCATGACCAACGCGCCAATGATCGAGCCGGTGATGGTACCCACGCCGCCAGCCGCCGACACACCGCCAACAAACGCAGCCGCAATCGCGTCTGTCTCAAACCCTAAGCCAGCCGTTGTGGTGGCGGAACGCAGACGGGAGGCGTACATGATACCCGAGAGGGATGAGAGAAATCCCATTGCGCCAAAAACGATGTAGGTGATCTTCGCGACACTGATGCCGCTGAGCTCAGCCGCTTCAGGGTTGCCGCCTACAGCATAAATATGGCGTCCAAGCGGTGTTTTGGTAGTCACGAACTGGAAGATTGCCACAACCAGCAGTAAGATAACCAAGCTCCATGAGATGCCGTTATAGCCCGAAAGTATCCAAGATATGTACCCAATTATTGCTGAAACAAGCACAAGTTGGGCAATGAACAAGCCAAAGCTGGGAACCTTGAAGTTGTAGGATTGCTTGGTTTGCCGGCTCTTGATGGCAGAATAAATGGCAAAAACGATACCGATCAATCCGATGATCAGCGTAAGCTTATGCCGGCCGGGAAGAAATCCACCAAGTGGAAGATCCGGGATGTATCCGTTGCCAATGGCATTGTAGATTGTGTCCTTGATCACAATCGTGCCTGTTCCCATGGTCACCAGCAGCAAGGCGCCTCTAAAAATAAGCCCGGCAGCCATGGTCGAAACGAAAGCCGGCACGCCAAGTTTGGCAACTGGTGTGGCTGTGAGCATGCCTGCGAGGATGCCCAGGATCATTACAGCTGGCATAACCGCGTAGATCGGCCAGCCCCAGAAGGTCATCGCGATGGCTGAGAACGCCCCGAGAAATCCTGCCAGGTAACCGACCGAGAGCTCAATATGGCGGATGACGATGATCAGAGTCATTCCGACCGCCAAGACTGCAATGTAGCCCATCTGGTTGATCAGGTTGCTGATGTTCCTGGAGGAGATAAAGACTCCGTCGGTTGTGACGGTGAAGAAGATCATGATGACAATCAGCGCGATAAACATAAAATAATTGCTGATGTTCATCTTCACGACGTCCAGCAAGGTTTTTATCTGATTTGTTGCATTATTTGTTTGCTTTGAGTCTTCCATTGACGCCTCCTAATAATCGACTGCCAGTGCCATGATGCTCTCCTGCGAGGCTTCTTCGATTGGCATTTCACCGTTAATTTTCCCGGCGGACATAACGTAAACACGGTCGCTCATGCCGAGAACCTCGGGGAGTTCGGATGAGATCATGATGATGCTCATGCCTTGTTCCACCAGTGTGTTCATCAGGGTATAGATTTCATATTTCGCGCCGACATCAATACCCCGGGTGGGTTCGTCGAGGATCATGATCCCGGGTTTGACGAACAGCCACTTTCCCAACGAAACTTTTTGCTGGTTTCCACCGCTCAGGTTGCGTACTTTTTGTTGGATGGTAGGTGTTTTGATGTTCAATTCGGTGCGGTACTTATTTGCCACAACGATCTCTTCGTTTTCGTTGATGACGCCCCCAATGGAGATTTCCTTGAGATTTGCCAGGGTGATGTTGTGTTTCACATCGTCAATCAGGATCAAGCCGTTGCCTTTGCGGTCTTCGGTGACATAAGCCATGGAAGCTTTGATCGCGTCATGCGGACTGCGGAAGTTTTGCTCTTCCCCGTTGATAAATACTTTTACGCTCAGGCGAAAATGGTCTGGGTTGCCAAAAATGCTTTTTGCCAGTTCTGTACGTCCGGATCCCATTAAACCGGCTATGCCGACGATCTCACCAGCATGCACGTTGATGTTGACATTCTTAAGGATGTCCCTCCCGACGGCATAGGAAAACGCGCTCCAGTTTTCGAGTCTGAGCACTTCTTCCCCTACGTTCACCTTCTCTCGCTTCGGGAAGACGTTATCAATCGAGCGTCCGACCATGTGCTTGATCAGAACCGGCTCGTCCACCTTGTCTTCAATGACATCGAGCGTTGTGACGGTTTTACCGTCCCGTAAAACGGTGATTGTGTCCGCGATTTCCATCACTTCACGCAATTTATGTGAAATGAGAATGCAGGTTACGCCCTGTTCCTTGAGTCCGCGAATCAGATGCAGGAGGTTGTCACTGTCAGTTTCATTCAATGCAGCGGTGGGCTCATCCATGATGAGAACCTTGACCTCTTTTTTCAGCGCCTTGGCAATTTCAACCAATTGTTGTTTGCCAACACCGAGGGTCTTGATTTTTGTGAGCGGATTTACATCCAAACCCACCTTTTTCAGGATTTCAATCGCTTGCGAAATCGACTCGTTTGAATCGATCACGAGACCATTGGTAACTTCATTTCCAAGAAAAATATTTTCATAAACAGATAATTCCGGGATTAATGCCAATTCCTGGTAGATAATCGCAATCCCTGCGTGCTCACTGTTGCGGATGCCGTTGAATTTTTGTAGTTCCCCTTCGACAAAAATTTCACCTGAATAACTGCCGTAAGGGTGCACACCGCTAAGAACTTTCATCAAGGTTGATTTTCCAGCGCCGTTTTCCCCAACCAGGCAGTGGACTTCACCCTTGCGTACGCTAAAGGTTACGTTATCTAGCGCCTTTACTCCAGGGAATTCCTTGGTAATGGATTTCATTTCAAGAATGGGTGCGTCCATAGGCGTCTCCTGCAAAACTGCTCTAGATAAGAGCAGTGACTGGTTGCCCAGTCACTGCTTTAGAAATATTCGAAAAACTACGGTAAACCGGTGAAATCGGTCGCGGGATAGTACCCGGAGTCGACAATCGCGGCTTTGACATTGTCCTTGGTGACGGTGACAACAGCGGACGGCTTGGCGGGCACTTCGATAACATTGTTGTTATACGTGTGGGTCTTCTCGGGGGTCTTTCCATCGAGGAATGCAACTGCGGCTGCAATCGCATCGCCAACGAGGGTGCGGACGTCCTTCAGCACGGTCATTTGCTGCTTGCCGTCGATGATGTACTGGACAGAGGCTTTTTCCGCATCCTGACCGGTGACATAATACTTGGTCACATCGGTGTCAGCAGCAAAAGCATCGGCGATAGCACGGGCGGTACCATCGTTTGGTGCGAGGATGAAGACTTCGCCCTTATCCGCGGCGGTTGCAGCGGTCAGGTTGGCTTCTGACAGGTTCTTAGCAACATTGAAATCCCAGTTGGTGGTAATTTGACCAAGGATCTTGCCCATTTCATCACGGGTCAGAGTGGCTTTGCCCTGCAGCGCGATGGCCTCAGGCGAGTTCTTGATCACGAAGGTGCCATCAGCAATCTTGGGCTGCAAAACATTCCAGGCGCCTTCGAAGAAAAGGAAGGCGTTGTTGTCGGAGGAGGCGCCAGCATACAGATAGAGCGGCAGACCAGTGCCTTTGGCATTATCCACGAGGAATTGAGCCTGGGCAGCACCAACAGCGACAGAGTCGAAGGTCACATAGTAATCGACAGCATTGGTATCGAGGATCAGGCGATCGTAAGATACCACTTTCACACCGGCAGCCTTGGCAGCTTCAGCAGCAGCAGCAGCGGCAGTGCCGTCGTGAGGGCAAATAATCAAAACTTTGATGCCCTTGGAAATCAGGGTTTCAACGTTTTGCTTCTCTTTGGCAGGATCGCCCTGGCTGAAGAGAATTTCAACACCATAACCTTGCGCGGTCAGGGCATCCTTGAAACGGGTTTCGTCCTGGATCCAGCGGGGTTCGTCTTTGGTGGGGAGCACAATGCCCACAGCCAGACCTGCTTCGGCTGGCTTCTGGGCACATGCACCCAGCACCATGCTCGCAACAATCAAAACACTTGCGAGGGTAAACAAAAGTTTGGATTTTTTCATTTCTTCTCCTTAGATATGATTTTGGCAATTGCTGCTGATCCTATTACGATCAATCACAAATAACAGAAGGTGGTTTTAGTTGGATAGTAGCTTCTCGCCCTGAATTTTTGGAGGTTCTTGACTCCAATGTTGGTATTAATACCTAATTGCTTGTTTTGAGGGTGATTTCTCCAGTTGTATAGATATTTGTGTCTAATTTTTTTTAAAGAAACATGGCGAGATTTTCTTTACTTCATCACTGCACAAATTACCTGCTGTACAGGTTGGCTCGGCCAGCTCTCTCAATTACCCGTCTTTTCCAAGCCGCTCAACCCCGAGACAATGATTTATAATCAATTCCTGATGATTAATTAATCAAGGAGAGGCTTTATGGAAATCAATCCCTCAGAATTTTATTTCGGTCAAGCATACGATCTCGCCACCAAGGCGGTCATCCCCGATAAGCTCACTTTCTACGACCCCAGCGATCTCACCACCCATGCCGTGATCACCGGTATGACTGGCTCTGGTAAGACCGGTATGGGGATCATCCTGCTCGAAGAGGCCGCTCTGCAGGGCATCCCTGCCATCCTAATCGACCCCAAAGGCGACCTAACCAACCACCTGCTGCACTTCCCCAAGTTACTGCCCTCCGACTTTGCCCCCTGGGTGGACGAAGACATCGCCAGGCGTGAAGGCAAAACCGCTGAACAAGCAGCAGCGGAAGCAGCCGCGAACTGGCAAAAGGGACTCGAGCGGTCCGGGATCGACCAGGCACGCATGCAGAAGCTGGCTGACAACGTAGATTACGCCATCTACTCGCCGGGCTCTGATTCAGGCTTTCCCGTCAGCATTCTTTCCTCGCTGAAAGCTCCCTCCATTTCCTGGGAGAGTAACAAGGAAATCCTGCGTGAAAACATCAGCAGCACCGCCACAGCGCTGCTTGAGCTCGTCGGCTATAAAGATATTGACCCCGTTCGCTCGCGTGAACACATTCTCCTTTCCAACATCTTTGAGAACGCCTGGAGTAAGGGACAGGACCTTGATCTCGAGTCGCTGATCATGCAAGTGCAAACCCCACCCTTTGAGAAACTGGGAGTCTTCCCTCTCTCCAAGTTCTACCCTGAAAAGGATCGTTTTGAACTGGCAATGGCACTCAACAATTTCATTGCCGCGCCTTCTTTCCAGAACTGGCTGCAAGGGCAACCGCTCGACATTGGCGCGTTTCTCTACTCGCCCGACGGCAAGCCGCGCCACAGCGTTTTCTATTTGGCACACCTGGCAGACCAGGAACGCATGTTCTTTGTCACGCTGCTCTATTCCGCTGTCGAGACCTGGATGCGCACCCAATCCGGCACCACCAGCCTGCGCGCGCTGGTTTACTTCGACGAGATTGTCGGGTACCTCCCTCCGGTTGCTAATCCGCCCAGTAAGCCAATCATCCTGCGCCTGCTCAAGCAAGCACGCGCCTTTGGCGTTGGCTTGGTGCTTTCCACGCAAAACCCAATCGATCTGGATTACAAAGCGCTTTCCAACACCGGCACCTGGATCATTGGCAAGCTGCAAACCGACCAGGACAAACAACGCCTGCTGGACGGTTTGGCGACTGCAACCGGCTCGTTTGATCGCAGTTACTTTGACACGACCATTTCCGCTATTGGCAAGCGGGTTTTCTTGCTGCACAACGTGCATGCCAAAGCCCCTCAAATCTTTACAACTCGCTGGGCAATGAACTACCTTCCCGGTCCGATCATGCGCACGAAGCTCTCCGAGCTCAACCGCCTGGTTGGGGCGGATGTATTGCAGGTTTCAAGCGCGGCAGCTGGCAACGCGCCGATCAGTGTGCAGGAAGTATTGGGTGGAACCAGCCAGAAGCTTCCCGGCAGCCCGAATGAACCTGTTCTCTCTTCCAAAGCCAGCGTAGTATATCTGCCTGTAACGGTCAGTCTCAGCGAAGCGCTAAGGCTGGCTGCCGAACGCGGCATCCCTAGCAACGCGGAACAGCGTTACCACTATGAACCTGCACTGATTGGCCAGGCAAAGGTCTATTTTGCCAATCGCACCTATGGCTTGGATCAGGAAAGGAAAGTTTCCGTCAACCTACCCGGCATCGAAGGGCGAGGGTTGGTGCGCTGGCTAGATTATGCCCATGAGCCCGTCGATATACTCGCGACCGAAAGACGGCCTTTGCCAAACGCCACCTTCGGCGATTTGCGCTATCCGTTTGATGATGAAAAGAACATTGCCAGCGTCTCCAAAGATTTTGAGGAATGGATCTACCGCGAGAACAGCCTGACCCTTTTTACAAACGACAAGCTAAAACTGACCTCCAAACCGGGTGAAAGCCGCGAAGATTTTGAGCTTCGCTGCAATCAAGCCAGCCAGGGAGGGCAATCTGACGCGGAAAAGAAGATTGAGGACAAATACGAAAAACTGCGTAAGGCAATTGAAGCCAAGAAAATGAAGGAAGAGATTGAGCTTGAGAAGGAGAAGAAGATTCTTAATCAGCGGCGCATGGAAGAAGCTGGTACAGGTCTCTCCACCGTCATCAGCATGTTCTCTGGGCGAAAGAAAAGCATCAATAGCTCGCTCACCAAACGCCGCTTGACCTCCACCGCCAAGTCGAATGTGGAAGAGT
>CAYRYL010000031.1:0-22498 GCA_964428425.1 uncultured Anaerolineaceae bacterium | reverse complement strand
AGCCCAGTCAATAATCTCTACATAATTTCTGTCCAACAATTGGGGTGCACAACACTGTGTCTGCCCTGAGGACTAATTCTTTAATGCTTAATCCATCATCCGACGCGGCTAAATGTCCCTGTCGTATCACCGTTTGGGAGACTTCGTTCGGTCGGTATGCTATAATCTCCCATTGCAGGCTGCCAAAATGGGCGGTCTGATTGTGTGAAATCTACTAAACAACGAATTACAGGAAACAACATATGTTTAAGAAACTTGGCGAGATCTTCAAGGGAGATCCGCATAAAAAGAAAATTGACAAACTGGTAACGGTTGTAGACCAGATCAACGCGCTTGAAACACAATTCGAGAAGCTGAGTGATGAAGCACTCGGCGCGAAAACAATCGAATTTAAAGCACGCCTCGCGAAAGGCGAAATGCTCGACGCTCTCCTGCCTGAAGCCTTTGCAACCGTGCGTGAGGCTGGCAAGCGGGTTTTGGGGCAGCGCCACTACGACGTCCAACTGATCTGCGGCATTAATTTGCACCAGGGCGGCATCTCGGAACTGCGAACGGGTGAGGGCAAAACCCTCTCCGCCACACTGCCGCTCTACCTCAACGCGCTGGAGGGCAAAGGCGCGCACCTGATCACCGTCAACGATTACCTGGCACGGCGTGATGGTCGTTGGATGGGCGCGATCTTTGGTCTGCTGGGTCTGAGCGTTGGGGTGCTCCAGTCTGCGGGCAGCGCTGATGGCAACGACCGGGCGTTCATCTTTGACCCGAACGAGAGATCCTTAGCCGAAGCCACCGACTTACTCAGACCGGTGCCACGCAAGCGAGCCTACCTGGCGGATATCACTTACGGCACCAATAGCGAATTTGGTTTTGACTACCTGCGCGACAATATCACCATGCGTTGGGATCAGCGCGTTCAGCGCGGACACCATTTTGCGATTGTTGATGAGGTAGACAACATCCTGATTGATGAGGCGCGAACCCCATTGATTATCTCTGGCGCTTCCCATGAGGATTCTGAGAACTATATCCGCATGGCGCAGATTGTGAGGGCGCTCAACGAAGAAGACTACGAAGTCGTGGAAAAAGACCAAACCGTCAGCCTGACCGAAGCTGGCATCGGGCACGTGGAAGAAATGCTGGGCGAGCCGCTCTCCGACCCCGAACGACCCGAAGATATCAAGCCCGAGCAAGCCCGGTTAATGGGTTTTCTGGAGCAATCTCTGAGGGCAAAGTTCCTGTTCCGCCGCGATAAGGAATACATCGTTCAAGGTGGGGAAGTCATCATTGTGGATGAATTTACCGGGCGCATGATGCCCGGAAGGCGCTGGTCCGACGGGCTGCACCAGGCGGTGGAAGCCAAGGAAGGCGTGAAGGTGCAGGCGGAAAATGTCACCCACGCCACCATCACCATCCAAAACTACTTCCGCATGTACAAAAAACTGGCTGGCATGACCGGAACAGCACTGACCGAAAAAGAAGAATTCTACCGGATCTATGGCTTGGACGTGCTTTCGATCCCGACCAACCTCGAATACCAGGCAATGCGCCCGGATTCGGGTTTGGACGATGAAGAAGTCAAGGACGAAGAAGGTTACAAGTTCACTTATTATTACGCTGATTCCGACCCAAAAAAGAAACCTTTGTTTTATAAGCGTAAGGATTATCCGGATGTCATCTATCGCACGACTGAAGGCAAAGTGCGCGCGATTGTGCTTGAGATCATCCGCTATCATGTGATCGGACGCCCGCAATTGGTGGGCACGACCTCCGTGGAAAACTCCGAGCGCCTTTCCGAGCGTTTGAGCTCAGAAATGGTGCGGCGCTTGCTGCAGGTCAAGTTGATCCGGCGAGCATGGTTCAAAACCAAGGGACTCGACGAAGCGGATTTCGTTGACCAGCCTGAACTAAAGGTTCTTAGCGAACCCCTGGATAAGTTGCGCATGCCGGAATTACGCCGGCTTGCGACGCAAAACGGGATGACCACACTCGACCTGGCAGATGAATCCAATAAAGCGAGCCTGCTGGCTCTGCTGAAGCTGGAGGAAAAGGATTGGGAACGCCTGAAAGCCTTGTTCGATAGCGGCATTCCGCACCAGGTTTTGAACGCCCGCAAGCACACCGAAGAGTCGCTGATCATTGCTGGCGCCGGCTCGTTTGGGGCTGTCACGATCGCCACCAATATGGCTGGACGTGGTGTGGACATCAAGTTGGGCGGGGAGCTTTCCGAAAGCCTGCTTTCCCGCGTGAACCAGGTGCTGGCAGAAAATACCAAAACTGACCCCTACAACATGACCATGCAAGAGCGTTTGCAGGCAGTCAAAGCATTGGACACTGAACTGGACGAGAGTCAGCAGGAGGCGGTGGATGGGTTCCTTGTGTACATGGACAACATGGCCAAGGTGCGTGAACTGGGCGGCTTGCACGTGGTCGGCTCAGAGCGCCACGAAGCTCGGCGTATCGACAATCAGCTCCGTGGTCGTGCTGGCAGGCAGGGCGACCCAGGCTCATCGCGTTTTTACCTGGCGCTGGATGATGACCTGATGCGGATGTTTGGCGGGCAGCAGATGGAAGGCTTGCTCGCGCGCTTCAAGATCGATGAAAACATGCCGATCGAAATTTCCCTGGTGAACAAGATCATTGAACAGTCCCAGACTCGTGTGGAAGGCGCTAACTTTGACATGCGCAAGCATTTGCTGGAATATGACGATGTGTTGAACGCGCAAAGAAACCGCATTTACAGCCAGCGCGACAAGATCTTTACCAAGGACGACCTGCACGAAGATGTGAGCGAAATGCTGATCACGGAGCTTAGCGCCAGGATCCGCACCGGGTTGGAGGACAAGGAAGGTCCCTGGAAGCTGCTAGGTTTCCTTGAGGACGTCCAACCGACCATCCAAACAGAGTTTGGTAGCTACCCAAGCTATTCTTTCAAGATGGTGATGGAGAATTTGGGTACGCCTGCTGATGAAAGCGCATTGGTCGAAAAACTTACAGCTTTGGCAAGAGAAGCTGTGCTGAGTGAGAACGAGCATATCCTGGAAGGCGCGGCATTGCTCTTCGAACGCAGCGAGCAGGCGATGAAAACCCAGCTGGCTGAACGCAATGAAATGCTGGATGCCTACCTGGAGACCTTTGACCCGAGCGAGCAGCACGACCTGGCAGCCGAGATAGGCGCGATCGTGCAGACCCAGGTGAAAATGGCGCCAGCCCAGCAGCGCAGTTTCATGGAAGACCCCATGAGCATGAAAGCGCCGCTAAAGGAAGCTTTGCGCACAGCGGTGATGCTGACAACCGTTCGAAGAGTCCTGTTGACTTTGGAAAAACGCTTTGGCGACAACTGGGCTATGAAACCCATAGACCTGGCACAGTTGCCTTGGAGTGAGGTGAAGCAAGAGTTTGACAGCCAAATCACCGATGCGCTCGAACGCCGTGTGGAGCGATTATTTGGCGCAGAAGCGGAAGTGCGGCGCGACCTCGAAGCCAATCCTGAGCTGCTTCAGGCAGCGATTAGCGATGAAAAAGCGCGCGCTCAACTCGTGCAACTGAGTACTGAGGGAAAGAGAATTGCTTTTGACACACGCTCGCATCGCAAGACTTTCCAGACTCAGACGAGGCTGAACTACCTCTTCTCAATGTCCGAACAACTGCTCAAACAACCTGCTGAAAAAGTTACACAAGATATCTTGGCTCATTTACAAGGTGCGGAAAAGGTGCTTGCGGAAATCTTTGGCAAGTTTGAGATGCAGCACCTGGCAAACAATGCTTTCAAATTGGCAGATCTGCCAAAAGCCAGCACGGACGCAATAAGCCTAAGGTTGGGTGAACAACAGTTCGCGGATGTTTCGGGATTAGCCATCGAAGAAATCCCGGAGAGCCTGCATGAAGACATCCTGGCGGTATTGGGCGACAAAGCTCAAAACCGCATCTACCGCGATTTGCTGCTCGGTACAATCACGGAGACCTGGGTGGAATACCTGACACGCATGGAAGCCTTGCGGGTCTCGATCAGCATGGAATCTTACGCTCAACGCGACCCGCTGGTGCGTTACAAGAGCCAGGCGAGCACACTCTTTACCGAGATGCTCTCCGAGGTACGGCAGATAGTGATCAGCCGCATGTTCCGCTACCGTCCGACTAAAGCGGCAGAAGCCCAGAATGCTATTGCGACTCCTGCTCCGGTAAAAGCATCAGGCGGGGCAGAGCCCAAGCCTGCCATTGAAAAAACGGCGAACAAGAAGCGGCGAAAACGCCATTAAGAGGTAAAGTATGGCCCATTTTTTGGTGACGAATGATGATGGTGTTACCGCGCCTGGTTTGCTGGCGCTGGTTCAGGCGGTCAGGCAAATCCCGGGCTCCGAGGTGAGTGTGCTGGCTCCGGATCACAACTGGTCGGCGTGTGGGCACGTCAAGACCATGTCACGACCGCTGAGGGTGCGGCAGGTGAAGCTGGCTGATGGCAGCCCGGCTTTCTCCTCGGATGGTGCGCCGTCGGATTGTGTGGCGATCGCAATCATGGGCGCGATCGAAAGGCCGATCGATGTGGTGGTTTCGGGTATTAACCCGAATGCCAACGTGGGTCTGGATGTAACCTACTCCGGCACTGTGACAGCGGCGATGGAAGCTTCCATCAATGGCAAGCCGGGGATAGCCGTCTCGCTGGATGCGCCTGAGCATCATGATGGGGAGCTTAATTTCGCGTCTGCTGCCAAAGCGGCGGTGGAAGTCATTCAAGGGTTAATGTCCGACGGTTTGGTAAACAAGGGTCAGTCGATCTGGAATATTAACCTGCCATATCGCGAAGAGGGGGAATTTGAAGGCGTGCTCTACACCCGGCAAGGCGTCAGGCTCTACCAGGATGTGCTCGAGAAACGGCTCGACCCGCGTGGGAAACCCTACTACTGGATCGGTGGCGACGCCCCGACCGGCTTGATGGATGAGGGCACGGACTACTGGGCGATTAAGCGCGGTTACATTTCCGTCACACCCCTGCAAATGGACATGACAAATAAGACTTTGCTGGAGTTGTTAGCCCATTCGAAGGTGTAGAAAGCAAGATTTTTCATCTGGAAATGAGGGTTGATCAATAGTGACCGCTGAGCTGGAATACAATTACGCTATGTTACCTGACCATCGTGTACGTCAAAGAGAATATCTGCTAGAGATTTCGCGGGCTCTTACCGAAGACCTGAACCTCAACACGCTTCTGAGCCGCATCCTCCACATCGCGATCGAAATGTTGGGTGGGCATGCTGGCTTTATCGCCCTGGTGGGGGATTCGGGCGATTGGCACATAGCCATCAACCAGGGTATCCCGCCGGCGCTGTTGAGTTATCTTGAAAACTGGCTGGTGAGCATCAGCGGCAGCGAAGAAGGCGCAGAAGCACGCATTCCTGAGATCAACCGCATGTTGAGTGATATCAGCATGGGCATGATCACCGGCGTAGGCATAGCCATGACCGTCCAGCACAGTACGATCGGGCAAATTTTTGTTTTTCGCAATTACCGCGCCACGTTCTCGGCAAACGATTACTCCATCCTGACGAGTTTTGCCAACCAGGCGGCAATTGCTGTACGCAACGCCAGGCTCTACACCCAGATCACGCGCCAGAATCTGCGGATGGCGGGTTTGTTGAGCTCAGTCGCCGACGGCATCCTCATCCTCAAACCCGACCTGACGGTGTTGCAAGTCAACCACGCCTTTGAACGCCTGGTGAACGCGCCTGCGGATGAGCTGATTAGCAAAACCTTCAACCAGGTAGTGCGCTGGGCAAAACCACCAAAGGGGCTTGAACTGGATGAAGCAGTCAAGTCGCAGATGCAGTGGAATGCCGCGAAAGACCTCTTCCTTGAAGGCGACATGCTGCGTTACAGCCCGCTTGACCCGATTCCGGTGGAAATCACCTACGCGCCACTGTTCTCTGATGAGGGGGAGCTCCTGAATATTATTGCCTCCGTGCGGGATATTACCCGCTTCAGGGAGGCAGAGGAGCTCAAGACGAACTTTATTTCAGTCATCAGCCACGAGCTCAAAACCCCGATCGCCCTGATCAAAGGCTACGCCAACACACTCAGGCGCGAAGATGTTGAATGGGATAAGGCGATGATTACCGAAAGTTTGCAGGTAATCGAAGAAGAAGCGGATCATTTGACCGCCATGGTCGAGGATTTGCTGGACGCGACGAAGCTGCAATCAGGCGGAATTACGTTACATAAAACCGAAGTGGATTTGGCTGAAATAATCACCGACTTGAGCAGGAAGTTTTCTCTGCAAAGCGAAAAGCATAAGATTGTTGCGGAGATTTCGGAGAATTTCCCGGTCATCGTCGCGGATGTTACCCGCCTCAACCAATTGGTTTCCAACTTACTGACCAATGCGATCAAGTATTCTGAAGGTGGGACCGTAAAAATTGACGGGAAAAGGGTAGACGAGCTTGTCCAGGTCTGCATTACGGATCAGGGCAAAGGGTTTGACCCGATCGACGTCCCGCATGTGTTCGACCGCTTCTACCGATCAGATAACGCTGCCAGGACCACAAAAGGCACTGGTTTGGGATTGTATTTGTGCCAATCGATCGTGAAAGCACACGGGGGCAGAATTTGGGTGGATGAAACCTATCACGAGGGGGCAAAAATCTGTTTCACCTTGCCGATCAAGACCCAAAGCCAACTCGTTTTATGAAATTCCAGGTCAACCATTATGAACAGGTCGGCTCTTCCAATGACGTCGCCATGGAAGCTGCCAGATCTGGCGCTGAGGATGGCTTGGTGGTGTGGGCAGAGCGCCAAACTCAGGGACGCGGTCAAAAGAACCGCATCTGGCAGAGCCAGCCTCAAAGCTCATTGACTTTTTCCGTGTTATTCAGACCAACCGAAGAAGAGCTCGGTGTGCTCGGGCGATTCACCGCGCTTGGTGCCCTGGCAGTGGCACAAGCGATCAAGACCAAAACCGGTTTTGAAGCACAGGTGAAGTGGCCAAACGACGTCTTGCTGAACGGCAAAAAAATCTGCGGGGTGCTGGCTGAAACCGACCTGCAGACGGGCAAAGCCAGTGCCGTGGTAGTAGGAGTAGGCGTCAACCTGCTGCCTGGCGCGTTTGAGGGAAACCCAACGATGAACTATCCCGCCAGCGATATTTTTAGCGAAACCGGATTCCAGCTGGAGCCAGAAGCGTGGCTTCGGGCCATTCTGGATGCTCTGCAAGAACTTCGGCTATTGCTGCCAACCGAGGCTTTCATCCGGGAGTGGAACGAGCGGTTGGCATTCAAGGGCGAATTCAGGCTTATAAGGAATCATAAAGGCGAAACGGGGTCGTTTCGCCTTCTGGGTGCTAGATCGGACGGCTCACTTTGGGTCGAGCGAGCCGACGGTCAGCAATTCAATCTTCAGTCTGCTGAAGTGCTGTCCTCTTCCTCGTCGTCTTCAGAATAATCGTTTTCTTCCTCAGCAACTTCCAACTCAGGCTCAGCTTCGACGTCCTCATCCTTCACAACGGTATTACGCTTTGAACGGCGCGGCGCAGCCTCGCCAGCGGCTACGGAAGCCGCATGGGTTTGTTCGGAGAGTTCCACTTCCTCACTCGAAATACGGGCAATCGCGGCAATGCTATCGCCTTCGCCCAACACCATGATCCTGACGCCCTGGGTGGAACGACCCTGAACGGATATCTCAGTCACCTTTGTCCGCAGCACAATTCCACCACGCGATATCATCGTGACTTCCTCGCCATCCAGCACCACACGCGCCTCAGCAACATCGCCGATGGCTTCGCGCACATCCTGGTTAATGGTCATGACGCCGAGCGTACCGCGCGTCTTGGGGATGTACTCGTCCAGGCTGGTGCGCTTTCCCTGACCTTTTTCGGTCAAAACAAACAAGTAGCCTTCAGGTTCAGCCACTTCCAGTGCAGCCACATGGTCGTCACCCCGAAGGCTGATGCCAGTGACACCCATGGTCGTGCGCCCTGTGGGGCGGACCTGCTTCTCGTGGAAGCGCAAGGCTTTGCCCTTCCGGGTAACCAGCAGGAGGTCATTCTGACCGCTGGTCATGCGGACCCAGCCCAATTCGTCGTCGTCGTTGAGGCGAATTGCGATCAAACCGGAAGGTCGCACACTCTCAAAGTCCGACATTGGCACGCGCTTGATGCGACCAAGTTTGGTGGCAAGCGCGCAGAATTTCGCGCTGCTGAAGCTTTCAACAGGCAGCAGGGCAGTAACGGTTTCATCCGGTTCGAGGTTGAGAATGTTGACGAGCGGAATGCCACGTCCCTGCCGGGATTCTTCGGGCAGTTCAAATACCCGTTCAGAATAAACCTTGCCCTTGTTGGTAAAGAAAAGCATGGTGCCAAGCGTATTGGCACGTACAAAGAAGGTCACGGCGTCCTCACCACGCATACTTTGCCCAATCACGCCGCGACCGCCTCTCCCCTGAGAGTGGTAAGCCTGGTCGGAAACGCGCTTGATGTAGCCCCGGTCAGTGATGGAAACGAACACAGGTTCGTCCTGGACGAGGGATTCGTCCGAAATGTCCATTTCGAGATCAGGAACGATATGCGTTCGACGGTCGTTGCCAAACTTTTCAGCAACTTCGTTGAGGTCGTTGCGGATGATATCGAGCACTCGGTGAGGCTTGGAAAGGATGTCTTCGAGCTCGGTGATAGTTTCGAGCAGCGCTTTATACTCGTCTTCGATCTTCTGGCGCTCAAGAGCAGCCAGGCGGCGCAGTTGCATGTCGAGGATGGCTTGAGCCTGAATCTCGGTAAGGTTGAAGCGGCTGATCAAATTCGTTTTTGCAACGTCAGCGTCTTTCGACTCGCGGATGGTTTTGATCACTGCGTCAAGATTGGCGATCGCGATTAGCAGACCATCCAACACATGGGCTCGTTTTTTGGCTTTGTCGAGTTCGAAGAGCGTGCGACGGGTGATGACTACCTGGCGGTGTTCGAGATAATGCACCAGGGCGCGTTTGAGGGTGAGCATGCGGGGTTCGGCATCCACCAGCGCCAGCAGTTGCACACCAAAGGTCGATTGAAGCGCGGTGTACTTGTAGAGCTGGTTAAGAACCCGCTTTGGTTGGGTGCCACGCTTGAGCTCTACGACAATGCGCATACCCTTGCGGTCGGAC
Organism: uncultured Anaerolineaceae bacterium; assembly: GCA_964428425.1. GTDB lineage: Bacteria > Chloroflexota > Anaerolineae > Anaerolineales > Anaerolineaceae > Mesolinea. Next base: position 13,378 of record CAYRYL010000031.1, on the reverse strand, counting down.
TCGTCGCGCATATCCGAGATGGAGTCGATGCGTCCTTCACGATGAAGGGCGGCAATGCGTTCGAGCAGGCTGGTTTTGTTGAGCTGATAAGGAATTTCGTAAATGATGATCGCGAAACGTCCGTCGCGAATTTCTTCGATAGTGGCGGCGCCGCGCATGGTCAGGTGTCCACGACCGGTGCTGTATGCCTGGCGGATGCCCTCGCTTCCGACGATAATACCGCCGGTGGGGAAGTCTGGTCCCGGGATGAGTTGCATCAAATCTTCGACGCTGACCTCGTCAAGTTCATCAAAACGGTCGATCAGCAGGTTGAGTCCGGCTACCAATTCACGCAGATTGTGAGGTGGGATGTTGGTTGCCATGCCAACAGCAATGCCATTGGAGCCGTTCATCAGCAAGTTGGGGATTCGGGCGGGCAGAACTTCAGGCTCCTTGAGCGAGCCATCAAAGTTATCCAGAAAGTCGACTGTGTCTTTATCCAGGTCTGCCAGAATTTCATCCGAGATCTTGGCTAACCGCGCTTCGGTGTAACGCATGGCTGCCGGGGAGTCGCCGTCGATCGAGCCAAAGTTGCCCTGACCATCAACGAGTGGATAACGCAATGAGAAACTCTGCGCCATGCGTGCCATTGAATCATAGACGGCTGAGTCGCCATGGGGATGATATTTACCCAGAACTTCACCCACGATACGGGCAGATTTCTTGTAGGGGGTGTTGGCGCGAATGCCCATGTCTTGCATGGCGTAGAGGATACGGCGGTGGACGGGCTTGAGACCGTCACGAACGTCAGGGATGGCACGGGCTACGATGACGCTCATCGCATAGTCTAGATACGCGGTACGCATTTCGTTGTCAATACCAACAGGCTGAAGGCTGCCAGTGTTGTTCAAAACAGTTTCTTCAGCGGGAATTTCAGGTTGTTCAGTCATTTGTTCTTCCAGTGTCGCAAGATTAGCATAACCTTATTATTATACTTCATTTGTCAGATGTCAGGCGTGAGAGCGAAAAAAAGCGCTAATTTTCAAGAATAGAATGGGTGAAGCCAAAAACCCTTTAGACGACTTAATGCGTAAAAAAACGTGAAAATAATAAGAAACCGCCCAGGTTGCATAACCCGGGCGGTCAAAAATTCAATGAATTAATTGATGGGACAGCCAGGAATACGGTTGGCTGAGAAGAAGCACCACCAGCTGGTTGGCATAAAGATTACTATGACCATGATGAGGATAATCGCGATCAACAGCAGGATGAAAAAGTTGGAGTACCAGGGCGTACCGGGTTTCCGCTCGGGTGTTGGCGCAGGCGCAAGCGGTTGCTGCGGAACGGGTTTTTGAGCTGGCTGATAGGCAACTTGGGGAGCAGCTGAAGCGGGTCCAGGAACGGATTCTGAAACTGGATAAGCACTATAGGTCGGAGTCTTGGCTTGGTCAGGCCATTCAAAACTCATCACAGTTGCTTCTGCCAGGGTGATCAGGTCACCGTTGTTTAGGCGTTGGGGTGAGCTAATGCGTACCCCATTAAGAAAAGTGCCGTTTGTGGAACCAAGATCCTCAACGTACACACCGTCGGCGCGGGTAACAAAGCGCGCATGCCGGCGGGAAATTTCCTGGTCTGGAACTGGGATATCAACCGCGAGGTCACGACCAAGCGTGACTTCACTTTTTTCGAGGTAAAAACTCGAACCGGGGATGGGTCCCGAGCGCATGACGATAAGGGGTTTTTGTTCAGGCATGGTCGCTCCTAATTTATAACAGTCAATTTAGATAACTGATTTTACCATTGTCTGCCATTCCGTTCAAAAAGAAATTCATGCCTGTAAAGTAAGGGGAGATCACGTCAGAAATCGTTGACGCAGGCGAAGAATCCTGCTATTATCAGATTAATGAGTACTCCCGCAAAGAAAGACAACTGGTTAAAGCGGCTGAGCAAACGCATCCAGCAGGAATTCAGGTGGCTTGCTCCGGGCATGGGCTACAAGCGCTGGTTGGTGTTGACCATCATCGGGTCCATGCTGCTCGGCTTAGGCGCCGCTGTGCTGGTTTTGGATTACTATCGCAGCACTACTAATGAATCCTTGGTACCCATTCTGGCGGTTCTCTCCTTGCGTTTTCTCGACCGACCGATTCGTTTCTTGCTTTTTGGCGGATTAGGTTTGGCAATGATCCTGATCGGGATTTGGGGCGCGAACCGCTCTCTGTTGCGACCATTCGCGAAGAATGGCAAGCCAGTCTGGGATACCCTCAAGAATTACCGCCAGCGTGAAAAAGGCATCAAAGTGGTGGTCATTGGCGGTGGGCATGGACTCGCGGCGCTCCTGCGGGGTTTAAAGGAGTATACCCACAACATCACCGCCATTGTGACCGTTGCAGACGACGGCGGCTCATCGGGGGAACTGCGACGTGACCTTGGTGTACTTCCGCCGGGAGATATCCGCAACTGTCTCTCTGCGCTTAGCAGCGATGAAGCCTTGCTTTCCCAGGTTTTCCAATATCGTTTTACATCTGGAGCCGGATTGGAAGGGCACTCCCTTGGGAACCTGTTCATCACCGCTCTAAGCGAGATTACCGGCAGTTTTGAAGAGGCGGTGGCGGAATCTGGCAGAGTTTTGGCGATTTATGGGCAGGTGCTGCCTTCAACGTTAAGTAATGTACAACTCGTGGGCGAAGTGCAGGATGAGGCAACCCAGGAGATTGTAGAGGTGAGGGGCGAAGCGGAACTAACGATGTATCCGGGCAAGATCCTGAAAGTCTGGCTTGATCCAGCAGAATCACCTGCCTACCCTCCAACCACATCAGCCATCCTTGACGCGGACCTGATTCTGATTGGTCCGGGAAGTTTGTACACCAGTTTGCTGCCGAACCTGTTGGTCAAAGGGCTCTCGGATGCCATCCTGGCTAGCCGCGCGGAGACTTTTTACATCTGCAACATCGCCACCGAACAAGGTGAAACGGATGGTTTCAATGCCTCCGACCATGCCCGGGAGATTGACCGGCACATCTGCAAGCATCTCTTCAACCTGGCAATTTGCAATCGAAATTATCATGGAGACTTGGGTGGAAGAGCACAATGGGTCCATTTGGATGACGAAATGAAGCAGAATTACCGCGTTTACGAGGCGGATCTGGTGGATGATCTCTATCCTTGGAGGCATAGTTCCCGCAAGTTGGCACGCGCGATTATGAACTTGTTCGAAGAGCGTACAGGCCCATTAAATTAATGTTGGGTCTTTGAATTAACAGGAACAACTGGGGTGTTCTGGAGGCGGCAGATCTATACGACCGCTTAGTGAACACTTGTGATCTTTACACAAAGTTAATGCTGACTGATGTACAATCGGATATAATTCTGTACGTTAACCATAAACACTCTGGCAGTCATGCCAGTTTATAAAAAAAACCTAATACACTCAATCGGAGGAGATATGAGAACTCAAGTAGCAATCAATGGCTTCGGCCGCATCGGACGTCAGGTTTTAAAGCGCCTCCTCGAAGACGCCTCGGACACACTGGAAGTCGTGGCAATCAATGATCTTTTTGATCCACAAACCAATGCCCACCTTTTCAAGTTTGACTCAAACTACGGCATCTACAAGGGTGACGTTGATGTCAACGAGGCTGGCAACTTGGTCATCGATGGCAATGAAATCAAAGTCTTTGCCGAAAAAGATCCGGGCAATCTGCCTTGGAAAGATCTTGGTGTGGACATCGTTTTTGAGTGCACCGGCATCTTCACCAACGCCAAGAGCGAAGGTGGCAAGATCGGCGCTGATGCGCATATCGCGCGCGCTGGAGCTAAGAAGGTCATCATTTCCGCGCCTGCCAAGGGTGAGGATCTGACCATCGTCCTTGGTGTTAATGAACAGAAGTACGACAACGCGATTCACCACATCATCTCGAACGCCTCCTGCACCACCAACTGCCTGGCACCTGCCGCCAAGATCGTGAATGATCGCTTTGGCATCGTCAGTGCTGTCATGACCACTATCCACTCCTACACGAATGACCAGGTCATCCTTGATCAGGGTCATAAGAAAGAAATGCGCCGTTCTCGCGCTGCCGCCCTGAACATCATCCCCACCAGCACTGGTGCTGCCAAGGCTGTGGCTTTGGTCATTCCTGAGCTTAAGGGCAAGTTCGACGGTTATTCTTTGCGCGTTCCGACCCCCACCGTCTCAATTGTCGACTTTGTCGCCTTGATTGAAAAACCCACTACCAAGGAAGAACTCAATGCAGCCTTCACAGAGGCTTCTGAAGGCGCCCTGAAGGGCATCCTGGGTGTGACCACCGGTGCCTATAATCAGCCGTTGGTTTCGAGCGACTTCAAGGGCGACTCTCGCTCATCGATTGTTGATCTCGAAAAGAACATGGTCATGAACGGCAACCTGGTGAAGGTTGTGACCTGGTACGACAACGAATGGGGCTATAGCTGCCGCGCTGTTGACCTGGGCAAAATGGTTGCAGAAAAACTCTAAACCTCAAGGTTTTCTGATTGATTGGATGCGCAGCATTGTTTCAAACAACAGTGTTGCGCATTTTTCTTAAAAGGAGAAAAAATGTCTGACAAAAAAATGGTGACCGATCTGGACGTGGCTGGTAAGAAAGTTTTAGTGCGGGTGGACTTCAACGTGCCGATCAAAGAAGGCAAAATCAAAGACGATACCCGCATCACCTCGGCACTGCCGACGATTAATTATTTGCTTGAACATGGAGCCGCTGTTATTCTGATGTCCCACTTGGGGCGACCAAAGGGTCAACCCAATCTTGAGTACTCAATGAAACCCGTCGCAGACCACCTGGCAAAGCTTGTGGCTGCCCCAGTTAAATTTGCGGAAGATTGCCGCGGTGAGATTGCCAAAGCCGCATCCGAAGCCTTGAAACCGGGCGAAATTCTGGTGCTCGAAAACACCCGTTTCTACGCGGAGGAAGAAAAGAACGATCCCCAAATGTCCGCCGACCTGGCATCCCTGGCTGACTTGTATGTCAATGACGCCTTTGGCACTGCCCACCGCGCGCATGCCTCCACCTATGGTGCGGCTGTGTTGCTGCCTTCAGCAGCGGGCTTCCTGATGGAAAAGGAAATCAAATATTTGGGTGACGCCATTGCCAATCCGGAACGCCCCTTTGTGGCGATCCTGGGCGGCGCCAAGATCTCGGACAAGATCGGCGTGATTGAGAACTTACTCAAAAAAGCCGACAAAATCTTGATCGGTGGCGGTATGGCGAACACCTTCCTGAAAGCGCTCGGTCACGAGCTGGCTGATTCCCTCGTAGAGGCGGAAGTTATCGACACCGCTAAGGCCTTGCTCGAGAAATCAGAAGGTAAACTGGTTTTACCAGTGGACATGGTGCTCGGAGATGCCTTTGATGCTGAAGCAAAAATGGAAACCCTGCCCGTGGGTGATGTGCCCGCTGGCTGGAGGATCCTGGACATTGGTCCAAAGACTGTGGAAGCATTTAGCAAGGAGATTACGAGTGCTGGCACAATCGTCTGGAACGGACCGATGGGTGTGTTTGAGTTCCCGCGTTTTGCAGCAGGCACATTTGCTGTGGCACGCCAGGTGGCTGAGAGTTGCGCTGTGAGCATTATTGGTGGTGGAGATTCTGTTTCTGCAATCAATCAGTCTGGCTTGAGCGAACAGATCACCCATATTTCAACGGGTGGCGGCGCTTCCTTGGAAATGCTGGAAGGCATCGAACTGCCTGGGCTGGCGATCCTTTCCAATAAGTAAGCCCTGTCTTTTTGGGAGAGCCGTTTTTTGGACGGCTCTCTTTTTTATTTTTCTCACTTGTGAGCAAAAATCATTTTTTGGATTAATGATAGAATCCCAAAGAATATACCGATCAAACGGCTTGATTTTTGGCTGTTAATAAATCGACGGAGAGTAACATGAGATTTTTGAAAAATATGAAATGGCTTATCCTGGGGCTTTTGAGCCTGAGCCTTGTGCTGGCAGCTTGTGCCCCTTCTGTCCCCCCAACCCCCTCCGAAGCGGAGATTGCGCAGCAAGTGGCGGCAACTCAGCAGGCAAGAGCGACCCAAAATTCAGTACAAACCTTGGTTGCTTTGGTCACACAGTTGAGCAACCAGCCCACCTGGACCCCGCAGCCTGCCTGCCCCGTCTGCCCGACCCAGGTTGTGGTGGTCCCAACCGCGCAAACCACTGCCAACCCGACAGGAGCCGCGGCTCAGCCAACTGCTGCAGCCCCGACCGAAGAAGCTGGCACTAAATGCTTCCAGTTTGATTTTCTGGGTGATGCCAACTATCCCCCTGGCACGATCGTGAAACCAGGAACGAAGTTTGACAAAAGCTGGATAGTGAAGAATACCGGCACGTGCGCGTGGTCCAAAGAATATGACCTGGTCTTGGCGGGCGGTGAAGCCTTTGGCACCAACAAACGGGGTGATATTCCCCGGGATGTGCCACCAGGCGATATCATTACTCTCACGATCCCCGATATGACTGCGCCAATGACTGAAGGTACCTACTCTAGTTTTTGGATGCTGGCTGCGCCAGACGGCGCACGCATTGGCTACGGACCCCAACAGTGGGGACTGGGCATCCAGTTGGTTGTTTCGAACAACTAAGATAGAGACAACCGCCCTTTTGGGCGGTTGTTATTTTTAACGGAACTTTTAGCGGCTGATGGGCGTCTATAAACGAGAGGTATTTCGGCTATTAAGGAGTCAGAAAATGAAAAGTCAAACCACTATCAAACCACGTTGGATCTTTCCCGGTTTAACCGTGCTCGCTCTAAGCTTAATACTGGCGGCATGTATTATGCCCGGCACGCCTGCACCAGTGGGCGACCCTGTTGAACAGGCAATGCAAACCCTGCAAGCTCAGGCTACGCAGGAATACTACCAGACGGTGGTTGCTCAGGTGACGGCAACCGCAACGATTGTTGCGAACACCCCTACACCCAACCCCACCAATATCAATCAAATTCCGTCGGAACCTGCGCAGAATACGGCGGTCCCCACGGTGGCTGTGACGCAAATTCCTGCGACACCCACCCAACCCGTACCCACAGCGATTCCTGCCACGCCAACTGCGATTCCACCAACAGCGACACCTATCCCATGCTACCAGGTTAAGTTTGTCGAAGATCTGACCATCCCGGATGGGACCAAAATCGTTGCTGGTAACACATTTACAAAGACATGGCGCATTCGCAACAGCGGCTCCTGCACCTGGGACACCCGCTTTGATGTCGCATTCGTCGACGGTACGCAAATGACACCTGGCAAGCTTTGGGACCTGAAAAAGGAAGTGAAATCAGGAGAGACGGTGGATATCTCCATCGACATGACTGCCCCCGCCACAATGGGCTCCTTCCAGGCTAACTTCCAGATGGTCAACCCGAACGGTATGCGCTTTGGCACAGGTCCGGATAGCAAGGGCTCCTTCTGGGTGAAAATTCAGGTAGTTGATGGCAAGGGTATGGTTTACAGCTTTGCCAGCAACGCTTGCGACGCAAAATGGTCCACCAGCAAAACCAATCCGTTAGGCTGCCCTGGCAAGGAAGCCGATATCGACAAGGGTTATGTTCTGACAAAAGACAATCCCAAGCGCGAAGATGGCGGTCAGGAAAACGAAATCGGCTTGGTTACCCGACCGAATGATGCCAACGACGGCTACATCCAGGGCATTTATCCAGCTTTCCTGGTGAAAGATGGCGATCAATTCCGTGCAGCCATTCAGTGCGAGGCGAACAGCCCCAAATGCAGCTTGAAATTTGAACTTTACTATCGCGTTGGCGATGGGAAATTCATTGAACTGGGCGAGTGGCATGAAATCTATGATCTGCTGTGGAACCCGATTCAGGTCGACCTGTCCTCGCTTGCCGGACAGAACGTGCAATTCTCGTTGGTGGTCTGGAACGAGGGCACATCTCAGGATAACCGCGGGTTGTGGCTCAATCCGGTGATCTTCCGCACCAAGTAATTCACTGCAGTTCTCGTAAAAGGCTGATCGGATTTTCCGGTCAGCCTTTTTTGCTTAAAGGTCAAAAAATCAGAGCAGCTTAATGATAGTTTTTCGTATGCCGGCTTCCTCGGTTGAAGCCGGCATACGAAAAAATTTCCATGCAACAGGTCATGAATAGTAGGGTGGGTTGGTGTCAGGTATTATGTATCAATCCGAATATGTGTGATCCGTAGGGTGGGTTGGCGTCTTGTAACTTTTTTCAACTCAAGCCTCTTTATTGCCTACCCACCTGGCGACTCAGGTCATTCTGAGCCTCTGTTGCGAAGAATCTGATTTCAAACAGACAGATCCTTCCCACAAGGGGACGCAAGCAGTCGCGTTGCTCAGGATGACAGTCATGGTAAACAAATTTTGTGGGTTGGCTTTCTCGGTGTCAAGACAGGGCGAGCTGCTGTCACGCCATTCTTATCGAGCACCATGATCCACCCTACCCTGCATACTGTCAGCTAAATTTTGTGGATAGATGATGAAATTTACGCCGGCATGATGATAGAATTAGGGCTAACTAATAACAGAGGATGGTAATAATCAATGAGAAAACCGATGGTAGCTGGCAACTGGAAAATGAATAAGGGTTTGTATGAGACCCGCGATTTGATCCGCGATTTGTTCCCGGTCTTGCATGATGTGGAGGATGTAGAGGTTGTTATCTGCCCGCCATTCGTGGGGTTGGGAGTGGCAAGACGTGAACTCGAGGATTCCACCATCAAGCTTGGCGCCCAGAACATGCACTGGTCCAACTCTGGTGCTTTTACCGGGGAAATTTCTCCTGTGATGCTGAAAGAGCTATGCGAGTACGTTATCCTGGGGCACTCCGAGCGCCGCGCTATGTTTGGCGAAACAGATGAAACGGTCAACAAAAAGGTTTTGGCAGCATTGGCACACGGGCTGAAACCAATCGTGTGCGTGGGCGAAACGCTGGAAGAAAACCAAAACGGCCTGACCGCTGAGGTCGTCAGCCGGCAGGTACGCGCGGACCTCGCGGAGCTGACCGAGGAGCAGGCGGAGCAGGTGGTGATCGCTTATGAACCTGTCTGGGCAATCGGTACCGGTCTGGCAGCCACCCCCGAAGGGGCAAACGCCGTGCACAAGGACGTGATCCGCCCTATCCTGCGCGAATTGTTTGGCGAGGAAATTGGAGATGGCATGCGTATCCTTTACGGCGGCTCTGTAACCCCCAATAATGCCGTAGAGCTTTTTGGTCAATCCGACATTGATGGTGGATTGATCGGCGGCGCGAGCCTGAAGCCTGAGTCGTTCATCGCGCTTGTCAAAGCCGCGATGTAAGCGTGTTGGGAGTTTAGAAGCCGGGTGAACCCCGGCTTCTTTTTGCTTAAGATTTTAGTGACTAGAAATAAAGGGTCTTTCTTGCGTCTCTCTCTGAAACTGGATTACTGACTGTCACCGTGTAATCATTGGCAGGAAGATCGAATTGGTTGTGAATAACGCGGTGATATTGGTGTTCCCAGAGATTGTGACCACCAGAGGATTTATTGACCCGCCTGCATCACCGCCCCAACCCAGAAAGTTCCAGCTGAGATCAGCCGTCGCTGTAAGGGTGACGTTCGTTCCGAAAGTATAGGTTTCTTGCAATGGGTCTATCCCGACCAAGCCAGCGCCAATGGGTGTTACGGATAGAGTGTAATAATCCTGAGTAAAGGTAGCGGTGATGTTGGTATCGCCAAGGATCGTAATGTCTAGAGGATTGTCAGTTCCTGAAGCGTCGCCACCCCACTCCAAGAAGGACCAGCCGGGGATGGCAAGTGGGGCTAGGGTAACCTCATCCCCGTAATGGTAGGTTTCGTGCTCGGGATCAACAGCCACTGTGCCAGAACCTACAGGGGTCACGGTCAGGGTGTACTCATCCTGCGTGAAGGTGGCCGTGATAGTCGTGTCTCCAACAATCGTGTAGGTCAGTGGGTTATCAGAACCAGACGCATCGCCACCCCACCCAGTGAATGCCCAGCCAGGATCGGCAGTAGGCGCAAGTGTGACCACATCGCCAAAATGATATGTATCCTGAATTGGGTCAATAGTTACCGTTCCAGAGCCGAATGGAGTGACAGCCAGAGTGTATTCGTCCTGCGTGAAGGTTGCAGTGATTGAAGTGTCTCCAACAATTATGTAAGTCATAGGATTGACGTTTCCTGAAGCATCCCCGCCCCAACCAGTGAACGTTCAGCCAGGATCGGCAGTAGGCGCAAGTGTGACCACATCGCCAAAATGATATGTATCCTGAATTGGGTCAATAGTTACCGTTCCAGAGCCGAATGGAGTGACAGCCAGAGTGTATCCCCCCTGACTAAAGGTAGCGGTAATGTTGGTGTCTTCAAGGATCGTAACGATCACTGGATTATCAGTTCCAGACGCATCACCGCTCCAACCAACAAAAGTCCAGGGGAAATAGGCGTTTGCAGTAAGTGTGACCTGTGTTCCATAATCATAAGTTGCTTGATCAGGAATTTTTGTGATATATCCTGAGCCCGGGGGTTCCGCTATAACTTCCAGAGAGTATCGGTCTGAAAAGTTAGCCGTGATCTGAGCGTCCCCAGTAATGGTTACTTGTATGGGATTGGTTGCGCCAGAAGCATGCCCGGTCCAATTGACAAACCTCCAGCCTGTAACAGATGAGCTCGCAGTCAGGGTGACAACTTCGCCGTAATAGTAATATGGTTTGTTTGGGGATTTAGCCACCGTTCCCATCCCGGGCGGATCGACTGAAACTGACAGAGTGTATTCGCTCTGGGCGAAATTGGCGGTTATCTCCAGGTTGTCGGTCATCGTCACAATGATCTGGCTGATGGTGCCGCTGGCATCCCCAGTCCACCCCGCAAAAGACCAACCCGGGTTAGGTGTGGCGGTTAGCGTGACCTGGTCACCATTGTGATATATAGGCTGGTCGGGGCTTACTGTCACACTGCCTGAACCCTCAGGCAAGACTGAGGTGGTAAGTGTCCAGGCGTCAAACCTGAAATTAGCGGTGATGTTGGTATCTTCAAAAATTGTAAAAGTAAGCGGGTTGTCCATGCCGCTGGCATCGCCGCTCCAACCGATAAAGATCCAATCGGGGTCGGCAACTGGTGTGAGGGCTATGTACTCACCCCAAAGGTATTCAGTTTGGTTAGGATCTTTGGTGACCAATCCATTGCCCACCATATCGATGGTAAGTGAGAATGTAACGGGATAAGAGGCGTACTCATAGGCTCCCATATCGCAGGTCGCTGTTCCGTTCCCATCACCATCTATTGGGCGGGCGTAGCCTCGCTGGTCGACGGCAGGACAGTTGGCTGGGTCCCCTGCATCAATGGCAAGGCTTCCTTCGCCGAGAGCCTGGGTGAGGGTGAAACCACCGTTATCCGCAAGAGGTCCTAAAAGTGGATCAACATCGATGTTGCCTGTGCCTGGGTAACCGCCCTGGATGTCGCTGTAAGTAGCTGTTATCGCATTGCCATAAACCTGGTCGGGGGTGTTGCCCCAGAGGATGGAATTCGTCAGGCTGGGGCTGCTGTTGCCAAAGTTGTTTATCCCACCTCAGTATTCCGTCGCCGTGTTGCCGTTGAAGGTTACATTGGTCAGGCTGGGGCTGCTGCTGTTTTGGTTGGACATCCCGCCGCCTCTATTGGCAGTGTTGCTGCTGAAGGTGACATTGGTCAGGCTGGGGCTGCTGACACCATTGTCCATCCCGCCGCCAGAATTCGTTGCTGAGTTGCCGCTGAAGGTGACATTTATCAGGCTGGGGCTGCTGTAAGCGTTGAACATCCCACCGCCAGAAACGGCTGTGTTGGTGCTGAAGGTGACATTAGCCAGGCTGGGGCTGCTGTTTTGGTTGGTCATCCCACCGCCGTACCAAGTGGCTAAGTTACTGGAGAAAGTGACATTAGCCAGGCTGGGGCTGCTGTCGGTATAGTTGAACATCCCGCCGCCAGAATTCGTTGCCGTGTTGGCAGCGAAGGAGACATTGTTTAGACTGGGGCTGCTGCTGGAGTTGAACATCCCGCCGCCATTAGATCCCGAGTTGCCGTTGAAGGTGACACTGTTCAGTGTGGGGTTGCTGCTGTAGTTGCACATTCCACCGCCATGACCAGAATCACCAGTGGCTGAGTTGTTGCTGAAGGTGACATCAGTCAGGCTGGGGCTGCTGTTGTCATGGTTGTACATCCCTCCGCCAGATATGGTTGCCGTGTTTCCGCTGAAGATGACATTGCTCAGGATCGGGCTGCTGTTCCAATTGTACATCCCGCCGCTGTAAGCGCTATTACCAGTGGCAGAGTTGTTGATAAAGGTGACATTGCTCAGGTTGGGGGTACTGACTAGATTGTACATCCCGCCGCCGTAATAGGTCGCCGCGTTGCCATTGAAGGTGACATTGCTCAGGCTGGGGCTGCCTAATTCGCTGTACATCCCGCCGCCGTAACCAGAATCACTAGTGGTCGAGTTGTTGGAAAAGGTGACATTGGTCAGGCTGGGGCTGCTGCTGGAGTTGAACATCCCGCCTCCGTAATAGGTCGCCGTGTTGCTGCTGAAGATGATGTTGCTCAGGCTGGGGCTTCCGGAATAGTTCACCATCCCGCCCCCCTCATAGTTTGAAGAGTAACCATTTGCATTCCCATAACTGATGGTAAAACCATCCAACACAGCCGTTGCGTCCACTTCGCTGCCAGTGACCACGTGGTAGCTGTTGTCAGCGCTGTCATTCAAAATGCCGATTTCTCCACTCAGGGTGGTGAGGTTGGTTACCCAGTCACGGGTTTCCCATCCCCCACCTGCTGCCGGGAAGCCGCCATAGATGGCAACCCCCGTCTTTAACTGGAAGGTGGCTGAACGATTGGAAGAAGATGGTTTGTAAGTGCCTGCTGCCACCCAGATTTGGTCTCCTGCAGCGGCATTATATAGCGCCGTTTGCAGCGAGCAGGCATCCGCCCAGGAGGAGCAGGACCCATTCGCGCCGGGTTTGACATACAGGATTACGCTTTGCGGTTCGGCATCGGTGGAGAAAGCAGAGACAGTGCTCCAACCTATAAAAATGAACAGCAAGCAGGCGATAATAAAGCCGGAAAGGAGGCGAACGAAGGAATTGTGCATGAAAACCCCTTTCAGAACGAACCTCGGGATGTTTTACTAATTATAACACAACCTTTATCGCCCTTGACCATGCCCCTGAAAACTTCTATAATAGGGCGAACGACGTTGAATGAGGAAAGTAGGCTTTAGAGCCCCAACAGGGAGGCGCGGTCGAGACTGAGAGCGGCGCCAGGAATGCGAAAGTCGAAGTTCCCTCAGGAGTCGCGCGGGTGAAACCACTGTGCAAGTAGTCCGCGCCGGGTGTTCCCGTTAAAGAGCAACCTGAGAGGGCTGGATCTGCCAGCCAAGAAGGGTGGTACCACGGCTTTT
>CAYRYL010000030.1:0-23192 GCA_964428425.1 uncultured Anaerolineaceae bacterium | reverse complement strand
GATTGATGCGCCCTGGTTTTCAGCAGCGTCCATCAATTCACCAGCTAACTTCTCAGAGTAAGATTTGCCTGATCGAGCCCTGGAGGCTGTGATGATCCATCGCATAGCCAGGGTCAGACGGCGTTCAGGGGCAACTTCCATAGGCACCTGATAAGTGGCACCACCAACACGGCGAGGGCGGACTTCCATCATCGGGCTGACGTTCTTGAGCGCCTGCTCGAAGACTTCGATACCTTCTTTGCCGGTTTTCTTGCTGATTTGATCAATGGCATCATAAACCAAGCTGGTCACAGTGCTCTTCTTGCCGTCGAGCATGATGCGGTTGATCATCATCTGGATGTGCAAATTATTAAAACGCGCATCCGGAGTGACTTCTCGCTTTTCGGGCTTAATTCTTCTTGACATAATTGCTCCTCAATAAATCCAGACCGGCCAGACCAACAAAGTGGTTGGTAACAAGCAAACAGCCCAGCTTACAAATGACTACTTCGTTGCGCGCTTGGCGCCATACTTCGAACGGGCGCGCTTGCGATCCGCGACACCAGTCGTGTCGAGCGTACCGCGCACGATGTGATAACGCACACCGGGCAAGTCTTTCACTCTACCACCACGCACCAGCACAACGCTGTGCTCCTGGAGCTGATGACCTTCACCCGGGATGTACGCGGTCACTTCCAAACCATTGGAGAGGCGTACACGAGCGATTTTCCGCAAAGCCGAATTCGGCTTCTTCGGGGTCATCGTGCGAACGATGGTGCAAACACCACGCTTCTGAGGTGCACCCTTCGGTTGACGGGTACGGCGTTGTTTCTCAGAATTGAGTGTATATTGCAAGGCGGGTGACTTGCTTTTCTTGCCTTTGGTCTGGCGACCACTTCGAACCAGTTGATTAATTGTTGGCACTTCTTTTGCCTCCGTGCTACTAATTACTCTATAATCTCATTAATCAAGGCCATCCTTATTCTTTGATGGCCTTGCGTTTATAACCTAACGCCAGGCGGGTTAACATAAACCCTGCCTAGCAGGGCGAGGCATGATTCTATCACGCCTCGATTGATTACGTCAAGCAACTTCTTTTAATGACTTGAAGAAGTCGCTACCTTGATCCAACAGTCCGGTTGGCACGCGCGCGCTATGGGCGCGCTCGTCATCTTTACCGAACCGCATCACTTCCCCATCTTCCATGATTGCTTCCACTGCCAGGCTCAGGGATTGAAGTTCCTTCACCAACACTCTGAAAGCAGCCGGGATGCCAGGAGCCTCAATGGGCAGGTCCTTGACGATCGCTTCATAGGTTGCAGTGCGACCCGCAACGTCATCCGACTTGACCGTAAGCATTTCCTGCAGAGTATGCGCCGCGCCGTAAGCTTCGAGCGCCCACACTTCCATTTCACCAAAGCGCTGACCGCCGAACTGAGCTTTACCGCCGAGAGGCTGCTGGGTAACCAGGCTATAGGGTCCGGTAGAACGGGCATGGACCTTATCCTCAACGAGGTGGTGCAGTTTGAGCATGGTCATGACACCGATGGTAACCGGATTGTCATAGAAGTCACCGGTGCGACCGTCACGTACTCGCTGCTTGCCGATAGTAGGCATGGGACTGCCAGTTTCGAGCATGAGTTGTTTTGCCTGCTTTTCGATGGCAGCGCGGTCGAGCCCGGAATCAATGCTTTGCCCAAGTTTCTTGCTCCAGAGAAGCAAGCAGGCTTTGACAGCGGTTTCATCCTGAGCTTCCCGACTCTTGACGGGGATGTTGTCCTCAGGGAAGGCAGTGATGCTGGTGGGATCAAACCCTTCGAGCTTTAACCACTCATTTAAAGCTGCGCGGCGAGCCCGGACTTCGTTTTCTTTCAGGGCAAACATGTCCTGACCTTGACCAGCAAGGATTTGCTCCAGATAAAGCAAACGCACTTCCTGGTCGTCCAGAATCATTTCAGGATCGTGATCGACCGTTCTCAGCCAGTCCCAGCCTTTTTCGGCGATTACGCGCCAGGCTTCATCAATCAGCCAGGCTCGTGCCAACTCGGCTTCAATCTCAGCCTCGGTAGCGCCGTCAAAAACGGGGGTTATAGCCCTGAAGCCCAGGCTGCGTGCTGCCCAGCCGAGTTCGGCTTCCAGCACCTGTCCGATGTTCATACGACCCGGGATGCCAAGGGGATTCAGGATGATATCTACTGGGGTTCCATCTTCCAGGAAGGGCATGTCTTCAACCGGCAGCACCATCGAGACGCAGCCTTTGTTACCATGCCGTCCAGCCATTTTGTCGCCAGCGGTGATCTTACGGCGCTGCGCCACAGAGACGCGCACCATCTTATCCACACCAGCGGAGAGGTCGTTGTTTTCTTCGCGAGTAAAGACCTTTACATCCACCACAATGCCACGTTCCCCGTGAGGCATACGCAGAGAGGTGTCCTTGACATCGCGTGATTTCTCACCAAAGATGGCGCGCAACAGTCGCTCTTCAGGGGTGAGTTCTTTCTCGCCTTTTGGAGTGATCTTGCCGACCAAAATGTCGTTCGGACCAACTTCGGCACCGATACGGATGATGCCAGACTCATCGAGGTCACGGATGGTGTCATCGCCAACGTTGGGGATTTCCCGCGTGATTTCCTCGGGACCAAGTTTGGTGTCGCGGGCTTCCACTTCGTATTTCTCGATGTGGATGCTGGTGTACCGGTCTTCTTCAACCAGGCGTTCTGAGATCAGGATGGCGTCTTCAAAGTTGAAGCCTTCCCAAGGGAGAAGCGCGACGATTACATTCTGACCTAATGCCAGTTTTCCGTCTTCGGTTGAGGAGGAGTCGACAATCACATCGCCCTTATGGATCAACTGCCCCTGCGAAACTGCAGGTCGCTGATCGATACAGGTCGACTGGTTGGAACGTTGATATTTTCGAAGTTTATAGATCCGTAAATCGCCTGAGGACTGCTTGACAATCAGGCTATCGCCGGTCACAGACAACACTTCGCCATCTTCTTCTGCAATCACAACCTGCCCGGAGTCAGCCACAGCGGCGCCTTCCATGCCAGTCGAAACAAGCGGCACTTCCGGGCGCAGCAACGGCACAGCCTGAGTCTGCATGTTGGAGCCCATCAAGGCGCGTCCTGCATCATCATGCTCAAGGAAGGGAATCAGAGCCGCGGAAATACCCACAACCTGGTTGGGGGCAACGTCCATGAAGTCAATTTCTTCGTAGTCATAAAT
Organism: uncultured Anaerolineaceae bacterium; assembly: GCA_964428425.1. GTDB lineage: Bacteria > Chloroflexota > Anaerolineae > Anaerolineales > Anaerolineaceae > Mesolinea. The sequence goes on along the minus strand of CAYRYL010000030.1, from coordinate 19,988 downwards.
CGCAAATTCGCTGTAGTAACGGCAGGAGTTGCGGCGTAAGAATTCGTTGTATTCGTTCAGAGGCGCATTCGCCTGAGCAATGACATATTTGTCTTCAGCATCGGCAGAGAGGTACACGTACTGATCGGTTACGTAGGGGCGCACGAGCACATTCTCGATGCCGAGTTTATTGATCTTCTTCGCCATTTCCTTAGTAACGCGCGTTTCGGCTTCATAGATCACTTCACCGGTCTTCGGGTCCACGATGTTCTGGCGCAGCAGGTGATCCACCAAATTAGGATCGCTGCCTTTCATCGAACGGACTACACGTCGATAGGGGGTTTCGATAAAGCCATACTTGTTAACGGAAGCATATGCCGCCAGACGACCGATCAGACCGATGTTCGGACCTTCCGGGGTCTCAATCGGGCAAATGCGACCGTAATGTGAGAAGTGAACGTCGCGCACGTCAAAGCCTGCCCGCTCACGGCGCAAGCCGCCAGGACCAAGAGCTGAAACGGTGCGTTTGTGGCGCAGTTCTGAGAGCGGGTTTGTCTCTTCCATGAACTGGGAGAGCTGGCTGGAGCCAAAGAACTCGCGCAGTGATGCCACCAATGGGCGGATGTTCACCAGGCTGACAGGTGACAGCGAGGTGTTTTGATCGCGGATGGACATGCGCTCTTTAATAACGCGTTCCATGCGGCGCAGACCGACCCGCAATTTGTTTTGGATCAGTTCACCCACAGTCTTAACGCGGCGATTTCCAAGATGATCAATGTCATCTTTCTGGAGCACACCGTTGTTGATCTCGATCATGTGGCGAATCAAACGCACGATGTCGTTCTTGGTGATGGTTCGATGCGTGATCGGAACAATGTCCTGCAGGTCAAGTTTCTGGTTCAGTTTGTAACGACCAACTTCTTCGAGGTCGTAATGGCGTGAATCGAAGATCTGCTCGGTCACGTAATTTTTGGCGTTTTCAAGTGTCGGGGGCTCGCCGGGACGTAGTTTCTTGTAGAATTCGATCAACGACGCTTCCGCAATATTCAACTTGCTGTTGGGATCGTAGTCAGGTTCCTGGTCGAAAGAATTCTGAATGTAGAGGTGGTCCTGATTGGTATCCACATCGGCGAACAGCCCAAGGATTTCTTCGTCCGAGCCTTCCTTAATCAAGGATTCGGGCATGCCGTCATTCAAAATTGCTAACGCACGCAAAAAGACAGTGATTGGCACTGTGCGCTTACGATTGAATTTCAGAATGATGAAGTCATTCTTGCGGGTTTCGAGCTCCATCCAGGCGCCCCGATCAGGGATCAACTTGGCGGTCGACATCATGCGCCCGGTGCTGCGGTCCAATTCAGCCTCAAAGTAAACACCTGGAGAGCGAATCAACTGGGAAACAACAACGCGCTCGGTTCCATTGATGATGAAAGTTCCCTTTTGAGTCATCTCAGGGAAATCGCCCAGGAACAATTCCTGCCTTTGCTTCTCACCCGATTCACTGCCATCCAGTAAGACTGAAACGTACAGCGGGCAAGCATAGGTCAGATCACGTTCAAGGCATTCCTCGACCGTGTTCTTGGGAGCTTCAAACCAATACTTGAGGTTGAATTCTTTGGCAAGCGGCGTGTCACTGGGGAAGTGCAACTTTAGTTCGCTGCCATATGAAACAATAGGGGAGATTTCGTGGAACAAACTTCCCAAGCCTTCAGTTTTCAGGCGCTGGAAAGAATCAAGCTGGACCTGGATAAGCTGGGGTAATTCCAACCCTACAGGGATCCTCGCATAATTTTTTGGTGGCATCAGGTCAGTCATCAATATCTCCTAACATGATAAAAGCGTGGGGCAATGAGCATTCCACGCGTCAGTTCATGCAATAAACGCAAGCGATAAGTATATAACAATTTGGTTTATGAGTCAATAGTCTTTTAGCTTTTCTATATCCGACAGTGAACTAATAATTATAACACTTTCCACTCCTCCCCGCAAGCAATAACCCCACTTTTCCGCGCCTTGCAGAGAGTGAGATTGGATTTTCCTGCTTAAGTGTTGCCTTCCGGTTCTTGCAGATCCAGGAGCATGCGGAACAGATACCGATCGCTGCGGTAACGTGACTCGACGAACTCAACCACATTGTTGTCCACGTCAAAAGTCTGCCGGGTGATAATCGCGGTGCAGCGAGGACAGTTTTGCCCCAGCAAGTCTCGCTCCACCTTCTCAAGTGTGCCCACCTCGATCGTCTGTAAGGCGTACTTGAGTTGAATACCGCATTCTGCCGCCAGTAACTGGTAAAGGGAAGCATTGTCCACCAAATGCTCCGCGATTTTCTTGCCAATCCATTCCCGCAAAAAACAAACCTCAATTGCCATCGGCGAATTGTCCGCCATCCGCAATCGTTTCAATCTAAAAACCTTCTGATTCGGCGATATCTGTAACTTACTGCTGAGAAATGGTGTGCACGGGACAAATTCCTTCACCAATATTTTCGAACCCGGGGTCAAACTGCGCTGAAGCATATCCTGGGTAAAACTGGTCAGGCGGGAGGCATTTTGGTCGACTTTATTCTTGCTGACAAACGCCCCCTTCCCCTGCAATTTGTAAATCAGCCCTTCGTCCTCCAGCCTGGCAAGCGCTCCACGGATGACAACCCGGCTGACTTGAAAACGCTCACCCAATTCCCTTTCGGAAGGCAAACAATCGCCATGCTGAGATTCAGGTCGGTTAATCTCTGAGAGCAAGGCTTCCAGTACGCGTGATGTTTTGGTAGGTTTGGTCACTTGTTACTTCCTTCTCACCAGCAATATATCGGTTGTATTAAGAAAATTATACCTTTTTTACCTTTCCAAAAGGGATGGATTTTCCTCGCTGGATCGACAAACAGTTGATTTCATTAATTTTCTATGCTATCATGCTGCTATCTACACGGGGAGCCGAAAGGCTGAGAGGGACGCACAGTCCGACCCGAATGACCTGATCCGGATAATGCCGGCGGAGGGATGTTCTGCGTGACCAAAACACCCTCCCGGCGGAAGGTGTTTTTTGATGCAAACAGACAATCGCGCGGTACTCTTAGCAAACGGCCAAGCCAAACCCGGCTTTGAAATTAGCTGGCTGCCTGACGACTTCCTGGTCGCTGTGGACGGCGGTCTCAACCATCTGACCCGTCTCGGTCTCAAACCCCACCTGCTGATCGGCGATCTTGACTCGGCTGATCCCATTGAACTGGCTAATGTCATTGAAGCTGGCATTGAAGTGATGCGTTTTCCGCCCGCCAAAGACCAGACCGACCTCGAACTGGCATTGGATTACGCTCTTAATCTCGGCTACGCGCAGATCGTGATCGCATACCCCTTCGGCGACCGGATCGACCACACGCTTGGCAATCTCAGCCTGCTCTCCCGCCCGGATCTGGCAGGAAAATCTGTAGTTCTTGAAGATGGCCAGGTGGAGGCGCGCCTGCTCTCTGGAAGCGCCAGCCTGCCCACCCAACCCGGCGAGTTGGTTTCGCTGATAGCCTGGGGCGCGCCTGTCGAAGGGATTACTACCAATGGTCTGGAATACCCCCTCAGCAACGAAACCCTCGTACCCTGGCAAAACCGCGGCATCAGCAACGTCGCAACAGCTGATGAGATTGAAATTAAAATTAAATCCGGGAATTTGCTCGTGATCAAAACTAAACCTAATTCAGAAGGATGAAGTCATGCCCAAAAAGTCACTCTTGATCACCCTCACACTCTCCCTCCTGCTGGCTGCCTGTACAGCAGCAGCCTCCCCCACCGCCGGTCCGGGCGAGCCCACCTCACTGACAGTCATGACGCACGACTCGTTCTCGGTGAGCCAGGAGGTCATTTCTGCCTTCGAGACTGCCAACAATACCAAAGTTAACTTCGTCAAAGGCGGCGACACCGGGGCCACGCTCAACCGCCTGATCCTCGAGTCGCTCTCTGGTAACACGCCCAGCGCGGATGTGTTCTTTGGCTTGGATAACACTTTTCTCTCCCGTGCTCTCGAGCAAGACCTGCTCGAACCTTACAACTCACCGCTACTAGCCCAGATCCCAGCTGAGTTCAAGCTTGATACCGAAAACCGCGCTTTGCCCGTCGATTATGGCGATGTTTGCATTAACTACGACAAAGCCTGGTTCGAGCAAAACGCGCTGCCCCTGCCGGCCTCGCTTTCTGAACTGGCAGATCCTCAATACGCCAACCTGCTGGTGGTCGAAAATCCTTCCACCTCCTCCCCCGGGCTGGCTTTTATGCTCGCTACGATCGCTGAATTTGGCGAAGACGGCTGGCTGGAGTGGTGGCAGGCAATGAAGGACAACGGTGTCGTGGTCACCTCGGACTGGGAAACAGCCTACTACACCAACTTCTCCGGTTCCTCCGGCAGAGGCGCTCAGCCGATGGTGGTTTCGTATGCTTCCAGCCCTGCGGCGGAATTTATCTACGCGGAGAGCGAACTGAGTGAGTCGCCGACTGCCTCACTGGTTGAGAAGGGCATGTGTTGGCGCCAGATCGAATTCGCCGGCATACTCAAGGGCACCCAGAACCGCGCTGCTGCTGAAAAATTCGTTGACTTTCTCCTCAGCGAGACCTTCCAGGAGGACGTACCCATGCAGATGTTTGTCTTCCCGGTGCTGCCCGAAGCTGTCATCCCGGAAGCCTTCCAAAAGACGGTGGAATCCCCCCAGCAGCCTGCCAGCCTTGCGCCAGACTTAATTGCGTCCCAAAGGGATGCCTGGATCAACGACTGGATCAACTTGATGCTGAACTGAGCGCTCTTTTATGACCAAACGCCCTGCCCTGCTGACGCTTGCCCTCTGGCTGATACCGTTGGCGTTCCTCACCTACTTCTTCTATCAGCCGCTGCTCGCCATTTTTAGGGTGGTGTTCTCAGAACGGTTCAGCCAGGGCTGGCAGCTTTTTCAGTGGTCGCAGGTCAGTAAACCCCTCAACTTTACCTTTCTGCAGGCGTTTCTCTCCACCATTTTGACCCTGCTGGTGGGTCTGCCAGCTGCCTGGCTGTTTGCCAGGTTCGATTTTCCTGGACGAAAAACGCTGCGCGCCATCAGTTTATTGCCCTTCATCCTGCCAACGGTGGTGGTGGCGGCGGCTTTCAATACACTGATTGGTCCACAAGGGTGGATCAACCAGGCATTAATGGCTCTCTTAAACCTGAGCACGCCTCCCCTAAAGCTACTTAACAGTCTGCCCGCCATCCTGTTGGCGCATGTGTTTTACAACACCTCCATTATCATTCGCATCGTTAGTTCATCGTGGAGCCGGCTCAACCCACGCCTGGAGCAAGCCTCCCGCTTGCTCGGCGCAACACCATGGCAGACTTTCACCAAGGTTACCCTGCCATTGCTTGCTCCTTCCCTGCTTAGCGCATCCCTGCTGGTTTTCCTGTTTGATTTCACCAGTTTTGGCGTGGTCTTGATGCTCGGTGGTCCGCAGTTCAGCACCATCGAAGTCGAGATCTACAACCAGGCATTGAACCGCTTCAACCTGCCGGTGGCGGGATTGCTCTCGGTGATCCAGCTTGGCATTACCCTGGTCGTAACGCTACTGCAAGCCAGTGTTAACACGCCTCGTTTTGGCAAGGCAGCGCTCAACCCGGAAAAGCGCGCCCTCAGCCGCCCTGCCCGGGGCTGGCAGAAGGCAGTCGTTTTTTTTATGGTGATCAGCCTGATCTTGATGTTCGCGGTGCCCGTCCTGAGCCTGGTCAGCCGTTCACTTGTCACGCTGGAGGCTGATCGTGGTCAGCGCGGAGAAGTCGCGATAGGGCTTACCCTGCGTTATTACCGCGAGCTTTTCCAGAACCGCAGTGGCTCAATCTTTTATGTGCCACCGATCCAGGCAATCCGCAACTCGCTGCTTTACTCTGGCATCACGATCCTGATTGTAGGTATTCTGGGTACGCTGACCGCCTACGCCATGGCGCGGCGAGCCCGCTTCAACAAATTCCTGGAACCCCTTTTCATGCTGCCGCTTGGCGCCAGCGCGGTCACACTTGGGCTCGGCTTTCTATTGATCTTCAACCGCCCGCCCTGGGCAAACAGTCAATTCCCGCTCTTGATCCCCATCGCCCATTCCCTGATCGCCCTTCCGTTCGTGGTGCGCACAATGCTGCCCGCCATCCGCGGCATCCCGGAATCCCTGCGCGAAGCTTCCCGCTCGCTCGGTGCCAACCCATTGCAGGTGCTGCTCAAAGTGGACCTGCCCATCCTGCTTCGCAGTTTGCTGGTGAGCCTGGTATTCGTTTTCACCATCTCGCTGGGCGAATTTGGCGCGTCCAGCTTCCTCAGCAATCCGCACGCCCCCACCATCCCCGTGGCAATCTACCGTTACATTTCACAGCCTGGCGCGTTAAACTACGGTCAGGCGTTGGCGATGTCCAGCCTGTTGCTGTTAGTTTGCGGGCTTGGCAGTTTGTTGGTTGAAAAAATCCGCCTCCCAGGAGAGGAGTTGTTTTGATGCTCAAAGTGCAGAACCTGACAAAGGATTACGAGAACAAGCCCCTGCTGAAGGGGGTCAGTTTTGAGGTGAATAAAGGCGAATTGGTGTGCCTGCTGGGATTATCTGGCTCAGGCAAGAGCACCATCCTGCGTATTATCGCCGGGCTTGAAGCACCGGAATCCGGCACTGTGCTCTGGCAGGGGCAAGACCTGCGGGACGTGCCAACCCACAAACGCGGCTTTGGCTTGATGTTCCAGGATTACGCCCTCTTCCCCCACAAAACCGTGGCGCAGAACATTGCCTTCGGTCTGCAATTGCAGGGGTTGGCGCAAGAAGAAATCACACGGCGCGTACAAGCCGGCTTGGAGAGCATCCGCATGCAGAGCTTCGCCGACCGCCCCATCACCGAACTCTCCGGCGGCGAGCAGCAGCGGGTGGCGCTGGCGCGCGCGCTTGCGCCCTCGCCCAACCTGCTCATGCTCGACGAACCACTCGGCGCGCTCGACCATACCCTGCGGACGCAGCTGATCCAGGAACTGCGCGCCATCCTGCACGAGAGCCAAATACCCGTCATTTACGTCACGCACGACCGTGAAGAAGCCTTTGGGCTGGCTGACCGCTTGGTGATCCTGCACGACGGGGTGATCTTGCAGCAGGGTACTCCTCAGGAGTTGTTCGAGCAACCTGCCACGCCCTGGATAGCGGAGTTTCTCGGTTTGGGCAATCTGGTCGGGGGTGTGGTGAGCCAAACGGAACCCTTCAGGATCAAAACTGTCTTTGCGGAGCTGACAGTTGGCGTCCAATCCGTTCAACTTAATCCGGGTGAGGAGTGCCAAATCCTTCTTCGCCCCGAAGACGCACTTTTTGGCGCACAAATCTCAGAGGATAGCAACCTTGTTGAATGCGTCGTCCGTGATTCGCTTTTCATGGGCGAGTATTACCAGCTCGAACTGGTGTGCGGCGAGATTTCGCTGCTTGCCAGGAGTCAAACGCCTGCTGCGATTGACTCAGGATGTGCGGTCAGCTGGTCTGCAAACAAGATTCGGGTGTTTCCAAGCCTATGAAAGCTGATACCCTGACCATCTTCAAGCAAAACCACTTCGGCAAGCCGGTCTTCAATTGGAAAGGAGAACTCATCTCCGAAACCACCACCTGCCGATTAGTGCGCGCACGCTTCAGCGGGGCTGATGCCGTGCCTGTGGACAAAGTTATCTTCTGTAAGGGTGATTTGATGATGGAGCGCTATTACACCGACCGTTGGTACAACGTCTTCGAAGTCCATCAAGGCGCAACTGATCAAGTTAAATGCTGGTATATCAACCTTTGCCTGCCAGCCCAATTCAGCGAGGATAGTATCATCTGGCAGGACCTTGCGCTTGATCTGGTAGTGTATCCCAGCGGGGAATACCATCTGCTTGATGAGGATGAGTTCGAGGAAATACCGCTCGCGTCTGAAGCGAGAGCACGCTGCCTGCAAACTGTGCAGGCGATTCTGGGCAATCCCGATTTAATTAAACCCGGCCTGGTTTTTCAACCAGGCCGGTAGGAACGAAACGTATGTTTAGATGAGGCTGATAATGGGGGATAGGAGCGACCAGTCAATCATATATTGACCACTGGCAACCAGGAAAAACACCACCAATGCGCCAATCATCAAGCAGCAGCATAAAACCAGCAAAATCACCAACAGAATGATCCACCAGGCGTTGCTCTTCTTTTTCTTCTGCTCGGTGTACAGCGGCGATGCGTCAACCACTTTTGGTTCGGAATATGTTTGATAGTTTTGATTTTCCATTAATACCTCTTTAGCGATAAGAATTCATCAGCGCGCTGAGCGGACCACAAAAGGCGATGCCCCCAAACAACCCCAGGAACATCAACGTGCTCAGGCAAATCACAAGCAACCCCAAGCCCATTCCAACCCAACCCAGAACTAACCCGGCTTTTGCCAACCGCTCACCGCCAACCCGACCATGGCTCTTCTCGATCTCAGATTTAGCGATATATCCTGTGATCAAGGCCACCAGGGCGCCCCAAAAAGGAAAACCGATGAAGTTAGAGATTCCGCCAATCAGGCTGATGATCGACCAAGCGGAAGTAACCTGCTCTTGATTTGAATATTCTTGCTCTGTCATTTTGTAACTCCTTTAACTTATGCTTTCAGCTGTTTTTTGCTTTCGCCGACGATTGATAATTGAAGCGATTAACCAGATGGTCAAAAATACGATGATAACCATTAAGATTGGAACCAGAATGGATAATACCGAAACAACGGTGGCAAAAATGTCCTCAAGAGTGCTCACCACCGGCGTGCCCATTCCCGCTGTGGCGACATCCACCACGGGTCTGGCAACCACTGATTTTGCAGCATGCACCGAGCCGGCAACCAATAAACCACAAATCAGGGATAAGACCGGGTTGATCTCGGTGATGGATTTCGCGCTTGCGGCAAACAAAATTGCGCCCGCGGTCGGGCGGATAAACGTTTGGACGGCATCGTTGATATGGTCAACCACCGGCACTTTGTCTGCCACGGCTTCGATCACCACCAACACCCCCAAAACCCCAATCGTCCACCAGCTTTCCAGGGCATCCCAAGGCTTTGCCAGTTCGATCAGCGTGGTAAATTTTGCCAGCAGTGAAACCACCAGCAATGGAATGTAGGCGTTGAGACCTGCCGAGACCGACAGACCAAACGCTCCAAGAATTCCACTAATAACTTCTGTCATAATTTCCTTCCATCAGTTGAGATCTTCCTCAACGCTTTCATTATAGCCACTCTTTGTCTGAGGGACAGTAGAAAATCAGAGGTTTATTGGCTCCCAGGTGCCAGTCAGAATTAAACGCAGCCATGCCGTCAGCAACAGTTGCAGCAGAGCAATCGTCATCCCCATCAGGATTGGGAGAACCAGTTCCCGCCAGCGCAATTGTTTATTTTCCCGCCCGAGGATCATCAACGCCACCACGGTATAGACGCTGCTCAAAACCAGAAAGACCCCCAACCCTGAGATAACCATCACCGGGTAAATCACCACGGGGTGGTTCGTCTGGATCAGGACGATCAAAACAGCAGACAGAGCAAGCAGCAGCAGGAAAGAGTGCCACTTGTGGTAAGGCGACTTGTCCAACCAATTGCTCCAGGCAGTGCGATTAAACAACACGTACAGTACAGTGCCGATCCCCAAACCGACCCCCATGCCGGTGATTAACCTGAGCAGGTTGGTTGGTTCATAAATGCCAGAGAAGTTGGGGAAGAAATGCAGGAAGGAGTTTAATCCGTCCACCCCGAACGAGCCAAACAGCAGCACCAGCACCACGATCACCCAAACCGGAGGGAACTTGGCTTTGCGTCCTTGAAACGACTGGAATCCCAGCGAAAGGACCGCCCCCAGGTACATACCGGTGCAACGGGCGCAAAGGGGTGAACAGAGCCCATGAATGCAGAAGGAACGTTCCTCCAGCTGGTGGCAGACTGCATAGCCGATCGCGCGCAGTTTCTCCCAGAAACCGGCAGGGGTGAACCACAACCAAGCAATCATGACAGTCAGAAATAGCGTGCCCGCCAGGACGATCCAGGGAGTGTCTCTCCTTTTTACTGGTTCAGCCGGGATTGGGAGGGTCAAACAGTGCCTCCAGTGAGATACGCATGAGCATCTTTCAGTTGTTGGATGATCGGAAAGACCTGCGGACAGAGTGTCTCGCATTGACCACATTCAACGCACATATCCGCTTTCTGGTCATCGGTAAACTCGCCCTTGTATGCGTTTTGCCCGCGACTCTGGCGGTTATACATGACCGACTCATTGTAGAGTTTGAAGATGCGGGGGATTTGAACCCCACTTGGGCAGGGCATGCAGTATTCACAACTGGTGCAAGGCACGGGTGCCAGCCCGGACCAGGCTTGCTGCACCCTGCTGATCGTCGCACGGTCATCGTCGCTCAAGCTTCCGATACCCGAACGTGAGGCACTCTTGAGGTTTTGCTCGACTTGCTCCAAGGTGGACATACCCGAAAGCAAGAGAGAGACTTCCGGTTGATCCCACAACCATTGCAGAGCCCATTCCGCCATCTTCCAGTCGCGCTGGCTGTGGCTAAAGGCTTCAGCGACCTGCGCTGGTGGATCCTGGACCGCCAATTTGCCACCTCGCAATGGCTCCATCACAACCACGCCGAGGCCTTTTTCTGCCGCCTCGAGCACACCGCGTTTGCCTGCTTGCTCGTCGACATCCATATAGTTGTACTGCAGCTGGCAGAAACTCCAGTTATCGTAGCCGTTCAGAATCCTGCTAAAAACCTCATAACGGTCATGGAATGAGAACCCCAGGTGGTGGATTTGACCATCAGCCAGCTTCTTTTCAGCCCAATCGAACACTTTGAGGTTCAGGTAATTGTCCCAATGACCTGCATTAAGCGCGTGCAGAAGGTAAAAATCGATATGATCTGTCTGAAGCCGCTCGAGTTGCGTGGTAAAAAGCCGCTCAAGGTCCTCGGGAGATTTGACCAACCAGGACGGCATTTTTGTTGCCAAATGAACCTTTTGGCGGTAGCCATCCAGCAAAGCCCGTCCCACAAACGGTTCACTCTGTTCTGAATGATAAGGCCAGGCGGTGTCCACGTAATTCAAGCCCTGATCGATCGCGTGACGCAGCATGGCTCTCGCAACGGGTTCATCAATTTTTCCATTATCCCCATCCAAAACTGGCAAGCGCATGCAGCCAAAACCCAAGGCGGATACTTGTAGACCTGTATTTCCAAATTTTCTGTATTCCATTAGCGCTCCTATTTGATTTCAGGTCAATTCTAACCGCTAATTGCTTGCAAACGATGTGAGCAATGTTTTTATGAATGTCTTTTGTTGCACTTTGTTGTTTTTAGCGTAAAATCAACTTATGACAGAGAACACCGCTCAGATCCCATCACCAGAACCGATCGAACCCGAACCCGTTAGCAAAAGTTCGCCTGATTCACCGCGCTGGGGGTGGGCAACCAAGCTGGTTGTTGGGCTTTTGCTTATTGCAGGGCTGCTCGCGCTGATTATCCGCTTTAATGACTACTTCAAGCTGGTAGTCACAGCCTTTATTATTTCCTTTTTGCTTCACCCACTCTGCAGACTGATTAACAAACGCCTGAAAATCTCGTGGCGCATTGCAACGGCGATTGTTTACGTCCTGATTGCCGGGCTGGTGGTCTGGCTGCTGACAAGCGCCGGCAGCACCATTATCACTCAGGTGCAAAACCTATTCGATAACCTGACAAAAAATGTAGGCGGCTTTGCCACGTTCCTTGAGACCTGGTCTAACCGTATCATCAATGTAGGACCGTTCAAATTCACGCTGCCTTACCTGGACACGGATGTGATTGCCCAGACCATCACCAATTACCTACAACCAGCAGCGACGCAAGCGGGCAAGCTGGTAGGCTTGGTGGGAGGCTTCCTGTTCAACCTGGTGATCACCTACATGGTCTCTTTCTTTATCACCTCCGAAACCAACGGTGTTCAGAAGCGGTTGATCAACATCTCCGTCAAAGGCTTCGAAAAAGATTTCCGCCGAATTGGCATGGAAATTAACAAGATTTTTAACGCCTTCATCCGTGGTGAGTTCACGGTTGTGGCGATCGCAATCCTTGTTTATATAGTATCTCTCGGCATACTCCGGTTGCCCTACTTTATTGTTCTGGCAATCATTGCTGGCTTGGGTCGTTTCATACCCTACATCGGTGCCTGGATCGGTTGGATTGGCTTCATCATCGGCGCAATCTTGCAGGACCCAACTCCTTTTGGGCTTACAAAGCTGGTGTATGTCATCGTGGTGATGTCTATCGCGATGGTGATCGACATGGTACTTGACCATGTGCTCACCCCGAAACTGATGGGGGAAACGCTGGAAGTTCATCCTGCCGCCATCATGATTTCCGCGCTGATCGCCGGCCAGGTGTTCGGGTTGCTGGGCATTATCCTGGCTGCACCTACATTCGCCACACTGAAGTTGCTTTTCGGCTATGCCACCAAGAAACTCTTTGATCAGGATCCATGGGAAGGCATGGCTTACTATCGCAAGCCCAAGGAACCTGCACTGTTAATTGCCCTGCGTAAACTGGGCAAACGCGTCCGTGCATCGCTCAACAAACCCCTCGGCAAAGCTGCAGATTGGCTAAAAAAGGCCACCACCCCGTTCACTTCACAAGTGAAGCAATCGGCTGCTAAAGTGAAGGATGTGGCAACAAGGAAGACGAATAAGGGAAATAAGACCCGAAATTCGAAATGATCAAATGTTAATTAGCATTACCCGCGCAACTATGAGATAATTGCACAATAAAACAAGGAGATACTATGGAACAAGAACCTGTAACCACTACCATTGCCGAAACCGAGAATTACCTCGCCTGGCGAGCTGACGAACCAGACGGCGAATCAACCTATCATCTGGAACTCAATAATGTTACCCTGCACTTTTTCAAAGAAGAGTGGCAGGAATTCCTGAAATTGGCTGAAATCGTCGTCGACGAAGAGATCTAAACTTCGGAACGTTTCGATAAAAAAACCGCACAATAATCTTGTGCGGTTTTTTTATATTTCGGCATGCATCCAAAGTAACGTTCGAGTCAAAGTAAAGCCATTGGCTTCGAAGCCGGTGGCAGCCCTGCCGGCTGGGTATTCCAGCACGAGTGGCCTGCCGGACCAATCTTCCTGCATGAAACGAGTCAACAACAATTTAACATGTTCGCTTTCAGAAGAAGTTTCTGGAGCGGCGATATAAAGATTGTCAGACCGCAAATTCGTCCGCTGCAGGCTCAGAACAGCCGACAACTTCTCGCCCACGGTTAAACTAAGTTGGTGCAGCTCAAGCAGGCTTGCCCACTTCAATGGGTTTAGCCACGCCCAAGGCGAGAGCTCAGTAAAATCCAAGGGTGAGTACCATCGCACATCTGACGGATAGTTGAGGTCGAGCCATTCTTTCTGGTTCTGCCAATCAACGAATTCTCTCGAGCGAACTTCATAGAGACTGGGATAGCGATAGTGCTGAAATGGGTTTGAGCGTATCAAGCCGCTTTTCTTCCAAACATCCAGGCAATGGTCCCGGCGAAAACCAAGCTGTTGATACATTCCGATCGCGGGCTCGTTATCCCGTTTGACCTGAAGCCACACCTCACGCACACCAACCTGTCGGCTGTATTGCAGTGCGCGGGAAATCAGAGCTTTGCCAATTCCCTGGTTCCGAAAAGCCGGGTCTACAGCTACATTGGCGACCAGGTGAAGCCGGCGGGCTTTGTGGGTGTAGGGAATAACGGAGACATTGCCCACTAACCGACCGTCCACTTCCCAGACGAAACCTAACACCGATCCAGTCATCGGCATCCAACTGGCTTGTTGCAACCTGCGGGCGTTTTCGCGCATTTGGACCAAGACAACCTGCCCGTCCGGATCGTTTTTCAGGGCAAACGCCTCTTCGATCAGATTGGCGACAACCTCGCCATCGCGTGCCAAATCGAAACTGCGAATCGTCCCTTGTGGAGTCTGTTGTTGCATAGTCTGGATTCTATCCATTTTGGGGTAAAAAAAACAGCCCCCCAAAAGGAGGGCTGTCATGAGACAAGAGCTAGAATTCCTGTGGTTCGTTTGAATTTGGGCGGCGTTGTCTGTAGACAATCCGACCACGATCCAAATCATAAGGCGACATTTCCACCCGCACGGAGTCCCCTAAGAGGATACGGATGTAATAACGACGCATGCGACCGGAAAGATATGCCAGCACTTCGTGACCGTTATCAAGCTTCACCCGGAATTGCGTTCCTGGGAGGGCTTCGATAATCGTGCCATCTACGGTAATCTTCTCATCTTCTTTAGCCATAAAACCTCACTTCCTGGCTCTTACGATTCGTACGGCTTCTTGAAGGTACGACGAACAGCTTTTTTCTTGTCCATTCTACGCTGCTCACTCTTGGAAATAAACCAGCGTTTGCGGCGTACGGTGCTGAGCACACCACTCTTCACGACCTTCTTGCGAAAGCGCTTGAGTAAAGAATCCTGCGATTCATTGGATCTCAATGTTACACTTGCCATTTGCTATTCACCTCCTTCCAGGCTTAACGGTTTGCGCTCGTCAATCAAACGCGCGAAAAAGAATTATACACGATAATCCCGTGAATTCCTAATACCAAGTTTTCCATTATTGAGAGGGTGATTGAAAAAGGATTTGCCCCTTCAAATTCCTCTAAAAGTGCATTTCTTGCAGTACAATCGAATTGCAGTTCTGACCAAAGGTTTAAAGGCTGCCGCGTGAACCCACTTCGAGTTTTTTTTAGATCAATCCTCATGAGCCTGGTTTTTGTGCTCATTCTGGAAGCCTGCCTGCTGTTTCCCAACGCTGCCCAGGCGGCCCCTGTCGTGCCGCCTCAGGACCCCGAACTAATTGAAGCGACCATTCAAACCGGCTCCGCGGGCATCGCCACGGGCGATCCGAATGGTCTCCACTCGCGCTACGGCTGGCCTTTTCAAATTGTCCAGGTGGGGCATCTCGACAGTTCCTATCAGCTCTATTCAACCGACTTCAATGATGCCTATTTCCATCATGGCGTCGACCTAATCGCTCCGGATGGCACCCAGGTGCGCACACCCGTGGCAGGTCAGGTGGTGAATGTTGAGAACTACAGCTCTCCCTCAGAACTTTACTGGGAAGTTGCCATCCTCGACCCCGAAGGCTACGTCTGGCAATATCATCACCTTGACGAGCCTTCCATTCCTGATGCCATTTACGCTGCCTACCAAGGATACCAGTCGGACCCGGTAAACGGGGGGTTCGTTGCCGCTAATTCTCATCTCGGAAATATCGTCTGGTGGCCGGAGGTATCGTTTGGCTACCGATTTAACCACATCCACCTCAACATCCTCGCTGCCGGGGATGCCTACCTGAACCCGCTGGAATTCCTTGACTACACCTATACGGACCGGCAACCCCCACAGGTCCAGGCTGTGGGGCTCTTCACGGGCACCAGCAATTTACTCACAGTCAACGCCATTCCCTACGGCACAGACTACAGCATCTATGTGCGCACCCGTGACCTCTTCATGAGCCCGGTCTATTACCTGCCGCCACACCGCATCACTTTTGAGTTAGACGGGAGTTCCCTGACCCACACCGTCTGGGATTTCCACACCCTTCCCGGCGGAAGTTCAGATACCGCTTATGTCAATCAGTATTTTTTACCAGGCTTAACCGGGGGTGACTATGAAACTCGCGATTTTTATGTCGACCTGGGCTTCGCCAAGGACGGCAACAATCCTCTTCCCACCGAGCCCGGCGTCCACCAGGTGGATATTAAAGTCTGGGATTACTCCACCAACCGTGCCACCTGGAAATATATCTGGACGATCACCCAAGCTCTGCCAGATAACGGCTGCGGTACTGGAATGGGTGTGAGTTACGCCTTTGAGGTCACCGAGGACACCTGGATTGATGATATCGACCTGGGGGTAATGCTGGCACATGATGCCCGGGGGGACGTTAGGGTGACACTCAAAGGTCCGATGGATGCCAGCCCGGTCACGTTGATTGAGCCAGCGGTGGACAGCAATATAAACTACAACCTCAGGATTGATGATGCCTCAGCCTTGCCAATCAACGATGGAACCCGCGACGATCTCAACCCCCCCACCTTCAAACGCACTGTTGGTCCACAAACCAATGGCAGCCTGGACAGTTACCGTGGTCAGAATGCACTTGGGATCTGGCAGGTTTTTGTGTGTGATTCGAGGGTAAACAAAACCGGTGCGATTTACGATCTGGAGCTCTTCATCACAACGACCACTGAACCCCTGCCACAAGTATTCCTGCCTCTGGTAATTAGCGGCGAGTAACGAGCAAGATCAAACGTTTGGGGTTAGCGCTGCGCCAGCATGCCCGAGCCGACCAGGAGCTCTTGCAGTTGCTGGGTAATATCTTTGCGCCGTTCAGATTGGATGGCTAGAGTAAGTTCTTCGAGCAAATTGGAGGTGTTTTCTTTGGCTTCCTCAAGCAGCCGATAGCGATAGAGGTTTTCAGCCGCAATCGCGTCCAGGATCAATTGATAAAAGCGGATCGCCAGCAAGTGGGTCTCGATCTGTTCCAGCATCTTCTGCGGGTCGCCCTCTATGATCGGCGGGGGAAAAGGCAACACGACTTGTTCACCTTCCTGGCTTCCCAAGCCGCTTGCTGGCAAGAGCGTTGTGAAAACGGGGCTGTAACTTGTGCCTGAATCACGTTTGCGGAAAGAAAGGATCTCGACTTTCGCAAGTTTGCTCTCATGAAAGGCAGTGGTCCATGTACGCATCAGCTGCGCAGCCAGGTCATATGCCGGCATCGAGCCCTTTCCAAGCGTTTCCTGCCTATCAAACTGAATGCCTTCCTGGGTCAGAGTGCGCTGCACTCTGGCTCCGAAAGCCACCACATTGATGGGCAAATCGCCCTTGGTTTCCAAGTGCTCAGCAGCCAGCTTAGCCAATTGTTTGTTATATTGCCCGCAGATGCCGCGTGAACTGCCAATGACAGCCAGGATATGGTACCGTCCTACAGGTCGGTAGTCGAACGGCTCTTCTACTTCGTGTTTGACCGGCTTTTCCCCCACCACCGACCGCACCTGCGCCGCGACCATCGAAAAACGCTCGGCATATGCCGTGAGAGAAGCCTGGCGGTTGAGCGCCATTTGCATGGTGCTCAGCGATAGCACGCGCAGTGAGCCCAAGAGCGGTTCAATCGCTTCAAGGTTTGAAAGCCTGGCTTCAGCGCGTTCCTTGCCTTCTGACATTTGCGCCCTAACCCACCTGGAACTTGTCGAGTGTCCAGATGAAAACCACCGCCGAGCTCTTCCCCAGCGGAGCGCCATCGTTTGCCATGTGCGGTTCACAGTCAGCTTGCAGCCCGTATCCCTGGTGAATGGACTCGATCTCGTTGCAGGAGTCAGTAATGACGTTTAAAGCCGTCTGAACCTCGCTGCTGCGAACGGCGATGAAGAGGGTCAATTGGCTCTGGCGCAGCATTCCTCCGCGGGTTTCAGAGTAGGTGGCTGTATAACCAGCATTGATTAGTGCCGCGAGCACGTCATCACCATATTTTTTTGGCACAATTGCCATGATCATTTTCATTTGTTGTGCTTCTCTTTCTTTTCCCATAGGTCCAGGAAGGCACTCAAAGCCTGGTTTAAATCAGCCTTACTTTCTTCGCTCAGGTTGCCTTCGTGCCGGATGGCATCAATCGACTGGGCGGCATGGTTATGCAGATATCCAATCATTTCATGCGCAAAGATGTTAACCCTTTCAGGCTTGATCTCATCCATGAATCCCTGCGTCAGGGCGTAGAATTGCACCACCTGATCTTCAATGCGCACAGGCTGGTTGGGACCTTGCTGCAGGAGGGCTGTCAGCCTTTGCCCGCGTTCGATTTGCTTGCGGGTGGCTTCGTTTACCTCGGTACCAAACCGCGCAAAACGTGCCACTTCTTCGTATTGTGAGAGCTCCAGTTTTAAAGCCTTCACTACCGACTTCATCGCCGGCTCCTGCGCGGCAGACCCCACGCGCGAAACAGACCTGCCAATGTCGATAGCCGGTTTGTTGCCTTTGTTGAATTCAGCCGCGTCCAGGACGATCTGCCCATCGGTGATGGAGATCAAGTTGGTCACGATATAGCTCGAGATATTGCCGCGTTGGGTGGTCACGATGGGTAAAGCCGTGATGCTCCCGCCGCCATTCTTCTCGTTCAGCCGGCAAGCGCGCTCCAGCAGGCGGGAATGGAGATAAAAGATGTCCCCAGGATAGGCTTCACGCCCGGGTGAACGCCGCAAGAGCAGGCTGATCTCACGGTACGTATCAGCATGTTTCGAAAGGTCATCGTAGACGATTAAAACGTCCATACCGCTATCCAGCAGAAATTCTGCCATGGTCACACCGGCGTAGGGTGCCAGGTAACGCAACGCAGGTGGATCGTCCGGGCTTGAAACCATCACAGTGGTCTGGTTCATCACTCCGCCGGCTTTGAGTGTTTCAATCGCGCGTAAGACAGACGTCTTTTTCTGCCCAATCGAGACGTAGACACAACGGACATCGGTGCCCTTTTGGCTGAGAATGGCGTCCAAGGCCAGGGTGGTCTTGCCGACCTGACGGTCACCAATAATCAATTCGCGCTGCCCACGTCCAAGAGGCAGGAGCGCGTCGATGATCTTTGTTCCGGTGAACAGCGGGGTGTCAACGGGCGCGCGTTCGATCACCCCCGGCGCAATGCGCTCCACCGAACGATATTCCGAAGGCACAATCGTGCGGTTATCGTCCAGCGGTCTTCCGAGTGGATCCACCACTCTGCCCAAAAAGAACATACCTACCGGGATGCTAAGGCGTTTCCCCGTCGCGATCGCCACGTCTCCACCACGAATGCCGGTGTCGTCGCCGAGCAGAATGACGTCCACGTGCTTGCGGTCGAGATTCAACACCATCCCTTCAACCCCATTCGGGAAGGTTACCAATTCTTCGAGGTGAACCATCGGCAGTCCGCTGAGCGTGGCAATGCCGTTGCCGATATGCTGCACGGTGCCAACACTGCGGATGAAGACCTGGTGTTTTTGCCGCTCACTGGCAGACTGCAATTCTCCGACGACGTATTCCGTTTTGAGGGTTTCCGGGCGTGCTGGAAGTCTCTCTGCCACCCGTGCTTTCACACCCTCCAGGAATCCTTCACGCGTTACCGAAAGGGGGTCGTTGGCGTGCAACCGATCGCTTAGGTCGGTCAGCCGCTTTTGAGTCGCAAGGTCTAAATCATTCATCTTCAGGTTTTGCAAGCGTTTCTAATTTCTGACCGATTTCATCGCGTAAGGACTCCAGGTGAGCATTGACCGTATTGTCCAGCACGATATCTCCCACCCGGGCACGGATGCCACTCACAAGCTCAGGTCTCACCCGCACCTCCAGCTCCACTTCTTTGTCTGCCAGGGCGTTGAAGGTGTTGATCAGTTTCATTTGCTGTTCAGTTGTGAGGTTACGCGGTACTTCGACTTCGACGGTTGGAATTCTTTCCTCCAGGGACTCGCGGATGTTCTGAACCATGCGCATATCGGTCCGACCCATATTCCAGATGTTGCGGGTCATTTCTTCGATGAGCTGATCGTGAACCTGGTCTGGCGTGACTTCACGCAAGGTATCGTTACTGATCTTGATCACGGTGTCCACCAGGTTGCTCTGTAAGCGTTTGATATCAATTTCCTGCTCTTTGCGTGCCTCAGCCACTGCTTCCATCATGATGAATTCAGCTTCCTGGTGGGTCGCCTCCAACAAATCTTTCTGCTGGATCTGGCTGTTCAGGTATGCCTGGTCGGTTATTTTCTCGATTTCCTCGTCCAAATTGATCAGGCGCTCATCGAGCTCCTCCAGGCGCTGTTGGGCATCCATTTGATCGCGCTGCAGCGCAGCCTTGAGTGCGGCTTTCTCAATTGCCCGTTCCTCTGCACGCTTGGTCATCGGTTTGAAGACCAGGAAGTACAGGATCACCGTCAAGACCAGGAAATTGAGAATCTCCCAGATGATGGTGCTAA
>CAYRYL010000029.1:0-23528 GCA_964428425.1 uncultured Anaerolineaceae bacterium | reverse complement strand
CCGTCACACGCTGACCGGCATAGGGTCCGGTGGTGACTAAAAAGTGGTCGGCGCACTTGGCGCAGGCCATCGTGCAGCCGTACCAGCAGCCATCGTGCAAGCCTTGGGTCAGCCATTCCTCGATGAACACCTTGGGAGAGATTTTAACCGTCTCAGGGTCGCCGCCAGTTTGGAAGTTGCGTGTGGGCAGCAGGTCATACTGGCTCATGATCATGACGGTGTTTGCCGTGCCGATCTGGCGCATTTTGTTCTGCTTATGGTCGAGGTCGTGCATTTCTTTGGAATACTTCACCCCCACCTTGTTGATGGTGGAAATATCGGCAACGTCGTTCAGGTTGGGTTTGACGCCCTTGAACTTGACGACCAGGGCTTTGACCTTTTTGTCGTGCATAATCGTGCCCAATCCACCGCGGGCGGCCTGTTTAAAGCGGCAAACTTTGCGGCGTGGGTCATAGAAGGAGAAGTTGAGCATACCCATGTAGACGTTTTTAGCTGCACTCCCGGTACACACGACCGAAATGTTGACCATGTCGTCTTCATCTTCGGCGTATTTCTTAGTGAGCGCTTCTGCCAGCAAGTGGCTGTCTTCGGGGTATTCCCCGGCTTCTTCAATCTGGATGCGACCGTTGTTACCATCGATGAATATCAGGATTTCTTTATCTGACTTTCCCTGCAATTCGAACGCGTCCCAACCCGAGAACTTGAGCAGGGGTCCGAAGTAACCGCCGACGTTGCTGTCAATCGGAATCCCAGTGAGGGGCGAGATGGAGCAAAGGAGGGTCTTTCCGGTTCCGGAATATTGGGTGATGCCGCCTAAAGGACCGGCGCCCATCACAATTTCGTTCTCCGGCGAGTCCCAGCGGGTTTCGGGAGTGACAGCATGCCACAGGTACCAAAGGTCAAAACCCTTGCCGCCTGTGAACTTCTCTTTCATAAATTCAGTGACTTCTTTTTGTTCAATGCGCAGGTCAGAAACGTTGATGTAAAGTGACTTTCCCGAATATCCGCGGTGTATTCTTGCGGGGGTATAACTGTAATCTTTTAGGATGGTGCCCATTAGTTCTCCTTCACCTGACTGACGAGGACCTCAAGCACGCCTTCCGGGCATGCCTTTGTGCAGATGTTGCAGGCGATACACTTGAAGGGTACGTCAAGATCATCCGCGTAGAACATGACCAAATCAGTGCAGTAGCCCACGCAACCAAGGCAGCCGACGCACTTCTTCTTGTCGATGCGCACGACACCATTTCGGTCACGGTAGATGGCATTGGCGGTGCACATGTTGATGCATTCGCCGCATTGATTGCACATTCGCGCCTTGTATGTTCGGTTATTCTCAATTATTCGGATGGCTGAGTAATGGGGGTCATCGGTCTTAAAGTAAGCCCGTGAGCAAGCCAATTCACACTCCAGGCAGCCAGTACAACGCTCCTGTTGGTGGGTGAGTACTTTCATATGGGTCATCCTTTCTTTGTTTCTGTGGCTAATTGTAAGGAAGGTCAGGGTTTCCGTCAACCACCTCCGCAGAATCAAACAAGTTCTCCCAGGAAGAGTGGCTGATGGTAAAATTAGAAAAGTTTCTACGGAGTGATTATGCATAAGAAAATTCGATGGTTTTTTACTCTCACCATGATCCTTGTTGTCGGTGCCTGCACCAAACCGGTTGCGCAAACCCCAACTTTGGAGCCCTCTTCAACACTTCCCCTTCCCACCAACACCCTGGTTCCAACCGCTACGATCACCCTTGCTCCAACCGCAACGGCGACCAGCCTGCCGACCCTGACACAGATGCCTACCATCACCGTCACTCCTTTTCCGGGTTTTAGCGAGCGTTTCAAGTTCTACCAGGCCTGGACTAAAGATGATAAAACCTATTTCTACTTCATGAATGCCCAGGTGGGTCAGACCATCTACGCCTTGGCGGACGACCTTGAAGGAAACCAATACGCCCTTACATGCCCACCGGATGAGCAATACTCGCAGGATATCCGTTGTTTTAGTGAAACGTTGTTTAAAGGGAAATCAGACTACAAGCTCACTTTTTATTCAGACTCCGAACGGCAGTTTCCATTCTTTGAAAAAACCTTCACCACCAAACTCAATATGCGTTATTCAGCACAGGTTATTGCAGCCAGTGATGGTATTCGCGCGGTGGATAATAGAATCTATAACCACCAGAACGACTGCCCCCAGCGCGGTGAGAATGTCCAATGTGAATCGGAATATAGGCTCTACGACGGCGTCTGTTACTATGCCCACACTTGCTATGATGCCTGTGGGCTGTATTACTCCTCCGATAACTTGCCTACAGTGTATGATGAGTTCCAGGGTTACACGACTCCGTGTGATTGAGCATAATTGACTAAGCGAATCCGCAGATTGACTTTCTTGTTTGCGCTGGTGTTGGTGTCTTGCGCTTCGCGCATGGACATAGTGGTAACCGAGACGACAAGCATAACAGTTACCTTAACAGTCACACCAACCATTACCGAAACTCTTGTGCCTCAACCCTCGGCAACCCCCAACCCCACCGCAACCCCAACCACCGCACCAACTCCCACAGAGACCCTGCTGCCTTTTACGGGCTTCAGAGATTACTTCCGGTTGTTTCGCACCTGGTACCTGGACGACAAAACCTACTTTTACTTCCTGAATGCCGGCATCGAAGACAAACTATATGCCAACGCGGATGAATTTGAACTGGAGTGCCAGGCTGACCCCAAATTCCCGGTTCAGATGATCTGCGTTTACGATGGCGTAATTGAAAAGCGAACGATGATGGATTTTCGCTTCTTTACTGACCGTGCGCGCACGGTCCAAGTGTTTGAAGCCCGCTACGATGCTAACCTGGTGGATGATACCATTTATCACCATCAATACGACTGCCCTGATCGCGGCAAGAATGTCCAGTGTAATTCAGAATATCGTCTCTATGACGGTATCTGTTACTACGCGCACACCTGTTTTGATGCCTGCGGGCTTTATTACTCGAAGGACAATCTCCCGGAAGTGTGGAATGAATTCCAGGGTTATACGACCCCGTGTGATTGAGAAACAATTCGTATGAAAAAACAACTCATCATTCTGGCTATCCTCTTTACTCTAATCTCTGGGGCTTGCGGATCGCGTGTGGACATTGCCGCCACCCAGACTGCCAGCGTAACTGACACGCCAACCATCACGCCCATACCCACCAACACGCCCACCCCCACACCCACCGAGACCCCAACCCTCACCCCGACCCCAACGGAGACGCCAACCCCAACCGAAACCGCCATGCCAACCGCCACCCAGACTCCTACCTGGCAGCCCAACCCTTACATGATTTGGCCCAAAGCGACTTTTACCCAGTGGGATGTTTGGTGGGGCGGAGATGAATGGTGTCCTGCTCGCGGGACGAACGTGAGTTGCGAAATTGAGTACCGTAACTATGGGGGGCAGTGCCTGGTGGGCATGAGCTGTTATGATGCCTGCGGTAGGTACTATGGCGTCGACACCATCAAGTATGGCGTTGGTAGTTATATTTTTAGCGGACCGTGCTATTGATGAAAAGACAGATCTTTTCAGGTATATTGGTTTTGTTCAGTCGACACGATTCCACCTGGGTGGAAGAGTTTTCCGACCCCTGTTGGTAATGACATTCCGCTTGATGCGGTAATAGACTAATACCTGTAAATCCCGCCGCCAATAAACTCACGTATTACGGAATTTTCAGGCACGATGCTGTCGTCCTCGACTGCGTCCATTTCCTGGAATAGCGCGTTCACCCTGTCTGCCCGTTCCCAAGCATCCCGACGCAAAGGGTCATTCTTAAATTCTTCCGCCCAACGGGCAAAAGACGCGCCCAGTTTTGCCTTGTAAAGTGGGAGTTCGTAGGGCATGGCACTATTCACGATGGTATCGGTGGTGTTGATGTAAGGGATGATATGGCGCAGTTCGCTGGAGCGCACATAGTGCCAGTGGAGCAGCGTCTGCGTAGGGTCATAAGCCCTGTGAGAGGCGTCGCGCAGCATGCGCCGCATCAAACGCACGTCCGTCCAGCGGGCGTAGTGCCCCTGGCTGTCCTTTAGCTGCAGCAGCGGTTCTATATAAAGCTTGAACTTCCACTCGTTGGGTATGTCTTCCGTCATCTCAGGATAGAGCCCATGCAAGCTGTCGACCAAGATAATTTCCTGTTTGCCGAGTTTCATCGGAGTGTGCTCCGGCACGCTTCTGCCCGTCTTGAAGTCATAGTATGGAATGCGAATCTCACGTCCCTCGAATAGATCGGTCAGGTTCTGATTGATGAGCTTCATGTTGAGAGCCTGGGGAGTCTCAAAGTCGTAATCGCCAAACTCATCCTTCGGATGCATGTCAAGGTCATAGAAATAGTGATCAATGTTGAGGGTGATCAGCTTAAAGCCAAATTCTGCCAGGTTCTGCCCGATCTTGATCGTGGTGGTGGTCTTCCCGCTCGAGGAGGGACCCGCCACAAACACCATGCGCACTTCATCTCGCCGGTCAAGGATCATGTTGGCGGCGTTTTCAACGTCTTCATGATAGGCAGCTTCAGCGGCGGTCACAATCTCGTGCAGGCGGTCATGCCGGATGGCTTCATTCAGCAGCGCCGTGGTGTGGACGTTATGAGAGCAAGCCCAGTCCAGTGTTTGCCAGAGCTTGGGCCATGGGATATTACCTGAAGGCATGCGGTCACGATCCGTGCGCTTTTCACGCTGTCTGGCACGTTCCTCCCGGTAAAGAATGTACGCCTTGGCAACCCGTGCGTGACCTTCCTCGATCAGCACTTTCTCGACCATATCCTGGATCTGTTCGATATTCGGCACTTGCCCTTCTGAGGTTGTTTCTTCCAGTTGGGCAATAACCTGGGCAGCAAGCGCTTCAGAAGCAGCACGGTCGCGCCCCCCGACGGCAACTGCCGCCCGGTAAATGGCGTTTGTAATCCGTTCCGGTGTGAAGGGCACCACGGTGCCATCTCGTTTGGTTACATGGGTGATTATTGTCATGAGAACCTCCAAAGAGTTCCAAGTATACAAATGTTCGAATACGTAAATTATAGCATCTCGATTCCCGTCCTGCATGGACAAGGTTTTATTGGTCAAGGTAACCTGTTCCACCAGATTAATCCAAACACAAGCATGCAAGGAAAAGGTATGCCTTTTCCTTAAAACGTAAGGATTAACAAAACGCTTATGCGCAACGAGGAAAAATGATTGAGGTGAATGTTATAATGCATTCCTGAATAATTATAGAAGCGAGATATTATGGCAAAAACCAGCGTTCCATGCCCCCAATGCCGTCAGCCGATCACGATCGAACTGACCCGCCTTTTCGACACCAACACCGACCCTGAGGCTAAGCAGAAACTGCTGTCGGGTTCCGCCAATTACTTCCAATGCCAAGTTTGTGGAGCTCAGGGTGTTTATCCCACCCCAATCGTCTACCACGACCCCGAAAAAGAATTACTCCTGACCTTTTTCCCGCCCGATCTGCGCACACCTGTCAACGAGCAGGAGCGCGTCTTGGGACCAATGATCAAAAAAGCGATGGACGACCTGCCTCCAGAAAAGCGCAAGTCATATCTTTTTCGTCCGCAGACCATGCTCACCCAACAGCGCCTGTTCGAAACGATCCTAGGCGCAGATGGCATCACCCCTGAGATGATCAAAGCCCAGCAGGAGAAACTCAACCTCCTGCAGCAGCTGCTGGTCGCAAATGCCGAAGGCTTGCCCGAGATGATCCGACAGAATGACGAAAAAATCGACGAGGAAGTTTTCATGCTCCTCAGCCGTCTGGCACAAGCCTCAGCCTCTGCTGGCGACCGGCAGAGCCTGATGGCATTGGATAACCTCCAAAAAGCGCTGCTCGAACATTCCACACTCGGTAAAAACGCCGCGTTGGAAGCCGCTGAGACCCAGGAAGCCGTCAAAGAGCTGCAGGAATTGAGCAAGGCCGGTATCACGCGCGAAAACCTGCTAGAGCTCCTGATCAAGAGTGCCAACTCCGACATTCGCCTGACCACCATCGCCTCCATGGCGCGCGGTGGGCTTGACTACACCTTCTTCCAGCTGCTTTCTGACAAAATCGATGCAAGTTCTGGTGATGACAAAGTTGGCCTCGAATCCCTGCGTGAACGCTTGCTCACCATCACCCAGGCAGTCGACGAAGCTATGAAAACTCAACTCGAAGAAGCTCACAAACTCATACACGAACTACTGGAAGCTGAAGACATTGAGAAGGCGACCCAGGAGGCCCTGCCTCGATTTAACCAGGCAGTTGCGGAAGTGATCAACCAGGAAGCACAGGCTGCCCAAGCCGCGAAAGACGAAGCCAAACTGCGCAAATTGAGCCAGATCATTACTGTCATTCAGTCAGCTGATAGTTCCAACGCCTATCTTGGGTTAGTCGATGCCTTGCTGCAGGAAGAAAATCCTGAAACTCGTGCCGCAATGTTGGAGGAATCAAGCGAACTGATCAACGAGGAGTTCATGCAACTGCTGGGAGGTCTGATCGGACAGATGGAACAGCAAGGCGATCAGCCGGAAATGCTTGAAAAGGTGAGAGACCTGAACCGGGAGATTCTGCGATTCACAATGAAACGCAACCTGCAAAGTAGTTAATTAGTCTCAGTGCGGTTCGTTTTGCAGCCGCAGTCCATGACCCCGAACGGTGACAATGTAATCGTAATCGGGGTCAATTTGATTAAGACGGTCGCGCAAACGCCTGAGCAGCGCGTCGAACGCCTGTTCAGTCACCCAGCGGGTATCATCCTCCCAAACGGCCTCAATCAACGCCTCACGGCTGACCACCTCGCCGGAGTTTTCATACAGCAACGCCAGCAGGTTAAACTGCTGTGCAGAAAGTGGCGGATCCAACTCGACACCGCGTATCCAAACGCGTTTCGAAGCCTTTTCGAGACGCAAATTGAACACCTGGCTCAACTCGGGAGGCAAGTCGCTCAGCGGTAAGGTGGCATCGGAACTTAGAAAAAGAAAAGTCTGGGTGAGGGCGATCTGGATCTCGTCCGCTTCCACCAGTTTCAACTCGTTGGACACGGGTTGGTTATTGACGAATGTGCCGTTCTTACTGCTCAAATCTTCCAGCAGAATTCCTTTTCCAGTGTTGCTGATGCGGGCATGCTGCCTGGAAACCTGACGGTCGGGAATGACGATATCACACCCCCCATCACGCCCAATCAGCAGTTGACCTTTCAAAATCCACTGCTGTCCATTGAGCGGACCTTCAGTTGCAATCAGGACAGGATCTTCCATTTTCCACGCTAACCATTTCAGACTATAATTCATCATTATAATGCAAACAGGCTGCTCAAACCTCACGCCGTAAGAGATCGCAGCCACAGTCGGCAAGAGAGAACAAGGTCATGTCTTTTCAGACACGCATTGGCGCCGTGCTTCATGAGCGCTATGAGATTGAACGCATCATCGGTCAGGGTGGCTATGGTTTTATTTACCTTGCGCAGGACCAGCGCCTTGCCGGCAGGTATTGTGCTGTAAAACAAGTTAGTTATGACCCCACTTTTCCGCCTGCCATGCTGCAGGAAGCCCGCGACCAGTTTATGCGTGAGGCGACCGTTTTGGCGCGGCTGGATCACCCCAACATGCCCAAAGTTTCGGATTTCTTCTCAATAGAAGAAATCGATTTCCTGGTGATGGACTACGTGCCCGGTGATGACCTGCGCGCGCTGCTGGCAAAAGCGGAAAATGACGACAAATACCTGCAAGAAGCGGAGGTTTTGGGATGGGCGTTGCAGATTGGTGACGCCCTGACTTATCTCCACACCCAGGATCCTCCCATCCTCCACCGCGACATTAAACCCTCCAACATCAAGGTAACGCCAAGTGGCGTGGTTAAACTGGTCGACTTTGGCTTGGTCAAGCTGCTCGCCCCGGGTGAAGTGACCATCACGATCATGCAGGGTCAGGGCACAGCACTCTACACCCCCCTCGAGCAGTACGGCGGCGAGAGCAGCCACACGGACGCCCGGGCTGACGTCTATGCCTTTGCCTGCACGCTTTACCACCTGCTCACCAACACCCCGCCTGCCAACGTGCGCGACCGCTTTCTCAACCCCGAGAGCCTGGCTGCGCCGCGCGTACTGAACCCTGCCATCTCCCCCAAAGTGGAGGACGCGATCCTTTGGGGCATGTCGCTGCACCCCAACGATCGCCCCAAAGACGTGCGCGAATTCGTCAAGGCACTCACCGGCGAGAGCACCAGCCGCCTGAGGCAGTTGAGCGGTCACATGGGACGTGCCAATGGCGGGCAACTCGGACCAGCAGAAACCCGCCTGGTTTGGATGGCGGCAGGGCTGACATTCTTGAGTTTGCTTCTCACGATTATTCACAACCTGTAAACCGAAAACAGGCTGCGTCTCTGGATTTTGGCTCAATAGATCTTGATAGTGTGAATTTCAGATATTAGACGGGGGCTTCATTCCCTCGACCCTGAGCCACCAGATCAAGGCGGCAACCCAGCCAAACAGCATGCCGATCACCGTCATCTGTACTATGAACCACGAGCTGCTTTGCTTTACCAATTCCACCAAGCTGTCAATGCCAAGGGTGAGCAGCAGGTACGCCAGCAGCCCGCCGATCAGGGTGCAAAAACCCGAACGGAACGCCCAGCCTGAGCCGCCCCACCAGCGGAAGCCAACCAGGTAGGCTACGCCAAAACCGGCGATCAGGATCAGAACGATCAGGAACCAGTCCATCATCCTTGGGAAACCCGTGGTGTTGGCCCCTGGATCGGGGGTCTCGCTTGGAACCGGCGTCAGGGTGGCAAGTGGGGTAATTGTTGGTGTAGGTTGTATGGTGGGGGTCGGGGTGGGCATGATGACCTGCGCCAGACCGCCTTGGGTGTTAAGAACCAGTGTGCTCGAAACAGTCGCTGGCTCACTTGCAGCAGTCACTTCAAAGATTCCGTCACGTTCGATACGGTAGCTAATTGTGGCAAGCCCATCAACAGTCAGGGCTTCCGGTTGAGCGATAATAAGGTTTTCCCCTGCCAGGCGCACGGTGAAGCGGACGACCGTGCCATCAGGAACGGTGTGGTTGTTCTTATCGCGCACCGGTCCTGCCTGGATTTGCACTGTTTCTCCCATCCGGAAGAGGGGCACGGGCGTGACCGGGGCGGATAGAGGCGCGTTTGGGGTGGGTGTCAGGTCCGCGGTACTCATCGAAGCGGTCAGTAGCGCAATCGGGATGACCTGGTTGGGAGTTGGAGCTGTTTGCTGAGCAAGATCGTAGCCCACCGTTCCGAGGCTGACCGGCAGCGAGCCAACAGGCTGTGCCTCCTGCATCAGGATGCGTGCCGCGATATCCAGGGCTGCTTGAGTCTTATCGTAGAGGGCGTAGTAGGCTGTCAGTTTAGCGATTTCGGTGCTGTCGAGATAATAAGGCTCGCCATAAGAAAATACAATCACATTCTTGTTCTGCAGCAGATCCACCCTTTCCGCCAACAGTCGCTTTAGGGCGTAGGTTTGAGGCAGGTCAGGGTCAAGCCCCTGGAAGTTGAAAATGACCCATTTTGACCGCCGCAAGTTATCCGCCATAAAAGGATCTGAAGGTTGAGAGACCTGGTCGAGAATCTCTTTTAGTTGCACGAAACTGTACGAACTGATCCGCGATTCCGAAAGTTGCCTGCTGCCCTTGTTTCCATAAAGACCGGTCAGTGTAGTGGAGAAAGCGTTGGTGGAGAAGTGGTTGAGATTCTCGCAACTGCTGCATTGGCGCAGGGTGCGTGTGTCTGTGATAATGGTGAGGTACTCTGAAAATGAGGGTGGTTGCGGAAGCAAGCCAGCCAGAAATTCCTGCGAAGGCGCGATGAGGGTAGCGCCTTCACGGGCAGTTTTCAGGCTGACAGTGGACGACTTGCCAACAATATCCAGACCTTCGGCAGGTGGTACAACCTGCTCAATGTTGAACTCAGGGTAGCGGGAGAGCTTTTCTGTCAGGATGCGCCGGACGGAAGCATCCACCTGCTGCGCGAAGACGCTGTCTTCCTGATACTTGGCAGTAAAGGATTCCAACGTTCGGCGGATGGTGGTGAACGCGTCCAAATCGTTCTTCGCGCGGAAAATATCGAGATAGAGCAAGTCGTTTCCCGCCAGAAAGGCAGTACGGGCGATATTGATTGGGTCAAATTCACTGCCAGTCGGATCAAAAAATAGCCGCAGCGCGCGGCTGCCCAGGCTATCGCTGACAGTCAATCCCCCAGATTGGCGCCAGGTTGCGATTGGCTCCACGCCGAGCAACTGGGCAAGCGCTGCTTGGTCGAAACTGACTGGTTTTGTGGTAGCGCGGATGTTGCCTTGCAATCCCTGAAAACGTATGTGCGAAACCATGAACCCATCCGCCTGCTGCAGCGGGTCTTGCGCGCCGGCTACAGCCATAAAGGGTGACAGTTCAATTTGCTTTAGCTGCTCAAGTGATTTCTGGATAGTGGAGACTTCTTCGAGCGGCGGTCGGTCTGCACCGCCAAGCCCGGGGAAGTGACGCGCGATGACACTCATCTGACCCTCGCTGCCGCTGTGCAGCCCCGCGATGTAAGCTTTCGCTAGCAAGCCGACCCAGTAGGGATCGCCGCCGAAGGTCTCGGTGCCCGCGTTTGCCGCCTGGAGGAGATCGCTCGTGTCAGCCACATCCAAGGAAGGACCGAGGTAGAGGTTAAAACCAAGCGCTGCCAATTCCCGACCCAAAGCCTGCCCCACCTGCAGAGCGTTTTCCTCTGACCAGGTGGCGCCGATCGCCATGGGGTTGGGCAGTTGGGTGAGGTCCTGCAGGAACTGATCCTGATTGCCGGTGTCGTCTTTTTGTGAAATACCAATATAAAGCGGAATGTATGCAGGCAGGTCTTCATCATCAGCCTGTGGGGTAGCCTGGTCAGCGACCGCCTGGGTTTTCTGCCAGGCAAGCTGCTGGAGCGTTTCAATTAGCGTTCTGGTTGAGTTTGCGGTGTCTGTGCCGCTAAAGTTGTCGTGGGAGCTGCTCAGAACCACACCCCCAATGTGGTAATCCTGGATCAGTTGGGCTAAAGGACCTGCAGATGAGACGTCCCGCCCATCAAAGGTGACTAAAAAGAGTTGCCCCACTTTTTCTGCCGGGGTCATCTCAGCCATCAAAGCATCCACATCGCTTTGGGCAAGAACTGGTTCCACGTCAGAGATCCATGCCAGCGGTTGCACCAATAACCCAAGTGCAAACATGAACAGAAGCAGCCGGCGGGCTTTCACCTTATCCCTCCAGGATCTGGCGGGCATGCGCAGGATCATTACAGATGATCATGTCGACGCCACAAGAACGCATCCGCCGCAGGTCATCTGGAGCATCCACCGTCCACACATTTACCTTCTGCCCCAGTTTGTGCCTGGATTGCACCAATTGTTCTGAAACATCGCGATAGTAAGGATTAAGGTCATCCGCTCCAAACCGACGCCCGATGAAACCTCGCATTGGCAGTCCAAGCAGCCCTGGCAGGGTCAGCAAACCGGTTCTGATTTCAGGAGAAATGGCTTTCGCACGTGGCAAGTTGCGCCCGTTGAACGAAGAGAGCAGGACGCTCTCACCGAGACCATGTTTTTTTACCAGCTCCACCACGAGGTCAGGTAGCTCATCTTTGGGGGTTTTGTAATTCTTGAGCTCAACATTGATCAGAAACTTTCCGCCAAGCTCCGCAAAAACCTCATCCAGCAGAGGAATCGGTTCTCCCTTGAACTCCGGTCTAAACCAGCTGCCGGCGTCCAACTCCCGCAACGCCGCAAATAGCGTCTTGCCAACCTGCCCATGCCCGTTTGTAGTGCGATCGAGCGTGTCGTCGTGGATGACCACCAATTTCTTATCAGCAGAGAGCATGACGTCCAGCTCGATGCCATCCGCGCCATTGGCAAGCGCCAGGCGGAAGGCAGCCAGTGTATTTTCAGGGGCGTTGGCAGAGTCCCCGCGATGAGCAACGATAAGCGGCATGGAGTTTGTGTCTTTTGGCATAAACGCAATTATAGCATGCACAGCTTACCCACTGCGGGTTATAATCGACCATCATGCCAAGCACTGAGCCTGCTCTCACCTCAGCCAACAGCATTCTCGCCATCAATCTCGACGGTGAACGATTGCTGATCGTTTATGGCAGCCCCTCTGGTATGGTCCAGGAAAGGTTCACCGTGGGTATCCCTGCCAGCAGGAGTTTCCCTGCAGTCCTCGAACTCATCACTTCCTCAGCAGACCGCCTGCTGATGATCACACAAGCCCAACGCCTGCCCCTGCCTGATTGCGTTTCGGTTTCGGTCACCGGCAACTATGATTCACTGAACGGCACGCTTGAAAGCTCACCCGATTTCCCGGAGTGGAAGTCAGAGCCGCTCAAATCTCAGCTTGGGCTCAGGTTCAACCTGCCCATTTTCATCGAGCAGCGTCCCACCGCCGGCTTGCTTGCTGAGATGCTGTTTGGCCCCAACGATGCGGGCGGCACGCAGATTTACCTGAGTTTCAACCCGACCTTACGCGCAAGTTTTTCCCTTAATGGCGCGATCTATCAAAGCCCGGCTGGAAGCGCAGGTGCTATTGGAAAAATCCTCGTTGTCGAGCCCCCTGACCCCCGCTTGAATCGCCCGCTCACCCTCAACGATTATGTCAGCCTGACCGGGTTAGCGCGGCAAGCTCTGCGCCTCCAACCCTCACATTGGGACCTCAATACCACGGGTAGTCAAATCATCCAGGCAGCGGCTGATGGAGACCCCTACGCGATTGATCTGATCGACCAAGTAGCAAAAATGCTGGGCGAGCACCTCGCCCCACTCATCCATCTGCTTCGCCCCAGGCAAATTACCATTGCTTACCCGGTTTCGCTGGTAGCAAATAACTTCCTGCCGCCTCTTCGCGCAGCCGCTGCAGATTCCAGCGGGCTGGGAGGACTCGAGCTGCCCCAGTTTAGTGCCTCACAATTTGGTCATCGCCAACCGGAGCTTGAAGCCTTAGCTCCTGCGGTATCCGCCCTTCGCCTGCGCTCCAGCAACCGTTAAATAAAGACAGGCGGTAAATTTACCGCCTGTCTGAATTCAACTTTACCCGGAACTTAGATCGTCACTCCAGAAGAGTTGTCCTGGATGCTTTTTGCGTGTTTCTTTTCCTTTTTCGCAGCCTTTTTCTCTGCCTTGGTTAGTTTCCTGTCCGCCTGGGACGTCTTTTGTTCTTCCAGTTGACGGCGTTTGAGTGCTTCACCATCTTCGATTGCCAATTGACCGCCGGTTGTAATAACTTGATAGGTGTAATAGAGGATGAAGAGAATTGCGAATACCCCAAGCACGAGCGTGCCAAGGTTAACCGGGATCACTTGGGTTGCAATGGTGACATTAAACAAGCTGCCGCCTGCGCCGACATAAAACACAACCGTGTTAAGAGCAATAATAACCAGGCGCATTTCGGTCGGACCAATCTTGATACTGGTCATTTCGAAAACGCCAGTTGCGTGGGTCTTGAGGTAGACCTGCAGCATCAACAGCAACCAGCCCGAGAGTGCGATCAGGGTAACGTCAAATCGTGCCATGCCAGAGAGCCCGATTCCAACAAAAACCAGGAGTGTCGTAATCCCATCAATGGCATGGTCGGTGTAGTAGCCATAGTTTGGGCGTGACATATTGCGGTAGCGCGCCAGGGTGCCATCCAGGCTGTCGCCAAACCAGTTGATGACAAACCCCAAACTTGCTACAAACAACCACGGGTTGCCCTTTACTTCTCCCAATCCAACCAGCGCATAGGCAACTGCTGCCAATACCGAACCAAGCAAGCCCAACACGGTGAGCATATCTGAATTGACCCATTTTGGCATGTGTTTCGCGAAGAATGCCAGCGCTGGTCTCTCCAAAGGTCCTAACAAAATATCGTTCGTGCGTTTGTCTTTTTCAGTTCGTATTCTTTTTGCCATAATCACCTCTTAGGTTAATTTTTCTACAACGGGTAACACTTCGGGCCAAACAGGGTGCGGCATGCACCATTGGGAGGGAGCCCGTAGAATAAACTCCTCAGTCTCTCGTAAAGCGCTCTCAGCATTGAGCACATTCTCTTCAATCAGGTCGTTCCGTCTTTCCATTGGAATTGGATCGGTGGCATCAACAAAATACATCCCATCCTCGCGCCGAACGCCACAGGCCACGCGCAGGTTTGCGTTGGTCTCAAGCGCCAGGCGACCGTAAAAGACTGGCATCGCAACTTCCCGCCCAAAAAATCGTGGACGATATTTGGCTTCTTCCCCCTCTGGGAGTGGTCGGTCCAACCCTGTGATCACGCAGAATCCTTCCTTAAGGGACTTTTTTGCTTCCCGAAAAGAGGACAGAGAAATCGGGTGGATGTTCATTCCGACCGCCTCGCGCATGCGGTTTTGGGCTTTGTAAGCATTGTTGGGGTTCGGGTACGAAAGCACGTAAGGCTGAACCCCCAGCCAGGTCAGCGACATACCAAACAAGTCAAAATTTCCGAGGTGAGGTCCGAGCAGAATGGTCGGGACGTTTTTTTCGTTGATATCGCGCAAGGTATCTTCCGCCCGGGGTGAGAGCACGATCTTTTTCTTGCCTTCATCCGGGTGCTGATAGTAATAAAAATACTCTGCGAGGGAACCAGCCATGTTGTGGAGGGTTTCACTGGTAACCTGCCCTAGCTGGGGCTTGCCCATGCTCTCCCCAGATACCACCCACTGGTTTGCTTCGATGTTGCGATACATTGAACTATCACGACGCGATGCCAACACCGAGCCGATTGCATCCGCAAGTCGATCCAATCCCGTTAGCCTGAAATGCTTTCCAAGCCACAATCCGGTCTTGATTGCCGCGGAATCCTCAAGAAAGGCTTTTAGTCCCATGTCTGTTATAAATTGTACTCTCTAATCTTATAAACACGTTAACACGGGGAAAGTTTTGTAAACAAACATAATTTCGCTCGTTGCCAGGTTATCCCTTCGGACGAACTGCCAGCTTTTTGCCCGCGGCAGCTAACAGGTAGCTCAGAGCTGCCACCAAAATAATGACCGAACCAGCCTGCAGATTGAGCGCGAAAGACAGGGCCAGACCCACGCTCGAAAACAACCAGCTAAGCCCAATTGAAAGCAGCATCATGCCCTTCATGTCTTTCAGAAACAGGTTGGCTGTTGCCGGTGGGATGGTGAGCATTGCGATCACCATGATCAAGCCAACCACGCGCATCGCCACCACCACGGTCAGCCCGATCATGACCAGCATCGCCAGGTACAGCGCAGCTACCGGCAGGTTGCGCACGGTTGAGAAAGTTTCATCAAACGAAATCGCCTGCAAGCTACGGAAAAAAAGTACCACAAAGACGATCACCACCAGCGCGACCAGCGCCATCAGCTGCAAGTCCCCCCCAGAGACTGCCAGCAGGCTGCCAAACAGATAACTCATAAGGTCAGCTTTGAAGCCAGGCGTCAGGCTGACAAAAATGATCCCAACCGCCATGCCGATCGACCACATCACCCCGATCAGCGTGTCTGAGCGGGCTTTGGTGCGCAGGTGCACCATCCCCATGCCAAGCGCGGAGAGAATGCTGAAAACGATGGCACCCAGCATCGGATCCTGCCCAAAATAGTAAGCCAGACCGATACCACCGTAAGCCGCGTGAGCAATCCCGCCACCGAGAAAAACGATACGATTGAGCACCACCAGCGTGCCGATCAGACCACAAACCACCCCCACCAACAAGCTAGCGAAGAGCGCGTTGCGCATGAAGTCATAAGCAAATATGGTTTGAATAGTATTAATCATGGTCATCTTCTTCTTGATGGGGCGGCAGCACCCGGTGCGGCAAACCGTGCGCCACCAGGTCCACCGGGCATTCATAGGCACTGCTCAGCATCTCGCTGGTAATTTCTTTATGCCCGCCATAAACCAGGCGCCGGTTGACGCAGCCGATGGTTTTCACGTAAGTGGAAATGGCAGTCAGGTCGTGCGAGATCAGCAGGATGGAAATGCTTCTATTCAACTCCGCGAGGAGGTCGTACATTTGCGAACTGGAGCGGGAATCCACGCTTGAGGTCGGTTCATCCAAGAGCAGGATCTTCGGCTCCGTCGCCAATGCCCGCGCGATCGTGACACGCTGCCTCTGCCCACCCGAAAGCTCATTGATCGACCGTTTTGCCAGATCCTGGATGTCCATCTGCTTGAGGGAGCGCTCAATGACCTTTTTGTCGGCATCAGACAAGGCGAAGTTGCCCAGGAGGTTAGGCTTTAGCCTTCCCATGCTGACCACATCCCAAACCTTAATTGGGAATGCCTTGTCATCCTGCTGAATTTGGGGCACATAACCGATAAAGTGGCGTCCATTTTCAGGGCTGACGCCCATCACTTTCACAGAACCTCGCTCCGGCTTGATCAGCCCCAGGATCACCTTAATCAGGGTGGTCTTTCCACCGCCATTGGGCCCGATCAGCCCAATATAATCTCCGGCTTCCATTCTGAAGTTCACCGCCTCCAAGACGCGGTCACTTTCGTAGCCAGCCCAGACATCTTCCAGTTCAATTACTGCTTGCTCTGTCAAAGTAACTCCTAATTCAAGGCTTGGTGAAGCGTTTCGGCGATCATCCGCATGCTCGTTGGCCAGTCGTAAGCCATCGGATCCCATTCAACAAGTTTTTGGATTCCAGCTTGCTCCGTGATGGAAGCGGCAAGCCTGGCGTTGCTGCCCTTCTCGATCACCAGGGTGTTTATCTCGTATTGCCTGGCTAAGGCGATGATGTTTGAGAGGGTCTCAGGGGCGGGCTCGTTGCCGCCGATTTCGACCGCCAGCATCTGCAGCCCGTAGTCTTCCGCCAGGTATCCCCAGGCAGGGTGCACCACCATAAAGTATTTTCTTGTGGAACCTTCCAGCTGCTTACTGACTTCCGCGTCAACCAAATCAATTTCTTTGAGCAAAGCTTCGAGATTTGCCTGGAAAAAAACTTCGTTCTGCGGGTCAGCCTGCTGCATAGCTTCCGCCATTGTTTGAGCCATCTGTTTCATGCGGGCAGGCGAAAACCAAATGTGGGGGTCGGATTCACTTCCGGCACCATTACCATTTTCGTGCTCATCCAGCGCAGGGATGCGTTCGATCCCGTCTGCAGAATCAACCACTTGCATTTTGGGATTAGCAGACTCAAAACGCGGAAGCCAAACCGCCTCAAACTCAACACCGATGGTGAAGTAAAGCTCAGAGTTCGCCAGGTTGGTCATCTGCTGCGGACTGGGTTCGTAGGTATGCGGATCGTCGCCGCTGCCCACCATAGCCTGGGTCCGGACGCGATCGCCGCCGATCTGATCCACGAACCATTGCTGCGGCAAAATGCTGACACTGATGGTCAGCTTATCGGGGTCATCCTGTGCCACTTGAGTTGAGCAGGCAGTTAACGTCAGCGCCAGGATCAGGCTGAAGAGCAATGCTTTCTTCATTTCTCCTCCACTGCGTCAGCCAGGTCCTTTTGGCAATCTGGGCAAATCCCAAAAAGCTGTAAAAGGTGATCTTTGACCCGGAAGTTCGTCTCAGTTTCAACCCGCTGGATCAGGCTGCTCAGGTCTTCAGAACCGGCAAAGGCGAGGGCTTGATGGCACTTCTGGCATAAAATGTGGTGGTGATGACCGCCCGCACCCGCAACGTACCCAGAACTGCCGTCAGGATTGTAGACCACGCAGACCAGCTCCAACTCCGTCAGCAGTTCCAGAGCCCGATAGACACTGACCTTCCCCAACGCCATCCCGGATTGCGAGAGTGCCTGGTAAATTTCCAACGGGGTCATCGGTTGAGGATTGCTTTCAAGCACCTGCATCACCAAACTGCGCGGACCCGAAACGCGATAACCTTTTTCTCTGAGTACATCCTGCCAATTCATAGCGTCCTTATTGATAATGTTTTTCAATAAGCAGCATTTTAGCTGGTTTGCCCACGCCTGTCAAAGTCTTGTAAGGAGATTATTCGATAAACGTTTTATTAGAATTCCTTTTTTCCGAATGCTGGCACCTCTTCCTCGTTAGCAGTCTGTTATAATCATGCGGCGCGGGAGGACTACCCCGCAAAAAGAATGGAGAAACATGGAAGATAATTTACTGGATACTATCCAAAATGACACCGTCGTTCAGATCGCCTATAACCTGAATGTCGAAGGTGAAGAAGTTGAATCGGACCTGCTCGAATACCTGCACGGTCACGGCAACATTATCCCAGGGCTTGAACAGCCCCTGACTGGCGCCAAAGTTGGCGACACACTAGAAGTTATTGCCAAAGCCGAAGACGCTTATGGCGAATTTGACCCCGATTCGGTTATCTCTGTCAGCCGGGCGTCATTCCCCCCTGATTTCGAGATCCACCTGGGTGAAGCCATGCGCATGCGCGATGGCTCCGGGCACATCTTTCAGGGTGTCGCGACTGCGCTCTCAGAGGACACCGTAGAAATCGACCTCAATCACCCGATGGCTGGCAAGGATCTGCACTTCAACGTGACCGTCCTGGCCGTCCGCCCTGCAACGGATGAAGAAATAGCTGCTGGTCATTTGCACTACGGCGGTTGCGAAGGTTGCGGCTCGGACTGCGGTGATGGCTGCGGCTCAGATTGTGGCGAAGGCTGTTGCTAGAGAGTCTCAACAAACAAAAAGACCGGGAGAGTGTTGAACCTTCCCGGTCTTTTTAATTATCTACGTCTACTGCTTGCTAAACGACGCGGATACTGCAGCGATCAGACCATACAGAACCCCAGCAATCGGCCAAATAATCCAACTGATGCCCCACGCAGAGCCTATGAAACTCCAGGATAGGTAGATAAAGACAATCAGCATCCAGTAAGGTCCGCTGATCTTTTCTGCAAAGCTGTTGCCAGCCTTTTGCTTTCGGGTGTAATCCCCTTCATTGAGAAGCTTGTCGTATGCTTCCATTCTTGTTCCAGCGGAAATAAACAGCCCGACAGCCAAGGCAACCGCCACCAGCAGACCGACAACCATCAACATCACCGCAAATTCTCCGCCGATATCCAGAATTGCAACTGTTACCAGCCCGACCACGCTCAACAAAATAAGCGCGACACCGCCTGCAATACTCCGGGCGAAGGCGGGGCGATAATCTTCCTTCATCTGAGCAATGCGGTCGTGTAGGTAAGGGTCAATCTTCACGGTTGTGGTTTCCAGCATTTCGTATTTTTCGCTTTTCATCCCAGCCATGATAAAGATGTAGACTGCCAGTGCAATAAGCAATAGCAGCCCGCCTACGCCAAGTGCCTGACCAACATTTTCTGCCATGACGCCACGTGCCGCAAGGGCATTCATGAAGATTAGATTATCAACTCCCAGCAGGATGATTGCCACACCCAACGCGACCTGCTTGCTGGTTTCTTTCGAGACCTGCAAGTAGCGTTCAACTTCACTGTCGGTCATGCTGATGTGTTTGGTTTCGCCATCGAGATCCTTGACTTCCTGTGGAATACCCAGGGTTTCCGCCAGTTCCTCCAGGTTGCCGAACTCGGAAATTACCTGACCAACC
Source organism: uncultured Anaerolineaceae bacterium (assembly GCA_964428425.1). Classification (GTDB taxonomy): domain Bacteria; phylum Chloroflexota; class Anaerolineae; order Anaerolineales; family Anaerolineaceae; genus Mesolinea. Next base: position 4,017 of record CAYRYL010000029.1, on the reverse strand, counting down.
GCTTCATTGTCGGTGCGGCCTTCGCTGCGCAGTTGGTTGTATTTATCTTCCATCATTTGGGCTAATTCTTCCTTTGCTCGCAGAACCTCATTGGTTCTGGGCAAATGTAAAAACATGTTTTCCAGATAAGATTTGATTGCGTCCATTTTTCCTCTTTTATTGAATGATCTTCTCGATGATTTCTTTGGTTAGTTCCCATTCAGCTATCTTTTCCTCAAGATAAGCTCTTCCTGCTGGCGTGATTTCATAATAAGTTCGGCGTTTCCCGTTGGTTTCGGTGCCATAAAACGAGCGCAGGTATCCGTTAGTCTCCAGGCGTGTAAAGGAAGAGTAGAGCGTGGTCTCACGCATCACATACTTCTGTTCAGTAATCTCGCTAATTTGGCGCGAGATCTCATAGCCATAACCCGGTTCATTGCGCAGCAGAGACAAGATGATTGTGTCTGTATATCCTCTGATGACATCGCTGCTGATCATTTCATTTCCTTCCAAAAAGTATTACGTCTGACGTTGTAATTACTATATCAGACGTAGTACGTCACGTCAAGTACTTTTAGGAGGAATTTTCCAATTTCGAAAAACGTTAACAATTCCAAACATTTCTCTCGCCAGTCAGGCACCCTAGCTAAAAAGTGGGTGCGTGATCGCTCAAGCACCCACCTAGGGTCCAAACCACGGGGAAGTGATATGCGCCTTACTTTAGCTCAGCCACCAGCTTGCTGATGATTACCACCACTTCCGTGGCTTTTTCAAGCGCGTCCACCGAAAGGTACTCAAACCGCCCATGCCCGTTATGCCCGCCAGTGAAGATATTCGGCGTGGGCAAACCCATATACGAGAGCCGGCTGCCGTCCGTTCCACCTCGTACCGCCTCGATCACGGGTTCAAAACCGACTGCGCGGTAAGCCTTGCGCGCGATTTCAATGATCTCGGGTCTGGTTTCGACCATCTTGCGCATGTTGAAATATTGATCGCGAATCTCAAGCTCAAGTGTTCCTTCCCCATAACGCTGGTTGATAAAATCAGCCGCCTGGCGCACTTCCTGCTTGAGCCTCTCAAATTTGGCTTCGTCGTGGTCGCGGATGATGTAATTGATATGCGCGCTTTCCGCCTCACCCGACATTTCTGTCAGGTGAATAAAACCTTCCCGCCCTTTGGTGTGCTCGGCACGGTCAAAAACCGGCAACAGGTTATGGAAATCGATCGCCACCTGGGCGGCGCTCTTTAGCTGCCCCTTGGCAGTGCCGGGATGGACGCTGCGCCCGTTGATTTTAATCTTCGCGCCTGCCGCATTAAAGTTCTCATACGAGAACTCTCCCGCCTTGCCGCCGTCAACAGTGTAGGCAAAATCCGCGCCAAAAGCGGGCACATCAAAGAACTTGACGCCTTCGCCCACTTCCTCATCGGGCGTGAAACCGACCCGCAGCTTGCCATGCGGCACTTCAGGATGGGAGAGCAGGTATGCCATCGCGCCGATGATTGCCGCGATGCCTGCCTTGTCGTCCGCGCCGAGCAGGGTTGTGCCGTCTGTGACCACCAGGCGTTCGCCTTTGTGTTCCAATAATTTTGGAAAGTCACGCGGGGAAAGCCGGATGTTCTTCTCATCATTCAGGACGATATCCTGACCGTCATAGTTTTCAATAATTCGCGGTTTGACGTTCTCCCCGGAAGCTGAAGGGCTGGTGTCCATATGTGCCAGGAAGCCCACCACCGGCGCTGATGTCTCGACATTGGCTGGCAAAGTCGCTGTAACGTAGCCGTACTCGTCCAGTCTGACATCTTGCATGCCCAGGGCAGTCAGCTCCTCCAATAAAACCTTGGCGAGGTCCAACTGTTTGGCAGTGCTGGGGTAATTCTCAGCATCCATAGCCGATTGGGTGTCAATCCTGACATAGCATAAAAACCGTTCGAGTGAATCAAACATAGCAGCTCCTTTGTTCGTTTGATTTGATTTTATCATTGCCATGCCCCCTTCCCATAATTTTTGGTGCATGCCAAACGTTTCGCCCACTGATCTGGACTACAATTATCAGAATGAACAAGAAAACTGTTTTCAAACCCGCCGTGTTATGGGTCGTTTTTGCTGCAATCCTGCTAGGCAGCCTCACGTCTTGCGCCTTCCTCACCAGGCAACCTCAAGCCGAGGTCATCCCGGCAGTGCCCGATCCGCTTACCCAAAACCTTGACTACGAAATTCTCGCCACCCTGCCCCATGACCCAACCTGTTACACCCAGGGACTGGTGATCGCTGAGGGCGTCTTCTACGAGAGTTGCGGTCTATACGGTCAGTCATCCTTGCGAAAAGTTGACCCGATTAGCGGAGTTGTCCAGGCAGAAACCGACTTGGACCCGAATTTTTTCGCTGAAGGCCTGGTGTTGCTCGAGGGAAAACTCTACCAGCTTACCTGGCAGGAGAACACCGGCTTCATTTATGATGCCAACAGCCTCGAGCGTCTTGGCACCTTTCACTATCAAACGCAAGGTTGGGGGCTCACGACGGATGGCTCAGCCCTAATTCTCTCCGATGGCACCAACATGCTCTACTGGATTGACCCGGGCACGATGCAGGTCGTGCGGCAGGTCAACGTAACCTACCAGGGGCAACCAGTGGAATACCTCAACGAGCTGGAAACCATCAATGGCACCATCTTCGCCAACATCTATCTGACCAACTCGATCGTCGCCATCAATCCGGCTGACGGGACTGTGGTTAGCTTGATTGACCTGACCGGGTTGCGTCCGGAGCAAAACCTTGCCAACCAAGGCGAGGTGCTCAACGGTATCTCCTACGACCAACTAAATGACAAGCTCTACGTGACCGGAAAAAACTGGGCAAGCCTCTACGAGATCAGGCTGGTACCGCAAACCCTTTCCACGCCAACTACGCCGCAATGACCTGCTGACGCAGCACTTGCAGGCGCATTTCTTTCAACCCGGGTAAACATTCCAGTAAGAAATACGGTCCGCTGCCCTCGCCGGCTATGGCGGCGCTGATATTTCCGCAAAGCGCTGCCTCAAGCGGTTCGCGTGCCTGTTGTAAGCCTGACAGGAAGCCTCCATCAAATGCGCCAAGCATGCCAGTTGGGTCGCTGATTCGCGACCGATAAGCCGGGATGATCCAGCGTTTGCGGCTCATGCGATCATAAAGGCGGGTGGTACCATCCCCCGTCTGCACCAGCACCGCCTCCGGTCCATACCCAGCCAGGTGTTCCGCGATTTCCCACAGATCCACGCTCCGTCCCTGGAACAGCTTCAAAGCTTGGAGGTCCGTGATCGCAAAAGCCGTCAAATCGGATATCAGCCCGCGGATTTCCTCCCAAAAGATCGGGTCCATGTAACAACTGCAGGCGCGCATCGTCAGCGTCTGGATCATGCCGCCTTTCAACACGGAAGGCAAAATCTTATGAGAGATAAAATCAATCGGACAAATGTGAGCAGATTTCGCTTCCAAAAAGGGTTGCGGCATGTCTGTAACCCGGAAAGAGTCAACCAGGTAGTCTGTCTTGCTGCAGTATTTTTTCCTCGGTTGATAACCAAACAGTTCTGGTGGGAATGGCAGTTGGCGTTCCGCGAAGAAGGTGATCGGATTATCGTAGCTGGGCTTGTTCCCCTCGCCATACGCCACAAAGAAACGCGAATCAAGCGGTTCAGTGACTGAGCGAACCCCATCCAACAAAAAACCAAGCGCTTCCAGGCGCGTCAGTCTGTCCAACGGAAAATCAGCATCGACACGCGACACCAAGCCAGCCTTGCCGCCCCAGGAGGCAAAAGCTGACGCAGCATATGCCAGGTTGCCTCCCAAGCCATCAAGGCGTGCAGGAGCGGCAGCCGGAAGGACATATTCACGCTGCAGCCGACCCACCAGAACAGCATCTGGAACAGTCCGCACTTCGTCTGCGATCATTATCCCTCTTTGGAGAGGGTCATTTCGAGCAATTTCTTGTGATAACCCTCGATGTCAGCCGGCGGTTCAGGATAGCTCATCTTGAACCCCTTGAGCGTGTCACGCAGGATATT
>CAYRYL010000028.1:0-24208 GCA_964428425.1 uncultured Anaerolineaceae bacterium | reverse complement strand
AATTTATGTACCTCCTCAGGTTGGATTTATTGTCCAACTTTTGGGGTGCAGTACAGGGGGTCTGCCCCTACAAAATGGATATCGTGACTAATTACTCTCCCAATGCCGCGTCGACGATTTCGCGGGCTTCCTTTTGGATCTGGGCCAGGTGCTCGGCGCTCTTGAGGCTCTCGGCGTAAATTTTGTAAATATTTTCCGTTCCCGACGGTCTGGCAGCAAACCAGCCATTCTCGGTAACCACTTTCAAGCCGCCAATCGCGGCATGGTTGCAGGTTGCGGCGGTGAGCTTCTCCAAAATCGGATCGCCAGCCATCATTTCCGCTTTTACCAATTCAGGCGAGAGGTCGTTCAAAATTGCTTTCTGTTTGGCATTCGCGGGCGCGTCCAACCTGGCGTAGTGGCTACCGCCCAATTCTGCCTCCAGTGCCTGGTAATGCAAGCCCGGATCCTTCCCAGTTACAGCCAGCATTTCAGCTGCCAGCAGGTCGAGGATGATGCCATCCTTGTCAGTCGTCCAGGTCTCGCCGTTCAAGCGCAGGAATGAAGCCCCGGCGCTTTCCTCCCCGCCGAAGCCAATGCTGCCATCCAGCAGCCCTGGCACGAACCACTTGAAACCCACCGGCACTTCGCACAGCTTGCGTCCAATTTTCCGTGCAACCCGATCGATGACCGAGGAGGAAACCAACGTTTTACCGACTGCGGCAGACGAGGGCCAACCGGGACGGTGCTGGAAAAGGTACCAGATCGCCACGCTCAGGTAATGATTGGGGTTCATCAGCCCCACGCTGGGGGTGACAATGCCGTGGCGGTCAAAATCAACGTCATTGCCAAAGGCGATATCAAAATTATCCTTCAACGCCACCAAGCTCGCCATGGCGTAGGGGGAGGAGCAGTCCATGCGGATCTTGCCGTCCCTATCCAGGGTCATGAAGGAGAAAGTTGGGTCAACGCGTTTGTTGACCACTTCCAGGTTGAGCCCGTACATCTCCGCCATCGGTTCCCAATAGGCAATACCCGAGCCGCCCAGCGGATCGACGCCGATGTGGATGCCCGAGTCGGCAATCGCCTTCAAATCGACCACGTTGATGAGGTCCTTGATGTAAGGGGTAAGCAGATCAATCTGTTTGGTGGTATCGGCAGCCATGGCCCTGTTCAGCGGCATCCGGCGCACATCCAACATATCGTTGGCGATGATCTCGTTAGCCCGGTTCTGGATCCACTTGGTGGTGACCGTGTCGGCTGGACCGCCGTTGGGCGGGTTGTACTTGAAACCGCCGTCTTCGGGAGGGTTGTGCGAAGGGGAAATGACGACCCCGTCCGCCTGCACGCCCTTATGGCTGGCATTCCAGGTCAGAATGGCATGCGAGATGACCGGCGTGGGGGTGTATTGATGCCCCTGGTGGATATGGATTTCCATTCCGTTACCCGCGAATACTTCGATGGCGGTAAAGAGTGCCGGCTCTGAAAGCCCGTGACTGTCCATCCCCATGAAAAGCGGTCCGGTGATGCCCTCGCCGCGGCGATATTCGTAGATCGCCTGGCTAATGGCTGCCACGTGGTCATCGTTGAAACTGCCGTTTAGGGACGTACCACGATGCCCGGAAGTACCAAAAGCAACTGCCTGGGCAGGATTGTCAGGTTCGGGATGCTGGGTGTAATAGGCTGAGATCAAACGCGGTATGTTGGTCAGGGATTCGATTGGCGCGGGTTTGCCTGCAAGTGGATGAATACTCATAAGGTCTCCTCTTCTTTATCAGGCTTTCGCCTGTGGATGATATGAATTTTGCCAACCCCTAATCGGTCTTCAATTCGGGATACTTCATTTTATCATGCCACTTCTCCCAATCCGGATGAACTTGAGAAATGCACAAAAAAACACCCCGGAAAATTCTTTCCGGGGTGTTGATTCCACGTGTCTTGTGGGGAGCAAATGGCGTGGAGATTTATTCGATTACGTAGACGATATTAGCGTCGTAGGTGACCACGATCTGTCCGGCTGAGACGGGCACGGATGAGTAGGCATCCATCGCCCCGCCGCCACCGCCCATACCGTAGGGTGAGTAGGGCTGCACATAAGATGTGTTAGAGACATTGATGTTCTGAATCTGACCCAATATGACACCAGCGGTAGCCGCGGTTGCCAGCGCTTTTACACCGGCGTCCTTGATTGCAAGATCTCGAGCCTGGTCCAACGCTGCCTGGCGGTTTGCCAGATCGAAATTGATACCGTAGATCTGATTGGCACCAGCACCCAAGGCTGCGTCCAGGACCTGGCTCAGTTTGGTCAGATCGCGCACGGTGACATAGAGGGTGTTATCAACCGCGTAGCTGACGTAGCTGGGCTGACCATTCATGTCATATTGCTGGATGGAATAGACATTGAAGTTAGCAGTTTGCAGGTCTTTTTCGTCAACTCCAGCAGCTTTGATCGCTTCAGAAATTGCGCTTGCCTGCGAGTTATTGGATGCTAAAGCAGTCGAAACATCTGACGCCTCACTGCGAACACCAATGTTGATGTATGCCAGGTCTGGCACGAGCATTACCTTACCGGTCCCGGTCACGCTCAAAGTGCGAAGCGGAGCGTTGACCGATTGGGGGGAAGTGTTGGTTGCATCGGCTGGCTGCACTGGCAGCATTGTACAAGCTGAGAGTCCGATAGTGGCGACCAACAGCAAAGCAATAAATGTGAATACGTGTTTTTTGTTCATTTTTTCTCCTATTTAGTTATCAATCTGTTCACTTAACGTCAGATGCGGGTCTTTTGTTCCAATTTGCTTCACCGGCTTGGATATAATAAGGAGACGTACTGCCAACAAGGAGATTATGCCGTTAAATTATGCTCAGTTAGAACACAGTCGGGGTCAATTTGCAGCCCAATATGCTGCCTGGCAAGCGGAGCTGACCTCCCGAGCCGGAAATCTAAAAAATCTGCTCAATGCTGCTGCCGCGGATCCTGAACTGCTGCGCCACGCAATCGAGGAGGCGGAACAGCAGTTGACCAATCTCTACCTGGCAAAACCGACCACCGAACCGATCCTCAGCCATTACTTTCTTCCCAAGGCACCCGAGAGTTACACCTTGATCGCGGCAGACGGCTCGCAGATTGTTCCCAGCCGGCATCGCGCGTTGCAGTTTGGTGTGGTCAACGTCGGCTTGATCAAAGCGCATATCGGCAGCGGGGAACCGCCTGAGATCCAGGTTGAGACCGAGTTGCTCGCACTGGACCAGATCCAGACCGCTGAGGGATCTCTGATTGGTGAAGATGAAGTGGCACTCCTGCGCGATCTGGCAGAACGCAAACTCATCCGCCAAGCAGTGTCGCCTGAGGATGTTGAGCCTGTTATCACTCTCACGGACGGTCCGCTGGATGTCTTTTACCGCTCCACCATCCAGGGAGACCGGGGTCAGGAGGTCCAAAGGGAAGTCTTCGAGATCGACCAGGATCTGAGGCGGCGCGGAGTGGTGACAGCTGGCTACATCGACAAACCCGGTTCTGCCATGCTCAGCCGCATGCTGGCAATCTTCCAGTGTAAACGCCAGGGTCTGCCGCTCGAGTCCAATAATCGCGAACTCAATCTAAGCGACCGTTTTATTTTGCAGGACATTCTGCGCAAGCCGGGAGAACGCTCTGCGATCTTCGAGGCCATCACCCGCAATGCCCGCAAGCCCGCCAACAGCCTGCCAGTGGCATTCTTTTACCTGAATGTCAGTAGTGTCGAAGAGGAGCCCTGCTTGGTTCGCCTCGAATTCCCGTTGTGGGTCAGCGAGGTGCCGGGCTTGGTGGACACGCTTCACGCAGTCATCTACAAGGAAGCCCAGGTGCTCGATTCTCACCCCTATCCGTATCTCTTGCATCGTTCTCACGAACTGGCAGTGGTCAAGCGGATTGAAGCGGATGAAATCGAAGTGATGCTGCAAAGCCAACTTGATCCCGAAATCCGCCTGCACCAACAACAGTCAAATAAAGACTACCTGAAAGGACTATCATGAGCGATTCGTCCCGTTCGATCCCAATCGGCAAGCTCCTGCGCGCCGACAACAGCCAGTTTGTGGCAGGCTGCCGCGTTCAAGAGCTGGAAACACCGGCTTTTGGTTCGCTGGTAAGAGCATCTCTGGAAGATCAGACCGAGGTTTACGGGTTGATCACCAACATCAGCATCAATGATGACGGGCTCGTGCGGCAGCTTGTTTCGGGGGTCAGCATCCCCGGGGAATACACCGCCGACAATCGATACAACCGCAATTTGCCGGTCGAGATCCACGTGCTCACAATTGGCTATCAAAACGGTGGTCAGATCCACCACCAGCTGCCTCCCCGTCCACCGCTGAGCCTGGATCAACTCTTTCTGTGCGACTCGAGCGAGGTGGCAAGCTTTACCAACCATGGCATCTCATACCTGCGCCATATCCTGCGCCTGGTGGACCAGCCGGTCGAGGAGCTGCTTGTTTCGCACCTCAGCCAGGCTCGCCGTGTGCAAGACTCGCTCGGCAACCCCGGCTGGTATGAGGCTGCCTGCCAGAGATTGATCGTCTTGCTTAGGGATGACTACCCACGCCTGACCCAGGTGTTGGACGCGCTTTCGGAATTGGAGTAACCCATCATGGAACAACGAGCAGATATCAGCAACGACAACCCTCCCATCGGTTTTGTAACCGGGGGCGGTCTTGAAGCCAACCTGCAGGTCAAGCTGACCGTGCCGGCACAAACGGTGCAGGAAGGCGCGTTCGTGGTGATGGACAGCGGTTCCTTGCGTTTTTATGGACTGGTGACCGACCTTCAATTAGCGGCTGTCGATCCCAATTATGCCAGCCAGCTCAACAGCGAACGTTTCAGCCCTCGCCTGGGGCAGTACCTCAACAAAAACACTCTTTACACCAATGCTGCTGTCATGCCTGCCCTGATGCTGGATAAAGGTCCCGACCTCACCAGCCCGGATTATACCGCCTGGGCACAAAACCGACCTGAGAAAGTTAAGCCCATCACGGTCAAGACCGTGCCTGATCACCACGCGCCGGTCAAACTGGCAGATGCTTCGGATATAGCCCAGATCTTTGGCACGGAGAACGGAAAAACCATCTTCCGCGTCGGCGAGACGCGCGAACAGGGGCATGCGGTTTGCCTGGACCTGGAAAAGTTTGTTCAGCGTTCATCCGGAATTTTTGGCACGACCGGCTCGGGCAAGTCCTTCCTGGCTCGCATGATCCTGGCAGGATTGATCCACGCCAACAATGCCTCCACTCTGATTTTCGACATGCACAACGAGTATGGACCCTCAAGCACCTCATCCGATACCGGCAAGCCGGTAAGCGGACTCAAGGAACAATTTACGGCACGCGTGAGATTGGTGGGGTTGGGTGCAGGCACGGATTTTGGCGCTCTTCATGCTGATTTCCAACTCGAAATTGCCCATAAAGACATCACCCCTGAAGACGTCTTGCAGCTCAGCCAGTCTCTTAACCTCAAGGAAACGACGGCTGCCACGCTGGATGCTTTGCAAACCAGTTTTGGGGAGGATTGGTTTACCGCCTTCATGGCGATGCGCGGAAAAGCAACGGAAGAGGATGAGGATGGCAAGCGCCGTCCCGCAGCCGACAGCGTGGAAGCCTGGGCGAATGAGGCAGGTATCCATGTTGGGGCAGCGGAAGGCTTGCGCAGCAAACTCAGCCGCCTGATGAACCGCCCCTACCTGGTGAACAGCCCCGCGAGCAACGGTCTGGCGGAGATCATCAACAATCTCCAGGAAGGGCGGCATGTGGTGCTCTCTTTTGGGCGGCACGATTCTGAGCTTGATTACCTCCTGGTCACCAACCTGATCACGCGCAAAATCCGCGACAGCTGGGAAGCTGCCACCAGCCAGTTCCACAAAGACAAAAAGAAGGAACCCCGTCCGCTGGTTGTGGTGGTCGAGGAAGCCCACAAGCTCCTCAATCGCGAAATGGCTTCGCAGACCATTTTTAGCACCATCGCGCGCGAGATGCGCAAGTATTATGTGACCCTGCTGATCATCGACCAGCGTCCGTCGCAAATTTACGACGAGGTCATGTCGCAGCTTGGCACGCGCATCTCAGGTGCTCTTGGAGACGAGGATGACATCAACGCGGTGCTGAGCGGCCTGGCGGGACGCAACGCCTTGCGCGGCATGCTCGCCAAGCTACAGCCCAAGGAGGAAGTGCTAATGTTGGGTTGGGGTGTACCCATGCCCATTCCCATCCGTTCCCGGCGTTATGACGACAAATTCTGGCAGGAAATCCATAAAGACGAAACCCCAAAACCTGCGACTACCACGGAATACAACAAAATATTAGGGTTTGGTGACGATGATACCGATTAAACTGCGCATTGCCGGATTCACTTCTTACCGCAAGCCGGTTGAAATAGATTTCACCGGTTTTGACCTGGCGTGTATTTCCGGTCCGAACGGCGCGGGGAAGTCCTCCCTGCTGGATGCCATCACGTACGCTCTGTATGGCGAAGCGCGAAAGCGGGATGAAGCCATCATCAACACTGGCTCAACCAAGGCGGAAGTGCAGCTGGACTTTGAATACGAATCCCAGATCTATCGGATTCTGCGCAGCATCACCCGAGGCAAAGGCAGCCAGCTCGATTTCATGATCCTCAACCCCAACGCGGGGGAGCAAGGCGGCTGGAAAATCCTGACCGAGCAAAATATGCGCGCCACCCAGGCAAAAATTGAGAATACCCTGCGCTTGGATTACGAAACCTTCGTCAATGCCGCTTTCTTTTTGCAAGGGAAAGCCGATTCCTTCGCCACGCAGCGTCCCGCTGACCGCAAGAAAATCCTCGCGAGCATCCTCGGCCTGGACCAGTGGGAGGTGTACCAGGAGTTTGCGAAAAGCCGTATCCGTGATGCTAAAACGGATCTGGAAGTCCAGGAACGCAAACGGGCTGAAATCCAGGCTGAACTGGACCAGGAAGCGCTTATTCGCGCGGAACATCAAGCCGCGGAGCAGGAATTCAAGGCAGCATCTGCCGAAGTGGAGCTGCAGACAGCCCGCTACCAGCAGCAATTGGCGCAAAAAGAGAAACTGGACGCGCAGCAGCAGACTGTAAGAGCGCTCGGAAATCAGCTGGCAGCCGCCCAGAGCCGCATTGAGGGCTTTGAACGGCAGAAATCAGAACGGGTAGTCCGTCTGCAAGGCCATCAGAGCACACTTGCCCGCTCGGTTGAGATAAAAGCCGCGTTTGATGCCTATAACCAGCTACTTGAACGCTTGCGCCAGGTAGACGTACAGGCAGAACAATTCCGCCCGATTGAAAGCGAACTTAAAGCCTTTCGTTATCAACTCGAAATGGAAAGGCAACGTCTCACCAGCACGACTGAGCACCTGCGCCAGGAAGAAGCTCGCATCCGCCAGGGGGCAGCCGACAGCAACACCCTGGAGCAACAGCGGCAGGAAATCGCGCCGATCGTTGCCACTCTTAAACAGGAAATTTCCAACGCGGCTGACCTTGAAGGATTGCTGGCTGCCCTTGACACCCGCAAGAAAGCCCTCAACGAGGAGAATGGTGGCTTACGGGCACGAATGCATGATTTAGAAGACCGCATTGAAAAGTTGGGGCTAGTTGCCGAAGCCGTTTGCCCCCTTTGCGGGCAGCCCCTCACGGAGGAGCATCGCGTTGAACTGAGTGTTGAGTTAACTGAAAAAGGCACCTCCCTGGGCGACCAGTTCCGCGCCAACAAGCAAGCGATTGAAGATGCCAAGGCGGAGGAGGAAGCCCTGCGCCAGGCACGCCGCAATCTTGAGAAATACAAGACCGAATTGCTTCAGTACCAAAACGAGATTGCGAAGATCGATCTGCGCTTACAGGACATACGCAAGAATGAACAAACCTGGCAGGCTGAAGGCGCTCTCAACCTGGCAAAAGCAGAGGCATTCCTAACAGCGGATAATTTTCTACCTGAAATCCGGGTAAAAATAGTCAAAGAAGAAGCGCGATTGGCTGAACTGGGTTATGACGCACGTGCCCACCAACAGCTCAAGGCAGAAGAAGAAGCGGCACGCCCAGCGGTGGATGATTATAACCGCCTCCAAACTGCTCAAAGCGCGGTGGAGGAGCTTCAGGCTGGTCTGGCAGACCTGAACGAAAGCCTTCAGAGTGCGCTTGCCGAAAAGGGACGCATCCAGGCTGAATACGACGCCAAGGCTGCGGAGCTGGCTGCCGCTCAGGCAGGTTTGCCGGATATCGACCAGACCCAGGCAGCCTTGAACACTGCCAGAGTAACCGTCAACAGGGTGCATATGCGCCTTGGCGGGATAAAACAACAACTCGCTACGATCGAACAGCAGAAACAAAACCTTATCACTGTTCGGAAAGACGGGGAGGCTACAAGGCGCGCCATCCGCGACCTTGAACAGGTCCAAAAAGCCTTTGGCAAAGACGGCGTGCCCGCGATGCTGATAGAAGAGGCGATTCCAGAATTGGAAGAACAAGCCAATGACATCCTCAGCCGACTTTCGGACCATACCATGAGCGTCAGCTTTCCGACCCAACGTGAATATAAAGACGGCAAACGCGCCGACAAGCGCGAGACGTTGGATATCAGTATCAGCGACGGCGGATCAGTTCGGGATTACGAAACTTTCAGTGGGGGCGAAGCCTTCAGGATCAATTTCGCCATTCGCCTGGCGCTTTCTCGTGTGCTGGCAAAACGAGCTGGTGCCAAACTGCAGACGCTGGTGATTGATGAGGGGTTTGGCAACCAGGATGCGCAGGGACGCCAGCGCCTGGTGGAAGCCATCAACCTGATCCGCCAGGATTTTCGGAAGATCCTGATCATTACGCACATCGAAGAGCTCAAGGATTTCTTCCCCGATCGGATTGAAGTCACGAAAACCACTGAAGGTTCCCAGGCGGAAGTGTCGTTATCGTAGCGAGTTGAATTGTCCAACGGTCGACAGTGTCCGCGATGAGATCGCCACGTCGCTTCGCTCCTCGCGATGACGATTTTTTGTAATTCTGAGCCTCTGTTGCGAAGAATCTGATTACAAACGATAAGATCCTTCGCGTTGCTCAGGATGACAGAGTCAGCGATGAGATCTCCGCGTTGCTTCGCTCCTCGCGATGACGAACCCTTGCTTAAACCTCTGCTTGCGGCTTGATATTGATCAGTGCCAACGTCGAGAACAGGAACAGGAACCCATAAAGTCCCATCAGCAGCACATATCCGGCACTGTCGCCGATCGGTCCGCCAATATATGCCCCGACGGCACCGGCTCCTGCCCCAGCCAGGTTCGAAATGCCCAGCCAGCGGCCAGCTTCTTCCTTTGGAACGATCGAAGTTCCGAGCGCCCAATTTGAAGAGAAGAACGCGCCGGTAGCCAACCCAATCAACACGCCACCAGCAAACATCACGGGCATGGTGCGTGACATAATCACCACCACGGTTCCCAGCGTTGCCAACAGTCCGCTGGCTAATAACAACTTTTTGGCTCCAAACTTGTCGGTCAGCCAGCCGGAAGGGATCGAAATCACCAGGATGGCAACCCCAACCACCATCATCAGCAGGGATGCCGGTTGGGCTGCCGCTTTTCCTTGCAGTTCCGGAAAACGTTCCTGGATGAAATACAGCACAAAGCTGGCAAGGTTGTTGGCTCCCACCAAAAAAGCCAGGCGGTTGATGACCCACCAGGTGAAACTCGGGCGCTTTTCAGCTGCTGCACCGAGACTGATCTTTACAGAGGCGATCACACCGAGCGCAACTGCCAGCAGCATGCCTGCCACCCCCACCATCCCCACTAGCACCAGTGAGAAAGAGCCTTTCAGCGCAAGCAATTGCGGCACCAGCCAGCGCACTCCCACCCCAATCAACACAATCACCAGGGTGAATAACGCGGTCATTGCCACCAGGCGCAGGATGCCCGCCCAATCGATTGGCTTGGCTGGCTGCTTCAAGGGCGTTTCCCTGACCATCATGGTCAGGATGGTTGCCGCCACGAAAACAGCGATCATTGAAAAGATTGCCGCCCAGAGGTTACCCGCGGAGACCATCCTGGAAATGGTGAAAGCCACGACAATCAGAGGGAGGGGTAATTCGAAGAAAGCTTTGATGCCAGAGTATCTGCCTCGCTGAGAAGGCGGGACCAGGTCTGGGATCAGTCCCTGGGCTGCGCCGTGCCCAATATTGGAGAAGATCATTGAGAAGACGATCGCCGCAAAGAGCGCTCTGTATCCAGCTGTTCCATCCATACTGCCGGCAATCCAGCCCACACCGAGAAAAGCGATGATTTCTAACAAAGTGCTGACCAGGATGAACGGTTTTCGCCTGCCGAAGCGCGAGGTGTTATGGTCCGAGAGCATGCCCGCGACTGCCTGCACCAGCAGCGCCACCATCAGCGAGACCAGGCGCAAATTGCCATAGCTTGTTCCTTTGGTGGCTTCTCCAACAAATTGCTGCACCAACAGCGGAACGATCAGCGGCGTCAGGGTTTGGTTGCGTAGCGTCAATGCAAAATAGTAGATATTTATCGTAATGGCGTCGTACCAATGCAAAGGTTTTTGAATGGGCGTCTCGGTCATGGGAGTCTCCAGCTAGGGCTTATTAGGAAGCAGAGGATTGCGAAAACCGTGTTGAACTTCCCATGGGTAAATTATGTGGGCATCGGTGGTCGCGCCAAAATAATCGGGTTTACTGGCATCAAACAGGTTGCGATATGGGTTGAAATGCAAGACACAGGTGGATGGGAATCCGCCAGCTGCTGCCACGCGTTTGCGTACGGCTGTGATCGTCCGCCCGGAGCCCCAGACGTCGTCCACAATCAGCACACGCTCACCGTTTAAGGCAGCATTGTCCGGGAACTGCAGGAATTTTGGCCATGCCAGGTAAGGGGATTTGGGCTGTCCTGGGCTTTCGTGGGGGTCAAAAAAGTCGACGGAAGCGGTGTAGATGTTGTGGATGTCCATGGCTTCAGCCAGGAACCCTCCCGGCACCATTCCGCCGCGGGTGATCATCAGCAGCACGTTGTATTTGTGGTCAAACTGCTGCAGGAGGTTATCGATCAGTCGATGCACATCCTCCCAACTGATTAGTTCCTGGCGTTGGTTCATAGAGAGGCTCCAATAGGACTGTTTTACCCTGTAAACGGGCTCAAATACTAATTATAGCAGGTCAGTGGGGTCCACTTGCACCAGCCAGCCGCGCAGAGGCAGGGCGTCCAACAGAGGCTGGGGATCCGGACCGCGCAGGATGATCTGCCAGCGGAACTGCCCGCCGACCTTGCGATAGTACGCCGGCACAGGCCCGATTAAGCTGGTCTGGCGCATCTGCCGGGCAGAAATTTCAGCTCTTAACAAGTCTGCCATGCTTTGCGCTTCGCTTTGTGCCTTGGACTCGATTGTGTGCCGGAATTCGAGCCGGATCAAACGGGAGTAAGGTGGATAGTTCAGCGCTTTGCGCAGTTCGAGTTCCTGCTGGTAGAAACCCTCGGAATCATGGTGCGAAGCTGCCTGGATGACGTAATTCTCAGGCTGATAGGTTTGCAAAACCACCTGCCCGCCCAGTGGGCTTCTCCCAGCTCGACCAGCCACCTGCGTGAGCACCTGGAAGCTGCGTTCAGCGGCGCGATAATCGGGCAGGTTCAAGCCAACCTCTGCCAGCACGATCCCAACCAGCGTCACGAGCGGCAAATCCAGCCCTTTGGCAAGCATTTGCGTGCCTATCAGGATATCTGCCCGGTGCGCGCTGAAATGCGAGAGGATCAGCTCGTGCTCGCCCTTGTGGCGGGTGGTGTCGGCATCCCAACGCAGGAGGCGCGCGCCAGGGAATTCCTTTTGCACCACTTCTTCGAGGCGTTCGGTCCCCAAACCCAACTGGCGGATCTGGCTGCTGCCGCACTGAGGGCATTTTTTGGGCATCAGGCGGGTGTAATCACACAAGTGGCAGATTAAGGTTTGCCCAGTCCCGTGATGCACCAATGGTTGGTCGTCCCTGGGGCAGCGCAGCGTGTAGCCGCACTGGCGGCAGAAGACGTAAGTTGCTTTTCCCCGCCGGTTGAGGAACAGGATTGCCTGCTGACCAGCCTGGAGCGTCAGCGCGAGCTTGTCACGCAGCATCTTGGAAAGTACGCTGCTGTTGCCAGCGCGAAGTTCCGCACGCATATCCACGACGTTCACTTTTGGCAGCTCCAGCGAGATTAGTTCATCCGGATTGCCAGGCTTTGAAAATTCAGTACGATGTGCCAATATACGGTTCGGCAGGCTGAGCAGCCTCATTTCGCCGCGAAGCGCGTCGAAATACTGGGTGATACGAGGAGTCGCGCTGCCCAAAATCAGGTTTGCTTTGCTCAGACCGGTCAGGGCTTCAGCGGTCTCCACGGCATGGTAGAAGGGTTCACGCTCGGTCTCATCGTACGAGTCATGATCACATTCATCGATTGCGATCAGCCCCAGGTTGGGCAAGGGCACGAAAAGCGCGCTGCGCGAGCCGACGATCAGTTTCAATTCACCGCTGCGGGCTCTGCGCCAGGTATCGTAGCGTTCGCCGTCTGAAAGCTTGGAGTGGTACAGCCCGACCTGGTTGGGGAAGCGCGCCATGAAACGGCGCACTGTTTGGGGGGTCATGGCGATTTCCGGCACCAGCATCAGCACTTGCCGCCCCCTTGCCAGTATTTCTGCCGCTGCCCGCAGGTAAATCTCGGTCTTGCCTGAGCCAGTGACGCCGTGTAGCAGATAGGGCTTTTGGTCAGGCTGGCCCAAACCCGGTTGGATCTGCTGCCAGACTTTCTCCTGGTCTGCCGTGAGGGTTGGAATGACGTCCGGTTTGACCTGGATGTCCTCCAGGGGGTCCCGCCAGACTTCGGTTTCGTTAAAGTGCAGCAAACCCGCTTCGGCGAGGTACTTTAGGTCGGCATAACTGGCGCCGGTTTCGGCATAGATCCACGAGAAATCGATCGGGAAAGCTTCCTGTGCCAATAAGTCCAGCACTTTTTTCCGCCGTTGCCGGGTGGCATCCTTTTGCCCGAGTTGCTCAAGCGTTAGGGTTTCAATTTCGGCAGGGGGCAAGGAGAGCGCCGCGGTGCGCAGCGTTTTCGGTGCGATCCCCGGAGGTGGCAGAACGTTGCCCGTGCGCACAAGCCCTGCTGTGCGCAAACCTTCCAGGCTGCCGCGCCACTCGATCTCGCCAAAGGCGTGGTCCAGTTGCCTGCCGCGCAAGGGTCCGCGATCCTTTAACAGTTTTAGGAGGCGTTTTTGCACGGGCTTGAGCGCACTTTCGTCAAACCCTTCCTGTAATATGAGCGTGGCGACAATGTCCGCCCGGCGCGAGAATCCGACCGGGATCATCAGGTTGATACAGGCTCCCAAGGGCGCATACCAGGCTTTTGCCATCCACTTCGCCAGGTTCAATTGCGTTTCGGTCAGGACGGTTTCTTCGGATAGGATTGCCTGGATTGGCAGAAGTCCTTTTACATCGCTTTCATCCAGCAAGCTCAGCACCACGCCCTGCACGACCTGCTTGCCAAAGGGCACTGCCACCAGGCAGCCGGGCTGGAGCGCCTCGCCAAGCTCTTGCGGAGCCAGGTAGTGGTAGCTTTTGTCTATCTGTGCCAGATTGATGCTGACATCGGCGTAAGGTTTCACGCGCAGCCTGCCATCAGGGGGTGATGATTACCAGGAAATCAGCGGCGAAGTACATCCGATTGTACTGATTGTTGGGGATATCCGTGTTGTTGACCAGGTAATCCATCCAGACGTTTGCCTGGGTGCTTTGCCCGGTCATCTGGTCAAACTCGTTAAAGTTGAAGAAGGGTAGGAAACGGGCGGCAGTTGCACTCACCCGATCCATATCGATGTAGATTTGGGTCCAACCGTTTGGATCAAGGATGATAGGATGGTCCGCCAGAACGATCACCTGGTCGGGGAGATTGCGCAAGGTCGTTTCAAAGTCAGGCAGGCGCACGGTCTCAAAGAGAGGCGCACGTTGATCCAAGGGCAAACTCCAGTCCTGGTGCATCTTCCAGGGTTCAAAGAGTTGATCAGAATTTTGTGTGCGCAGGCTGATATAGGAAGAGCCATCTGCCGGCATGCCGGCAATTGGGATGTTCTGTCCGAATAACCCGGTCAACACCAGTTTGACTTCCAGGTTGGTTTCATCGAAAACGTGCCTGACCCGCAGATAATAAACGGTCACATCCTCCCCAAGGATCTTGACCGTCTCGCTGTGGATGCCGCGGTCCATGAGCTGGAAGCTAACCATGGCGCTCAAATTGCGCAAGCTGCCATCTTCGCGATTGTCTTTACGGGTGATGTATTCATAGCCATAGTCCACGGTTGTCTGCCCGCCGGCAGTCAGGGGGAAAAGCGTCGCCAGCCGGGTGGGGATGGGGGTGGGGGTGGAGGTGCTCGTGGGGGTTGGAACAGGTGTGTCGGTGGGGGTCGCGGTGGCTGTGGGGGTCATGGTGACCGTGGGTAGTTGTGTGGGAGTCTGCGAAGGCGTGGGGGTGATGCTGGCGGTCGGCAGCTGTGTGGGCAGGGCGGTTGGACGTCCTTGCAGCGGTTTCTGGCAACCTCCAAGGTTGAGCGCAACCAGTATGAGCGCCAACAAACCCGCAATAATCCTCCAATGCCGTTTAATCATGTGTTTAAGCCCTTCCAGTCGAAATAACAGCCGAAAGATAACCTACAACGCTGGATTTATCTCCCGTTACCGCGGCAGATGTTCGGTAATCGGCAATGGTCACTTGGTCTGCTCCAAGCAGATGGCAAGTTTGCAGCACAGCTGCCATGGGGGCAAGCCCGCAGGCTTCCATTTCGCCGCGTTGCTTATGTTGATAGAACGTTTCAAGGTCAAATTCCCGCACGGCCTGGGCAAGATTTCCATCCAGACAGTTAGCAACCCGCTCTGAGTAAAAGTGCGATAAATCACTCGACGCCACCAAAAGCGTTGGCTCCTCCAGCGGGAAGTTGCGGATGAGCTTGACCAAGGCAGAAGATAACAGGCGAACCAACGATGCGGACTGGTCTACCATCATCAGCGGAGTGAGCTTGAACCCACCTGGCAGGACCGTCTGCAAGAATGGCAATTCAATTTCGAGCGAGTGTTCCTGGTCTTTTCGTATCAAAGAAAGCTCGGGTCCGCCATCTTCTCTCAAAAATGCGTCAAGTGTGATGAGGGCTTCACGATCCACCGGCACAAGTCCGAACGGTGTAGCGTAAGCGTCGTGACCTGTGGTCAACAGGGGTTGCTGATAAGGCTGGTGGGAAGGGGAAATAACGATAACGCGCGTAAAATGTCTGCTCTGGATAGCTTTGAAGGCATGCGCCGCATTCAGACCGGAATAAACATAGCCTGCATGGGGGACGATCAGCCCCACTGGTTGCCCCTCGAACTCAGGTAAGATCGCTACTTCCAAATATCTTTCGATAGTATTGCGCAACACCTCTGGCTTGCCAGGGTACCAGCTTCCAGCAATGGGTGAAGGGCGTGGGTCAGTCAGATCTGCGGGATCCATACCTTAATTGTAGCACGCTCAAGATGTGTGGGGCAGTCCATAATAAACAAGACCCCACTTTTTGAGTGGGGTCTTGGGTCGAGCTTGTTTAGCGTTATTAAAATGGGTTCCTGCTCTTTTTAGCGAGGTAGTCCAGGCGAGCCTGGTTAAAATAGTGGTTGTAATCAGTCCATAAACTGACCAACTGATCCAATTCCTCGGCGGAATGATCTTGCAAGAACTTCTTGAAGGACTCTTCGATCCCGTTCACAATTCCCCGGATCACATTATGACCTTTTTCGGTCAAAGAGATTGTCCATACCCGGCGGTCTTCCGTACTGCGGTTTCGTTGCAGTAGGGTGTCATCCTCAAGGGATTGGCAGACCCGGCTTAGATTGCCAGGGTTCATGCCCATGATTTCCGCCAGGTCGCTTAGCCTGACCTGTTCCTGGATGAAGATTTGAAGCATTGTGCGACCTTGCAGACGAGAAAGTTTGTTTTTCGAGCTGAACTCGGTCATCATGAATTCGGTGTTGACAGAGGCGTCGCGAAGCAGGTCCCAGATACGGAGGCTTAGATCTTTTTCTTCCATAATTCTCCTGTGGTTGTTTTTTTAAGTTTTATTTATTCCACAATTATATGTAAAACAAAATCATTTTGTTTAATTAGTACAACGATTGGGGTTTTAAGGAAGTGAATTCGCTTTTGCTCGGATCAAAAGGAAACCGGCGGTACCGGTCATGCCGAGTTCTTTCCGCAATTTGTCGTTGGTCAGCTCCGCAAACAAACCCAATCCTGCCTGCCGTGGGTCGTAGAGCAATTCCTCCTGGATTACAAAACCATCCCCTTTGTTGACATTTGTCACGCTGTAAGCTCGTCCACGATCATCCACCCTGGTCACCACCAGCATATGGTCGAAGCCGTTATATTTGGAGATCCCTTTTCGGACGAACAGGTAAAGCCAGTCTCCAGGTTGGAGCGGATTCTTTGCCCAGTCGTAGCTGCCGACACTCTCTTCAATGTGGAAATAGTCGTAATCTGAGCGTGGAAAGAATTGTTTATCCAAGATGTCAAGACCGTGGCATTCAGGGTTCTCTTCGCGGGGGCAGAGCAGCCACATCTCGTGCGGGTTGGCATCTTCAGGTAAATAGCCGCCATCCCGCAGTATCGCGACTGTCAGCGGTCCACAGGCATTATCGGCCGACTCATGCGGTCCGGAGGCGAAATCAATTTCACGGGATACCAACTCGGCTTCTTCAGCCGTATCAGCCAGGTAGTGCAGGCTTGCCTGGTAAAGATTTGCTTCGCGTTGTTGTTTAAGCGTTAGTGTCGGAGTTGGGGGCACTGGTGTCGGGCTTGGGGTGGGAGTGCATGTGTTGGTAGGCTCAGGCGTTGCAGTTGCAGTTGGTGTTGGGCTCGGAGTTTGCGTCGCTGGTGGCAGCGAGGCGGTTGGGCTCGGCGCGACTGCATTCACTATGCATGATGAAAGCAATAACAAGCTCAGAAGCAGCAAGAGTAGGTTGCGGGGTCTCATTGCAGGAAATTCCAAGGGTTAACGCGACCATATTCGTCGCTACGCAGTTCGAAGTGCAGATGCACGCCATCCGCTTCACCGGTATCGCCCATGCTGCCAAGTTTGTCGCCGGCATAAACTTCCTGCCCACAGACCACATCCACCTCAGCCAGGTGGGCATACAGCGATTGCCAGCCCGAGCCGTGGTCCACAACAACCATATTGCCATAGCCCCAGTCGTTCCAGCCAGCATACACCACGACTCCGTTATCGACCACCTTGACCGGATCGCCCATCTCCCCTCTCAGATCAATGCCGAGATGGTTCGCCGAAGGGACATAATCGTAGCCTGAAAGAACGGGGTCTTCCACAGGCCAGCGGAAGTTGAGCGTTCCTATTACGCCGTCGTAGCTTCCTGTGCAGGCTCCAGCCCCCACGTTGACTGCCGTTGCTGGTTCTTCGCGGGTGATGCGCGGCGTGCGCCAGTCGGTAAATTCGCCCTTGCCACCCGGAACTACCAGCATGGTACCCGGGGTGATGTTTGGAGAGGAGTAATCACCCAAAGTATCAGCAGAGAGGTGATTCCCGGCAAAGTTAACAATCACATCAGGCGTAACCTGATAATACTCCGCCACGCCATTCAAGCCTTCACCAGCAGTCCAGCGGTGGAGTGTGCCATCTACAGGTGAAATCAGTAGTTGCTGACCCGGGTAGATGAAGTGTGGGTCATCTCCGAGAACGTAACGATTGCTCCAGAGCACGGTTTCTGGCTGGAGATTGAAGCGTTTTGCGATAGAGAAAAGATTGTCGCCTGCCTGTACGGTGTACCTTTCGATCTCTGTGCGGGCACGCATTGGCAGGACCGTATCCGGGTTCAAATTTCGCCGGATCGCTTCACTTTCCACCGCTGGTGCTGCAGCCTGCAAAAGGAACACTTGTGAGTCGGATGGCGCTGATTGCGTTGCCGCACCAGCTTTCAACTCCGCGGCTCTTTGACCTTCCGCGCTGATGTAATATTTATTCATCACCCACACCACCAACGCCATCATGACCGCTGTTGCGACCAATGTCAGACTGCGCATCACGACAGGTTCAAGCCCCAGGCTCAGGATGCGTTCCCAAAGCCCTTGCTTACCTTCAGGGTTGGTTTCCGCTTGTTGATCGGCGATTTTTTCAGCTAATGGATTGGAATCTGCCATCCAGGATTCGTTCTTTTGCTCCATGCCACGATGATATCACGAGTCCAACAAGCTCGTTTTCCATGAACAAGGCTAGCCTGCTTGCAGGAGAGCCAACAGCCCCAATCGCAGCTTTTCCGAGTCTGCCCGGTCGATCACGACGCTGCTCAAGCCTTGCCAGTTTGCATACTCTCGCAGGGTCTTCGCCAGGGCTTTGGTCAGGCTTGCGCTGACGCGAACGCCGGGTTCCAAAAAGAGACTGATAACTTGCAAGCGTCCCTCTTTCCGCCAGGCTTTGGCATCCAGCCTTCCCACGAGCTGCCCCTGGTGCAAAATCGGCAGAATGAAATAGCCATATTTGCGTTTGGGAGCAGGCGTGTAACACTCGATCGAATAATCGAAATCGAAAAGGTCTCGCGCGCGACCGCGGTCACTAACCAGCGGGTCGAACGGAGAAAGGATAGTCGTGTGGCTGGCTGGCAACTGACCTGCCAGAGCTTGTTGCAGCAGTTGTTCGTTTTCGACGCAGACAAAAAATGGACCGCCCTTTACTCCCTCAATACTGACAGGGAAAATAGCGCCTTCTTCCAGGAGTTGCTCAATGGCAGCAGCAGCCTCAGCCTTCTTGATGTAAAAGTAATTGGCAGCCCAGGTGATGTTGGCAACCCCGAGTGCTTTAATGGCTTTGTGTATCAACTCACTAACTGCTGTGTGATATTCTGGTGTTTGGGCATCATCCCAGCTGGGCAGGACGCGTTCACGCAGGTCGTAAACCCGCTGAAAGCTCTCACGCCTGGCGATCATCAAATCCCCCCGGTAATAGAGGTGCTCAAGCGCCACCTTTTCCACCTTCCAATCCCACCATGCTCCGCGTGATTCTTTGCTCTCAAAATCCGATGAACGTACCGCGCCGTTTTGATGGATATGAGCCAGAATCTGCTCCAGTGTGTCTGCATTCTTTTCGCCCCAATCGCGGATGTTATCCCAGCCTACGAATCTTTTCTGCATCAGAGCCCGGAATAGCGGGTAGTCCTCAATTGGCAGCAAGCAGACCGCGTGGGCGAAGTATTCAAACAGCTGACCTTCTGCGTGCAGTTCCTCGAGCCAGTTTGTTTGATAGACGCCAAGGCGCGACCAGAGAATATGCTGGTGCGCACGGGCAACCACGCTGATTGTGTCGATCTGCAGGTTGTGGATTTGGCGGATGGCAGCCAGGAGATCTGCCTTGTCAGCTTTTCGGCGGGGCGGAATGCGCAAGCCGAGGCTCGCCAGCATTACCTGCTGAGCCTGTTGCTTACTGAGAATGATCTCGTCGTCCATGGGATAGATTCTATCTTAAGATTTAAGCCGGGTTGAACTTCGCAACCCGGCCTACAAATAAAACCGGGTTGAGAAACGCAACCCGCCTACAAATAAAACCGGGTTGAACTTCGCAACCCGGCCTACAAATAAAACCGGAGTGGGGGTTCCACTCCGGTTTTCCATCTTATAAGAAAAATCAATAACGATCGACGTGTTCCACGAATGCGTCAACGATGGATTGGGCAAACTTCCGGGTGTTTTCGGAATGGAAACCCCCGTTGCCATCGAGAAGCTCCGCTACTTTGGAAATATAGGCTTCGGGCTGCTGCAGGATGGGCATGTTCAAGAAGGTCAGCACCTGGCGCAGATGGTGGTTCGCGCCGAAGCCGCCCAACAACCCTGGAGAGTTACTAATGACCGCGGCTGGTTTGCCATTCCATACCGATTGACCATAAGGGCGGGAGCCGACATCCAGCACGTTTTTCAAGGCGGCGGGAATGGTGCGGTTATGCTCAGGGGTAATAAAAAGCACGGCATGCTTGTCCGCGAGTTTCTGTCGGAACTCGGTGTAGGCTTCGGGGGGCGTTGCGGCGTCAAAATCCTGGTTGTAAAGCGGCAATTGCCCAATTTCAACAATTTCCGTCTCGTAGCCTTCGGGGAAAAGGGGTTGTAGGGCTTGTGCGAGCTGTGTGCTAAAACCTTCTTTGCGGATGCTTCCGCTAATAATCGCGACTTTCTTACTCATGAATAATCTCCGTATTTTTTCTTTAACTATCGCTTATAACCAGGTCTTTTGCAAGGTTCAGCCCTGAACTTTGCAAGAAGTTAAGAAAGTTCTTATGTAAAACGCAGTTTTTAGCTTCTGAGAGTTAGGGCGAGGATAGGTTGATCCGCAAAACGCATACTTAGTGAGGCTGCTTGCAGAAAGCGTTCGCGATGCGGACCGCGCAGCAAGTAGTCTTTAATGAGCTCGATCAGATAAGATTGGATCAACTCGGGGGTTTTGTTTTTTCCACGTTTTTCGAAAACCATTTTGTGTTTGGCTATCACTGCCGCGTCTTCTGGATCCATGATTTTTGTGGGTTCTGTAAACGCCAGCAGAGAGAGACTCCAGTGGTCTTCATCTGGTTCGCGAATGAGAAACTGGTAAGCCTTTAGCTCCGCCATGGAATCGTAGGTAAATGCCTCGTCAATCCAAAAGGCGAAGAGGGCGTAGGTCCGTTTACGGCGGATGTTTTCGAGGAAACCCATGACTACTGGTTGTTCAAGCGAGCTTGACGACGCAAGGCGGCTTCCTGCGTGAAGCGGTGAGTGCCGTCGCAGAGGGGTTTGTTGCGCGAGCCGCCGCAGGTGCAGAGGGTTACCCGGTTGAGGGGCAAAAAGGGTACGCCGTCCGAGCGTTCAATCGGCAGGTAGCCCATCACCCATATTGGCGCTCGAATGGGACCGTACGAGGTGATTTCAATCGTCTCAGCGATTTGAACCGGGAGATCTGGCTCAAAATCGTGTTCGGGGTCTTGCGGCAGGCGGCAGGTTAGCGAACTCGCAGGGCAATCATGAACCATTTTTATGGCTCGATCTCGCTTGACAGGGTCAATGGAGCCATAGGTGAGCTCTGAAACAGAGGTGTCCCGCAAAACACAGAAACCGGATTGCATACAGAGCGATGAGTCTTTTTTGACCGTTAATCCTGGACCTTTATAGGTAAAAACCCTCAGAGAAACGCGATCGGTGCGGGCGGTTTCGGTGCCATCGAAGCCAGCTTTGTGCGTGCCGTCACAAAATGGGTAACTCGCAGATTTGCCGCAACGGCATAGCAGGTAAGAATCGCCATCCGGGGTTTGGTCGCCGAGGAATTTCCACTCTAGCGGCTCACCGTATTCCGAACATACCTGTGTGAGTTTGATGAAAGGAACTTTGCCTTCCACCTTGTAAGGTCCATTTTTCTTGATCGTGATTTTTGGGGTAATATCGGATTCAGTCTCGCTCATAGCAGCCTCTGCATTGCGTAATTATACAGGATGGATCACGAACTGGGGTAAAGCATCACTCTTTAGCTGGCTTCCAATATTCTGCTAATTGGCGTAGAATTTTTTTACAAATTCATTACGAGGTAATTCGTGGCAACTCACCCTTATCCAGACCATCTCTTTGGAGATGTTGACCAACCGACCAAAGGCTCCTTGCACCACATCAAACAAAACAGGGGTTTGCACCATGCCTATAGGGTGTCTCCATGGCTGCCCAAACCGGGTGAACCCTTCAGAATCAAGGCGATCAGCAGTTCGGACCTGGCAGTTCGGAAAGTGTTTTTGCGATACAGCCTGGATCGTGGGGAGGTCTGGCAGAAAGCGGTTTTTGAGGCTGGGGAGTGGCGCTGGGATACCCTCACCTGGGCATGGCTGCGGGAGTGGCAGCTAGAATTTCCGGCGTTGGCTGACACAAGTGAACTTTTTTACCAGGTCTTCGCCGAACTCCCTGGCGGAAAATGGATCTTTGCAGACAATCAAGCCGCAACAGATGCTGACGGGACAGTCTTCAGGCTCAGGATCAGCGGGAATACCCAACCGCCAGAGTGGTCAGAAGAGGCGGTAATCTACCAGGTGTTCGTGGATCGCTTCAACCCAGGTAAGGGTAAACAGTGGCTGCAAACTTCCGACCTGATGAAGCCGTTCGGGGGGACCCTGCGGGGTGTTATCGAAAAGTTGGATTACATCAAAGACCTGGGTTTTAATACGCTTTGGCTTTCGCCCATCTTCGCCAGCCCCACTCATCATGGCTACGACATCACGGACTACTTCCGCATCGAACCGCGGATGGGGACAGAGGCTGATCTGCGCGAATTGCTGGGTCTGGCGCACGCGAAAGGTTTGCGCGTCTTGCTGGATTTTGTTGCCAACCACTGCTCCAACCAGCACGAACGTTTCCAGGCTGCGCTGGCAGGCGATAAAGACGCCATATCCTGGTTCAAATGGAAAAACTTCCCTGAGTATGAGAGCTTTTACGATGTGCCTGAAATGCCCTGCTTCAACCTGGAGCCGGGCAGCCCTGCCAGGGCTCATCTGCTGGAAGTTGCCCGTTATTGGCTGCAGTTTGGGGCGGATGGTTACCGGTTGGATTTTGCCAACGGACCTGCGCGGGAGTTTTGGGTGGAATTCCAGCAAGCCTGCCAGGAAGTCAATCCAGACTGCTGGACCTTTGGCGAAATTGTCGCGCCGGCAGATGAGCAGATCACCTTTGCCGGGAGCATGCACGGCACGCTCGACTTCCTCACCTGCCAGGCTCTCAGGGAAACTTTTGCCACCAGGCATTGGTCTTTAAACCAACTGGCTGGATACCTGGAGAATTATTGGGCTGCTTACCCGCTTGAATTTTCTCGCCCGGCCTTTATTGACAATCACGACATGAACCGCTTTTTCTTTACCTCGCAGGGGTCTGTTCCCGCCCAGCAAGCAGCGCTAAGGCTGCTCTACCTGATGCCAGGCGCACCGATTGTGTATTATGGCAGCGAGCGGGAACTCTCGCAGTGTCAGTCAATCCATGCCAATAACGCGCTTGGTTTTGACGAAGCACGCCCAGCGATGGATTGGGAAGAAGAGCAAGATCACACCAGCGAGCGAGTGATGCGGGAAATGGCAGCTTTCAGACAGCAGAATCCATGGCTGAGCCATGCTTGCTGGCATACCTTGGAGCTTGAACCGCTAAAGGTTGTTTTTACAGTGAGCGATTGCGAGTATGATCTCAGAGTTGAGATTTTTTACGACCGGGATACTTGGAGGGTAATTCACAAATAAGTCGCATCCGCGCCCACAAAAAGGAGACCATCAGCATGGTCTCCTTTTGGGTACAGTGGATATCAGGGTTTAGGGTACATCGATGTAAACATAATCAAAAGCAACAATAACCGGTGTGGCGTCAAAGGAGGACACACCTACCCCGATCAAACCTTCCGGAAGGCCGTATTTATTGTCTTCAACTGTGCGCTCCAGCACGCCGTTAACCCAGAGCTTGATCTCATTGCCTTCGCAGCTCATGGCAAAGGTATTGCTCTTCATTCCCATGTTGATGTTTCTTGAACCACCATTGTACAGGCGTATATAACCCATGTCCATCGCTTCAACATAAGCATAGATATCGTACAGGCCACCATTTGTGATGTTGACTTCATAGAAGCCACTGTCTGAGTAACGGCAGACGAGCGTCACCATATTGTCATTACTGCCTCTGTTGATTGTGGAAGCTTCTATGTAGACGTTAGTATAGGTGTAATCTTCATAAAACACATAAGCATAGGTGTCGTAATCTTCAATGGTGAAAGTCAACTTGCCGTCAGCAACTGATATATCGGCCTTATCCTCGTTACCAACCAAGACCTCGTAATACCAGTTATCTGGAACGTAATCAAACTCCTCTGTGTAGTAGGGTTCCGACTGTGCAATTGGCTCATCCGTAGGCATTGGCGGTTGGGTTGGAACAGCTGTGGGTGGAATGGCAGTAGGAGCTACTGGGGGAGCTTCGGTTGGTGATTGCGTTGGTTCAACAACCGATTCTGCTGGTGCAGAGGTTACTTGCTGAATTTCCGGTGTTGTTGTGCCATCTTTCTTACCGCCAACATCAAAAGAAAATTCGCAGGATAAGGTCAATAAGACAAGGACTATCAGGATTGCGGACAACGTCTTGATCGATTTAGGGCTCATATGATCCTCCAGGAAGAAGATAAATTGGGAATGCGTGGCTAAATTTTAGCATATTGTTCGCCTTTTGGAAT
>CAYRYL010000027.1:0-26153 GCA_964428425.1 uncultured Anaerolineaceae bacterium | reverse complement strand
ATTCTTCCAGGCAGAATTCAAACAAAGAGTCCCTTTCTGCCAATGAGTCATAGGATGAATTGGCAAGCTCATTCATCGCGTTTCTGAATTCAGGGGAAGGGTTATAGGCCTGCCAAAGAGGAGAAAAGCTGTAAGGAGAATCAGGACTTAAGAAGAACAAAAAATCACCTCCCTCATCCCGATCGATAACTCCTGTAACCCAAGAGCCTGTATAAATATGCCACAGTCCATCTGCGGGGTCACCATTCATCCAGAGAGGGTAAAAGTCGCCGGAACTCCCATACTGGCGATTAGTACCAAATCCAATCATTTCAAGTTGATCTGCCAGGTAATTGCCCTGGGGCAAGCGGGTTCCATCCGAATCATTGCGAATTAGCAGTGTGATCGTCACCGGGTTGCCAAGGTAATGCCAGATACCGCCTGACTTGTAAGCGCCTAATGCCAGCATTTCGGTCGTAATGATGGACTCGGCGAGGGTAGGATTGTAGGCGTAGGTTGCTTCAAGTTCTGCAACTTTGCTCGCGTAATGCTGGTAAACTGGTCCTTGAGTAACAATTGGGAAGAACTTTGAGAGAGCAATCCCATTATAGACCGATTGGTTAACCTGATCCCGGTCAATCAACCAATTCAGGGCTTCTCTAATCTCAGGCACCGCGAACGGATTGACGCGATTCTTATCATAAAAGACTGCGGGATTGATAGTAAATTCGAAGTAAGGCCCGTCATTGGTGCTAATATCAAGTGAAGGATCAGTTTGGATACTTTCAGTGTACTGATTGGATGACAGGCCTGAAAAGTACATATCAATATCGCCTTCACGAATGCTGTTGATGGCGTCATTCCCATTCACTACGTTAAACTCAACTGAATCCACCCAAGCTCCAGTGCGCGTAGTTTGGCCACTGGCCGGTTCAGCACTCAAAAAATTGGGGGAGAGGAGAAAGGTTACAACAAGAAAAATGGTGAAGATTTTAAGGAAAACAGGCTTTTGGTTCATGGATTACCTCCAAAAAGAATAAGTCGGATACTATTGGTTGCAATAAAGCAATCTGAACGCAGAGATATGCATTACGAGATTTGGCACAGTGGATTCTGTCTTTACACCACCTTTTCTACCAACATTGTTTTGTCAATTTAATAATCAGGGTAACTTGTTTCGATTATACAACCATTCATCAAAAATACAAAGATTTAGAATCCAAGATCGCACAAACAAGGCTGGAGGGTTGGCTCCAGCCTTGTTGTGTTAAGTTTTAATTCAAGCGATCTCGTATGACTATTAAGTCAAACAACCACCCGCATAGCGGGTGGTTGTGATTTCCCCCAGTAAAGAACTATTCTTTAACAATCTTACTGAGGACGGTTTCTTTGTCCAGTTTCTTCAGGCAGAAGAACCAATCCTGGCAGTTCATTTCTGATTTGTCAGTTGCCATACGTTCTTTGGCAACGCCGCAAGAACCAGCGGTCGGCACGATCACATCGTGACCAGGGCGCCAGTCGGCAGGGGTGGCAACGCCGAATTCATCCGCAGTCTGGAGAGCAAGAATCAGGCGGTAGAGCTCGTCGAAGTTGCGACCAGTGGAAAGGGGATAATAGATCATTGCGCGCACAATTCCCTTGGGATCGATCACGAATACTGCGCGAACGGCTTTGGTGGTGGCATCGTTGGGGTGGATCATGCCGTACTTGTGCGCGACATCCATCTTGATGTCTTCGATCAAGGGGAAGGTGACTTCCACGTCTTTGTGACCGTTGAATTCGATCTTTTCTTTGATGGTGCGCAACCAGGCGATGTGGCTGTAGAGCCCGTCCACCGAGAGACCAACAAGCTTGGTGTTGACTTTCAGGAATTGATCCTGCATAGAGGCGAATGTGACGAACTCGGAGGTGCAAACCGGGGTGAAGTCAGCGGGATGGCTGAACAAAATGACCCAGCTGCCAGCATAATCCGCTGGGAAATTGATGTTACCCTGGGTGGTGACGGCTTTGAATTCGGGGGCGCGATCGCCGATGCGGGGCATTGAAAAAGTTTCGTTAGTTTCCATTAGTGAAAAGCTCCTTTGATTTCTGATTGTGTTTGAGTTGACAATCGGGACAAGTCCCGTAGTAGACGACGCGTGAACCGTGAATGAGATATCCTGAGTTTTGGATTTGCGAGTCAAAAAGACCTGAGTCTTCGATGGGTAAATCGACGATTTTGTAACACACGGTACAGGCTATGTTGATGTGAGCACCAGTCTCGCCGTCGAAGTGCACCTGATTGTCGCCAATCTCACCGAGAGTGGTGATCAGACCAGCCCCAACCAGCAAATCCAGGGTGTTGTAAACTGTGGCTAATGAAAGCGTGGGATGATTTGGCTTGAGCTGCTCGAAGATTTGCTTGGCAGTTGGATGGGTTGGGGTACTGATGAGATATTGATAGATATCCCGTCTTTGAGACGTGTTTCGAAGTCCACTTTTTGCGAAAAGCGCGAGAAGTTTGTCTTCTTGAATCTCGGTCATCTTATTCATAGCTTAATTATAATCATTCCAAATAAAAAGTCAAAGAAGGGTTGTACAAAAACCTGTTCCAGGCCAGATCGAAAAAACAAATCTGGCACTTCAAAGTGCCAGATTTGAGTCAACTATATTGATGAAAACCGTGCGGATTAGCAGATCTTCCAGCGTAACTTGTTGCCCTGGAGTACATTCATAACTTCGCTGGCGATATCGCCCGCGACACGCAACTGGGCTTCTTCGGTTTGACCGCCAACATGGGGCACCGCGATGATCCTGGGATGTTCAGCAAGAGTCCAGTCCACTGGAGGTTCCTTTTCGTAGACGTCCAGTGCGGCTCCAGCCACTTTTCCGCTTTCGAGCGCGCGTAGAAGCGCGGCTTCTTCGATGATGCCACCGCGGGCAACATTCACAAGCAGAACGCCGTCTTTCATTTTCGCGAAAGTTTCGTCGTTGACCATATGTTTTGTTTCGGGGATCAACGGCACATGGAATGTGATAATGTCAGCGCGCGCGTAAATATCGTCCAGTTGCACTGGCTCTGCGCCAGTGGCACGCATATCATCTGGATTGCGGAGAGGATCGTAGCAGAGGACTTTCATGCCGAGTGCCTGGGCGTATTTACCGATCGTACTGCCGATATTGCCGTAGCCGACGACACCCAGGGTCTTGCCATTTAATTCATGTCCCATGTAGTCTTTTTTGGTCCACTTGTCGTGCTTCATTTCCGCGTCTGTGTGGGGAATGTCGCGCACAAGCGCCAGCATCATGCCAAATCCAAGCTCAGCGACTGCAATAGTGGTGGCAACGGGGGCATTCACAACCGTTACGCCATGATCTTTGGCTGCCTGCAGATCGATGTTATCCACACCTACGCCTGCTCGACCAACCGCCTTGAGTTTCTTTGCGGCTTCAAATACTTCCCTGGTGACTTTGGTTCGTCCACGAACAATCAGACCGTCGTATTCCCCGATGATTTGCAGTAATTCTTCGGGTTCGATGCCCTTTTTGTTGACTGCTTCAGCGGCAGCATTGATGATATCGATGCCTTCTTTTTCCAATCCGTCTGTGATCAAAACTTTAAAACCCATATCTTCTCCTTTTTTATGTGTTTGTTGTTCTCAGGACGCGGACGTCCCCTTTCCTTAGAGTATACCCAATCGAATCAAGATATTCCAGAAAAGCAGCCGCATATTTGCGACTTGTCTGAAAATGGTCTCTGAATTGCCCCAGCGACACGCTTCCTTTGGCTTGAACTGCTTCCTGAACCCAGGATTTCATAACCCCGATCGTTTCTGGAAGAAAAAGCACAGCGTCTGAAACGCGCACGAGCCTGTCCATCGCGATCAGCCCTTCTAAAAGGTCAATGCCAATCTCAGTTTCCGCTTCTGCAACATCAGGCGGTGAGAAGGGTGATTCTTTGAATTTTGAAAGGAAAGATGCCGACTGGGCTTCCTGCTGGGGCGTGAGTAGGATGGTGTGACTGGCAGTCCAGACCAGCGTGCCACGTTCCCTCAACACGTCTTGCTGACTCAACATCCCCAAAACGAGGTCAAATTGATCCTGAGTTAATTTCAAACCGGACCGTAGCTGCTCGCGACTGATGCCTGCTTTGAGAGGGTTACTCAGGTGGAACTCGGTGATTGTTTCCAGGATTTTTTTGCTTACAGAGTGCCAGTTCTGCCGGGAAATCAGAATCGTTTTTGCAGCATTAGGGTGCCTGGTGAGGAAGATGACTTCACCTGTATCTACAAGTTCGGTCAACTGACTCTCGAGCTCCGAAACGGGCAGGGATGTGTAGGTAGTGAGGGCGGAGAGAGTGGTTACGGTCAACCTATCGAGAGCTTGCATGACCAGATCTGCCCGTTTACCCACGCGCAGCTGCTCCAGGCGCGTGAGCGTCACTTCGTCAAATCGGCGGTAACGGCGAGTGGGTTGGGTATCGAGGATGACACCCCCACCGATCGTGGCGGCGGGGGAGGGCAGTCGAAGCACGTAGTGATCGCCGCGGACGACAACCAGGGGTTCCTCGAGTTCGAGCTGTACGAAACCTTCCTCGCCAGGTGCCAGGGTTTCCACTCCCAGCAGGCGTAGGCGTGCCTGGGTTTCGCTCGCGCCTGCAAAAACCTTCAGAATCATGTTGTGCCTGACTTCTACAATAGCATCGCGGATCAGCCGGATTGAGGCATCCAACCTGGTGGTCGGAGTAATCGTGCCAGGCAGGGCAATTACATCCCCGCGATTAATATCTTCAGTTGAGAGATTGTTCAAGTTGATGGCGGTGCGGTAGCCAGGAGTGACTTTTTGAAGTTTCCGATTATGGTTCTGCAAACCACGGATGCGACCAGTCTTTCCAGCGGGTAAGCAGACAACCTCATCCCCCAGCGAGAAACTGCCATCCAGCAAGGTGCCAGTCACGACTGTACCAAAACCTGAAAGCGTGAAGACACGGTCCACAGGCAGGCGCGGGCGGTTGAGATCGCGCTTTGCGGGAATTTCGGCTAATATTTCAGCGAGTTCGCGCTTTAGTTCGTCCAGACCCTCGCAAGTTTGGGCTGAAACGTGCACAACAGGGGCATTTTCCAGGCTGGTGCCTTCCACCAACTCCTGGGCTTCAAGCTCCACCAATTCCAGCCATTCACGATCCTTCACCAGATCGCACTTGGTCAAAACGATCAACCCACGTGAGATTTCCAGTAAGTCCAAAATTGCGAGGTGTTCACGGGTTTGGGCGCTGACGCCTTCATTAGCCGCAATCACCAGGAGGACAGCATCAATTCCGCCGATGCCGGAGAGCATATTGCCCACAAAGTCGCGATGTCCGGGCACGTCGATGATGCCAATGGTCTCGCCCCCAGGCAGCGCCATGGACGCAAAACCAAGATCGATGGTCATCTCGCGTTCGATTTCTTCCTTTAATCGGTCCGGATTGGTGCCGGTTAATGCTGAGATCAGGGTCGACTTCCCATGATCAACATGACCAGCAGTACCGACGATGTGCATGCTTATCCAGTCTTTTTATCGAAACCAGGCGTAATCTCCTGGATGGAATCTTGATAAGCCATCAGGATTGATCGCACGTGGCGCATGGTGCTCTTGCTAAGGACGTCGAGTTGCTCGCGCAAAGAGGAGGAGAGGTCGTCGAGTTCCTGCAATTGAGTGGTCAGTTCTTTGAACTGCTGGGCGTTCTCGCGGCTCTGTTCTTCCTGGGAAAGCATGTAATTCGTCCAGCGTTTG
This sequence comes from uncultured Anaerolineaceae bacterium, assembly GCA_964428425.1. Taxonomy (GTDB): domain Bacteria; phylum Chloroflexota; class Anaerolineae; order Anaerolineales; family Anaerolineaceae; genus Mesolinea. Next base: position 20,420 of record CAYRYL010000027.1, on the reverse strand, counting down.
ACGTCGTCGGACTTGAAGCCCGTCCATTCCTGTCGGAAACGTTCATCGTTCAATCTCTGGAACTCGCTAATTTCGTTAATTCTGCGTTCAAAACGCTGTGTCACTTCGTCCACATTGCTGACGGCTTTGCCGACAGCCTGGCGGGCAACCTCCAGATCCTCCACTTGTTTGTTCAGATTGAGGTTGACTTTATCGATCTCAGTGAAACGTTTCTCCCAGGCTGCAAAGGTCTTATCCTTGTCGACCAGGGAATTATTAACTTTCTCGATGAAGACAGATTGGGCTTGCTTGCGATCTTTTTCGAAGGTCTGCAATTCAGCGATGCGGGTATCGAGTGTGCGGAAACTGTCGCTGAAACTGTCAAAGCGGCTGCGGGTCTCTTCGAGGCGTTTGCGCACTGAAGCGACTTCTCCCTGCAGATCGGTCAGGCGTTTGGCTTCCTGGCGGCGGTTTTCCTCCAACAAGTGCAGGGAACGGCGGTAGTCTTCGTCGAAGCGACCGACCTCAAGAATTTTCACTTTTAGCTCTTCAATCAGGCGTGAAAGCCGCGCGTCTTCAACTTTATAGGTGCGCATTTCGGTTCGAATTGGTTCCAACTCTTCTGTGAAGGGGAAGATCTCTGTTACAGATTTCCGGGTTGCCTCAATTTCGAGTTTTGTGCGTTTAAGCGCTTCATTCAGGTTGAGTTCAGCCCGTTCGTTGACATCCCGAATCTGTTTGGTCAGGTCAATATTCAACCGATCAATGCGATTGTCATACCTGTCCAGCGTCGCGATTTGGTTCGTGTTCTTTGCAATCAGCATTTCAAGTTCTTTAATTTGTTTGCGCAGATTAAGATTCTCACCCTCCAGCTGGGTCAAGCGATTTTGAAGAGAAGCCAGATTGGTTTTGTCATTGCGTCGTTCGTTGTCGAGCCACTCGACACGCTTCTCAAGTTGTTCAAATCCAGAATAGTCGTCCATAATTCACCTTTCAGTGGAAGCTGATGTGATTATACATTGTTACCCCATTCTAATTGGGCGGCAGGAGGTGGTTGAAGGGTTCCAACAGCCCCAAGAATGGATTCAAGAACACATGGGGAAGCAACCCCATGAGCAGCGATAACAGCGTGATAATGCAGAGAACGATTATCTGCCACAAGGATTCTTTCACGATATTTGGCGTGGCAGACACCGAGGTCTGAGAATCGGTGGTGAGAAGGGTGTGCATCAGGCGCAGGATGAATAACGCCATTCCCGCCACTCCCAATGCGAGCAGGGGAGTGTAACGATATGTGAGACCCGCGCCGCTGTTCCAGAGCAAGCGCTTGGAGGGGAAGAGCCCAAAGGCAGGCAGACCGAGCAAACCAAGCAAACTGAAAATCAAAGACATGCTGTGGAAGGGCAGCCTCCTGATCAAACCACGCAGGGACGAAAAACTACCATCAATTTCAGGCGCAATTTGCTGAATGGAACTGAATGTGTACGCCCACTGCCAATAGGCAAGGGCACGGGGCAAGATGCCAAGCGCCAGCGCGTCTCCGCCTCCCTGACCGACCAAGCCGATTGCTAAAACAGAATATCCCGTCTCAAGCAGAACCAGATACGCCAGGATGCGGTTGACTTTGGTCTGCATGGATGCCAGCAGTCCTCCCGCTAAGAGTGTGACAACACCCGCCCACTGGATCGCGGGGAAAATTCCGGTCAGATTCCTCAGCCAGGCAAACTGGTCTAAAACTTTTAGTAAGAAAATGCTCAGAACGCTCTGTTGCATTAGGAAAACAAAGCTAAACACCCAGGGATGAGCTTTCTCGGCGAGCATAGGCAACCAGGTGTGAAGCGGGAAAATCGCCAGCCACAGTGAAAAGCCGATGAGGATCATGACCGTGCCACGCAGAATTAATGTGCTGGCACTGGGGGCTGTCTCGATGCCTGCAACCATCCAGCCGCTGAGCAGAATAAAAGGCATCGCGATCGTTTGTGAGACAAGGTAGCGCATAACGCCGCGATCTGTCTGTTCGCCTCGTGGTGTCAGGAGAAGAATACTGATCAACGCGATCAGCTCGACGATTACAGCAGCATAGAGGAATGGTTCCACCGTGAGCGTGCTGACCCATAAAGCTGTAATGGTCAGAGATATGGTTGGAAACCAACGGCTAACTGAAAAACGCAGTCCAGCCACGTTCCACAGAAAGCTAAACAGGTACATTACCGCAACAGTTTTAAGCTGGCTGCCAGTGAGGATCAGAGCTCGATTGAAAATTGCGAAGGTGTCATTGAAGAGGTAATTCCGACCCAGCAAGGCGAAATCAAGGCTTTGGGGGAAAACAAAGGCTGCAAAACCCAGGATCAAACTGCCCAGGCATGCTATCCAAACCGAAAGCTTATGCAGACGGTGAACCGCGATCAACACCAGGCTGAGCAGGATTGGAACAAAAATCCAAATGGTAGGGGTGGTCATAAGGTTCATATCGACCTGCCCTCGACGTCTTTGACGATAAAATAGCTGCCCATCAGAGCCAGGCTGAGATTAACAGCGGTGAAGAGGGCTTCGAGTACCCTTGAGAATTCCAGGCTGGCATAAAGGAGTTCGAAACCTGAGAGAAAAGTCAATAAGCCGATCACCAGGTAGAGGGGTTCGTTGATGGTGCCCATCTGGAACAAACCAAACAGGATTAATCCCAGGCTGGCTGTCAGCAGAACTTGACTACTCTGTGGAAAGGCGGATTGCTGTAGACCGGACGCCGACAAGAAACTAATAAGCACAAGCAGCAAGGCAATCGTTCCGCGGAAGACCTCACCAGACGAGGGACCCCGGCGGATAAGAAGTGACTCGATCAGACCTGAAGAAACCAGGGTCATATAGAGCATAATGCTAACCATCAGACCCACCACCAATTTAATTGCGGCAAGTGATGGGGAGCGAACGTCAAGCAAGAGGTAGAAAATGCAGATGTATTGCATTCCTAATGCTACGATGTTGATAGTCCACTGTCGCCTTACCAGGTTAATGGCGGCTGCCAGCAAGAGTATTACAACTGAGACGGTGCTCAGAGTCTGGTTCATGGCTTACCAACCTGCGTGTAGATCAGGATCGCCATGACCAATAGAAAAAATATGGACCAAAGCACGCCTGCTTCACCCTCAAGGATTTGCCGAAAAAAGCCTACAACATCACTGATACGAGCAAAGAGCCACCTGGCGGTTGCGTAGAGCCAATCCAGGCTAAAAATGACCCGAAAGGCGTTCAAAACTTGATGCCCCAAGCGGTAAAAGGGAAATTTTGAACTAAAACCGTCGCTGGTAAGTTGAAGACGGAGGCTTTTGGTTAGAAAGGCACCCACCAAAACCAGCGTGATGCTGACGAGGCTGCCCCACCACACTCCAATCGTAAGCACGTTGGGCCAACCGACCAGGTTGAGCACAAGCATAGTCTGGATCATAAGGATCAGACCAACAGGGTAGGTGATTCGGGCGTACTTCTCCAAGCCTGTAACGGTGCTGTTGGCTTCGAGGATGTAGCGCAGGTATCCGCCAACCAGCATGGCATGGCAGAGAATCATCACGATGCCAGCGACGTTCACTCCTTCTCCCAGTAGTGCGCTCCAACCGGAAGCAGCCAGCGTGAAAGGGATGCCTAATACTCCGATTAATCCCAGCAACGGGATGAAACGAACTCTTCGGATAGGAGGATCGAACAGGAAAAGCACACCCCCGGTCAGAAGCAGAGCCAGACCCCAAACCCGGCTGTTCTCAGGCTGCCCGTTCAGAGCAGACTCCAGGGCAAAAGCTGAAAACGCCACAATCCAATAGGGTCGACCTTCATTGGCGTTGGCGCGGGTGAGCCACATCGCAGAAGCATAAAGTGCTGCCAGGACGGTTAGAACGCTGATGACCGAAACCAGACTTTGGTTTAAGACCAGAATCTCGGAGGGTAAATGCGCGATTAATACCAAGGCTGAGACGACAGGTGCAAATCGAAGCAACAAACTGGTTCCTCGCCTGAGTTCTGGTACATCCTGCAGGGGGAGGTTTAATGGAAGTACTCCCAGGCGTAATCCAGCAGCAATCAGAAATAGAAGGCTTGCGGTTGGTGGAATTTGGGTGAAGTCCAGCCCGGCAGTCACCTGCCAGCCTACCGCAGTCGCAGCCACGAGGACAAAAGTGCTGATCAGCCTGACTCCATAAGCGGTTGTCACTTTTGGGTTCGAACCAGGACTGCGTAAAAGATTGAGGATGTAAATTAATTCCACGAGGTCCGTTACTGCCCAGGCAACTGCCATAGTCAGGGGTTCCCTTGCCATCACAGAGACCAGGTTCAGCCCAGTCAACGCGAGGGCAGCAGCCCAATTGGTGGGAGTGGTGTTGGTGGAAGCCTTGCTCGAATCAGTCAAAATCACCGCAATACACAAAGCCAGGATGGCGACCATGTAATGCCAGTTAATGTAATCAATCCGAAAGGCAATGGCGGTATGGTAGAGCGAGTCTGGCAACCAACGGATAAGTTCGACTTCCAGTGGCAAGTACAGACGCAAGAAGATTGTTCCAAGCCAGGTTAATGAAGCGCCAGCAATCGCAATAATCCAGGAGCGGGCAAAGTTAGGCTTGATCGCCTGGCTGACGGTCAGGGCTATGGCAGGGAGCCACAATAAGCCAAGAATGCCGATAAAGATCATAAGATTAATTCACTTTGAAAAGTCAAAGAATTTCGCCCGCCTGGCGATGGACGAAGCGACCTTCGCCAGCTTTACCGAGCCAGCGCTGATCATCCACGATCAGTTTTCCCCGCAGGAATACCTTAACGGGGTAACCGCCCAGCTTCCAGCCTTCATAGAGATTGTAGTCTGTGCGATGGTGCGCCCAAGCAATCCCGTAATCCAACTCTTTGTTCGGGTCCCACAGGACGATATCAGCGTCCGAACCTTCGGCAAGGGTGCCTTTTTTCGGGTAGAGCCCGAAGATGCGCGCGGGGTTGGTGGCGGTTAGTTCCACAAAGCGGTTCGGGCTGATGCGCCCGGTGTTGACAGCATACGTCCAGAAAACTGGCAGACGATCGGCGAGCCCAGGCAGACCGTTAGGAATGAGGGTGAAGTTCTCTTTCCCCAGTTCCTTGCCAGGAATAGCAACTTCCCGACCTTCGTAAACGATGGGCTGCCTGCCGTTGAAGAAGAAAGGGCAGTGGTCGGTGGCAAGCACCTGGATCGTGCCGTTCTCGAGACCCTGCCAGAGCCCTTGCTGGTCAACAGCTTTGCGCATAGGCGGGGAACAGATCCACTTTGCTCCATCAAGCCTCTTAAGGTCGTCTTCGGTGAAGAACAAATATTGCGGGCAGGTTTCTCCCATGGCGGGGATGCCGTGTTTGCGGGCGTAAGCAAGCTGATCCACCTCCCCGGAGACGTTCATGTGAACCAGGTAGAGTGGGGAATCAGCCAGAGCAGCCAGGGCTGCGGCACGCAGGCTGGCTTCAACTTCGCCCCATGAGGGGCGGGTGAGGGCATGATGAATGGGAGTTGTTTTGCCGGCAGCAAGTGCTTCAGCAACCAGGATGTCGATTACATCTCCATTCTCGGCATGTACCATCGTGAGCAGATTGTTTTTCCCACCGATGCGCATTACTTTGAAGATGTTGCCATCATCCAGCCTTAGCCGACCATTGTAGGCCGTGAAAACTTTCATGCTGGTGACCCCCAGATGAGGCAGGTCGGGCAGTTCTTCCGCTACTTGTTCGTTGAAACGAGTGATGTTCATGTGAAAGCTGTAATCGATGCTGGCTTTGGGGTCTGCCATGGCGCGATGCCAGGCGATATTTTCTGCCAGGCTGCCAGGCTCCTGCGAGACAAAATCAATCATGGTGGTGGTGCCACCAAAAGCTGCAGCTTTTCCACCGGTGTAATGGTCGTCAGCAGATATGGTGCCAAACATCGGCAAATCTAGGTGTACGTGGGGATCCACTCCACCTGGGAGGATCAACAGATTGCTGGCATCAATGATTTCAGCTTCAGGATCGTCGATGTTTTCTTCAATTCGGCGGATGATCTCACCATCCACCAGCACATCCGCCTTGCGGGTTTGATCTGCCGTGATGACCGTTCCATTTTTGATGAGTGTTCTCATGAAAATCTCACTTTTTTGCAGTTGCTATGCCACTGAGCAGCGCCAATAACGCCGGATCCAGAGGGATCTCCGGCAGAGGGGCAGCCTGATACATCTCGCCGCGAGCAGCTCTCTCGCGCAGTGCCGCCCAGAGCACAGGGCGCTCCTGATCATGCACAGGCAGATCGCCCAATTCTTTGGCATCTCTGAGATGCCGCATGGTCGTGTAGAAGAAGGTCACGCGTTTCCAGCTGCCAGCTGGGATCGGTTCTGGCAGCTCGATCAATCCGCCCAATTGGAGTTTAAAGTACTCCTCATTTGCTCTCGGGTGGTCTGGTTGATCGCGAAATAGTTGTTGGCGGGTGGTCAGTTCGTGTCCAACGATCGGCGCCAGCCATTTGATCTGCCAGCGTTCTGCGGTGCCGAAGCTGCCGGTCTGGTAAAGCGCCAGGTAATCAACAGCAATTACCTTGGGAGCGTTTTTCAGCGGAATGCGATACCAGCCTAACAGGCGGGCAATGTCGAGATCCCTCTGATTTGGGATGATTGCCACCAGTACCAGGCTGGTATCGTCAATAGCTTCCAATGCGCTCAAATGGCTCCTTTAGAGCTCCACTTTTGCTTTATGGTTGAATTCCTCAATCAGGGCATCAATTTCGGGCTGTTGGGTCTGGACTTCGAGCCAGTAATCGGGATCGTACCACTGGGCCATGATTTCTTCGTATGTGCGTCCCTGCTGTTCAACCCAGGTGTAATACTTCAGGTTATGAATGCGCTGGCGCTCGCGATAACCAAGCTCTTCCATGTAATCGGTGGTAACACCTTGCAGGTAGCGGGCTTCGTCGGCAATGGCATTTTCCTTGCGATACTCACCGAACTCCTCGTGCATCTCGGTCAGGCGGCTCTGATACAGTTCCATCGAATCGGTCAGGACGGTAAGAACGATGTCATTCTCGTTCAATTCGTTGTACTTGGCGAATTTGATGGCGGAGAGCAGATTGGAAATGCTTGAGAAGCCAAGCAAATCAAGCTGGTTGACGAAGTCTTCTTCAAAACCAGAATCGATTAAATGCTTCTTACCTTCCGGCTCATTGAATAATCGGGCAAGGTTGACAACAGCATTGTCATCAATGGCAGTTACGAAGTCAGTGTTTTTTGAATTGTGGATCCAGGGAACATGTTTATCGCCGATGCCTTCGATGCGGTGAGCGCCAAAGCCGTTGTTTAGCAAGGTGGGGCATTGCAGCGCTTCACTGGCGATGATTTTCATGCCAGGAAACTTCTGCTTAAGGTAGTCGCCAGCGGCAATGGTGCCGGCGGAACCAGTCGCGGATGCGAAACCAGCAACTTGCCCTTTTTCACCCAAAAGTTTGCGGGTTAATTCCTCTAAGGCATCGCCGGAAATCAGGTAATGCCAGAGGTAGTTGCCAAATTCATCGAACTGGTTGAAGATCATCAGATCCTCACCACTGCGGCGGAGTTCCCAGCATTTGTCGAATATTTCCTTGACGTTCGATTCAGTACCTGGGGTGGCGATGACCTCGTCTGCCACGTTACGCAGCCAGTCAAAGCGTTCCTTACTCATACCCTCAGGAAGAATTGCAACGGATTTGCAAGCCAGCAAATACGAATCATAGGCGCCGCCACGGCAATAGTTACCAGTTGATGGCCAAACTGCCTTTTGAGTAGTGGGATCAAATTGACCGGTGATGAGGCGAGGGACAAGGCAGCCAAACGCGGCACCAACTTTGTGGACGCCGGTGGGGAACCACTTACCTACCAGGGCAACAATTCTTGCTTTAGTGCCGGTAAAGCTGGAAGGGAACTCGATGTAGTTGAGACCCCCAAAAAGTCCGCCAAACGGCTTGGGCTCGTTGTGCCAGGTGATGCGGAAGAGATTCAATGGATGCAGATCCCATAGACCGATTTCTTTCAAACGGCCTTGAATATCGGCGGGCACCAGCGAGGGGTCACGCTGTTGCGCCAGGGTGGGGATAATGATCTTGCGTTCACGTACGCGCTGCAGGGTACGCTCAAGGCGGTCATTCATAACGGTTAGATCGATTTTTGTCATGGTTTAGGGTTCCTGTCGTGGTTATTTTTCTATTTCCCGATCCAGTCGGGTGGGGTCGAGGGACTTATCAGGTCCCTCGGCGACAATGTAAAGTGGACGACCTTTCGCTTCGTCGTAGATGCGCCCGATGTACTCACCGAGGATGCCCATGCCAATCAGCAGTATTCCTGCCAGGAAAATCATGGTCAGCCAGCTTGCCAGCACATAAGAGAGGTCGAAGCCGTTAAAAATTGCGAGACCAAGATAGAGCAGCAGCAACAAAATACTGAGAACCACCAGAGCGATGCCACCAGTGGTCAGCATTTGAAGTGGAAAGGTCGAAAATCCAGTGATAGCGTTCATCGCCAGACGGATCATTTTCTTGAGCGGGTAGTGGGTTTGCCCGGCGTGTCGGGCGGCGCGTTTATACTCCACACCGATTTGTCTGAAGCCCACCCAGGCACCCATGCCGCGCAGAATACGGTTGCGCTCGCGCATTTTATTAATGATTTCGAGTGCCTGGCGGTCGATCAAGCGGAAATCACCAGTGTTGAGCGGCATTTTCACGTCAGTTATCTTGTAAATGAGCTTGTAAAAGAGGGAGGCGGTGGTCAGTTTGAACCAACTTTCGCCTTCGCGTTCAGTCCGTACTGCATAAACAACCTGGTAGCCTTCGCGCCATTTTTTGATTAACTCGAGAATTACTTCAGGCGGGTCCTGCAGGTCGGAGTCGATAATGACGACAGCCTGACCGCGGCTGTAGTCCATGCCGGCAGTCACGGCGATTTGGTGCCCAAAGTTGCGGGCAAAAATGACCGGTCGGACGCGCTCATCCTGCAAGCCAAGTTTCCGTATGACGTCTGTGGAGCCGTCTGAACTACCGTCATCCACCAGGATCAGCTCCCACTGCTCGCCAGTCTGGTTCAGGACTTCGCTGACCCGGGCGTAAAGCAGTGGCAGGTTCTCAAGCTCATTGTAGATCGGGGCAATGATGGTGAAAACAGGTTCAGACATGAAGCGCCTCCTTTAGTTGTTTCAGGGTTGGCTCAATGATGGGGGCGGGCTCAATGGCTCGCATGGCAGCATTGACATCTTTTAGACCACTGCCTGTGCAAAGCACCAGCGCAGGCTCATCGGGGTGATGCAGACCCTGCCTGATGGCTGCCTGCAACCCGGCAAAGGCTGCGGCTGCGGCAGGCTCCACGAAGAGCCCGGCTTTGCCAAGCGTCGGGATCGCCTGCAAAATTTCCTGGTCTGAAACGGTCAGGAAATATCCGCCACTCTGCCTGACACGCTTAAGCGCGCGAAGTCCATCGCGTGGCAAATCCACACTGATGCTGTCGGCTACGGTTTTTGCGCTCACGGGTTCAACGACATCTACGCCAGCCTTAAAAGCATTGTAAATTGCAGCTGATCCTTCAGCCTGTACGCCTACCAGCTTGGGTAATTTTTCAATCCAACCCAATGCGAGGAGGTCAACAAAGCCTTTAGCCACACCGCTTAGGATGTTGCCGTCACCGACAGGGATGAAAATTGTCAGGTTTTGGCTGAATTTTTCGCGATTTTGCAGCACCTGCTCCCAAATTTCCAGTCCGGCGGTCTTTTTGCCTTCCACGGTGTAGGGGTTGTAGCCTGTGTTGCGGTTATACCAACCGAGGTCACGAGACGCTTCGATGCTCAGGTCAAACGCCTGGTCATAGCTACCATCCACCAGGACCACCCGTGCGCCAAAGGTCAGCAGTTGTGCTACCTTGGCGGGTGGGGCACTGCGAGGAGCAATGATGACTGCCTGCTTGCCCACACTGGCAGCCATGCATGCCATAGCCGCGCCGGCATTACCGGTTGAGGCAGCAATGATGGTTTGAATGTCTGCTTCAACCGCGCGGGCAACCACCAGCGCGCTGGCGCGATCCTTGAAAGACGCGCTTGGATTGCGGCTCTCATCTTTGATCCACAATTCGGGCAGACCGAGGTTTTTTCTTAGGGACTCGGGTTGGTAGACCGGGGTACAGCCAACCTGGTGGAGGGGGGTGTTTTGGAAGCCTGAATCAGGAGCGGCAAGAAGTGGCGCGTAGCGCCAGATTGACGGTTCACTGCTCTGAAAAATGGCGTTTGGGTCTATCTCAGAAGGATCGTCTTCGAAGCTAAAATGGGTATCTAAATTGCCGCCACAGGTCAGACAGTTATATGTGACCTGATCAGACTCAAAACGTTGTCCACATTCGGAACATTGAAAGTAGCTAAGCGGCATGATGGTTCCCATTAAATTACAGAGGAATAAGGGGTGAGTCTTTTACAATTTGAGCCCAACCCACCCGCCTATCCCGTTAATATCCAGTTAGTGTTTATTCTACCCGTTATCCGCCTAGGGCAGGATCCAGGTGCCAGTTTTTCCATCTAGCGCGTCCTTGATGTGTTCAGGATCGGTGATCAGGGCTTTTTTGCCGCCCTTGTCCATGAACTTCAGGATCGCTTCAATCTTCGGTAACATGGAGCCCTTGGCAAACTGACCTTCCGCCAAATATTTTCTGGCTTCTGCGACCGTAATTTCATCCAACCACTTTTGGTCGGGCTTGTTGAAGTTGATTGCCACTTTTTCCACCGCGGTGCTGATCAGGAAGAGGTCAGCATTGATCATGCTGGCAAGAATGGCTGAGCCAAAATCCTTGTCGATCACGGCTTCCACTCCGGTGAGGTCACCATTTTCCAGTTGCATTACCGGGATGCCGCCACCGCCGACAGCGACGACCACAAAATCATGATCGATCAAACTGCGGATTGCATCGGCTTCCACAATGGTTTGCGGGATCGGGGAGGGTACCACACGTCGCCAGCCACGACCGGCATCTTCCACCATCGTCCAGCCTTCTTTTGCCATTTTTTCTTTAGCAGCGGCTTCGTCCATGAAGGAGCCGATAGGTTTGGTTGGGTTCTGGAAAGCGGGATCGTTGCGATCTACGATAGTCTGGGTGACGACCGTGACAGCCTGTTTGTCGATCCCACGTAGGCGGAATTCGTTGTGCAGAGCTTGTTGGAACATATAGCCAATGGCACCCTGGGTGTCTGCACCGCAATAGTCCAGCGGGACTTCATGCAGTTCGTGGGACGCGATTTCGGAGCGGCGCAGGATGAAACCAACCTGTGGACCGTTGCCGTGCGTTACCACAACATCCCAGCCTTCAATGATCATGCTGGCGATGTGCTTCATCGTTTCCGCTGCAGCCTGGTACTGGTCTGGAACGGTCTGATGGTTCTTATCTTTGATTAATGCGTTGCCGCCTACTGCAACTACTGCCAATCCTTTGCTTTGCATAAAAAATTCTCCTTGGGAATCCTGGTGTGTTTATGTATTAAATCTGCAACAGGCGTTTGGTCGCCCGGTTGTGTTTTTCAACTTGTTTATGGACGTTTAGAGTGGTCAGCTGACCTTCCCGCACAATGACCTCACCGCCGATGACTGTCCAATTCGCCTTCACTGGCTGGCAAAACAAGATGGTGGCGAGGGGGTCGGCGATTGCGCCGGCATAGTCCAGCTGGTTCAGGTCCATGGCGAAGAAATCCGCGCATTTTCCGACTTCGAGAGAACCGATATCTTTGCGTCCAAGCACCGAAGCGCCCCCACGGGTGGCAATCGAGAGTGCCTGGCGGGCGGTCATGAGGGGTGGGGCGTCTGGCGCGGAACGTGAAGCGCCTTTGATACCGCTGTTAAGCCGTGCAAGCAGCATCGCCTGGCGCACTTCGTTCAGCATGTGCGAGCCGTCGTTGCTGGCAGAACCATCCACGCCGAGCCCCAGTTTTACGCCACGTGCAAGCATGTTCATCACTGGCGCAATGCCGGATGCCAGGCGCATGTTTGAGGAGGGGCAGTGTGCCACGCCGCAGCCGTGGTGGGCATAGAGGTCCATTTCGGCCTCGTTTACCCAGACTGAGTGGGCGAACCAAACATCATCCCCGATCCAATCGACTGTCTGCATGTACGCCACCGGTTTGTGCCCGAATTTTGCCAGGCAGAAATCGTCTTCATCTTCTGTTTCGGCGAGGTGGGTGTGGAGATGCACGCCGTATTTGCGTGCCATCACAGCCGACTGGCGCATCAATTCGCCGGTGACGCTGAAGGGCGAACAAGGAGCAAGCACAATCTGAAGTTTGGACCCGGGTTTGGGGTCATGGTAGCGCTGAATGAGGCGCTCGCTATCCTTGAGGATGTTTTCTTCCGTGTCGACGACAGAATCCGGGGGCAGTCCGCCTTGCGACTGACCGAGGCTCATCGAGCCGCGCGAAGCGTGCAGGCGTACTCCGATTTCGGCAGCAGCTGCAATTTCATCGTCCAACTTGCTGCCATTAGGGAACAGGTAAAGGTGGTCAGAGGCGGTGGTGCAGCCGGAAAGCGCCAGCTCTGCCAGTGCGGTTTGCGTGCTGGTGAAGATATCTTCCGGGTTCATGCGTGCCCAGATGGGGTAGAGCGTGGTCAGCCAGTTGAAGAGGTTGGCATCCTGCGCTGCAGGCAGAGCCCTCGTTAGGGTCTGGTAAAAATGATGATGGGTGTTGACCAGACCAGGCAAGACGACGTGGTGGCGCAGGTCCAGCACTTCGTCAGCGGTCTGTGGCAAATCAGCCTGGCTGCCGATTTGTTCGATGAAACCATCCCGACAGAAGATCGCGGCGTCTTTCAATTCGCGGTCTTGCCCGTCCATGGTGACAATCAGGTCAGCGTTTTTGACGAGTATGGTCGGCATGGGAACCTCCAGGGATTATTTCTGGTCAGCCAATTCGGCTGCGTGGAGAGTGTTTTTGAGAAGCAAGGCGATGGTCATGGGTCCAACTCCGCCTGGTACCGGCGTTATCGCTCCAGCAACTTCGGAAACTTCTTCAAACGCCACGTCGCCGACGAGACGGTAACCGCGTTTGGCACTCGCGTCTTCTTTTTGGTTGATGCCAACATCGATCACGATAGCGCCGGGCTTCACCCATTCCTTTTTGACGAATTCTGGCTGACCGATGGCAGCCACCAGGACGTCTGCTTGCCTGACAACGGAAGGCAGGTCACGCGTGCGTGAGTGGCAGATGGTGACTGTGGTATTGGCTTTGACCAGCAACAAGGCGACCGGCATTCCAACAATATTGGAACGTCCCAGCACCACCGCGTTTGCGCCGCTTAGTTGAGCGCCAGCGCGTTCGAGCAAAACCATGCAGCCGGCAGGCGTGCAGGGCACAAAGACCGGCTCACGCCCTTTTTGCGCCAGGCGTCCGATGTTGATAGGGTGGAATCCGTCCACGTCTTTGTTGAGATCGATGGCGGAGAGCACTTTTTCTTCATCCAAATGGCGGGGAAGGGGCAACTGAACGAGGATGCCGTTGACTGCTGGGTCGGCGTTGAGTTCGCGAACCAATGCTTCAACCTCAGCCTGGGTTGAATTCTCGGGGAGATTGTGACCAAAAGAGTTGATTCCAACCTCGGCACAGGCTTTTTGCTTGTTGCGCACATAGACCTGCGAAGCGGGATTCTCACCCACCAAAACGGTTGCCAAGCCTGGCGCTGGTAGACCTCTTTTCAGACGGTCCTCCACTGCTGCCTTGACTTCGTCACGGATTTCCTGCCCAATCTGTTTTCCATCAATGATGTTCGCGCTCATGTCAGCCTCCGTGGGTCATTATACCCGAAAGGAAGGTATAATTTGCTCATGCCCACATCTTCTACCCCATTGATAATTGGTGTTGCAGGCGGCTCAGGCTCAGGAAAAACCACCCTGGCTAAAAGCATTCTTGACGCAATTGGCGAGGATAAAATTGCTTTCTTACCGCATGATTCGTATTATCGGAACCAGAGCAGTAAGCCTTTTACGGACCGCTTATTGGTCAACTATGACCATCCCGATTCGCTAGAAACTGAACTGCTGATCAAGCACATCCAGTCACTCAGGCGGGGAGAAGCAGTGGACTTACCAGTGTATGACTTCAAACAACATACACGATCAGAGGCGACGGTCCACGTCCTGCCAAAGCCAATTATTTTGGTGGAGGGGATCCTCATTTTTGTAGAGCCAAAACTGCGTAACTTGTGCTCGATGAAGCTTTTTGTCGACACCGATCAAGATATTTGTTTCATCCGCCGCCTCCAACGCGATGTGACCGAACGGGGACGGACGGTTGATTCTGTGATTGATCAATACATGAGGACGGTGCGACCGAGCTTTATCGAGTTTGTGGAACCCACAAAACGGTTCGCGGATGTGATCATCCCCGAGGGCGGTCAGAACACGGTGGCTTCGGATATGGTAATCGCACGCCTCAAAGCGCTGCTGCCCAGTTAACCGTGGAAGAAAAAACCAAATTTACAAAGTCACAACTGATATTACGCATCCTGCTGCTGGTTGGGGTTATGGCAGGTACGGTTCTTCTGATCCTCAATCGCGACAAAATCCAACACCTTGAGGTTTATGGGTATCCAGGCATTTTCCTTGTATCGCTCCTGTCAAATGCTACAGTGCTGGTTCCACTGCCTGGGATCATGATCACGTCAGCGATGGCGATGGTGTTTAGCCCATTTTGGGTGGCAATTGCATCCGGCGCGGGAGCCGCATTAGGCGAACTATCGGGATACCTGGTGGGGTTCAGCGGGCAGCCGATGCTTGAAAAATCTGAGAAGGTGAAAAAATTGGCAGCCTGGATGAAGCGCAATCAGTCCTGGACAATCTTTCTGCTGGCGCTCATTCCCAATCCGTTGTTTGATATGGCTGGGTTTATTGCGGGTGCTTCCCGCATGCCTGTCTGGAAGTTTCTCTTTTTTTGCCTAATGGGAAAGATCGGCAAAATGCTCGTGTTTGCCTATCTCGGGGCTGGGATCTTTAGCGTTTTCCGATAAATTAGCCTCTCTCCACATAAAACAAGTGCTTGTGTATAATTTATCCATGCAAAACTGGATTGAATTAACACAGAAACATCTTGGTTTAACCCTCTCCGATCTGCAACTTTACCAATTCCAGGTCCTTCAGGATGAGTTGCTTGAATGGAATGAAAAGATCAACCTGACCGCCATCAAAGATGCCCGGGGGATCCAGGAAAGACACTTTTTTGATTCCTTGACCTGTTTTCAGGGCTTCGAAAAGTGGCCTGAGAGTATGATTGACATCGGCAGTGGAGCGGGATTTCCAGGATTGCCGGTCAAATTTATTATCCCTGGGATGCGATTGACGCTGGTGGAATCGGTCGATAAAAAAGCGAACTTTTCCCGCCATATCGTAGAAAAACTAGGTCTGGCAGATGTTACTGTGCTTTCGAAACGCGCTGAAGAGGTTGCACGAATGCCGGAACACCGCGAAGCATATGAAATTGCCATTGCGCGGGCGGTAGCGCCAGCTCCCACTTTGGCGGAATATCTCCTTCCGCTTGTGAAGGTGGGCGGGAGATGCTTGATGCAAAAAGGTACGCGTGGTCCGGAAGAGGTTCGGGATGCAAGCAGAATCATTGGCCTGTGCGGTGGAGAATTACACAAGCTACTAAATCTAAACTTTGAAGGGATCGAAGGCGAAGGCAACCTTGTCATCATCAACAAAGTGCGATCAATTCCCGATGTATTTCCCCGCTCGGTCGGCACTCCTGCCAAAAAACCGATCCTGACTATTGGGGGCAGGAAGTAACTTGCCACAATTTTCAGGGTTAATTTCGTGTAAGCTGATCAAACTATGAAAACAGAAATTACTTTCTTTTGCGAATTGCGTGCCGAAGCTCTCAAGAAGCTTTTTGAAGATCGCTTTGTCTTCGACGATCTGAAGACGCTCAATGCTGGTATTTCGCTTGGCATCCTGGACATGTCCCCCGAACGGGCGAATGTGGTTAAAAAGCTAAACCGCATGGGTATTCCGGTGACTGCCTGGCTGTTGCTACCTGAGGAGCAAGGTTATTGGTTTAACCTTGGAAACTACGCTGAGGCTACGGCACGATACCAGGCTTTCAAGGTTTGGAGCGAGGAAAACCAGCTCGAGTGGGCTGCAGTGGGAATCGACATAGAATCCGACATTAATGAGATGAAGCGTTTCAGCGATGAACGAATAGCCGTCATCAAAAAAGCCCTGAAGCGCTTAAGAGATACCAAGGCTTATCGGGTTGCGAAAAATGCATACGAAGCATTAGTCGAACGGATTCATGCGGATGGTTATCTGGTGGAGAGTTATCACTTTCCCCTGATCGTGGATGATCGTGAAGCCGATTCAACTGTTCTGCAGCGGGTGGCGGGTCTGGTGGAAATTGCGGTGGACAGGGAAGTGCTGATGTTGTATTCGAGCTTCTTCAGACCGCACGGTCAGTCCATCTTGTGGAGTTACGCCCAAAAAGCCCAGGCAATTGGTATCGGCAATACCGGCGGAGGAGTCCAGACGGGTGGTTTGGATAATGTACCTTATCTGACCTGGGATGAGTTCGCCACCGACCTGCGCCTTGCAAGGCGTAGCGGTAAGCCAATTTATGTTTTCAGCCTTGAAGGCTGTGTTCAACAGGGATTTTTACCGCGCCTGGTTACTTTTAACTGGCAAGCTGAAGTTGATCTACCCGCGACAGCGCTGGTCACAGCCGGCCGAAGCAGCTTAAAGGGATTGCTTTGGGCTATTGAACGTCCGTTAGTGGTTTTAGCAGGTCTGGCTGGCGTAATTGGCACTTTGCTGATGATTAAATCTCACGGGAAGTCGAGAAAAGGCGGCAAATAGCAGTCCCAACTTTGCTATCCTCAGAATGTTAAACCTGATGTGGTTTCAGGGGTAGTTTGGGGATGAGTTCTGGGAGACCATACGGTCAAGAACCTCGCGCGGTCAGGAGACCGGCGAGAACTGAGTCTGGCAAGCGCTAACATCAGCCACTTTTTCTCAATCGAATTTGGTTACCAACCTTGCCCATTCGGCTATGCTGAGCGTTTCAGCACGGCGGGTTGGGTCGATTTCTGCATTAATCAGCCTGGTTTCAACCTCACTGGTTGGCAGGCTCAAGCCCGCCGATAGTGAGTTTCGCAATGTTTTGCGTTTTTGACCGAAACCCGCATGTGCCAGCTTGAAAAAAAGATCCAATTGCGAAGGTGGGATGAGCGGCTCTGGAAGCAGGCGAATGCGCAACACCGCTGAGTCGACATCCGGCGCGGGGAAGAAACTGCCCGCCGGGATTATCCCCGCGATTTCCGGTTCACCGAAAACATAAACTGACAGAGAGAGCAAGCTCATTTTGCCGTCGCGTGCCACGATGCGCTGAGCGACCTCTTTTTGGATGGTCAGAATTACGCGAGATGGTTTGAGGCTGGCTTCAAGCAAATGGCGGATGATGGCGGACGTGATGTAGTAGGGGATATTTGCCACCACCACGTAATTTTCCTGTGTTACCAATGTTACAGGGTCCACCTCCAGAATGTCACCGGGCACTATTTGAACATTCGTGAAGGGCTTAAGCGCCTCGTTAAGCGGCTCGAGCATGTGGCGGTCTATTTCGACTGCTACGACGCGTTTGGAGGATTGAGCCAGCAAATAGGTCAGGCTGCCCAGCCCCGCGCCAATCTCGAGCACTTCTTCAATCCCAGAAAGAGCCGCGGCGTCGATCACTTTCATCAGACCAGCCGGCTCCACCAGGAAATTTTGCCCTAAAGATTTCTTGGGCTGGATGCGGTAGCGTTTTAGCAGGGGTTGGATGTTGAGAAAATTGAGGTTCATGGCAATATCGCGGCAACATAAGCTGGCACGGGGGTGAGAAGGTAAATTACGGTCCAGTCGTGCCAAGGGACGTAGTTTTGATCATCATATCCCAGATCAATCCAATATCTTCCGGGAATTCCGTACCCAGAATCGGCGATAATGCCGTGCCCGTAGCCAGGCACGTACACTGGCTGCATCTCAAGCCCGTTGTACCAGGAGGATGCCACCGCCACTATGCCCTTGGCGAGGGGTAAGCCCGAACGCGTTATGGCGCCATTGCTGAACTCTGAAGGATGGTAGGCGGTGGCATAAACACTCACCTTGCGCCAGTATTCCAGCGTCTGCCCGTCCACCACTTCAGTCTTGACGACCACCCTGGTTCCCCATCCCAGCACTGCGTCGGCTGGATCGGAAGCCTTCCATGGACCATCCTCGTTGGTTTGGACGACCACCCCATTTTCAATTCGGTTGCGCTGACGAGAGATAACCAACCCAAGCTGCCCAGAAGTAACCACGGATGTTGTGTCTAATTCGGCATCAGGGTCGAGCTGATAGGTGTAGCTAAATGCGCTCTCATCCTTGATTAACGCGATACTTTCTGCTCCTTTGATGAGAGTGACCTGTCCATCGGGTGGCAAAGGCTGGTTTTCAGGCGGGATGGAGCGGTCAAGGTTTTGGGGGGGAAGACCGAGCTCTGCCAGTGCCTCACCGACCGTGGGCGCAGCAGACATGCCGTTTACGGTTTGATCGCCAACTATGATCGCTATGCTGCGAGCTTTGGCAAGCGTGAACTTGTTTTCTGCTTGCAACAGGGTGTCTGGCGAGGCAGAAAGTCGGTCCTCAGGCTGTATTTGGATACCGGCTTCAAGCAGCGCATCCGCCAGGGTGTCTTTTTGCGTGTAAAGCACCCTGCGTTCACCATCAATTTCAAGCGTTACTTGCTTTGCGGGGAGGAATTGCAGGCTGGCTTCTGTGCCAGCAGGCAGCGGCTCATTTGGTGAGAGGATCTGACCTTCTGTCATCAGCAAATCTTCCGGGAAGAAACGGATACCGGCTTGTTGCAGCAGGTTGGCTGGTATTAGTTCAGCGCTTGTGAGTTCAGATTTTTGGTCATTATTTGTTATCTCAACCAAGCGAGCCCGTCGAAGACTCAAGTGGGTGGGTAACACCAGGGTAAAGGGATCGGGATCAATTGAGGTTTGGTCGGTTGGTTGGAGCTGGTAGTTTAGCTGGCGCAACAATCCCCGCAGGCTGAAGGCGATGGTTCGCACCTCCAGGGCTTGACCATCGACCACCAACTGGTAGGGATGCCTAAGATGGGCGACCAACAAGCCAAGCCCACTCAACACCAGTGCGATACTCAGCAAAATCAGCGCTTTTCGTTGCTTATTCATCAGGGCTTAAATGTATCACAGGCTTGAAAAACCTCGAAATAGCCTTCGACCTATGCCGGTTGCATCCCTTGCTGCAGAATCTTTTGCAGAGTCGCCAACAGGCGGGCTTTCCATTCATCTTTGCTCAAATCGGTGATATTTACCCAATAACCATTCTTACCAGTACGGATGGTGGGGTCTATCTCAGGCAATCCGCGCTCTTTGACGCCATTGGGAAGGGGAGGATAGGAAAGTAAAACCTGGTTATTGTTGATGCTGATGGATTCGATCCCGGCAGCTTCTCCACGCAGTTTGACTTTCATTTGGAATAACAGATCCAAAACTCCCTCGGGGATGGGACCAAAGCGGTCGGCGAATTCAATTTCTGTCTGGGCGATCTCAGTTTCACTGCGCAGAGAGGCAATCCGACGGTAGAGCTTGAGCCGCAGTTCCTGATCTGGGATGTAGCTTGTCGCGATCTCGCTCGAAAGAGGGAGTTCGACGTTGATGAGGAGACTGGGGGCTTCGACTACGTTTTCGATCGGCAGCCCGGTATCGTAGCGCATAGCCTTCACGGCTTGACCAAGCAGTTTGGTGTAGAGGTGGAAGCCGACAGCGGCAATGTAACCAGACTGGCGTGTGCCCAGCAAGTCGCCCGCGCCGCGCATTTCCAGGTCGCGCATGGCGATGGCATAACCCGCACCGAGTTGGGAATTATCTGCAAGAACCTCAAGGCGTTCTTCACCCTCGGGGGTCGGGGCATGCCGTTTATCGCGGAAGAGATAGGCAAACGCCCGCTGAGCGCCACGCCCAACCCGACCTCGAAGCTGGTAGAGCTGTGCAAGCCCGAAAGTATCTGCCCGGTCGACGATCAGGGTGTTGGCGTTGGGGATGTCGAGCCCGGATTCGATGATTGAGGTACATAAAAGCACGTCAATTTGCCCAGCCGTGAACTGCTGCATCACCTCGGCCAGCTGCTCTTCTGGCAGCCTGCCATGCCCGATGCCGATGCGGGCTTCTGGCACAAGCGTGGAAAGGTGATTGTAAACAGCCGGAATGGAGTTGATCCGGTTATGGACAAAAAATACCTGTCCACCACGGTCCAATTCGCGCACGATCGCCTCACGTACCAATTTCTGGTCGTACGGACCCACGTGTGTGATGATAGGTAAACGTTCCTCTGGGGGCGAGTTGATGTTCGAAATATCCCGGACGCCGCTGAGTGCCATGTAGAGCGTGCGTGGGATCGGGGTGGCGG
>CAYRYL010000026.1:0-28346 GCA_964428425.1 uncultured Anaerolineaceae bacterium | reverse complement strand
ATCCGAGCCTGGATGTCGTAAATGTCCTTATAAATTCCATCCTGGTTGAGCAAAACCTCGTGCTCACCCATCTGAACGATCTTCCCCTTGTCAAAAACCAGGATCAGATCCGCATTCATAATACTCTGAATGCGATGCGCGATGATAAACGTGGTGCGGTTGGTCATCAGGCTGTCCAGAGCTTCCCGGATCTGCACCTCAGTTTCCATGTCAACAGACGAGGTGGAGTCGTCCAGGATCAGGATGCGCGGGTTGATCAGCAAGGTGCGGGCGATCGCCAGGCGCTGCTTCTGCCCACCTGAGAGCGTCACGCCTCTTTCACCGACCAGCGTGTCGTAGCCATTTTTGAAGCCAAGGATGACATCGTGAATTGCTGCTTCGCGGGCTGCTTCCTCGATTTCTTCCTGGCTGACCTCTCGATGCACGCCGTAGGTGATGTTGTCACGGATCGAGCAGGAGAAAAGGAATGGCTCCTGTTCCACGATCCCGATTTGGGAGCGTAAAAACTCACGCGAGTACTCGTTCAGGTTCACGCCGTCCAGCAAGATCTGCCCTGAGGAGACGTCATAAAACCGCGGCAGCAGGTTCACCAGCGAGGTTTTCCCCGAACCAGTGGAACCGAGCAGCGCAATTACCTTACCGGCTTCGCAAGAGAAGCTGACGTCGTCTAGTACCAGGTAATCTTTTTCATAGGCAAAGCTGACTTTGTCAAAGCAGATCTCGCCTTTGATAGCCTCCTTGGGCTGGTAAGTGGAAATGGTCATATCCTCTTCAGCAGCCTGTAATACCACCGCGATACGTCCGTACGAAACGAGAGCCCGGGAGGTATCGATGATAAGACGTCCAAGGTTGCGGATTGGCCAGATCAGCCAGCCAAGGAGCCCATGGAAGCTGATAAAGTTACCTATAGTAATGACACCGTTCAATACCATCGTAGCAGCGTAAAAGCTGGACCCGATGTTTTGAGCAGAACAAATGATGTCTGAAAGCGGCCAGAACAACGTGTGCATCCAATTGAGCTTCCTGCCCAGGCGGAATTTCTCCGAGTTCTGTTTGTCAAACTTTTCGATCTCGTAATCCTGCCGGGCAAATGCCTTCACCACACGCACACCAGACAGGTTTTCCTGCAGGTCGGTGGTCAAAACCGCGCCTTGCTCCTGGTAGGCTTCATAAGCTTTGGAAAGGCGCTTAAAGAAAATGATTGAAACCACTAGCACGATTGGAATAATGATGATGGAGACGAGCGCCAGGCGCATGTTGATGCGGGCAATAGCGATGAATGAGATGATGAAAATCATCACAATGCGCCCCACGCCGATGGATTGTTCAGCAAAGAAACGGCGCAGCGTGTCCACATCCGAGGTGGCACGTTCCAGCAGGTCGCCCGTTTTGGACTCCGAGTGGTATTTGTAAGAAAGCCGCTGGATGTGATCGAAGAGGTAATCGCGCAGGCGGCGAGTGGAGTTCTCGGCACTGAAGTTCGCCATCCAGCTGCTCATAAAACTCGAAAGCGCTTGCAGCGCGATCAGCGCGCCGAAGGTTAGGGCGGCTAGCGTGAGCTCCTGCCCGGTGAGTTTTTCCTTGATCATGCGGTCGATTACGTCGCCCAGGTAAACATACATACCCGTGCGGGCAAAAGCTGCCAGCGCGAGGAAAATCGTCGAGACGAGATAATGAAAATGATAACCACGCATTAAATGCCACAAACTCAGCAATTTGTTCTTACTGCTGAGTACCTTGGGCATATCCAGCGGGATATAGGGTTCTTTTTGAGTGCTCACTCTTTCTCCAAACCAGCCAAAACCTGGCTTTTGTTATCCTCTGACAAACAAAAAAGTATAAACCTCTGAATCATCAGAGTCAAAGGTTTTTACAATATTGCCTTATCTTGTTGCTTGACCCTCGGGTCTATGTTTTGTGAATCGAATTTCCGTTCACATTTTTGGAAAGATAGCTGAGCGTGTGATCGATCACTTTCTGCTGTTCGTTTGCCAGCAGGATCACATGGGGCGACTCTTTCAGGATTACCAACTCTAAGTCCGCTGAACCGAGCTTTTCTTTCAGTAAACCGCTGGCGGTCAGATTGACTGTGGCATCTTTTTCGCTGAAAAATGCCAGGGTGGGTTGCTTGACATTGCCAAGCGCTTTGCGAGTTTGTTTTTGTAGTTCGAGCAGCTGGACCGCGCCTCGGAGCGGGTAAACGTTGTAACCCTTCCAGGGCAAATCGTCTTTGGGTTTGTTCTTGGCGAGATACTTCATGAAGTACTGCATCACATAAGCTGCCCGAAGTTTGCGGATTTCAAGCGCTGGCGCGTAAAGAAGGACACCCCTGATGTCAGGATGTTTTGCCGCCAGCAGCAGGCTGAGCAACCCGCCCATCGATTCCCCTGCCACCCAGACTTCATCGCAATGTTTGCTCAACTTTTGGTATTCGCTCTCAGCAAAATGTACCCAATCCTGCCAATGGACCAGGTTCAAATCATCCGGGTGCGTGCCATGACCGGGTAACAATGGGGCGCTGACGGTGAAACCCGCAGCATGCAGGTGCTCGCCCAGGGGGCGCACTTCGGCGGTGGTGGCGGTGAAGCCGTGCAGCAGCAACAAACCCGTCTTTCCACCGATAAATGTAAAAGGCGAGCCATCCAGCTCAGGGTGAGTCATAAAATTTTCAGCCATAAAACCTCTGCGGATATTGTATCAAATTCTCGGTGGACACTCGCCTTTCTCCAGGGTTGAATCCGGCTTTTAACACAAAAAAAGCGACCCTCACAGGTCGCTTATACACAAAAACATTAAGAATTACTGTTCCCAGTATTCCAGCTTTTCCACGTCGGTTTCGAAATTGACCGTGCCGGCGGACATCGAGAGGAAGCCAAAGGTCCCTTCATCCGGCAATCTCCCGTCAGTGGCTGATCCCACCTTTACGCCGTTAATGTAAAACTCGAACTGGTCTCCCTTTGCCATGATCCCAATTCGGTTGGCTTCATTTGCGGGTTTGAAGGCAGTGCTGCCCTGGTAATCGACGATATTGAAGATCTGGTGGCTCGCAGTGTAGTAGCTGAATCCCCAGTTGCCGTCGCATGTCAAACCCATGTAGTAAAACTCCTGGGACTCATCCCAGCGAATCACCAACCCAAAACGATCTTCTCCGCTGCAGTTGGGGCGGGTAATGGTTGTCTCGAAATAGGCATTTTTCACTTCCGGGTAGGTGGTGTACCAACTGGTCCAGTAGGGTGTGCCTTTTGAGTAGGCTTGCAACTGTCCTCCCGAAACGGTTATCTTGAACCAATCATCTTCGTATGGCCAGGCACCGGGGTCATTGAAATCTTCAAGAAAATCCGGCTCGCCAAGTTGTGCTACGGGGTCGCCAGCGACTGGCACAGGAGTGGCAGTTGGTGCGGTCGTCACAATGGGGGCTGTTGTGGCAGTGGGCAACGGCTCTGGAGTGTTGGTTGCAGTCGGTTGCGGCTCCTGGGTCACAACCACAGTTTCTGCTGTGGTTGGCTCCGGAACAATTTCTGTAGCCGTTTTAGTGGTTGGCTGCGGTGTTTCCGGCACTTGGGTCGCATCTGGCAGCAGGGTGGTCTCTGGAGCGTTGGTCAGAATTAGCGCGACGTTGGTCTGAACCACCTCCTCACTGCTTAGTTGAGTTGTGGGATAATTGCACGCTGACAGAATCAAACAAACCAGAAGAACAGGGATTAATTTTTTCATAGTCACTTCCTTCACTTTTTCTTTGTGTTGATAGTTGCAATAATCAGTCCAAAAGACCAATCTGGTGAGGTTAACATCTCTTAACACGCCGTTTTGTCTTAATTATTATAATGAAGCGAACCGAAATTGGTTTTAGAGCGTTAATCTTCAAGAGCAGAAAAGGAATTACATGGATTTATTTAGAAAATGTCACAAATACCAGGATGCGGAGGTTGCCCGTGAAGCTGGCACCTATCCTTTCTTTATTCCACTGGATCGCAGTGAAGGAACCGAAGTCATATTTGATGGTCGTCGCATCATCATGTGTGGATCCAACAACTACCTCGGGCTCACCACCCATCCAAAAGTACGTGAAGCTGCCAAAAATGCCATCGACCTCTACGGTACGAGCTGCACCGGTTCGCGTTTCCTGAATGGCAACATGACCATCATCGAAGACCTGGAGCGTGAGCTGGCTGAGTGGGTAGGCAAGGAAGCCGCGCTGGTTTTCTCTACGGGCATGCAGGTTAACCTCGGCACAATCAGCTCTCTGATTGCAAAGGAAGATGTTGTCATCCTGGATAAAGAGGATCATGCCAGCATTGTTGACGGCGCCCGGTTGGGCATGGGCAAGATTGAACGCTTCCGCCATAACGACGTCGGGCATCTCGAGCGCGTGCTTAAAAGCATTCCAGATGAAGTTGGCAAGCTGCTGGTGGTAGATGGACTCTTTAGCATGGAAGGCGATATTGCCCCGCTGCCTGAAATCATTCCCCTGTGCGAACAGTACGGCGTGCGCCTGATGGTGGATGATGCCCACGCCATGGGTGTGCTCGGCGAAGGCCACGGCACCGCTGCACATTTCGGCGTGACTGATCATGTGGACCTGATCATGTCCACCTTCAGCAAGTCCTTTGCCTCCATTGGTGGGTTTGTGGCTGGCGATTTCTCAACTATCGACTATGTCAAGCACCACGCGCGCAGCCTGATCTTCAGCGCTAGCATCCCACCCGCCAACACCGCCACCGTCCTGGCAGCCCTGCAAGTCATGCGCGAAGAGCCCCAGATGTTTGCAGCTCTCAAAGCCAATGGCGACTTTATGCGCGCGGGATTCAAATCTCTCGGTTTTGACACCGGTCATTCCGTCACCCCCATCATCCCGATCATCATCGGCGACAACGACCGCACCTTCAAGATGTGGCGCGACCTGTTCGATGCCGGCGTGTTTGTGAACCCCGTGATCGCCCCTGCCACTGCCCCTGGCCGGCAACTGCTCCGCACAAGCTACATGGCAACCCACACCCGCCCGCAGTTGGAGCGCGTGTTGGAGACCTTTGCCAAGGTAGGTCGGGCGAATGGATTAATCTAGCCTCAGAATTTTTCCTTAGAGAGCAGGGTTGAGCGGGATCTCAAGAGATCTTACTCAACCCTTTTTTAGTCCCAGCTTTTAAGTAGTCTGTTTCACAATTGTAAAAATTGGTAATTGAATATATATTTGACAGATAAATTATCTGTTACAATTTTGTTAGATATTTCCGTTATTTCTCCATTTAAAACCTAATAGTTTAGGAGGGCAGCCATGAATCTTAGAGTGTTCCACCGGGTTTTAGCAAGTGTAATCCTGCTCTTTTCCCTTTTCTCCACATTTGTTGAAGTGCGCGCTGAAACGTACGACTTCACTGTGAGTGTCACAGACGACACGAACGATGCAAATCCGGGTGACAACTCTTGCGAGGATGCCCAAGGCAACTGCTCCCTGAGGGCGGCTTTGGAGGAATCCAAGCTGCTAACCGCAGCTGATCACATTGTGAATATCTATTTTGATCTGCCCTCACCCGCGACGATTGAGATCACATCGGACTTGCCAAGTAACACCCAAGCCAGCCTGATTAATAATGATCCGATGGAACGCATCACCATAGACGGGAACTTTAACAGAGGTTTTGTAATCGCTGGAGACCAAAATACGACCATTAAGGGTCTGATTATTAAGGATTTCGATCTAGTTGGGGTTATGGTCTACATTGGGGGCACTGATACGATCACAAAAAATGTATTTGTGGGCAATGATACCGGGATCTACGTGAGCGGCCTTGCTGTAGGACATGGCACCGTTCATGTTACGGGCAATTATGTAGGGTATAACCCATTTACTGAACTACGGGATCAGAATAATAGAGGTATTGAGGTAATAGATGTTCCTGCCCCTGATGGCGATAGCCAGGTCTGGATTGGTGGACTAACCGCTGAAGATGGCAACGTGATTGCGGGTAATTCGCAATCCGGCATTTACATCGATAACGAGAAACAAAATACTGCCATTATCATTCTCAACAATTACATCGGCATGGTGGACGATACTACCCCCGAGTTCAACAACAGACATGGGATTGAAGTGGTAAAAAGCGCGGGAGGTTTGAACATAGGTGGAGATTACTCAACCCAGGGTAATTTGATCGCAGGCAACAAGATGCTTGGAGTTTCCATTGCAGAGTCAAATACTTCCTTGATTCAAGGGAACATCTTCAGCTCCAATGCAGCAGGAACGGCATACATTCCCAACGAGATAGGGGATGTAAAAGTCTTTGACAGCCCTTACCTGAGGATCGGCGGCGATACTCCCGCTTATGGCAATGTAATTCCGCAGGGTGTTACGGTTGAGAGTAATTCAGTCAATAACGTCAATTTGCTGATCAAGCACAATTTCCTGGGTATCTCAAAAAGTGGCTATGTTTATCCGATTGATCCGTATCGGGATGGTTTATTCATAGAAGGCGCGACTGGTTTTCCAGAAATTTCGTTCAATCAAATCACAAATTTCAATAAAGGTATTGTGATCCTCAGTAATTCTGTCGTGCCGATTTCAAAGAACAAGATTTATGGCAATAGAGAGATGGGCATTGATCTTGAGGATGATGGAGTCACCGCGAATGATAATTTGGACAGCGATACCGGACCTAACGGGCTGCAGAACTTTCCGGTGATTTCAAATGTAGTCGTCCAGGATTTCGATACCGTCAAGATCGTCAGTTTTGATGTCAGATTACACTCAGCCCCAAATAAACAATACTATATTGAGGTGTTTTCGAGCCCCTTCTGCGGCAGTAACAGCTACGGGCAGGGCAAACAAGGTTTTGCTTATAACGGCAGCATCACTACAAATAGCAGCGGTGATTCCGGGATCTGGCATATCAGTGAGCTTTACCCAACAAACATCATCGGTCCCTGTCTGACAGCCACTGCGACTGAGTTTGACGGTGTACATTATCTTGGCACGAGTGAATTCTCACTCGGTGTAATGGCCTGGCAGCCGGAAAGGTTCTTTTTGCCATTGATCTTGAAGTAGGTTAACCCTTTCTAACGGAACAGACCGACATCAGCGGCAACCTGGTAACATGGCAACCCACACCCGCCCGCAGTTGAAGCGCGTGTTGGAGACCTTTGCCAAGGTTGGTCGGGCAAACGGTCTGATTTAAATCCGGGAAGTATCCTTCCTGTGCTGTCAAATAAAAAAGCACTCCGCGCAAATATTCGCAAGGAGTGCTTTTGTTTGGCTATTGGCTGAATCAGCCTGAACTACATGGCGATATCCTGATCTTTGGAGATGTAATTAAATAGCAGCAAAGAAAGGGTCGTCAGAACGGTCAGGATTGTCGCAAGCGCGGCTGCGATGCCGTAGTTTCCACGAATAATTTGCGTGTAAACCTCAACCGTTAGGGTGCGTGTGCGGGCGGTGTACAGCAAAATGGCAGTCGCGAGCTCGCTGATCATCGTGATCCAGGAAAGGATTGCTCCTGAAATGATACCGGGAGCCATCATGGGAATAGTCACTTTGTAGAAAGCCTTGGCTTTGGAGGTTCCCAAGCTAAGCGCGGCTTCTTCAATACTCATAGGAATCTGCTGCAAGATGGCTGCGGTGGATCGGATGGTGTAGGGCATTCTGCGAATCACCAGACCGATGACCATGATCGCGAGTGTGCCGCTCAAAATGATGGGTGGCTTGTTAAACGCGATCAGTAAGGTGATAGCGATGACAGACCCAGGCATGATGTAGGGGATCATCGAGATGGAATCGAGGATTTTTGCGACCACGCCTGAACGTCTGACGGAGATATATGCCAGTAAAACGGACAGAAAAACCACAAATACCAGAGAGATGGCAGGAATCATGAGCGTATTTTGGATCGCGCTCCCAACCTTGGTGAATGCTGCCACATAGTTGTTGAGTGAGTGTCCAGGGGCGAAAGTGAGACCTTCCACATTTTTAAAGGAGGTGTAGATCACATAGACCTGGGGCATAATCGAGAGCCCAATCAACAGATACGAAAATACGTGAATCAGTACGTTTTTCAGCCCAACCGCTTTTTTGGGATGGATCTTTTTCATGGCATTCATCGAAAAAGATTTTCGACTGGAAACATATTGTTGTATTAAGAAGATGATAGTCGTGATCAGAATGGCAATTACCGAGATGGCTGCCGCGAAACCGTCATCTCCACCCATTTCACTGATGAACTCGTTGTAAATTGTGACAGGAAAGGTGCGAAAGCCTTCGCCGATGAGCATGGGAGTGCCAAAATCAGCCAGAGCGCGCATAAAAACCAACAAGCTGCCAGCAAAGAGGGTTGGAGCAATGATGGGGATGAGCACTTTGAAAAAGCGTTTGATCCCGGCGGTGCCTAAATTTTCGCTGGCTTCCAACAAGGAGTTGTCCACGTTTTGCAGAGCGCCAGACACGTATAAGAAGATCAACGGATAAAGTTGCAAAGTGAGTACGATAAGAATGCCCGCAAAGCCGTAGATATCGGGTAAAACAATCCCGAGAGAATTCTTGAACATGTTGGTGATGACACCATTCCGACCAAGCAACAGGATCCATGAATAAGCACTAACAAACGGCGCGGACATGGATGAGAGAATGATCAGAATGCGTAGAAGACTTTTGCCTTTGATCTCATAACGAGCAAAAATATAAGCAAGGGGTGTGCCAACGATCAGAGTAAGGAACGTGACAGCGATCGTGACCTTGAAGCTGTTGAGCAGCGTGTTGAAGTAATAGGGCTTGCTGAAGAATCTCACAAAGTAGGAGAGCGTGAAGGCTCCACTGTCTTTATCAATAACAGCTTGTTTGAGTAAATTCCCCATCGGGAAAATGAGAAACAAGCCATAAAGACCCAAAATCAGAAGCCCGACTATTGACCAAAGATCAAGTTTAGTCTTTCGCTTCATGATTGCGTCTCCTCCTTTAGCAGATTGCGCGTGCCATCTTCAGAAAAGACATTCAACTTGGAAGCATTAACAGTTAGCGAGATTTCCTTGCCCAACGGGATCGATTCGTCCAATGAAGATTCGTGGATGACCTCAACCATTTGCTGATTGTGTTTGATCTCGATCATCTGGTGGGAATTCAGACCTAAGAAGAAGCTGTCATGCAGGATACCCTTGAGGTTGGTTTCCTGGTCACTGGGATAGAAGTTTTCGGGTCGAATGGATAACAGTACATTCGCGTCGTCTTCCAAAACGAGATTGTTCGCAGGGATTTTGTAGTCACCGAGGTAGATCGTCCTCTCAGAGTGTTTGTAAGTGGCTGGCAGGAGATTAGTGCGTCCGATGAAAGTGGCAACAAACTGGTTCTTAGGTCGGTGATAGATTTGTTTTGGATCTCCAATCTGTTGGATAACGCCATTGTTCATGACAGCGATCCGGTCAGAAATCGCCATGGCTTCTTCCTGGTCGTGCGTGACGTAGACAGTGGTGATGCCGACTTCTTTTTGGATCTCTCTAATGACCTGGCGCATCTCCAAACGAAGCTTGGCATCCAGGTTCGAGAGTGGCTCATCCATCAGCAAAACATCAGGTTTGATGACCAACGCCCGTGCCAGCGCAACGCGTTGTTGCTGACCTCCAGAAAGTAATTCGGGTTTGCGGTCGCGAAAATCGTAGATCTGCATCAGTTTCAGGAATTTATCCGCCTCACGGGTGATTTCTTCCTTGGAGTATTTGCGATTGTGCAAGCCAAATTCTACATTTTGTCTGACAGTCAGGTGGGGGAAAATAGCGTAGTTCTGGAAAACCATGCCGATGTTTCGGACACTCACGTCGATATCGTTAATGCGCTTGTCGTTAAAATAAAAATCGCCACCTTCAATACTGTTGAAGCCGGCGATCATGCGAAGCAAGGTGGTTTTGCCGCAGCCAGATGGCCCTAACAATGTAAATAGTTCCTGGTCGTGAATGTCTAACGAGAGATTCGAAATAACAGTGGTATCACCAAACTTTTTCACTGCATCTTTGATGGTAATGTTTACACTCATGTAACTCCTTCCCGCAACAAAGGGTTTCTATGGTTTGATAACTTATGTGTTCAATTAGGTTGGTAAATTTCAAGCGGAAGATGATTCAGTTTTGCTGAATCATCTTCCGGTGATTATGGATTAGAGATTACTGGTTCGAAACGTAAATTTCTTTAAAGTGATCCGTAATCTTTTCTTTGTTCACATAGACATATTCCATGTCTTCCTGGATGACATTGATGTCCCCAAAGGGTGTCATGTAATCAGGTGTTTCCACACCGGCGATAACCGGGCGATTGGTCATGGTGGTGCTGAAAACATTCTGAATTTCTGGGGAGAGGATCATGTCAATGAAACGCTGCGCGTTAAGCAGGTTCTTGGAACCCTTGACGATACCAGAACCAGCGGGCAAGAAGATCACGCCTTCTTCCATGTAGACGACTTCCACGTCAGCGCCATCGCGAACGAGGGTGGCTGAGGGATCTTCGTAGGAAAGGCCGACTGTGTATTCACCATCGCGAACACCCTTCCAAACAGAGCTTGAGCTGTCGATTACGACCGTGTTGGCGAACAGGTCGGCAACGAACTGCCAGGCTTCTTCGCTTTCATAATTACCTTTGCCAATCGCGTTGAGCATGTTGGTCAGGTGAGCATAGGCGCTGGAAGAGGCTGTTGGGTTGGCTGAAACGATTTTGCCAGCCAATTCGGGGTTGAGCAGATCTTTGTAGCCCTTGATCTCAATATCGCCAATCAGGCTTTTGTTGACTAAAATTACGCTGCCATCGAGGACGTATGGAGTGATATAACCGGTGGTGTTCCGGTAGGCATCCATCACATTTGCATCGTTGGGCGAAACATAGTTTTGGAACAGGTTGGGATTGTTCATGTAGGTGGCATAGGCTCCACCATATACTACATCCGCGTAAGGATTAGTTTGTTCGCCTTCAAGGCGTTTAAAAACTTCTCCAGTACCGGCGGAGATGACCTCAACTTTTACGCCATACTTGGCTTCAAAGGCGGGGATGACAGCGTTGAGGAGGTTTTCGCTGTTGGGCGAATAGATGACCAGCTTGTCCGTTTCGGGTAAAGCGGTTTCCTCGGCAACTGGGGCGGTCGTTGGCTGGCAAGCAGCTAACACAAGCCCTGCCACGAGAACCAGAACGATGAGTAAAGAACTCTTCTTGTACATATTGACTCCTTGTGAATTTGATTTGTAATGACCCATTGGATGAGGACCATTAGTTCAATAATTTTACCTTAGAAATTTTGCACTGAGATAGGCTATTGTGCAATTACAAATGTAAAGTTAGCTAACTCTACAAGATTAGTGGTAATGGAGTGAAATATCAAAATTGAGATTAGCAGCGCGGTCATTATTCCTGTTCATTTGATTGGGAATGTCGCAAAACCTGATTCACAATTCACAAAAATTACTCAAAGCTTTTATTGACAGTAGAAAATTATTGTTATAATTGAACTACACACATCCGTTATATCTCCAATTAAAACCGAATAGTTCAGGAGGGCAGCCATGAATCGCAGAGCGTTCCACCGGATTTTAGCAAGTTTAATCCTGCTCCTTTCCGCGTTTTCCACGACCATGAATGTGCAGGCAGCAATTTACAATTTCACAGTGAACTCCAGCGCAGACACCAGCGATGCTAACCTGGGTGACGCTGTTTGCGCCGATTCTTCCGGGAAGTGCACACTGCGGGCAGCTATGGAAGAAGCCGAAGTGCTTTATCCCGCTCACACGGTGAATATTGGATTTGACTTACCATATCCCCACACGATCGTCCTTCAAGATACCCTGCCCGCTTTGTACGCCAATGTCGTAAATGGAAA
Source organism: uncultured Anaerolineaceae bacterium (assembly GCA_964428425.1). Lineage (GTDB taxonomy): Bacteria > Chloroflexota > Anaerolineae > Anaerolineales > Anaerolineaceae > Mesolinea. The sequence goes on along the minus strand of CAYRYL010000026.1, from coordinate 16,515 downwards.
TATCTATCGGGTCATCATAGACGGTGATAATTTGCACTACGGTTTCTGGGGCAGTTCAGCCAGCACGACAATCAGCGGTTTGCAACTGCAAAAATTTGATAGTTTTGCGATTTATAACGCGACTGAAGGAACAGATTCCATTACCGACAACATTATCATCCTCAACCATGGAAGCGGCTTAGTCTTAACTGGCTCGGAAACAAATAGTGGAACTACAAATGTCCAGAGAAATTACATTGGCTATGATCCCATCAGTCAATCAGATAAAAGCAACAGCCAAAACGGGATCAGTATTGTTAGTACCGGCGTTGTAAGCCCCGGTACCATTTATATTGGCGGAACGAAGCTCACAGAAGGCAACATCATATCAGGGAACAGCTGGAATGGAATTTTCATAAGCAGTTCAAGCCTTCATCTTTCGATCGTCATTCGAGGAAATTACATCGGTACTGACGATTTTGGAAATAATGAATTTCAAAATGATGGCGATGGTATCCAAGTGAACCAGTCCCTTGGACAGCTTATCATTGGCGGGCTTGAAGATGTTGGCAACCTGATCTCTGGGAATTATATGCACGGCATGACCCTCCAGGATGCAACTACTTCCACTTTGGTGCAGGGCAACACGTTTGGCACAAATGCTGGCGAAAGTGCGTATCTGCCAAACAGGTTGGGCGATATCGTGATCTATGACAGCACCTACCTGACCATTGGAGGATCCAGTACGAGTTATGGCAACGTTTTGATGGATGGCATTTACGGTACTTCGATAAACCATCCGATTTCGCGTCTCGAGATTAAAGCCAACTGGATTGGCACTTCAAGAACAGGTTTATCAAGAATTAACCCCTACGCCTCAATCGGTATTGAGCTTAAAGATGTGACCAATCAATCTGTGATCTCTTCTAACAAGATCACCAACTTTACAAAAGGGATTGTAATAAGTAATAAAGACACAAGTTCGAATATCGCGATACTGAATAACAGCATCTACGGCAATTACTTGTTGGGCATTGATCTGAACAAAGACGGTGTAACCCCCAATGATCCGGTGCCTGATGCGGACCTGGGCCCTAACGGTCTGCAAAATTTCCCTGTCATCTCTGATGTTGAGGTCACTTCCTATGGTGATGCCAAGCAGGTGATGTTTGATTTGACCATAGGAGCTGCCCCTAACACCACTTACCGCTTGCAGGTTTTTAGCAGTCCATTCTGCGGCAAAAGCGGTTATGGGGAAGGAAAAAAGATCTTCTTTTCGCACGATATAACCACCGATTCAAATGGGTTATACGAATTCAATGAATTGAACGATTGGTACCCTGTCAATATTATTGGTCCTTGTCTGACAGCCACCGCCACGTTGATGGAAGGCGCAAATGCGGTGGCCACCAGTGAGTTTTCACTGGGCGTGATGGCATGGGAGCCGTTTAAGCTCTTTTTGCCGATGATGCTGAAATAGATTGACGATTATTAGGATGCAAAGCTCAGGAAATTCTGGGGATTTCTGCGTGCCAACATCAGTGCGAAACACACCCATCAAGATTGAAGGGCGTGTCGGAAGCCTACGATAAGGTGTGGCAGGCGAATGGACTGGTTTAGTTCTTTGTTTCCGGTTCGGCAGAAGTAGTGTTTGTGGTTTCACCAACGAGATCAACTACAACCTTTTTCAATTGCTTTCTGGAAGGCTTGCGGGTGAAAAGCTGCTTCATCCGTTGAACCAGCGATTGCGAGAGTTCGCGGCTCAGTTGGTGGAACTTTTCGTTGCTGATGCGCTCGCCCTTCTCGAACCATTCGATCGCGGCGTAGCCCATCACCAGCGTCATTGAAGTGGCGATGGCCGAGGAAAGGATCCAGCCGGGTACGTTCGCGAACTTTGAAAGCTGCTGAAAAAGAACTCTTCCCAGCATGCCCAACCCGAAGGTACCGATCAACTCGCGCGCGCGTTTGGCGGTGATCTTATATTGATAGATGCGTGCGATCGTCAGCACCATGCCGGTTTGGGTGGCGACCAGCGGGATGAAGTCGATCACCGGCAGGGGGGTCAGGGCGATTGCAGCTGAGAGCGACGAGGCGGTGGTGATGCTGCGCCAGGCGATTTTGCGGCGGTATTCTGGCATCGCATTTGCCAGCGCGAGCGTCATGGCTGGGTCGGCGGCGATGATCGCCAGCGTCACCTGCCCGATGCCTTCGCCCTTCAGCGCGGAAATCGGGATCACCTGCTCGGGGGCGACGTTCAGGTTGGCGGCGGTTTTCTCGATCACTTCCTGTTTGAACTTGTCGACCAGGTCGATCTTGTTCAGGACGACGATGAAAGGTTTTTTGATCGCCAACAACTCGTTATAGAGCCCCAGTTCGGTTTGCTTGACCCCCTGCATGGCGTCGAACACCAGGATCAGGAAATCGGCGTGCCTGGCGGCAGCCAGCGCGTGCTCGCGCTCGGTCTCGCCCACAGCCCCGACGGCGTCCGCGCCGGGAGTGTCGATCATGGTGAAGATGCCGGCATCGGCTTCCTTGTTGACGCGCGTGGTGCCGGGGATGGGGCTGACCTCCGCCTGGTCGGTCTTGACGCGCACGAATTGATTGAAGAGGGTGGACTTGCCGACGTTGGCAGGACCGATGATCGCAACTTTGTGATGGTCCCCCAGCACGGTTTTCGAGTGCATCAACGCCAGGTCGATCAGGCTGTTGAGCGGATTTTTGGTGAGCGGGATGCCCTGTAGCAGGCTGTCGATCTCGGTGCGCTGCTGCTCGGGGACCACCTGCCAGGCACGCTGAAGCAGCGATTTGGTGGGAGCGTTGAAGTACTTCTGGACATCTGAAAACTCGGGCATGTCTGGTCCCTTTCTCCGGTGGCTGACAAAATTATACGCCATCTTGCAGGCTCAGGGCGATGGCATGCGGGGCGTATGATTGTTTACATATTATCCGGAGCAATAATTTACAGTATCAGGGCAGACACGGCGGTCTGCCACTACAACGTTAGCCTTGGTAGGGGTCACCCCCCGTGGTGACCCGTCACCATTGCAAAACGGGATTACCTTTATGATCTGAGATAATCAGTTAAATAGAAAGAAGTTTAATATTTACCCAAAACAACATGTAAACCTTCGTCGTCTTGAAATCGAGCCCCTTTCCTACTGAAAATCCGTCATCGCGAGGAACGCAGTGACGTGGCGATCTAAAGCAGTAAAGGATGGCTAGTTCTAGGCGTGGGGAACGGTCCCTGCCCTGGCAACGAAGCGGATAGGGTGTGCCGTTCCGTTTGTCTTCTTGTAGGGAACGGTCCCCGCCCTGGTAGCAAAGCGGATAGGGCGTGCCGTTCCGTATATGGTGCGGAAGGGGTCAAGCCCCTTCCCACTATAGACCCGTCATCGCGAGGAACGAAGTGACGCCTGTGCCCGCGAAGCAGGGTACGGCGATCTAAAGTAGTTAAGGAGAGCGAGTTCAGGGGTAGAGAACGGTCTCGTGCCGTTCCGATTGTAAAGATCTGGATCGGGGAAAACAGTTGACTTTTGGGCCGATTTCGGGTAATATCGTTGGGCATCGTGGCGAGGTAGCTCAACGGTGGAGCAGTGGACTCATAAGCCATTGGTTCTGGGTTCAAATCCCAGCCTCGCCATTTTTTGTTTAATTTATCCGATAGTTTCCCCCAACCAAAAATCCCGTTCTAAAAATAACTAACTGTTTGGCTTAGTAGAAGCGATTCAACCCAAAAATGGGAGGCTTTGCAGTGCGTCGCCTCTACCACCAAGACATATAGAGATCTGGCAGTCAAAGACCTCTCCCGGTCAGGAGATCAACGAGACAACAAGCCTGTTGCCCAATTCTTTCACCAGGAGTCGTTGAATCTCCGATTCTGTAAGTAGTTGTGAAGTCTTGTTGTATTGGCCTTCGGTCATGCCTTTATCAGGTAATTAGACTTTTTTCCAGAGCGTTCCCCTTTTGTTGTTATACTCTTCTGGAACATCAACAAGCCCAAGATTTGTGCGAAATTCACTCAAAGCTCTCCCCACAAAAGAATGGTACTGGGAGTGGCGAGCCAAATCCGGGTAGGCTTTTGTCATTCGGGGATCTTCTGACACATCTTTGGTATTAAAGACTGGACCAAGCCCTGCAACAACTTGTTTCAATGATTCCTTTGAAATATCAAGCCAACCCATCCGAACGCCTTTCATTTTAGCAACGATATAGACTTTAATACCTCGCTGTGGTTACTGTAATTGGAAGTCTACCACGGACTTATTACAGAGCGGATGATGGTTAGAAATGAGTATGACCTCCGGTCAACGACCGCATACTGTGCGGCTTCTACGAGAACGGAAATGGAAGTATGTCAAAATTCTAAGAAAAAACACCTAGAGGTAGTTATGTCGGGTCACCATGTTATTTCAATTTTTTCAACTATTCCTTGCGACTCATAACCACAAGAATCAAAATTTTCAGATATTTTACTTATACTATTCTGCCAGCTATCGAGGTCTTCTGCCCACTTATTCAGGACTCCCGAAGAATAGTTGTGATTTGTCAATGCAGCATTGTACGCTTCGACATCCGCATTAAATTCTTCTACCTCGAGCACAAATCTCCTGCAAGATTCTTCAAATACAACAAACTTATCGTATGTTGGTCCGGATGATTCATCAATATCGATAACTCCATAATCCTTACCGATCTCAATGTAAGCAATTTTGTCCCAAGATTCATATTTTTCTTCAATAACGCTAAATAAATAGGCTTGTTCGATAATTCCTGCTGTCACATCAATAAAGACCAAACCACGATCGATGGTATTAAAGGCGTTTACTGCATGCCCCACCTCTTTACCAACGAAATCAATACCTACCCAAGCCGATTTGATTCCTTCACTTTCAGCATGATCGTGGAGGTCCTTTGCGAAATCAACACAGTTGTACTTGATTTTGGAATAATCATTCTGGTCAGTGAGATCGCGCTTGAGAAATTGAATTAACTGGGAGTATGTTGGATCTTTAGCGTCTGGATTATTGATGAGCGTAACAACTTTTCCATTAACAGGAATAGAGGGATTCTTTTCACCGTTTTCACCAGAATTAACAGTACTAGTCATTTTCTCAATTCTTGTTTTACTTGGGACTTTATAATTTACTATTGCGTCTATAGCAAAGATTAACGCCAAAAGAATCCCTAATACCACCAATACTTGCCTGACCGAGTTTCTTATTTGTATTACAACGAAGATATCACCGGAAAGGTTGTCAGTTAAAAGCATGGCTCCATTTAACCTAACTTTTGTCCCAGAATGGACACCAGGTGGGATTGTTGCAACTAACTTTATACCGTTTCTCTTAATGAGAACTTTTGTTCCCATCTTTGCGTCTTTGGAACTTATTGTTTGATATACAAAAGTTGAATAATTGGGCATTCGGTCCAAAATCCTTCAGAAAACCTCTATTGGAAATCTTGTTCTACAACCTGCCGTTACACATGCAAGCCTCGTTAATGTTCAGACTTGAAAAAGAGAAAACAAAGAAGTCCACTTAAAATACTCACTTATATGACTTATAAACATATCGTCTATTCTACCCCATCGGAACATCCTCGTTTCCAGATGAAGATCTATTTACGGGGATAAAGGTAACATCTGGCAACTTTGCCCGGAAAAGGCGCAATAATCTGCAAGGTGAGTTCTCCCTGACCTTCTGACCCACGATTGCGGGTATTGAGGGCAGACGGGAGGCAAGTAGTCGCAATGCCAGAACTGCTTGTTGCATTTACTATCACCTATCACCTTACCTATCACCTATCAGCCATCACCTAACCCCTAATCTCTGGTATAATCCAATCAGCATCAGGAATGCCTGCGCGAGCAGGCTGGCAACCGGCCAGGAAACAGCACGGTGCCCTCAGACCATCAGGTCTGGATGTGCGAAAGAGTAATTTCGAAACAAGGTTTCTGTTTTTGTTTAAGCCCCTTCGATTTCCCGTCTTTCCACGACACCCAAGCCATTCCACTCCTGGTCGCAAACTAAAATGGAGCAGAAATGATTAAGTTTACAGAGTACGAAATCAGGAAAATGGAAGAGCAGCGTCCGGGAATTACAGAGCAAATCTGGCATTTCGAGAATATGGATCTGCCCGTTTGCCCGGAGTGCGGATCGGCGGACACCGCCAGCGTGCAGGTCGGGGTGATTGGGCGCACGATCTATATCGCCTCAGCGACCACGAAGTTTCACCTGATGCCAAATGGGAACGGCAAAGGGATTTACTTCTGCAACGTCTGCCGGCAGCAGTTCGGTCCGAGAAAGTAACTTTCCGGTCATTCTGAGAATTTATTGCGAAGAATCTGATCGTTAGTGAACGAAGCCTTCCCACAAGGGGACCCAAGAGGTCGCGTTGCTCAGGATGACAGCTGATCCGTAGGGTGGGTCATCGTGCTCGAAGAGTATGGCGTTCACGAGTGGTGGATCGGCAGACAAGTTATGTAGCCAACCCACCGCCACGAACTTGTTTGATGTGACCGTTGAGGGTCATTCGGACCTAAACTTGAGATCGCCGCGTCGCTGTGCTCCTCGCGATGACGTATCACCTGTCATCCTGGGCCTTTTTTGCGAAGACCCTGATTATTAACTAACAGATCCTTCCCACAAGGGGACGCAAGCAGTCGCCTTGCTCAGGATGACTGTTTCCGATTATGATACCCATACTCTGCTCTTCGAGCAAAGGCACTCGAGTCGCTTCCCCCCGCTTCTGCTATCCTGAGGGTGGTGCTCCCTGCTCTGAATTCTCATCCTGCGTTGCTGTCTCGGTTGATGCTTCAGTCTTATTGATTTTGGGATCGCCTTCGGCCATGAGATCGTTCACAAAAAATGGTATTAGTAGACAAGCCAGGGCAAAAATGGGCATGATGATCCCTGTGCAAAGCTTTTCAAAACCTTCCTCCACGACACCGTACTTGATATGCTGAATCATGGCGAAAATCAAGGAGACAATAAAAAAGTTTGTCAGGATTACGAAAGGAAACAATATCACAAGCCTTAAATGCCTTTCTGCCTGGGGGACTGCCACATTTGAATAATTTAAGAAGACATTCAATGCCAACAACAACAGGAAAACGATGAAAGAAGTAATAAGGTAACCAGTTGTTGGGTCAGGTCGATAATTGATCAGCGGTTTGACAGTCCCAGAAACACCGAAGATGAATACGGCAATGAGCAAGATGGTGATTTTGGCAGAATCACCTGCCGTCTCGGTGATCATCTTAATTGTCGCAAACAATAATGCGCCAACTATGAGGAGAATCAGGATAACGATACTAGGCAGATAAATTGCATTGAGAAAGGCCTTCAGAGCAAAGATCAACGGGGGGACGCCTGATTTTTCTCTGAATAACGCGGCCACCCCAACAACCAGACCGATCATCATTAACAAAGCAATCAATCCACTTAGGATGGAAAAGACCAGTTTATACGACGCTCCCCCAAGATACTTATCGCGAAAAGTTAGTGTCATTTTAAACCTCCTGACTTGATCGAATATGTAAGCAAAAACGAAGCAAATGCGAGAAACAAAAATCTGGACTTAGGTTGTGCTTGATGGAACTACACGGGATGACTTTTATTATATCAGAATAGGTTCAAAATGTGATCGAATGTGCAAATTGATCCAGAAATGGTTGGTAAAAGTCTTCTCAATGATCTGCGAAAAAAATTCACCCAAAAAAGTCCAATTATCTTTACTTTTAGTTGAATAGGCTATAATTGTAGGTAAGAACGCGAACGATCCTTTCATTATTCATCTATTATTAAATGTAATTGGAAAACACGTAACCTGGTCTCTTGTTGACCATTAGTTTTTGTTAAATTCCATACAATATATTGGGGAGGTTCTTCATGAAAGCCAAAAATCGAGTTCTCTTTGTCCTCATCATCCTGACCTTTGTCCTGGTCACCTCCAGCTGGCAGGACGGTTCAGCTCATTCCCAGAATGCTCAAATCCAGGGCACCATCCTCTATGTGAAACCAGGAGCAACCGGAACTTGTACCTCATGGCAGAATGCTTGTGATCTCCGAATTGCTCTGGGGGATACCTATTTATGCGACCAGATATGGGTTGCGGCAGGAACCTATTATCCATCCGTCACCAATAATCGTCTTGAAACGTTCCAACTAAGAATCCATGTTGCCGTATACGGCGGCTTTGCTGGGACCGAAACAAGCCTTGATCAAAGGGATTTGGAAAACAACCTTACCATTCTGAGCGGTGATATTGGGATTCCAAATAACAATTCAGATAACAGTTACCACGTTGTGACCGGCAGTGCTATGGACGGCACCGCGGTGCTGGACGGCTTTTATATCAGAGATGGAAACGCGAATGGAACCTACCCACAAAACTATGGGGGAGGGATATTGAACTTTATCGGAAGCCCAACTCTACGAAACGTCTTGTTTTACCAAAACACAGCAGAATCTGGTGGGGGGGCATTCACCTATCAGGGGAACCCTGTTTTTACCAATGTTGTCTTCCTTGAGAATACCGGATTATTTTTTGGTGGTGGAATGTATAACCACACAAGCAGCCCTATATTTGACAACAATGTAATTATTATGGAAAATACAGCTCGAATGGGAGGAGGAATGTATAATGACCGCAGCAATTTTTTGTTGAGTAAAGTGACATTTCTTTCTAACAATACGTCATCGTATAGTAATGGTTGTGGTGGCGGTATCTACAATGATCAATCCAGCCCCACTATCGTCAACTCCACATTCGCAGGAAATTCTGCATGGAATGGCGGCGGGATCTATAATTCCCATCAGAGCAACCCGAATTTGACAAATGTCACTTTTGTAGATAACACAGCGGATTTGACTGCTGCGAATGGCGGTGGGATTTTCAGTGCATCTGCTTGCAGTGCAACGATCAGGAACTCTATCTTGTGGGGAAACACGCCTGATCAGATCAGCGGTTCAGCAACTGCCACTTATAGTGACATTCAGGCTGGCTTTTCCGGGACAGGCAATATTGACCAGAATCCAAACTTACCCCCTTTGGTTTACGATGGAGATTATTTGGTAACTCAACCTCTAATGATGGGAAGCCCCGCGATCGACGCGGGTGACCCGGAGTTGTGTCCTGTGACTGACCAACGCGGTTTTCCCCGACCGATCGATGGGGATGGCGATGGGATTGCTACTTGTGATATGGGTTCATATGAGTATGAATTTACTCCGACGCGGACCTTTTTACCGGCGATACTCAGGTAGATACACATCTTCTTTGAAAAATCCGTCAAATACTACAAGTTGGTCGCCTGCTTGATCGCGTAAGTTTTTTAGCAGGAAGGCACAGCGACAGATTAACCCACGTAGAGATAGGGCTCGCGCCCATCCGTGGATTAATTGGAAACCTCTGAGGAACGACGGATCTTGGCTTTCGAGCCATGGGTTAAGATTCTTTGCAAAAAAAGCTCAGAACAACAGCGAATGTTTGTCATCCTGAGGAACGAAGGATCTTGTCTTATGCACCATGGGTTAAGATTGTTCACATTAGAAGCTCATAATCAGAGCGAATGTTTTTCATCCTGAGGAACGAAGGATCTTGTCTTATGTACCATGGGTAAAGATTCTTCGCAACCCTTGTAAAAGACACAAGGGCAGGAAAGGCTCAGAATGACAGATTAACCCTCGTAGGGATGGGTCTTGTGCCCATCCACAAAGAAAATTAAGACCTGGCTGTCAAGCACCTCGCACAGCCTGTACCCTTAACAAAGTGGAGGGGATCCGGAGACCGGCACAATCTTGAAAATGTAAAGCCGGGTTGAGATACGCAACCCGGCCTACAAAGACAATCACTTCGAGCTTATTGATAAGGAAAAACTAGACTTATTTCTTTCCTGTTTGCTCCACGAAGAATTCCCACATCAGGCGGGTGGCGTCGATCTCCTGGGTGGTTTTACCGACGATAAATTCGGGCAGGGGTTTGCCCCCGGGCCAGGCGTGCCCGCCATCGGCGATGGTATAAAACACCACGTCCGCTCCCGGCTCACAGCCCTCGTAGCGCACACCCAGCACGTTTTCCGTCTCCAGAATTCCCGCTTCTTTTGACTCACAGTTGTTTAACTGCGCGTAGTCTTGAACGAATGCAGCGATGTTGGGGAAATCGATCGGAAAGCTTCTCGCGTATCCACCTTCAAAGGGGACAACTTTATCGACCTGACCGTGGAAAAAAATGCCAGGAACGCCACCGGGGCACTCGTTCAGGTCAACCAGGTAAGCTCCCGCCACGCTGCCAATCGCAGCGATGCGCTCAGGCATATCGCAAGCCAGCCTTGCCGACATGCCTCCGCCATTGGAGAGCCCGTTGACGTAGATGCGCTCGTGGTCGATGTTGTATTCCTTACTCAACTTGTCGATCAGATCCCTAAAAAACTGCAACTCAATTTCCACCTCGGCGGAGTCATCGAAATTTGGGGAGACCCGCCAGCGTTTGGGGAAGCCCAGCCCCGAGGGGTACACCACGATGAAGCCCTCCTCGTCCGCCAGGTCGTTCCACTGGCTGACCGCTGCCTGGTTGGCGGGCCATTGGGTGAACCCATGGATGGTGATTACCAGCGGGACAGGTTTTTCGGGGTTGTACGACTTTGGGACATAGAGCAGATACTCCCGCTTTTCGCCGGAAGAAACCAGGCGACCATTGGTGTGATCGACGAGTTTTATGACGACCGCGGACAACACGGCAAATAACACAAAAAACCCAAGAAAGAGAAGAATGACCTTCAGAATGTTTTTCATGAGATCCTCTCGAATACGTTATAACAATCATACCAGTTGCGGGTTATGTCAGACAGACTCTCCATGCCTTGTTGTGAAAGCTAGCCGCGTTTTGTTCAATCACTCCTGACCAAATCAATCGAAAAACTCCCGAGAAAATTATCATCGGTCTCGGTTTTTCCACATTTGGACCATGAAATATCCAAGGGCGAGTGAAATTAATCCGAAGAACGCCGCAGCGAAAAGCAGCTGATTTCTGTCTCCGACAGATAAGGAATCGGGAGCAAACCTCAGCGAGAGGCCAATCGCGATGACCGCCGCGAGGAAAATAAAGAAGGAAACGGATACTGCAGTGAGGTTGCGACGATTGCGATCCGCCAGCCCTTCCTGGTCACTAAAGGCTTGTGGACGTTCGCCTTCATATTCCATCCGCCAGATATGAGCGCTCGCCATGCAACCCAAATATTCCCAGCCAAATTGCTCAAAGGTCGGAATGTAGTCCTCGCGTGGCGAAACTTGCGGATCGTAGACGAAGCGGACCTTCTTGGGAGTGCCTCGTTCGAATTTCATGCAGACAGAATCCCAGTGTCCCACTTTGCTTAGCTGCCAGCCTTCGGCAGCCATCTGTTCGAGCCAGTCTTCATAATCAGACGGAATTAGGTGGCGAAATGCCGAAAACAAAACGATCTTCTTGTCTCTCACAGCTCCTCCTTGATGTTGCTATAGAGCTCCGCAATTCGGTGCGCTTCTTCATGCAGAATCTGCTCACCGATTGGCGTGATGATATATATTTTCCGTCTTTGTTCTTCCCGAACGCTCTTGATCAGCCCGTCTGATTCAAGTTTTCCCAGGCTAGAGTAGGCGGTGCCAGCGCCGAGTGTGATCCGCCCTTTGGTCAGCATTTTTACGTGCTGCAGGATGCCATACCCGTGTCGCTCCTGTTTTAATGAGAGCAGGATATAGAACATCGTTTCGCTCATCGGGATGTACCTTTTCCGCGCTTTTTCCAGACTCATAAAACTCCTTTCAGTGATATTCATCGCCATGATGTATCATAATACAATATATCACGATGCGATATAAGTGTCAAGAGGCATCTTTAGCTCGTCCTAAGCGATCCGGAATGATTTGGCGCTGGCTCAAAATTCGGCAACACCATTCGAAGGATGTAAAACAGAAGCCAGCGTCTTCGTAACTCCCAACGATAGGTCTTCAGGCGCTTGTGCGTGAGTTATTGCCTGGGCTTAGGACTTAACCTTGTTGTTGGCTGATGGCGATAATAGGTTCGTTAAGCGAATTGTTCTTGGCCTTGGTCAGGACCAAGGCTTGATCTCAATGGGGATCAAGTAAAACTCTGGCATTTCATTCAATTTCTTGCAGATTTTCTCCCACTGGAACAAAGCGAGGATATACTATGACAAGGAAAAGTTTTAAATTACACAAATATGTCTTTAAAACAACCTCATCAAACACAACACACTTAAAGGAGAGATATAGTGGGCAAATATAGTGAGTTTATAGCACCAGAAAGGCGAGTTAGACCGACCCCGAAGAGTTTAGTAAGGGCAGATGGTTCGTGCGAATTTGGTAATTTCGACAAAGAATTCGAGGAAATGGATTTATTGGCGCTTAACCATCCAACCTCAGCACCCCAGTTTCTGAACAAGCTCAAACTAACCCTCTGGGAAGCCACCGAAGTTCACCTGAAAAATGGCGTGCTACTGGCGGTTGTTTGCGATATGGGCATCTTCGGGATGACACTGAACATCTTCTACGACAAGCGCGATCACAAAGTTCACTCATGGACAACAAACCTCAAGAGTAAGGAAACAAAAATTGCTCCGAACCTGCTCAATGGTTCGATTGCTGAAGCGTACACACCTGTGAGCTTTGTAAAATACGTCAACAACTTCCAGGATGGCAAGTGCGACCTCTCCGGCAAACATGAAGGACCGTGCCTTGTGACCGTGCCCCGGGCTGACAAAGAAGCCTGGAAAAGTATCAAAGAAAACATGCGCGAAGGTTCGATTGAATACAACTTCTCACTGACTCGCTTAAGCGACAGCTGTGTAGCGAGCATTCCCTTCTCAGCGACCCGTCCGCGTCCCCTTTACAGCCAGAAAGACTTTTTCAAGGCTGAAGGCAGACTCGTGATCAATGGCGAGGAGATGCTCTCGGATGAGGATACCGTTGCGGTGGTTGATGACCACAGGGGCTATTACCCTCGGAAAGCCCACTACGATTGGGTCACCACGATGGGCAGATGCACCATCGACGGCGAACAGAAACTGCTGGCCTTCAACCTCACCAGGAATCAAAGCATCGACCAGGACAAATATAACGAGAATATCCTTTGGCTCGAAGGCAAATCCAGCATTCTTCCTCCCGTCACGTTCAGCCGGAGCATTGAGTCTAAGGATTTCAAGAACTTTTCCGAGTGGACGATCAAAGATGAACACGACATGGTCAACCTCAAGTTTAAAGTTTATGGCATGAATCCGATGATCACGCACGCGGTGGTCGTAAATATCGACTACTATGTGGCTTTTGGCGAACTTGAAGGCTACCTGCGCGACGAAGATGGAAATAAATACGTCGTGGATGGAATGCTTGGAATGGGTGAAGACAAGACGCTGCTGTTGTAAGATTTAGTGGAAGTTATGACCGGGTTTCGTGCCTGCCCAGGGTAACCATCTCCCTAAAAAGGGTGTATCTCAAGTAGTTGCTACTACCAGTGGCGACTACTTGATTTGTGTTGGGTAAGTTAAAAACCGTGAAAAGGCCGTCTTCGCTGCAAGCGATACGGTTCAACCACTCTCCCCATTCCACCGAAACATATTGAATCCCGAGTGCGATTGTTGTATAGTCTTAATATCCAAATTAATCACTTCATGACTGATTCTTCAGCCTGAAAAGCAGGGTTTGTGCTGAGGAGTTATGTTACCTCAGCCAAGGAGCATTCGCCGGGTAACTGAACCGCAACAGGAGGCACCTTTGAGAGAACGACATCCGCAGTTTCCACCGTTCGCAAACGAGCAGGAAATCGAAGCTTTTCTGGAAAGACCACTCCTGGCGAGGTTCTGTTCGTTGAATGAGGATGGAACCATTCATGCCACGCCGATTTATTATCTCTATCAAGGCGGGGAATTCTTATTCGGAACCCAGGTGAAAGCCCACAAAATTCAGAATATCCAGCGCGATCCGCACGTCACGGTTTTGATCGACACCGATGAACCTGTGCTGCAATCCGTTTTGGTGTACGGTAACGCAGAGCTTGACTTTGAGGACCTCCTTGAGAAGCGGGTTAAAATTCTGGAACGGTATTACGAGGACCCAGCCCAAGCCAGGGCGTTCGCGGAAAGATTGACCAAGTCCTGGGAAACGGTCATCATCCATGTGCGCCCTGAGAAGGTTGTCACGGTGGATTACAGCAAACCATATTCGATTGAGTAGGAGTGCGGTCAGAAACAAATCAAATTTGGGAGGACCCGACCTCTGGTAGACATTTTGTAGGGTGTGTTGGCGTCAACAAACTTTTGCTTGTTTGAGTCTCGGTTTAGCCAACCCACCGGACGATGGCTTTGCGCTTAATTTGGTGGGTTGGCTTGATGAGATCCCTTTAAAATCAACATTCTTTTACGCCAACCCACCCTACCAGTACTGGATATGTTGTTAGGTTGTAGCCCAAAAATTAAACGGGGCAGGCTATGCATACTCTTCGGGCACGATAACCCAGCCTCTGTTGGATATAAAAGTAGGATGGGTTGGCGTCAACAAACTTTTGCTTGCTTGAGTCTCGGTTTAGCCAACCCACCGAATAGAAGTCAGGCTTTGACTGGTGTGTTGGCTTGATGAGATCCCTTTAATATCAACATTCTTTTCCGCCAACCCACGCACCAGCACAGTTGGTTCCACTTGAAAGCTGCATTGACAAGGGGGCTTGACAAAATTACTGGTAAAATTAAAACGTTCCCCACGTATCGTCATAATGCAAGAGGAGGATCGTTTGTACAAGACTTTGAAGTCGATCATTGCCTGTTTGGTCTTGATTCTGGTTTCCAGTTCCTTTGTTTCTGCTGCCCCCAAACCGTTGGAAGACCCCGTGATATTTTATGTCAGACCAGATATGGCGGGCGATTGTCTAAGCTGGGAGACTGCCTGTCATTATCAGTCGGCCATATTCATTTCGAATCCTAACACTGAGATCTGGGTGGCGGCGGGCACCTACAAACCAGGCGTCCATCGAGCCGCCTCGTTTTCCTTGAGAAATGGTGTGGCGGTGTATGGCGGTTTTGCAGGGACGGAAACCAGCCGGGAGCAGCGTGATTGGGAAACAAACACCACCATCTTAAGCGGCGACCTGAATGGGGATGATGAGCCAAACTTCGTCAATTACGGAGACAACAGCTGGCATGTGGTATTTACCAGCAATCTGAATTCCAGCGCCATTCTGGATGGATTTACCATTTCTGGAGGTAATGCTGGCGAGGATGGATATGGAGGAGGTGGGATGTCCAATAATGATTATGGCGGTCCCACGGTGCGTAACGTCATTTTCTCTGCCAACACAGCTGAATTCGGTGGAGGGATGTACAACTCTTATAACAACACTACCTTGAATAATGTCACCTTCATCGGCAACAGGGCAACGGGTACCGAGATGTGGTACGACGGCGGCGGCGGAATGTTTAACGACGCTAGCGGACCCAGCCTGACGGATGTGACGTTCATTAACAATTCGGCTGTAGTAAATGGGGGCGGGATGTTCAATCTGGTCACCTGTTATGGTGGAAGTGCTAATCCCAGCCTGAATAATACTGTCTTCAGCGGCAATTCGGCCGTCAATGGCGGCGGAATGTATAACGACAACAGCTGCCCTATCCTGACTAATGTGACCCTCAGCGGCAACACTGCCAGTAACAACGGCGGCGGGATGTACATATACAATGGGAGTGACCCTATCTTGACCAACATGACCTTCAGCGGCAACACAGCAGTCAATCGAGGCGGTGGAGTATATGTCAACGGGGGGAGCCACCCGGAATTTACCAACAGTACGATCACTGGCAACACAGCTGCTTCGGGCGGCGGTTTATTTAATGACGACAGTGATCTATGGAACGAAGTTTACTTTTGGAATTCCATTCTTTGGGGAAACACTGGCGGGCAAATTATAGCCCTAGATATTCATATTTGGATTTGGCACAGTGTTGTCCAGGATGGCTTTGGGAGCACATGGCCTACCAACACCACGGCTGACCCCCTCCTGGGACCTCTGGCGGATAACGGTGGTTTTAGCCTGACCCACACCCTCGGCACGGGCAGCTCGGCAATCGACACAGCCAATCCAACATACTGCCCAGCTTTCGACCAACGCGACTTCCCTCGCCCGATGGATGGGGATGGGGACGGTGTTCCTATTTGTGACATCGGCGCTGTTGAAAACCCGCAGATTTACAGAATCTTCTTGCCGGTGATCATAAGGTAGTAGTTTTGCTTCAAAATAGCCGGATTGAGAAAACAATCTGGCCTTACTCTTAACATCTTCTAAAGATATCGGTTTTGACTATTCGGTAGACTGTATGTACATTGGATACCTGTGAGATCGGGAGTTGTTCTTCTGGGTAGGGGTAACTCCTACTTCAAGGCTTCACTCCCACAATCAGCACCCCATCGTACTTAATATCACCCCCGTAGGGTGGGCCTCTGGTGTATACAGCAACATAGGTAACAGGTTGTGCAACCACATGGGTTACACATTTAA
>CAYRYL010000025.1:0-29125 GCA_964428425.1 uncultured Anaerolineaceae bacterium | reverse complement strand
CCGCAACCCCTTCAGTTATGCGGGTTCTGATGTCGCTCCTGGTGGTCGAGTCCGTTCTGCGATCAAAGAACTGGGTGACTTCACCAGCACCATCAAAAATCTCAAACCGGGAGACCGGGTGTATGTGGATGGTCCTTATGGATATTTCCATCTGCACATGGAAGATATGATGGAAGGCTTTGTATTATTAGCCGGTGGAATTGGCGTGGCACCAGTCATGTCGATCATGAATACCCTCGCAGACACCAACGACAAGCGTCCGGTGTATGTGTTCTACGGTGATTACAACGAGGATACCGCTCTATACCAGGATGAATTCGCTGCCGCTGCTGAGAAGATCAATCTCAAATACTTCACTGTGCTCGAAAAACCCCTGCACGAAGGGTACCCCTACCCCGGTTACATCACCTCCGACTTGATGACAAGTGTTCTTCCGGAAAACTACAAGGACTTGTTCTACTTTGTTTGTGGACCAGCCCCAATGCTAAGGGCGATGGAACGAAACTTCGTCAAATTAGGAATTGCATCAAACCACGTGCACTTTGGCATTCAGTCGAGCCAGGTTCACATCGAAAACTTCGAAATGGCATAAAGGTAATTGTTTGTCAAAAAGACCGCGAATTCTCGCGGTCTTTTTTGTTGCCTTTAGCGTGAATTTCCAGGCGTTTTAGGCGTTTTATCTTGATTGCAGGCAATTAGGCAGAATTGGATCTAGGTCGGTATTTTGGGTTGTTTTTCAGGCTCAGGTGCGCCATTGAATTAGTAAACCCGTCTACTGTTCTGTTCAAACTCCGCCTGGGCTGAAACGAGGTCTGATGACACCTGTAGGTACACAAAACTGTGAGATTAAGCCCCCCTCCTTTGCTGATTATTGTTTTGGAAACCGTTTTGCAGCCTGCTGCTTAGTCACGGAAATGAAGATTGTGAAACTTGATGGTTAGAATTCGAACCCACCGTATTAGTCGGTGGGTTCTGGTTACTGGACTGTCCCAGTAAAGTCGGTCCTGCCAGTAACTTAACTACATTATAGCCCATTTTGTCATTTTGAGACTTTAGTCCTGCTTTAGATATGCTATGCGCATTAATATCGGTTTTCAAAGCTCTTCTGTATCTCGTTTTGGCGGTGAACCCTAACTGTGCCCATGGGCACAGTTAGGGAGGAACAGCTTGTTACTTCGGGGCTTTTAGGTCCGCTCGTTGTGGGGCGTGAGATGGGTGACACATATGATCGTAGCTGGAGGTCGGGTTGCGCTGCCTGCCCTGGGGCTCTCTTCTCCAGGGTTCAACCTGACATCAGAAGCCTGGATCTTTTAGGGACCTCTGTTCTCGCGCGGTCTCCAGACCGTGCGAGGTCTTTGACCTTCAGGTCTCCGATGGTTTGGAGGATTTCACATTTCCAGGATTCAAGTTGGAGCCGGTACACAAAAAAGAAAAGGCTGTCCTTTTCCCTGCGGAAGTTGATTAATGGTTGGGGAGATGGGGAGGGTTTACGGCCGTTCACAGCCTCCCTTACGGGACACGTCAACCATGAAATTGTGGAACAGACACATTCTACTTCGCGGGATTGGGGCTAAACCGTACGGAGGGGGCTTGCTCCCTCCACAAACATCCTGTCGGGCATGTGATGGCGGAGGGGCATACACGGCCCCGGAAGCTCACTCCGAATGGAGATAAAAAATCCAGCCATTCCCATGGCTGGATTTGACTATTTCTTCACCCACAAAGAGAGCTACTTCAAGCTTTCCAACCGCTGTTTTAACGCCGCGGTCAGGGTCTCCATCCGTGCAACCAGTTGGCGGGCTTCCTCACGGTCCACATCCCCGAGCAGGGCGTCGGCGATCGAACCGGGTTTGTCATCAGATGGCAGATCTTCAATGCTGTTTAGCAGCCTGCGCAGGCTGCGCGCGGACCTGGTGGTGGGGTCCAGGGGAAGCCGAACTTTACGTCCGACCTCATGTCCGGATTGGCGTTCCAGAAAAGCGTGCACATCTTGGTAGGTGCGTCCTTCGTGGCTGGCAAAGAACATTACCGCCTCCGACCAGAGCGAGCGATCATATTGCATGATCTCTCGCAAAACCCGCTCAGGCATTTCGGATTTATCCGCAATCTCAAGCTCTTTCTCATCCAACTCAAAGAATTTCATCAGGCGCCCGTAATACGTGCGCTCCATTTGCAGGGTTTTTTGCAAGGTTTCCTTGGTGTCTTCATCCAGGCGCACATCCGCTACGCGGCGGAAAAAAGCCGACTCAGCCTCATCCTCACCAGGAAGAATCTGGTGTAATTCAAGTACCAGTCTGGCAGCCGCACGCGCTTTGCCAACCGGGGTCAGCGCTTTGTACGCCATATTTTCAGCAATTTGCTTCTCAATTGTGGGTTGATTGTCGATCAACGCCAGCACGTAAGGCTCCGTTGCTTGTTTCTCGAGGACAGCTTTGATGGCTGTTGCCCAGAAACGACGTTCACCAGTCAACATCCTGAACACATCACGACCATTTTCGTTAACCACCTGCCCTGTCACCGGCTTGATCTGACCGGTATCGTGCAGGGAATCGCCCAAAACAGTTAATTCCGCGATTTCCTGGGCAATCAGGCGGTCGTTGCGTGCGAGTTCGAACCAATTGCGTACCACCTCATTCCAGACGGTTTTGCCTGAATAGAAATCCTTGCGAAGGGCAAGGGGCAGGATCAGGCGTGCCTGGAAGCGGTCCGGGCGGACCATCGAAAGCGGCACGCGATAGACACTCTGGCGGTGGTTGACCATTTTTGGGGTGTCGGGGTTGTAGACTTCCTGTGTTTCGGCGCTAGCATTAAAAGCGTCGGAAGTGACATTAATCAGGGTATCGAAGCGTTGTTTTTCGGTTTTTGCCATGGTTTCTCCTAAAAATTATAAGCCGGATCAGTTCTAAGCGACGAACTGTGCCCATGGGCACATCAGGCAGCTCCGAGTTTGCCCAAAACAGCGTCAACCAAATTGGAAAGGCAGCGATATGCCTGTGATTTCTCCGGACAGTATGAGAAAACATCATAGCCGGCGGTGGTGGCGGAGGAAATCTCAGCCAGGTCTTTGATATAGGGCAAGAGCAAATGCCCATACATGCGCTCCATGTCTTCAATCACGTCGCGTGACTGCCGCCGGATCATCCTGAAGCGCGAAGGGATGATGCCAAGCACTTCGAGATCAGGATTGGTTGTTTTTCGAACGTTTTCGATCAGGCGCAGGATATCCGCCAGACCGATCAGGCTGAGCCCATCCGGCTCGATCGGTATCAATACATGGCTGCTGGCTACCAGCGAATTCATGGGCAGCATTCCGGCGGAAGGCGGATTGTCAATGATGATGAAAGAGTAATCGTCCTCAATCGGTTCCAGAAAATAAGTCAGCTGAAAATCCGGCTCATCGTGCCCCTTCAGAGCAGCTTCCAAGCCTTCCATTCTGGCTTTATTGGTGCGAAAAAGTTTGACTTTCTCTGTGCGATTGCGTGGGATGAGGGAGTCCACAATCAGCGATTCACTAGCGCCATATCCGTTCTCAAGCGCCTGGGGATAATTGTTCTCTGCCGTAATCGCTGGAATAAATTTATCGTCAAAACCACCACCCATGGCTGTGATCGTCGCCGACAGCTGGTCATCCATGTCGATCAGCAAGACCGGCTTGCTGCCAGGTTTGCGGGATCCGTGGATTGCCAAACCAGCAGCTAGATTGATGCTAATGGTGGACTTACCCACACCCCCCTTGCGATTGATCAGAGATATAATAGCCATAGGATCCTCATCTGATTCTTTTCATAATCTTGCACCTTTTCATTTTACATTAGTTTTCTAATTTTTCAAGCTTGTCTTGTTTTCTGAATCTTTTTTTCCGCCACTTTGTCGAACTTGGGTATAATAATTAAGTACTTGACTTAACTCTACGCGAGTGTTAAGCTACAAACAACAAATGATACGGTGGTGAAGATGTTGACCAGCTCTGACTTTTTGCATGCCCAATTCTTTGAACATCCTTTTAGGCGCTATAGTGACACGCGCTTTTTCTATCCCAACCTGGCTGAGCAGCGTAAGGTCCTGGAGGTGGCTCATGGTTTCATTGCAGACCAAAAAGATCCTTCCAAGAACCTGGGTGTGATCGCCGGACCAAGCGGTGGCGGAAAGAGCATGTTGGCAATGAAGTTAGCTGAGACCCACTTCTCTTTTGAGCAGCGCGGACAGGTGCTCGGGCTCTACATGAACACCAACACCCTTACCGAGCCACGACATTTTTTGATGGCTGTGATTGAAACCCTCTCCCTGCCCTCCTCCAGGTCGAACGCGAATCGGATTGAGAGTATCTTCGAACGCCTCGAAAGCAGCGAGGATCAACTTTTGATCGTGCTGGACGGTCCGCCGATTGACCAGGATTACCTGAATCAGATGTTAGCATGGTCAGTGGAGCACCGGAAGAAAATTAAGACGATCATCTTCTTGCAAGACATCAACAACAACACCAGCAACATCGGCTCGTTGAATCAATTTCTGGGACTTTATGTGCCTTTCCGAGCCCCGGAGGTGGTTGAAGTAGCTTCCCTGCTCTACTCACGCATGATGG
Organism: uncultured Anaerolineaceae bacterium; assembly: GCA_964428425.1. Lineage (GTDB taxonomy): Bacteria > Chloroflexota > Anaerolineae > Anaerolineales > Anaerolineaceae > Mesolinea. Next base: position 24,543 of record CAYRYL010000025.1, on the reverse strand, counting down.
CTGCCGGGCACCCCGATCCTCTAAAGCTGATTCCGGAGGAAGCGATGTTCAAACTGGCTGAGCAATCACGCGGTTCGCTGAGCGAAGCTTTGCGCCTGGGCAGTGAGCACTTGGAAAAAGTACTTGAAGAGCAAAAAGGCAGCCTGAGGATGGGTATTTTCCCGTTCCGTCCGGGTGCTGCCGGGTAAATTGGTGATTTTAGACCGGTAATGACCGGCGTGAAAACTAAATGGAACAAAACGGCTGGACTGAGATCTTAGAATCCTTGGCTGGGCTGGAAAATGATCAGCTTCAGGGATTGTTAGATTCATGCGAGCTCGGCTACGACGGCAACTTTACAATTACAGCAGAAGAGGTCGTTTATTCCGGTTTGTGCCAGTATTATCCTCTGATCGAAACGCTCGTCCAGGATAGAACCGGCAAGCATTTACGTCTGAACCTGGAAAAAAGTGTGCCCACGGGCACAGATACGGCTTCTGTCCGGGTAGAAATAGCTGCCGCGAACGTGACAGACGCAATCCTGAAACCGGATTCCATTGCAGCCGTGCCATCCTATCTCTTGCGTTTTGTCCCTTATGTAGGTTCCTCAGCAGTTTTGATCGCCACTGCCCTGCGTCAGGCATTCTATCGCGCCTCGCGCGACCACGGCGCCGATCAACTTTACCCTCGTCAGAGTGATACCGTCACAATCAATGTGGAATCTCTCTTAAAAACCCTGGGTGGCGTTCTCAGCCGCGCGAAGTTTTTCAGGATTTTCCAGCAGGGCAACATGGATTGGTTCGTCCAGAGGGCTGAACCGAAGCACCGTGTCGCCGAGGGGCGCATCCAGCGGGAGCCTAACACCTACCATTATCGCGGATTGGTTCTGACGCCAGGTGATGCCGAGGATCTTCATAATTGGCTGCTTGCTCAGGCTGTATCGCTCGATCCGCTTGGGGTGCTTTCCAAGGCGATTGTCACTCCCCGTGACCAGATTCTTGCGTTCCCTTTCCGTCTGCCCGACAAAAACACGCCTGCCCTCTTCGCCGAAGCAACCAGCGTACACGAAGTAGTCAGCAAAACCCTGGCGCCAAAACCGCTCGACCCCACCCTGGCTGGCTTGTGTGACCGCCTTGCAAGCCACTTGATCCGCCCGGAAAGCTTCCTGGCGGTGCCGTGGTACTGGTTCCAGCAAGTTTTGCCGGAACTGGGCGACGACCTCGGCGTGCTCTACCTGATGTGCAAGAATTGCTGCTACGTGGACTGGGCGCGCGGCAAAGACCGCAACACTTTCTGGGTACCCGGTGGTCTGCCCACCCTGCAAGGCTGGATCCGTTCCGAAACCCTCCCAAAACGCATCCCCCATGCCACCCCAAGCAAACGCGGTCGCCCTAAATCAACTGAAATTGACCCCGATTCCGCCTACACCAGGCAGTGGCGCCAGGTCAATCGCGACCTCGCAAGCCAATACCTCTGCCGGCTGGACACACGTGTCAGTGAGACCGGCACGGATTGGCACCTGCAAGTTTCCGAGGTGCAGCTGACAGCCGCTGACGAGTCCCTGAAACAGGCTATTTACGCTTTCCTGTTCGCGCCTCCCGATCCCGTAAGCCCGGAGTTACTCAGCGCGTACGCCTCAAACATTCAGTGGCAGCAGGTGATGGTGAGCAATTCTGAAGCCAACCCGGCCCGATTATGTCATTTTGAGACTTTAGTAAAAGCGGGAATATGTCAGAATGAGACTTTGAACCTGTCCCAAATTTGTCATTTTGATACGCTCGTAGATGGGCTAAATTATTATTTTGAGACGCTCATCGAGGCAGGAATTTGTCAATTTGACACGATAATTAAGATATTAAACAGACTTAAATATGCTCCCTTCTTCAAGCAACAAACCACTCCATCCAAAATAACTGTACAGTCGGACGGTTCGGTTTTTGATAGTGTCGAGAAATTGCCTGTTGATTTGAAAAATGAGTGGGATTACGACAAATTGATGAGCGGGATCAACCCCGAGCTGAGGAAAAAGATCCAAAAAATGAGTGCAGGGGAGAAATTCCTGGCTTGGCTGGTTACTGGCAGCTTGAACCCGGAAATCCACAGCCCGGTCAGTTTTGCGATCGCCACGACGCTCGAGAATAAGCAGATCTCAGTCGCGCCTGCCGTCCGGCTTGCGGATCTACCCCCAGCTGAACTGAGACTGCTGCTGCAGAAGACCCTGCGCAGGATGGAACAGAACTACCTGGGCCCCGTGATCAATAGCGGCGCTGGAAGCGCAGACCTTAATTCCCTGCTTGAGCCTGTAACCGATATCCAGGAACGCTTACGATTACTTCGCCGCCTGGCTGACGCCCTCTACCTGGCATCCTGACCACCCGTTTTGATTAATGTGATTTTTTCCTGCCGTAGAGCAGGTTATTAATGGTTAAGAAGCTGTGTGTTAGAAGAAAAAAGTTGTTCGAGACCAGCCTTCAGGATGCAGTCTTTACTGTGGGGGAGGGGGGATTGCCTGTTTTCAGGCCGCCAACCTGGGAATCAGGTGGCGCATAAGAGTTTCCCGTTTTGATGATTACCTGGGGAAAAGTTGAGCAAAACATGCGCGTAGCCATTTAGCAGATAGATAATAAAGAAAGGCAACTGAGCGGCACGAGCGGTAGAAGAGTGGCAGAAGTCGAAAAGAAAGAGGTTCGGGAGCTAATGCTCTCCAACCCTGGTGTAAGGAAAGACAATAATGCGCGTAGCCATATAATTGAAGAGAGATGCAGCGTTTTGATTCTATAGTGTGGGGAGGAATGTCGAGATAATGATGGTTTACGTTTTGTTAGGGTGATTGTTTACACTTTTACCTATCAAGCAGATCATCTCAGATCACAGATTAAACTCGTATTTGCCATGGTAACGGGTCACCACGGGGGGTGACCCCTACCTTTTGGGGTTTACAAGAGAGGTAGCTAGCGTAGGGGCAGACCCCTGTGTCTGCCCCGTACCTGTAAACAATCACCCTGTAGAATGTGTATACAATCATACTTGTCTTAAAAAGGAATTACTCCTTAGGGAAGCTGCGCGTAGCCAGCGCTGACGTTGACCGAAGATCTTAAAACAAAGCAGCTGAAACAGGAAGATTTTTCAACACGCAATTGAAAGCGGATTGCGATTTAACACAAAGCGTCTGTCAAGTTTTTAGTTGGGGTGGGGTCAGATAAAGCCCTGCACTGGCAATATTAGCGCAGGCACCTCCGCTACAGCTCAATGCCTGCTCAACCATTAAGTTCGCTGGCACTCCGGGCAGGTGTAGATGCTGCCTCCCAGAAACGCTTCCTTCAAAATCTCCGATCCACACCTGGGGCAGGGGGTACCTTTGGTCTCTGCGCTAAGCACTACGCGGTATCCACCTGGATGACCCAGCAAATCTTTCTCGGTACTCCGTCCACCAGCAGCAGTCATTGCCTTGAGCGTGTCTTTAACGCTCACAAACAGTCTGCTTACTTCAGCTTCTGTCAATGTCTTAATTTTGCGGCGGGGATGCAGCTGCGCATTCCAGAGCACATCCTGCAAACACCCATTTCCCAAGCCTGGGATGCGCTGTTCTGTTGCCAACGCAGCTTTAAGCGGCAACTTTTGGACTGCTTCAGGGGCTAATAGCTCGGAGAAATAGGCTTCATCAAAGGCATCTGTGAGAGGTGAAGGTTTTCGCAAGGAAATCTCGTAATAGGTGTTTTCGTAAGTCGAAGACCTCTCCCAACACACGACCCCACCATACATCGCCACGGATGCGCTCAGATAGGTCTCATCATCGAACGCAACCAACAACTGGTGTTTCACCGGTTTCGGTCCCGCGTTTGGATGAAGACGCAGGTTAACGCCATCGTCGAACAACAGCATGCTTTCCGTAAGGGTGATCTCCACAAACATGCCCACCCCTCGGGCCGAGAGAACACTGTTATGGTTGAGTTTGGCGGGGTATTCCGCGGGGTCACCGTGATACCAGGTGAATTTATGCGGGCTTTGTGCGGCTTTCGTGGAACGAATGGTTTTTCCAACAAGATGCAGGTTGATCTGCTTGGTAAGGGTAATAGCTTCAGGCAGTTCTATCATCTTCGGCTCCTTTTTTGCATTTTCTCCAGATAACCGTGGTTACTGAGTTGGGTTATTAGCCAAAAAGAAAGGCATGATTGTAAAATAAGAGTAACACTTTTTGTGGAGGTGCGATGAGGTATTTTTCAAAGGTGTCAGATCACTTTCTACGCTTGATTAAATAATATGATAGACGCGCTATAATCGGATTATCGAAATCAGTCACATTACGATCCTCCAACTTTAACTAACCAAGGAGCCCGGCATGAATACCAAACGCTTTACTATTCTTCATTCCAACGATATGCACGGCGACTTCCTGGCAGAGCTCGAAGCCGGCACCGGCGATGCGATCGGTGGCATTGCGCTGCTCTCTGGCTACATCAATCAGGTGCGCTCAACAGAAAAGAATGTGCTCTACACTATCTCCGGCGATATGGTCCAGGGGTCAATTATCGATTCTGAGTTCAAAGGCATCAGCACCATCGAGATCATGAATTACCTCTCTCCGGATTGTGCTTCCCTGGGAAATCATGAACTGGATTATGGCTTACCTCAGCTATTATTCCTGGATAAGCTTGCCAACTTCCCCATCATCAATGCCAATATGTACATCAAGAAGTACAACAAGCGCTTGATGCTGCCTTACCTGATCAGAACCATCGACAATTTTGACATCCTCTTTATCGGAATTGTCACCGCGGCAGTTCTGGATTCGCTAAAAATGGATTCTCAGATCGGCACTTTTATCAGCCTGGAAGATGCAGCGACAGAAGTTGGGCGGATATGTGATGCGTACAAAAACGACGATATTGACTTGACAATTCTACTTACCCATATCGGTCTTGACTCGGATAAAGAGCTTGCGGCGATGCTAAAGCCAGAGTGGGGCGTCGATATGATCCTTGGCGGTCATTCCCACAGCTACATGGAACAGCCCGAGGTAATCAACAATATCCTGATTGCCCAGGCGGCGGTTGGCACAGATCAGGTTGGGCGCTTCGATATCCTGGTGGATGATGACACCAATTCCATCGTGGATTGGAAATGGCGCTTGGTGCCAATTCATTCTGATGACATTGCGCCTGATCTTGAGTTGCAAAAATTTATTGATTCTTACAAAACAGCGGTCGATATTAAGTACAACACTTTGCTCTGCCGCATGGCTCAGGTCCTCACTCACCCACAAAGAGAGGTCGAGACGGAGTTGGGAAACCTCATTTCGGATATTTTTGCTGAAAATGGAGATCTCGACGTGGCGTTCATCGGCAGCGGGTCGATCCGCGTGAAGAAATTGGGTCCGATCGTGACCCTCAGGGACCTAAAGCAAATGTTCCCATACGATGATAGTTTTTCCCGCTACACGGTCAGTGGCAAGCAACTTGACCGAATCTTCACCCACATCATGCGCAAGGAGAATCGCAATGGTGAAGGGGAATGTTACCAGGTCAACCATGGAGTACAGGCTGTTTATGACGAGGTTTTCGAACGGCTGGTTAGCCTGGAGATTGGCGGCAATCCTGTTGATATGGACCGGACTTACCAGATAGGATTGCAGTCTTACCATAGCACAAACTGCGAGGAAAACCTGGGGTTCACGATGGAAGAACTCACACAGCTCAACCCTCCCAAGGTGTTAGCGACCTCCATGCAGTCCGTGATCGATGAGTACTTGCGCGAGCATCAGGCTATCAAACGGTCTGTGGAAGGAAGGCTGGTATACCGATAGCCCCAACCCCGGGAGTTAAACCTTCTGTCTGGATTAGTATTTGAATACCTTTGCCTCCGAGGCGAGGAATTCAGTTCCTTCGCTAATCTGATGTACTTACGTAGTTCGAAAGGGTGGAACGTGGACGTGTACCCTGGTGAAACGTTGCTCGATTAACCGCTTTTAGGACTATACTTGGTGATCATAGCTGTCTCGAAAGAGGTGCAAATGTCCACATCACCATTCCTCATCAGAAACGAAATCCCCGAAGATACCTCCGTGATCAGTGAAGTGACGGTCGAAGCGTTTCGCCCCCTTGGTTTCGAAACGCTTTACGAACCTTTTGTCATCGAAGCGCTGCGTGCAGCCGGTGCGCTCACGGTCTCACTGGTCGCAGAAATTGAACACCGCGTGATTGGGCACATCGCCTTTTCTCCCGCGACCGTTTCGGACGGAACGCCTGGTTGGTACGCGCTTGGACCAGTTTCCGTGCTGCCCGAGTATCAACGGACCGGTATCGGCCGAGCGCTGATCTGGACAGGTCTTGAGCGCCTAAAAGCCATGCACGCGAAAGGTTGCTGCCTGGTGGGTCACCCTGAATATTACGGCAAGATCGGGTTTATCCATCCGGACGGTCTTTCTTATGAAGGTGTACCCGATGAATTCTTTTTCGCCATATCTTTCGATGGGCAATATCCAAATGGCGTGGTTACCTTCCATGAAGGTTTCCTGGCAACGTCTTCCCCCTCAAATTGAAGTGGGAATTATCTTGACTTGCCCTTAATCGGGCAAGGGTATAATCAAAGTATCACAATTACACTGGAGGCTTCCAATGGATTATGCCTTGATCATGGCTGGTGGTGCCGGCACACGTTTGTGGCCATTAAGCCGTGAACATCTCCCCAAACCCGCCCTGCGTCTTTATGGCGTTCAAAGTATGTTTGAAATTGCTGTCGAAAGGCTTCTGCCTTTGTTTTCGCCGGAGCAGATCCTGGTGGTCGCCAGCGCGGATCATAACCAGGTCTTGCACGAGCAGGTTCCATCCATTCCTGAAGGAAATTTCATTGTTGAACCAGAGGGTAGGGGTACCGCCTCGGCGATTGGGCTGGCAGCAATCCACCTCGAAGCGCGAGATCCTGAAGCAGTCATGGCAGTGCTCACAGCCGACCACGTCATCGGCAAGCCGGAGGTCTTTCGGTCAGTGATACGCTCTGCCCTGGGGTTCGCCAAAGATGATTATCTCGTTACCCTGGGTATCAAACCTACCTGGCCGTCGACTTCGTATGGTTACATTGAGCAATCAGATCTGTTGGGTGAGACGGTGGGCTTTAAAGCTTTCGTCGCGGAGCGTTTCGTGGAAAAACCAAACGCCCAAAATGCGCAACGGATGCTCAATTTGGGCAAGTATTCCTGGAATAGCGGGATGTTCATCTGGAAAGTCGACCGGATCATGGGTGAGTTCAAATGGCAAATGCCGGACCTCTACGCCCGCTTGATGCGCATAGCCGAAACAATTGGGACGGACCGATATGATGCGGTTTTAGGAGAATTATGGCCTGGAATTGCCAAACAGACCATCGATTACGGCATCATGGAGAACGCCAAGCGCGTGATTGTGCTTCCGGCAGATATGGATTGGCTGGACGTTGGCACCTGGAACAACCTCAAGACGGTGCTCGACTCAGATGAGAAGGGCAATAGCAAAAGCGGCGACGTAGTCCTGTGGAATTCGGAAAACTCAATGGTGATCGGCGACAAACGGCTGGTGGCTGCCATCGGGCTGGAGAACATGATTATCGTGGATACTCCAGACGCGCTTCTGGTGTGCGACATGGCTCGAGCGGGAGAGGTTAAAGCTCTCGTGGAGCATCTCAAAGCGATCGGACGGCAAGATCTGGCGTAGGTTTTGTTGATAGCTGGTAGCGACTCATGTCATTCTGAACCTCTCCTGCCCTTGTGTCTTTTTACAAGGGTTGCGAAGAATTTGATTCTTAAACAGACAGATCCTTCGCGTTGCTCAGGATGACATTATTTGTAGTGTGGGTTGGCGTCAGAAATAAATCACCCACCTGAGTCTCGAAATAGCCTACCCACCGTAAGCTCTGCGATGGTAAACGATTTGCACCAATCGAAGCTTGTGTTTATCGCTATTTTGCTTCCCGCACCTTCAGTTTATACAGCTCTTCCACTGCCAGGGCGACTTTGGTGACTGACGCGTCGCGGGTGGTTGGGTAGACAAAGTAAGTGTCATCCAGGGTGCTGACGTCGATGCAGTCCATCTTCTTATCGATGTAGTTGTACTCAGTGTGGATCGAGTATATAGAGGGCACCGTCTTCACGACCTCGAATTTATCGCCCAGGTATTCTCCCCGCAGGACGATCCCGTCCATATCGTGCTTGAACCAACCCTTGCCCATCTGCACAAATCCGTCGCTGTTGGGCAGGGAATCCACCAGCACTTCGCATTCCAGGTAGTAAGTGCCGGCTGCAACCTCACGCCGGACGTTTGCGCGCTCCCATTCGTACCAGGAAGGGGGATGGGGAAATTCAGTTTCGCCTTCCAAAGCCTGTAGCTGACCGTACTCGGTCAATTGCCAGTGTTTGCCGCAGGCTTCGCAGAAAATTTCGCTTCCCTTGCTGTTCATGCGATATTCAGTTTGGCAGTGGGGGCACTGATACAGCACGCGGTGCAGCCCTTCAGCACGATCTGGGGCGTCTTGAACGATTTTATTCTCGAACTGCCAGGCAAAATCATCGTATTCGAAGGCTTCCTCAACCCGCTGCTGGATGGTTTTCGCGTCGAGCGTTTCAACATCCTGCTGGGTGAGCAGCAGTTTTAGCTCAGTTGTAGTGGGAATGCCGCGGTTGGTCTGATTCCAGGAAGGCTCGTTGATGTGATGTCCGTGGGAGATCAGCGTGACAACCGGCACCTTCAGGAAGCGGATCATTTTCCCGAGTGATTCGGGCAGAATCGCGTCTGTACCGATCAATGAATAGCGTGCTTCAGGGTAATAGGCGATGATCTGCTTTTGTTTAAGCAATTTGGCTGTTTGGCGGATAAGCTCGAGGTCACTAACAAATTTTCGCTTTGCAATACAGCCCACCTGCCGCATGATCCACTCACGCCCGATGAACCCATCCAACGCAACAACGTAATTTAGCCGTTGAGGGAATATGGCAGCAGTCATGACTTTAAAGTCAAAAAAACTGTTGTGGTTGCACATCAACAGGTAAGGAGGCTTGACACCCTGCAAATCGCGGGAAAAGCGGGTTTTATGCTTCCAAACGTCAGGATAACTGAGTGCCCAGGTAAGCGGCGTCAGATATCTGGCCTGCGGTTTCACTTCTTTGAAAAAATCATAACGTGGGAAGTCAGCAATTTTTGTGTTTGCCAACTTCTGGTTATAGTTCCCCATGACATTGTCGGTAAAGGTACCCATCATCAACTCTCCGTTTAGGGTTCGCCGACGCCTTTCCGGAGACCCAGGATTTGTAAGTATTAACCTGTTTACTGTGAATTAGTTACAAGTCTATGATTTTACAAGTATTTTACTTGATATCGGGGTTTACTGAAAAGATGATAGTTTCTACGATGTGCAAGCCGCTCAAAACATTGTTAAAAATATCTTAGATAAGGTAAAGGAGTTGTACCAAAGGGGGGAATCGGCATAGGTTCGGGTTATAATAAACTATTGAAAACTTGAAAGGAGTTTTGTATGAAAGGTAAAGCTGAAATTATTGAAAAACTGAACTTCCTGCTGGCAGATGAGCTGACTGCCGTCAACCAGTATTTTGTTCACGCGGAAGAATGTGGAGACTGGGGCTTTGAGGTCCTGCACCACAGTATTGAAAAACGCTCGATCGACGAGATGAAACATGCCGAAAAGCTGATTTCACGGATCCTCTTCCTTGAGGGTACGCCGGTGGTACACAATCTCAACAAGATGCACATCTCCGATACCGTTCCCGGAATGCTTGAAAACGACAGAAAAGCCGAAGTTGAAGCCATCAAGAGTTACAACGAAGCTATCAAACTGGCTGCTGAATTGTTGGATAATGGCACCAAAGAACTGCTTGACGGCATCCTGAAGGATGAAGAGGCTCATATTGATTACATCGAAGAACAGCTCGATCAAATCAGCCAGATGGGGCTTGAGCATTATCTGACCACGGTCAAGTAAGCGGAGGAAACATGAAAGGCAACGAAAAAGTACTTGAAACATTGAACGCTTTGCTGCGCGAAGAAATGACCGCCATCAGCCAGTATATGGTGCATGCTGAAATGTACGAAGATTGGGGCTACACCAAGCTGGGTGAGGCCGAAGAGCACAGCTCCATCGAAGAAATGAAGCACGCTGAAAAGCTGATTGCACGCATTCTGTTCCTGGAAGGGCGTCCAATTGTTAGTGATCTGGATGTCATTCGCATCGGCAAGACCGTGGATGAGATGCTGAAAAACGATCTCGCCCTGGAAACTGACGCGGTAAAAATGTACAACGACGCCATCAAACTTGTGATTGCCGAGAAAGATAACGGCACCAAGGAACTCCTGGATGCCATCCTGGCGGACGAAGAAGGACATGTGGATTTCTTCGAGGCACAGTTGGGTCAGATCGAACAAATGACCCTCCCCTTCTACCTTTCCACTATCAAATAATTACCTTGTCAACGAGAGACCCCGGCATCACCGGGGTCTTTTTGGTTATGGCCGAGTATCTGGAAACATAATGGGGTAAAATCAGCGGAGTTTTGCCATGACGACTTTGTTGCTTGCACTCATCTACGTTGCTTTCATCAGCCTTGGGCTGCCTGATTCGATGCTCGGCGCTGCCTGGCCGGTGATGCAAGGCGAGCTTGGGCTGCCTCTGGCGGGAGCAGGCTTGGTCTCAATGATTGTTTCAGGCGGCACAATCGTATCAAGCCTCTTCAGCGGTCTGTTGATCCGCCGCCTTGGCACAGGTAAGTTGACGCTTGTGAGCGTCTTGATGACCGCCGGCGCGCTGCTGGGATACTCTTTCAGTCAGAATTATCTTTGGCTCTGCCTGTTCGCGGTCCCCCTGGGATTGGGGGCCGGCGCCGTGGATGCTGCCCTGAATGACTTTGTGGCTCGAAACTTTGCTGCGCGGCATATGAACTGGCTGCACAGCTTCTGGGGTGTTGGCGCAACGACCGGTCCATTGATCATGGCTCTTATGCTCAGCCAGACAAGCCGTTGGCAGATGGGATACCGCACTGTCGCGTTTGTCCAATTTGCTTTAGTGGCAATACTCGCAATCTCGCTGCCTTTGTGGAGTCAATTCCCAAACCCGGTCTCACCATCCTCCGCCAAAAGCACTGGTAAGCGAAAGCCAATCCGGGGACTTACCCCAAACCTGGTAGCATTCTTTGCCTATTGTGCTGTTGAAGCCAGCACTGGGCTCTGGGCGGCTAGTTTTCTTGTGCGCCAGCGCGGGCTCAGCCAGGTTTTGGCAGCTGGCGGAGCTTCATCCTACTATCTTGGCATCACCCTGGGGAGATTCCTCAACGGTTTCCTTTCTTCCCATTTTGAGGCAAAAACCCTGGTCCGAGGTGGGCAGGCGATGATCTTGCTGGGGATTGGTCTGATGTTTATACCCGTCCCTGTTCTGAGCCTTGCAGGTCTGATGATCATTGGCTTGGGTTGCGCGCCCATCTATCCAACCCTGCTGCACGAGACCCCGCGCCGTTTCGGCGCAGAAAACTCAGCCAGTTTGATGGGTATCCAGATGGCAACTGCCTACGTCGGTCTGACTTTGATGCCCCCACTTTTAGGATTGATTGTTGACCGCTTCGGTCTGCAACTCTATCCGCTGGGGTTGCTATTGCTGGCATTGATGTTGACCTTTGGTACCGAGCGATTAAACAAAATATTGGCTGAGTGATCATCACTCTTGCGGCCACACTGACTCTCAAATGCCGCCACCCATCATTAATGGAGAAAAACTCATTTAACCCAAAACCGGGAAGCTATGTTTGCTCCCGGTTTCAATAGGATATCTATCAGGCAGCTGGGGATTACTGTTGGTTTTGCAGCGCTTGATGGGCGAGGGCAAGCCCGCCATACAACCCGGCGATGCCGGCAAGACCGCTGAGAACGACGTAGTTTTCCATATCGGCAATCTGGGGCAGTTGCAGGTAGTTGGCGAGCAATCGTGTCAACTCTTTGCGGATCATTGGCAGCAGAGAATCCTGGTTCAAGACTCCACCGCCGAGGATAATCCGATCAGGGGCGAGGATCAGGCAAATATTCATTAAACCGAGCGCAAGGTAGTGGGCTTCGAGCTGCCATGCAGGGTGATCTGGAGCTAAGCTGGCAGCTTTTTGATGCCAACGCGCTTCAATGGCGGGTCCGGAAGCCAACCCCTCCAGGCAGGTTCCGTGGAAGGGGCAATTACCTTTGAAAGAAATGTCAGAAGGGTGGACGGGGAGGAGAATATGCCCCATTTCGGGATGCGCGTAGCCATGCAAAAGTTCACCGTTGACCAGGGCGCCTCCGCCGATGCCGGTGCCGATGGTGAGGTAGACCAGGTTGCCAAAGCCTTGCCCTGCACCCCAACGCGATTCAGCCAACACGGCCGCATTCACATCTGTATCAAAGCCAATTGGGAGATCCGCGCCCAGATCTTGCTGGAGGAACCCAAAAACATCGGTATTTCCCCAGCCGGGTTTTGGCGTAGCGAGGATGTGACCGTACGTTGGCGAGCTGGGTCGGGGGTCGAGCGGACCGAAGCAAGCAATTCCAATCGCGCTCAATGATCCGAGTTCGTGCTGAGCCTGAAGGAAGAAATCTGCGCAGGCTCTCAGGGTTTCCTGGGGGAGGGTCGTGGGGATGCGGACTTCGCGCAGGAGGTTGTTTTGCGCATCAGCGACCGCGCAAATGAACTTGGTTCCTCCACCTTCAATCGTGGCAAAGATCTTTTTATTGTCCATGGAATAATTATAACGGTCAGAACCAATTACGGAGGGAATTTATCGTAGGCCGGATTGCGCAGTTCAATCCGGCAAAGTAATTGACCGAAAACAAGAGCCGGATTCAAGAGAGGAATCCGGCCTACGGATGTGTTTACCAAGGCGATCAATGCGGAGGGAGAACTCTCCCTCCGCATTCACAACCACAATCCTAACCCCTCAAAAAACTAATACGACGGGTTGGAGTGCGAGATTTCAATCTCCTTGATGCAAATAAAACGCGGCACTTTCAATGCGGTTGGGTCGCGGCGCCCATAACTGCTGGAAACGTTGTATGCCACCTGCTCCTTGCTCATCCATTGCACCCTCTCTCCAAAGAAGTCGCTGAATTTCTGAGTCAACCGTACGTTGTAAGGCACCTGCACGCTGCCATCCTTCTTCAAATACAGCGCACCAAACCGGCTGGACCCGGTCACCATGCCCTGCGTCGGATTGACCATGTTCATGTAGTGGATGTAGGGCACATAGAGGATATCCTCATCCCGTGGCATTTCGAGCAGGTCTTTCAGCGTCACGAGCGATTTTTCTCCGCCTTTCATCACCAGGCTGATATGGCTGACGTCATGCCCGGTGGGGTTTTTCTTGAATTCATCCGCGGAATCCTGGTCCCACATGAATGCCTGGAAGCGTCCTTCCGAAATCAGGGGGAAGGGTTTCCTCTCCATGCCAAAGCGATCTGCATTTTGAGCATAAATTTCTACTTCACGTGGGTCATCCACGAGATGAATCTGCTCTGAGAACAGTAATTTACCTTGATCTTCTTCCTTTAGGAACGAATATCCCTGCATCAGGGCCCCGCCGGTCATGCCATAATTTGCCATGATATTGCCGAGTTCCGCAACGGCTGCCGGACCGAGCACGACGGTGTACTTGCCAACTGGCAGTTGGACGGCTTCGTCTTCCTGGTAATGTTTCACCAGCAGAGCCAGGTCGGCATGCAGCCCTTCGGCATCCAGGTCGCTCTTCTTTTGAGCGCTTTGCTCCGCGTTTACCTCCCACTTCAGGCTCTCAGAGGACAAAACAGCCGTAACTTGCGCGTCTGTGGAACGGAAAAACTGGCAGTGCTCATTGGCTGTGCTAATCTGAGCTGTGGTGGTGGTTCCGCTGCTAAAGATGCCGCTCAATTTAACATCGTCGCTCTCCAGGCTTCCAGCCAATCTGTTAAAGTAAGCCAGGCGTTCGTCGTTTGTCAAAGCGGCTAACGCAGGATCATAAGCGCGCTCATCAAGCACATCTTTCTCATAAACCGGGAATGTGGGGTCATAACTCAGCGCTTGGGCGTGGGGTAGCATTTCTACCAGCGTGTCCAAACCTTTTTCCATGCTCTCGAAATCAGTAGGGTCGGCGATAATACCGTAACTGACCTTTTTACGACCGTCAAACGCGATGAAGTCCAACGAAATCAGGTGTTCATTGGTGTTCAATGAAATTGCCGAGTTGGCGAATCGCATCAGGTAGCTATCTTCTTCGTGATATGCGATCAACGCCTGCAAACCCTTGTTCAAGGCTGCCTGGCGCAATTTTTGTAACAGATCAATAACCTGGTTGCTCATCTTACTCTCCTACCTGTACGTTATCAAAGCGGCAGACAGGCACACCATGCCCGAGCTGCATGATCTGGTTTGGCGCGCCTTTGCCGCAATTCTCAACATAATGGACATTCCAGGTGCTCTCATCCCCAACAGCACTGAGTGAATTGTAGAAAGGCAGTGTCTCACCGCGGTATGTGGGGTTCTTTACCACCTGTTTCTTCTGTCCGTCCTCCACCAACCAACCAATATCGCAGGCAAAGTGGAATTGTTCGCGGTTGGAACCAATTGACCAGCTTTTGTCACCATCCAGCACCAGTCCGTACTTGGTATTGGCAATGATGTCTTCCAGGCTGCCGTCTGTGCCGGGGTCGATGTTGATGTTGGTCATGCGTTCAATCGGTACACGGTAGAACGCGGTGGCGCGGTTAGCTCCGCTGGATCCTTCGAAGATTTGTTTTTTGGCTTTGGCATTGGCTTCTTCCACCATTTGCCGACCAGTAATCGCGCCGACGAGGATACCCTTGTCAATCAGCAGGTTGTCCTGGGCTGGGACGCCATCGTCATCAAATCCAAAGCTTCCGGGGCTGTTGGGTTCAAGCGCGTTCGCGCGGGCGGTCAGTTTTTCGGAGCCGTACTGCAGCTTGCCGAAGTCTTCCAATCGAACGAACGAACCGCCAGCGAAGGAGAGTTCATACCCGAGGATCCGGTCCAGTTCCAGCGCGTGCCCGATCGTCTCGTGCGTCTGCAGAAACATGATTCCATTCAACAGAATGACCGACATCTTGCCGTTTGGCGCGTCATCAGCCACCAGAACCTGGTTTAGCTCGCTGACGATTCGCTCGGCATTGGCGAGGAAGTCGGTCTCGTTGATGCTTTCCCAACCGCGGGTGGGTCCAGTGCGTCCGGGCTGGTATTTCCGGCGCTGCATTCCGCCGTCCTTATCGATGCCCATGGCGTGGATGGAGGGAAAGACTTCGATTATGTTTTTCTCAATTTCCGACCCTTCAGAATCCAGGAATAGGATCTGCTTGCGGACAAATTCGAGCATCCCGAAGCGTTGGATCACACCCGTTTGGTTGAGGGCGGCGTCCATTTTTTGCAGGAATGCCACTTTTTCATCCAAACCAACAGTGAAGGGGTCCACCAGGTTTGGGCTTGTAAAGCTGCCGACAATCGCTTCCTTTTCCGCCAGGCGGATCGGGAAGGTTACCCGTTCGGAGGCAGTTCGCGCGTTATCGAAGGCTTTCTCAAAAATTGCGCTCGGATTGGTCAGGTCTGAAGAAGCCGAAAAACCCCATGCGCCGTTATATAAAACGCGCACACCCATACCACTCTGGCTGGAGGCATTGTTTTCTTTCAGATTGCCATTCCACATGAAAAGGAAGTTGCTGTCTTCCCGCGGGTACCAGCGGGCATCAACATAGTGCGCGCCTTTGGCTTTCAACAGGTCTACTTGCTCTTTAATTTTCTCTCTCACATCGCATCTCCTGTAACCGAATTAATAAAATATTATAGTGTCTTAAGTTTGATTTTGCAGATTCTTGCATCATGGAGGGCATCATTGTGCGGATGTCTTGAAGTTTTTATCCTGTCAGGACAAACCAGTTAGAATTGAGAGATTGATCGAAAACGGGAACTTTTCCCCCAAAAAATCGTCAGTGATAAAGTCTGCACCGCAGATTATTTGAGGTTGCCAATGAAGCGAAAGCTAAAAGCAGAAGAATCACCGGAAAAAGCCGGCAAAAAGAGCAAGAGACAACGAGAAAAACGAGACCATCACTGGCTTTGGCTTCCACGCATCTTTGTGAAACCACGCAGCACGCTCGCGCGGGTCAACGCGCAGGAGACATCCACATGGTTGGCTCCGATGCTCATCCTGGCGCTTATGGTCCTGTTGGCGGTTGTGGTTGCCGCCCCAATTAAACGTGTCAACATTCAGACCGGAGCGACGATCCCCGAAGACTTTCAGTGGTGGTCACAGGAACGCCAGCAACAATTCCTGCAGGCGCAGCAAAATCTAACTTCTCCCACTTTTATGTACCTATTCCCGCTGATAACAGGCTTGGCGGGTTACCTGCTCTTTTGGGTGCTTTGCTCAAGCTTGCTCTATCTTTCGTTGACACTGGCTGGTAGCCGGACAACCAACCAGAAAGTAAGCAATCTGATTGCCTGGACGATGTTTCCCTTCGCGCTGCGTGAACTGGTGAAAGTTATCGCCATTTTGAGTTCAAAGACGCTGGTCGAAGATACAGGGCTCAGCTATCTAATTGCCAGCGACGCCACCGGGGTTCTGGCTTGGCTGAGAGGGGTGCTGGGGCAAGTGGACTTTTATGGGCTGCTCTTCGTCATCTTTCTGTACATCGGGGCTGTTCAGCTTTCCGGTTTGCGCGCGAACAAGGCAGCACTTGCCACAACGGTCGCGTTGGTCTTGGTCCTGGCCTTGGTGGGAATACCCTCCATCATCTCGAGCGCTTTGAGCGGTATGGGCGGCTCGGGATTTGGCTTCTTCTAAGGTGATATATGAGTGATGGTTTTGTCAGTGTTCGGGACTTGGTTAAGACTTACAAAATGGGCAGCACATTGGTGCATGCCCTCAATGGGGTCTCGCTTGAAATTGACCGGGGAACGTTTACGGTGCTGATGGGTCCTTCAGGTTCTGGCAAGAGTACTCTGCTGAACATGATTGGCGGCCTCGATTGGCCAACTTCGGGCTCTCTCCTCGTGGATGGAGAACAGATTGACCGGATGGATGAGAACCAGCTGGCAAATTATCGCCGCAACAAGCTTGGTTTTATCTTTCAAACCTTCAACCTGGTCTCGACGATGACTGCCGAGGCGAACATTGGTTTCCCTCTGCGTTTTTCGGGCATCAAAAAGGGACAACGCGTAGAACGCGCCAAAGAATTGATGACCCAAGTGGGGCTTGAGGATCGGATTGGTCACAAACCCACTGAACTTTCTGGTGGTCAGCAGCAGCGGGTTGCGGTTGCCCGTGCCCTCGTCAATGACCCCCCTCTAATACTGGCGGACGAACCCACCGGCAACCTCGACACACAAAGTGGCATCGTGATCATGCAACTGCTCGAAGAGCTTTGCAAAGCCGGAAAAACGATCATCGTTGCTTCCCATGATCCTCGTATGTTAAATTATGCGACACATCGCATCAACTTGCTCGATGGGCAACTTGTTAGTGACGCGCAATATCAGGAATCTGTTCAACATCTCGGCTGAGAAGGTGAAAAATGAAAAAGAATCTACAATGTGCTCTGATCGTTACAATGCTAATTGGGATGGCGCTCTTGCCTATCCTCAACCAAAATGGTTATGCCAACTCCCAGGGTTGGGTGGATCCGCCCACCGATACGCCTGCGCCGACCCAGGTGCCATGGGGTTGGGTGCCGAATAACGGAAATGTGGTCAACCCGTCTGGCTGGGTTCCTGAAAACATCGTGCAGCAAGTGACGGAACGTCCGCTGCTTTATGTTGCCGAATATCACACCAGCCTGGGCGGCATAAGCGTCGATCCTTATGGCACTTTTGGTCTTACCTTCACCATTGGTAATAACGGACGCGGTGAGGCACATGCCCGCAATGTTGTAATGACCTTCAGCAGTGCCGATTTTGACCCATTGGATGGCAGTGTGATCACATTCTATGAGGTCGATGCAAATAATGAGAGCAATGAAACCCATACCCATAATTTCAAAGTCAACGATTATTCCACCTGGAAGTATTCCGGGCAGATCCAGGCTATGACCACCTACACTGATCCAAGCGGCAACACCTACTCCGACACCTTCATCTTTACCATCATCATCAACCAGACTGGCGGCACGGGTTCCACCGCTGCCACCGCTACTCCGTCATCTGTGATGCGTCCTCAGATGGTCGTCAACAGTTACTCCACCAGCATTGACCCCCTGCAACCCGGGTCTCAATTCAAACTGAATCTGACGGTTAGCAATTCCGGCACGGCTGACGCGCGCTCTGTCAGCCTGGTTTATGGTGGCGGCGCCACAGCCGGCACCACCGATCCGCTTGGCACACCCCAGGTGGGTGGGGTGGGCGGCGCAGGCGGCGACGTCAGCAACTTCGCGCCAGTGGGAAATAGCAACGTCATCCTGCTTGGGGATGTGCCGATGGGCAGCAGCTTGAGCCCGGAGCAAGAATTTATCGTCAATGTGTCCACAAACCCCGGCGCTTATCCGCTCAAGCTTTCGTTTGTGTACTCCGACACCAAGGGTGTGCGGATGGTCGATGACCAGGTCATCACGCTCCTCGTTTTCGCGCTACCCCAGCTTGACTTTAGCTTTTACCAACCGATGGACGGGATGATTACTGCTGGTCAGATGGGAAGTCTGCCAATTCAAATTACCAACCTTTCCAGGAAGAGTGTGGTGCTGGGGAACATCGTAGCCACCAGCCCCAACGGTGAAATGAGCAACAACAGCATCCTGGTTGGCACGCTGGATCCAGGCGGCTACTATACCTTCGATCCCTTATTCATGCCTTTCAGCGAAGGCGATGCCACGATCAATTTTGAGATTCGCTACACGGACGACTTTAATCAGCTTCGTACATACAACGGCTCTTTAAATGTCACTGCGAATCCTCCGATGGAAATGCCTGAGCCTTATCCGATGCTGGACGAAAACGGCAATCCGGTGCTTGACGAGAATGGTAATCCCATCATGGTGGACCCCATGAACCCGTTCCCCGATGGTAATCCCCAGGAACCGACTTCGCAACCTGGTTTCTTTGCGCGTATCTGGAACGCCATCAAGAGCTTCTTTGGTTTTGGCTCCGACAATAGTAATGGTGTGCCAACTGAGCCAGGTAAGGATAGTGGAATTTATAACGGCGGTGGCGGTGGTGGCAAGATGCCTTAGGCATCATTGCTGATGAATTGTCCACTGAAATGGAGAAAGAATGCGCTTAACTGATTTTATCAGTCTGATCATAGATAACCTGAGTCGGCGAAAAGGCAGGGTATTGCTGACCGCCATTGGGGTGGTGATTGGCACCGCCGCGGTGGTAACGCTTGTATCTCTGGGCGTTGGTTTGCAAAAGAGCGCCACCAGCCAACTTTGGGGTATCAACGATCTCACCAGCATTGAGGTCTATCCGGGCTATCCAATGTCTGAGGGACCCATGGTGCAGCAGATCACCGAGGCGGATATCAAGAAGTTATCGCCGGAAGCGGTTGAGAATTTCAAAGCCATTCCAGGTGTTACCCAGGTGGTCATTAAGCAATATATCCAGGGGGGCATGGAAATCTCGCTGGATAAAATGGCAGCTTGGGGCAACGCGATGGGCGTCAACCTGACCGACTTGAAGGACATTGGTCTCGAAGCCAACCAGGGCGTAACAACCATCAGCAAGGGTAAGGTGGTGGTAGGTTCTTCCTTCAACAACAACTTCTACGATCCTAATCCCCGCCCGAATTCTGAGCCAGTCACACCCCCGGACCTGATGGGTCAAAAACTCAAAATCAAGTTGACACGTTGGAGCCAGGATGGAACGACCTCCACGAAATCATACACTCTCGAAGTTGTTGGGGTTTTGGCGGAAACCCGCGGTGAGTCTGACTACAACATGTATATGCCGCTGGATGAAGTCACGAAGTGGAATGAATGGTTTGCCGGCAAGCGCATAGACTACAAGAAAGATGGCTACAACCAGATCTCCGTCAAGGTGGAGAGCCCAAAAATTGTGGTGGATATTACGAACCAAATCACCGACATGGGTTACCAGGCTTACACCCCTCAGTCCACCGTCGAAGGCATCAACAGTTATTTTTCGACTATGCAGGTGATCTTCGGCGGGGTTGGCGCGATCGCCCTGCTGGTGGCAGCCATCGGTATTGCCAACACCATGACGATGGCAATCCTGGAACGCACTCGCGAGATCGGGATTATGAAAGCAGTTGGCGCAACCAACAACAACATCCTGACCATCTTCCTTGGCGAGTCTGCCGGGATCGGCTTCTTGGGTGGAATTGGGGGTGTGTTGGTCGGTTGGGCAATTTGCGCCGTGATCAACGCCTTGGGCGGCTCTATGCTGGCAACGGGTGGCGGCATGGGCACGCAGTTGGCTGCTTCGATCCCATTCTGGCTGCCCGTCTTCAGCATCGCGTTCGCGACCCTGATTGGGCTGATCTCCGGGCTCTACCCGGCGTTGAATGCCGCGACGCTTATCCCGATTGATGCCCTGAAATACGAATAAACAATCACGAATCCCAAACCCCTGTCAATATTTACCGGCAGGGGCTTTGTTTCCCCACTTTTCCCGCGGCATGTCTATACGTTCATAAAAGCGCGTTGTTCTGATAGGTATAATCTTCTTAGGAAACGTCAGGAGTTACCATGCTGTTTGTCGAAAACGAACCCAACAAAGACCCCCGCATAAACCTTGCGATTGAGGAATATCTGATCAAAAGTATCGCCCCCAAGGAAGAGATTTTACTCTTTTACATCAACAAACCTTCCATCATCATCGGGCGAAATCAAAACACCATCCAGGAAATCAACGTGGATTACGTCCAGGCTCATGATATCACCGTCGTCCGACGACTTTCAGGTGGTGGGGCGGTCTATCACGACCTTGGCAATCTCAATTTCTCCTTTATCGCGCCTAATTCACCGGGGAATTTCCATAATTTCCGCAAATTTACCCAGCCAGTGATCAAAGTGTTGATGAAGATGGGTGTGCCGGCAGAGCTTTCCGGGCGAAACGACATCCTTGCTGATGGCAAAAAGATTTCCGGGAATGCCCAATACGTTTCGGGTCCGCGGATGGTCAGCCATGGCACGCTGCTCTACAGTACGGACCTCTCAGTAGTTGGTGAGACGTTGCGCGTAAAGCAAGCAAAAATCGAATCCAAGGGCATTAAATCAGTGCGTTCACGCGTGGCGAATATTACCGAATTCCTGCCTGAAAACCCACCCGACATCTTGACCTTCCGCCAGATGATTATTGATGGTGTGAACAGCGAAACTCCTCTCGAGGAATATGTTCTGACCGAGACTGATTGGGAGAATATTCACCAGATCTCTAATGATCGCTACCGGACCTGGGAATGGAACTTTGGCAAGTCGCCCGCTTTTGGAATTCAGCGCGAGATCCGTTATGGCGGCGGTTGCGTGGAGGCCTGGCTGGATGTCAGCCGTGGCGGGGTCATCGACCAGGTCAAGTTCTACGGTGACTTTTTCGGTCAGCGTGACGTTGTGGAGCTGGAAACAACCCTCGCGGGTTGTCGTTATGAACCCTCCGCCATCCTTGAGCGGCTCAACAATCTGGACATCAATGAATATTTCGTCAATCTGACATCTGCCGGATTGCTTGATTTGCTCTATTAAAAGCCATATAAACATGATTAACAACTAAAGGAGATTTTCTATGACTGATCAGTCTAATTGGAACGAATATTCACCAACAGGGAGTCAACCACCTCAATCACATCCACTGGACACCAAGCGTGGAGATGGTCCGGACTGCGTTTCGCAGGATTACCCGGATCCACTTGTAAGTGATTGTGATGACCTCTTACGGAAAGATGTTAGCGAGGAGCTGGAAAGAAAGCGTGCTGGAATGGATCCTGAACCCGAACCCGATTGGACAGAAAAGGCCAAAAAGGAAATCGTAGAGGGGCTTGATCAGGTCCGGGATGCCCTGCAAGAGGCTTACCGCGACGGAAAGAATGATCCGAAAGTGAAGAAGTTTGGCGAGGATGTCAAAGAAACCTTCCGCTCCATTGGAGACGAGATCAAAAAGTTGTTTGATTAGAGCAAACAAATCAGGGCGAGGTGGGGGGCTCGCTCTATTCTTCGTTTGGCTTAAACGGGGACCGTAACTTGTCGGCAGCGGCACGCTTTGTGTCTTCCGGACGTTTATCATAACGCCGGGTGGTGTCTGCGCTGGCATGCCCAGCGATGGCAGAAACCGTCAGCACGTCAATATCTGCTTCCAACATGTCTGTGATCGTGGTTCTGCGCAGGTCGTGTGGACTGAATGACGCCACGCCAGATTCCTTCTGGCGGCATTTTTGAATGTAATATACCGCCTGGGCGGATAAGCGCTTTAGGCTGACTTTCCCCCCTTTTCCAATGCGCGTGAAGAGGGGTCCGAGCTGCCGTCCCCGGATCTGTAGCCAGGCTTCGATGGCAGGCACGGCATCTTGCGAAAGGTATACAAAACGCTGTTTGCTGCCTTTGCCGAGGATGCGGATTTTTTGGTTTTCGAGATCAAGGTCAGCCAGGTTGAGATCCACGGTTTCCTGGCGGCGCAAACCGCAAGCGTACATCAGGCTAATGATGGCGGTATCCCTGATTCCGAGGCGAGGATTGGTGATGTCAGACTGGCAGGCGTTTACGAGTGACTCAAGTTCGCTCATTGCCAGCGAACGACCACGTGGGAGCGACTCCACGCGCAAAGATCTCACACCAGCCGCCCGGTAGTAATCGTTGTAGTCCGTGTAAAGACCAAGCCGAAACGCCTCTTCCAACACGCGCCGCAAGGCGACCAGGTGCTTGTTGACGGTTGCCTTGGCATAGCCGATGTCCACCATCTGCGCGCTCAAACCGCTGGTGTTTTCGTAGCGCAGTAAATGCCAGGGGAAAGTGAGCGCGTTGGAGTTTTTCCCGTCAGAGAAAATGTAAGCAAGGTTGTTGAGGGCGGTAGCCTGCGTCCGCTTGCCAGCCGGACTGAGCGTGTTCAGGTAAGCCTGGGCAGGGGAGGGGAGGGCGGGGTCGACCTTTAATTGTTCTTCGGACAGTGTCTGCAGAGATTGTTTTTGTTTCTTGGGCATGCTTATCCTTTTGAGAATATAATTCTCGTAAGATATTATAACAAACTACCGTCATCGCGAGGGAAGCGCCTGTGCCCGCGAAGCAGGGTATGGCGATCTGAAATCTAAATAATTGCAAAAATCAAGTTCTTCCGCCTACCCCTGGCTTTTTTACTACAAGCCATGAACCAATCTGATACACTTATTTCATCATGAAAAAGATTATTGTCGCAACTGATTCGTTTAAAGGCTCTCTGAGCGCCTCGGAAGCCTGCGGCATCATCGCTAATCAAGCCCGGCGGCACTTCCCTGAGGCTGAGGTTCTCGAAACTCCAATTGCCGATGGGGGAGAGGGGTTGGTAGAGGTCGCGTTCAACGCGCTAGGCGGTACACGTAGGCGTGTTCAGACCGTCGATCCCCTGGGGCGGGAAATCAGTGCTGAATACCTTCAATTGGAAGACAATGCCGCAATGATCGAGATGGCTCAGGCTGGCGGGCTCACCCTGCTAAAACCTGGCGAGTATGACCCGCTGCGTACCAGCACTTATGGGGTGGGATTGATCATCCTGGATGCAATCAAGAAGGGCTTGGATCCGATTTGTGTTGGTCTAGGCGGCAGCGCCACGGTCGATGGCGGCACCGGGGCGGCGACCGCCTTGGGAATGTGCTTTTTGGGTACGATGGGCGAAAAGATTACCAGCGGTGGCGGTTTGAGGGAGATCGATAGGATTGAGATCAACACGCCGCGGTTGTTGAATTATTCCGGTAAGATCGTTTTCCTGATGGATGTCAACAATCCCCTCTGCGGTCCGAATGGCGCGGCGGAAATCTTTGGGCCTCAAAAAGGCGCCACTCCGGACCAGGTTCGGCAATTGGACCAGGGTTTGTGCAATTTGGCGGAGGTAATCGAGCGCGAAACCGGTGCAAACCCCCAAGAAATTCCCGGGATGGGCGCGGCAGGCGGGTTTGCACTGCCTTTCGTGATGTTTATGGGGGCTGAGATCCGCAGCGGCATCAATTTTGTGCTCGACTTGTTAAAGTTTGATGAAAAACTGGTTGGAAGTGACCTTGTTATCACAGGCGAAGGCCGCACAGACTCCCAGAGCGCGATGGGAAAGGCAATTTCGGCAGTAGCCAGGCGTTCGCGGGCGGCTGGCGTGCGCGTAGCCGTTATTTCGGGTGCGCTGGGTGATGGAGCGGAGAAGATGAAAGAGCTCGGAGTGGATGATTTAGTCCAGGCCACTCCTACTGGTCAGTCTCTTGAAGACGCTCTCTCCCACGCCTCCGAAAACCTGTCGAATGCCACAAAAGAGTATTTAGCTCATATCTCTTAGCAGATAAGAATGTAGGTTTGGAGCCATGCACAGCATTCTCTTGCGGGGTGCCTCGACCTGACAAGATTGTGACGTAGGGTTGACGCCTGCTGTATACAGCAACATAGGTAACAGGTTGTGCAACCACATGGGTTACACATTTAA
>CAYRYL010000024.1:0-29426 GCA_964428425.1 uncultured Anaerolineaceae bacterium | reverse complement strand
TACAGGATCACCGTCAAGACCAGGAAATTGAGAATCTCCCAGATGATGGTGCTAAGGTCAAGGTCGAGCATGGCTTAGCCCCCGAAGAAGCGTGTAATTAAGGGGTTGGCAAACAAAAGCACCAGCACAACCAATAGCACGTAAATTGAAGCTGTTTCGAGCAGCGCCAGTGAGATCAGCATGGCTGTCCGCAGTTGAGGTGCGGCATCTGGCTGTCGCGCCATCCCTTCAATCGCCTTTTCGGCGGCTTTGCCCTCCACCCATGTTGGAACCATGGTTCCAACCACAATTGCCACACCACAAACGATTGTTGTGACAACAATGATCAAAACCTCAGGTGTCATATTTTCCATTAGTTATTTCCTTTCTCAGTCATTTTGCTTAGTTTTCGAAGTCTTTTCTTCTCAGCATTTTCTGCTTTCATTCTTTGATCTTCTTCATTAATTTCAACCGCTGACGAGATGAATAAGGCTGCCAGTGTCGTCAGCACAAACGCCTGCAGCACACCTGAGACCATCGTTATCGCGGTCAGGGCAATCGGCAGGAAGTACGGAACGATTGAAAAAACAATCGCCACGATCAAATCGCCGCTCAGGATATTGCCAAACAAGCGCATCGAAAGCGAGAGGGTGCGGCTGAATTGCCCGATCAATTCCACCGGAAACATAAAAATCGGGCTGGCAAACTCCTTCAGATACTTCCAAAAGCCCTTCTTGATCATGCCGTAAATGTGCACTGAAAACACCACGATCAAAGAGAGCCCGATGGTGGTGTTGATATCCGCGGTGGGGGACTTCATGCCCGGGATGATGGAAATCAGGTTGGCAAAAAGGGTAAAGATCATCAGGCTGCCCAGCAAAGGAATGTAAGGATGCAGGTCGTCCACGTCCATGGCATCATCCAGGATGCTGATAACCATCTCAAGAATGTATTCCAACAGATTAGGCTTGAGCACTTTCAGGATCAACACCACCGCAACGATGATGCCCATGGTGATCCAGGTGTAGAGCACCGTGTCGCGAATGGGCAGGATCCCGAAGAGGGTGAAGACGATGTTGTGTTGTATTACATCCAACTTACTTCTCCTTCCGATCTGGCGTTTTGTTGAGGCGATCGTTATAGATGATCACCTGCACCCAGGTGGCAATTGTTATCACCAGGATCATCGCAATCGCTGCGAGTGGCTCAGTGCGCAATGCCAGGTAGAGCAGCAACCCAAGCAGAATGAACACGACGAACCGCCGCAGGATGAGCCCCGCCATGTGTGGCTTCTCACCAACCAGCATCGGATGAATCTCCTCGACTTCCTTGCGCAGCCATTGGAAAGAAAGCACAGACCAACCCGTGGCGATCAGGATCCAAAATAGGATCCAAAATACTTTCATGCCCTCATTTTCCATAGCGTTGCCTTCGCCTGCGTTCCTGCTCTTTGATCAATTCCTTCATTTTTTCGAGCTCAGCCGCTCGTTTTTCGTCCACTTCTTTGTTCATCACATAAAGTTCATATCGCACATACCGGACCACTGCCGCAATCGCAGAAAGTACACCCACACCTAAGAGGATGAGCGTCCAGCGCGGGCTGGTACCAGATTGGCGGTCTATGAAAAAGCCAAGCAAAGGTCCGCCAACAATTGGAATGGCGATTTCCCAGCCAATGGTCGTCGCGCGCAGATCCCGAGCGGAAAACATGCGCCTGCGCCGGATGGGCTTTTGCTCGTTCAGCGGCTCAGGTTGGCTTTCCTGACCTGCGGTGGCATTTCGTTGCTCTGCCACTGTCGCCTTAGTGAGTTGTTAAAATGCTGACCAGGTTGTCAGACAAAGTCAGGATGCCGGCTTTGACTGGTACGGATCGATCCTGGTCATCTTTTCGGTACTTTAGCTCTCCATCGCCGGTGGCTGCGATCATGGGTGCATGCCCGGGGCGTATCCCCAGCCAGGAGCCGTCTTCCAACCGAACTTGCAACCTTTCGACCTGCTCCAATTCCAATCCACCGGAACCCAGGCTAAGCACTTCCACCCTGAGCAGTTTCTCGGGGTCAGAGTGCCTGCTCATCAGCATCCTCCAGATTGGGAGTTTCTTCGACGCGTTCCATCTCTTCGGCTTGCCGCAGGACGTCCGTGATCGTGCCGGTCATGTAAAAAGCCTGCTCGGGCAGGTCATCATACTTGCCTTCCAGGATTTCCTTGAAGCCCCTGACAGTCTCTTCAATCGGCACGAAAACACCCGGCTTGCCCGAGAAGGTCTCCGCGACGATGAACGGCTGCGTCAGAAAGCGCTGCACCCTGCGGGCTCGGATCACAGTTTTTTGGTCTTCCAGCGAGAGTTCTTCCATGCCGAGGATGGCGATCAGGTCCTGCAGCTCTTCATAGCGCGCCAGCGTCGCCCTAACTTGCATGGCGACATCATAATGTTCACGCCCAACCTTCTCAGGCGTCAGCAAATTCGAATTGGATTGCAGCGGGTCAATCGCTGGGTAAAGCCCAAGCGAAACCAAGCGGCGTGATAGCACGGTGGTGGCGTCCAGGTGCGAGAAAGTCGCTGCCACTGCCGGATCGGTCACGTCGTCGGCGGGGATGTAGACTGCCTGAACAGAAGTGATGCTGCCGCTGCTGGTAGAGGTGATGCGTTCCTGCAGCAAGCCCATTTCGGATTCGAGCGTGCTCTGGTAGCCCATCTCGCTCGGCAAACGCCCCAGCAGCGCCGAGACCTCGGAGCCAGCCTGGATGAAGCGGTAAATGTTGTCAATAAAGATTAAGACCGGGCGGCTTTCTTCGTCGCGGAAGTATTCCGCCATCGTCAGGGCGGTGAAGGGAATGCGCATACGCGCTCCGGGCGGTTCGTTCATCTGCCCGAAAGTGAGAATGGCTGAGTCGATCAAGCCGGAGGCGTTCATCTCCAGCCACATGTCGTTACCTTCACGGCTGCGTTCGCCCACGCCTGCAAAAAGTACAATGCCCGAACTTTTGGTGATGGTGTTGTTCATCAACTCCAGCATCAAGACGGTCTTGCCAACGCCTGCACCGCCAAACAGACCAACTTTGCCGCCTTTTGGGTATGGCGTGAGGAGGTCGATGGCTTTGATGCCGGTAACGATCTTGTCGGTTGAGAGCACCTGATCGCGGATGGCGGGCGGTTTGCGGTGAATCGGGGAGAATGTTTTTGGCTCGAAAGGTCCTTTGTCGTCGATCGGCTGACCGAGCACGTTAAAGAGCCGCCCCAGGGTTTCTCTGCCGATGGGCACCATGATCGGCTCGCCGAGGTCAATCACGGGCATTCCTCGCCTTAGCCCGGCTGTGCTGCCCATGGCGATGGCGCGTACCACGTTCGTGCCAACATGTTCTTGAATTTCCAGGATCAGGTCGCCGCCCTGTTTGCGTTTTACAAGCAAGGCATTATAGATGGAAGGAAGGTCTCCCGATCCAAATTCAACATCAACAACCACCCCGACCAATCGGATGATAACGCCTGGATTTTTGTGTTCAGTGTTGTTAGGTTGCACGAGCGTTCCTGTTTTTGTTTTGATACATGAAAGGTCAGAGCCCTGACCAGGTCAAGCCGCAGCCTAATTATGCCGGAAAAGGTTGTAAAAGTCAAAAGTCATGCATCACGGTGGTGGTCGTTTGTGCAGTTATCTTCCAACCACACGCGATAGCGTAAATGTTGTCATCGCGAGGAGCGAAGCGACGTGGCGATCAGCAGCCAATTCGAAAATGTGCTTATGCGTAGGTCAGGTTCCTCTTGTGAACCTGACGTCACAAACGTTGGCACATAAAGTCCTTCGTTTCCGATGTCAGGTTGAACCCCGCAAAAAAACACGGGGCAGGCCACGCAACCTGACCTACAACCACAACAAAATCCGTCATCGCGAGGAGCGCAGCGACGTGGCGATCTACAATCCGCGTCAGGTTGAACCCCATTCGCTTTGCTCAGGGGCAGGCCACGCAACCTGACCTACAACTAAATCGTTCACCACACAACGACCTCACAACCTCCTTTCTCGGATAGAATTGCATGCATGGCAAAACTCGAACAGAAAACCAAGGACCTCATCGTCCTCATTGGTTGTGTCTTGATCATGGCGACCACGATGGGCATCATCATGAATGTTGCGAGCATTTTCTACCCGGTCGTTTCCGCTGATCTGGGTGTCAGCCGGGCTACTTTCGCCCTGACTGGCACCATCACGTCGCTTTCGTCCATGCTTGCAGCTTTGTTTTGGGGATTTCTTTACACAAAGAATGCAATTCAAAAACCGATGCTGGTTAGCATTTTCGCGGCAAGTTTATGTTATTTCGGGCTCCAGGCTGCCCAATCGCTGCTCCATTTTTATCTTCTGTCTGGTTTACTTGGCTTCATCTTTGGCGGCATCTCGATTATTCCCGTTTCCACCATCATCACGCGTCATTTCACCCGAAACACTGGCTCCGCCCTGAGCATAGCCCTTGCCGGCAGTGGGTTGGGTCCGATGATACTCAACCCAATCATCAACACCATCATTAACACCCAGAGTTGGCGAACGGGATACCTGCTGCTTGGAATCGTGCTTTTGACGGTTGCGCTGCCTTCAGCGCTTCTGGTTACCCATCTGGTGAAGGATGAGATCCAGGGCGCACCTGTGAGAGTTGGAAAAAATCAGCCTGCAGGTGAGCCACAGCCCCGCCAACCAATCTGGTTCCTGTCATTTCTTGCGGCATCCTTTCTGGCGGGCTTCACCGGGGCAGGCACGCTTTCCAACCTGCCCACCTACATGAGGGACCTCAACTTTTCAGTGGGTAAGGTATCGGTTGTGGCATCTGCTTATGCCGCTTCGATGTTGGTGGGGAAATTCATCCTTGGAATCCTTTATGACCGGGTCGGTGCCAAAAAAGCCACCCTTTTTGCAGGGTTCCTGATGACCCTCACCTGTGTCTTGCTGGTTTTCATCAATTCTTTGCCATTCCTCGTGCTGATGTTGCTGACCTTTGGAATAGGCATAGCAATCGGCACCGTGTCCCTGACCTGGATGACCAATCACTTTTTCAGCAGGCAACTGTATAGCAAACGTTTCGGCGCAGTCCAATTCACCAATAGCCTTGGAATCGCCGTAGGGATCCCCCTGATTGCCCTACTGCTTGAGCGTGTTCCTAAATTCAACTGGATATGGCTGGTGGTTGCCAGTCTCAGCCTGCTGATGTTGGGGTTGTTATTGGCTAGCATAAAAGGCAATCAGAAGAGTCGGGAAGAAGCGGTATAAGGCAAGGTCTTACCTCTCTACTGGTACAATTTAACTCGATGGAAAACTTCTCTGAAACCCCGATTACGCCAGAATTAGCTGCCTCGCTGATGCCCATACGGCCGGATGATTCGTTCAAAGGCACATTCGGCAAGGCTCTGTTGATCGCCGGCTCGTGCAAATACACGGGGGCGGCGAACATGGCTATCCAGGCGGCACTGCGCAGCGGCGCAGGGCTGGTTTTCGCAGCAATCCCCGAGGTCATCCACGCTCCGCTCGCCGCATGCATCCCGGAGGCAATCTGGCTGGTTTTGCCTGAAAAAGATGGCGCCATAACAAGCCTCGTGTCAGAGGAACAGGCAGGCCTGGGGTCAGAGGAAAAGGCAGGCCTTTTCCCGACAAAGGGCAAGGACGCCGTGCTGGTGGGTCCGGGTTTGGATCAAACCGAAGGCACGCAGGCTTACCTGCTCGGCTTGCTGGAACACTTGCGTGAAAACTCACCCGATCTGCCCCTGGTGGTTGACGCGGAAGCGCTCAACATACTGAGCCGGCAGCCTGATTGGCCTCGCCTCCTTCCGGGACAAGCCATTCTGACCCCGCATGAAATGGAGTTTTCCCGCCTGACCGGATTGCCTCTGAGCGAAATCCACTCCAATAGGCTCTCGCCTGCTGTCACCTACGCGCAGGAATGGCGTCAGACCCTGATCCTCAAAGGTCCAAACACGCTGGTCGTCTCACCTGAGGGGGAATGCCGGGTGCTGCCCTTCGCCAATTCTGTGCTGGCGCACGGCGGCTCGGGCGACGTGTTGGCAGGCCTGATCGTGGGTCTGCTGGCGCAGGGGCTCGCGCCTTTCGACGCAGCCACGCTCGCGGTCTGGCTGCACGCCCGCGCGGCTGAGCTGGCGCTGGCAGAGGTTGGTCATCCTGCTGCCACCCTGCCCTCGGACATCATCCTGCAATTTGGCAGGGCAATGACAGAACTAATCTGAAGCATTTCATCATCGCATTAAAATAATACAATCCATTGATCCCGCAGCCCCCCGTAGTATTCCTGTATTAGTAATATATTTTTACCTAAAACCGCTATAGATCCCCCACTTTTCACTTGAGACCTGACGGTCAAATACCTTTCATGGTCAGGAGGCCATGAAAGAACAGCTGATCACTCATGTTTTTTTTCTTGCCAATACAACCAGATGGCTTTCACCACCAGATTCATCAACTTCCGCCTGGACTACGTCAAAACCGGCTTGTTTCACTAAGGCAAGATTTTTGTCTTTACCGTAATGACTCCAATGCATGGTCACCCCATGAAATTCTTCAGAACCTTCCCATTCTTCATAACCCAATGTGGCCAGAAAAATGCCTTCATCCCTTAAAAGGGCATGGACTTTTTTAAATAGGTCCAGGTGTTCTTCCTTTGGAAGATGAAAAATTGCGTAGAAAGAGACTACGGCGTCAAGTGAATTGGGTTGGAAATTCATTTCCGACATATCGCTCACATAATACGTTGCCTTCGGAACATTGATTTTTGCGAGTTCAATTTGCCGTTCTGAAATATCAACACCCGTTACGTTATGGCCTAACCCAGCTAGATAATCGTCAATTGGTATTCCAGCACCACAACCCATATCCAGGATTTGTGAATCTGCCTTCAAATATTCATTCAGTTTGTCCAGATATTTTTGGCTCTTGAAAATGTCTCTGTTCAGACAATAATCGGCAGCACAGGCGTCATAAGCGCCTTTGACCAACTTTCTCATGTTTTCCATAAGTAAATTATATACCTCACCTCGAAGACCTGATTAAGTCCGACAGGCTCCTATAGGTTTCCTTCTTGTATTATTCAGGTATCTGGATAGAATTAAAGTCATCCCACACTATTCCATCTTCCCCGGATGGAAAGAGATTAGTAAGTTAGATCGTTCTATTCATTTACAAAGGAGAGGCAATTTATGGATACCGTTGTCATCGTTCTCTGGATCGTCGGATTGATTTTCATACTTGTTACACTTGTCAATATAATCAAACGCGCAATCAAGACCAAGCGCTGCACCGCACCAGCTACCGCCATCATCATGGATGTCAAGGACAAAGCGAAAAGGAAAGACAACATCGAGTCTCACGAATACATTCCCACCATCTCATACACTTTCGAGGGTCAACAATACTCAAGAGAATACGCCAAGGCTTATGTCGCCGATACTTACCGCGTAGGTCAATCGATCGACATCATGGTCAACCCTTCGAAACCAAGCGAGATTAACAAGATGGGCTCGAGCAACAAAGCTGACTTGGTGATGATGGTGATTGGTGTCGTGATAATCATTGCCGGGGCGGTAATGCTCGCGATTCAGTAGGTCTGTTAGCATCCTGCGCTGGTGGTGGTGAAAAATCTGACCAGCATCGTTTGACAAGGCAAAAGTAGCTTGTTTGTTTTATGTTTTTCCGTGCACTATAATTAGGTTCTAAAAATAATTTAGTAGAAAGGGTGAAATGAAAGCGATCCGCTTTTTTCTTGCAATTTTCCTGGCACTCTCACTTTTCCTCAGCCCTGTTGCCTCTCTGGCGCAGGCACCTACCCAAGAAGTCATTCAAAGTTCCGCTCAAACGCCCACTCAAACGCCCAGCCTGATGGCTGCCGTTAACTGGTGTTTTGCCAGTGAATTAAACGGTTGGGATAATGCCTCCACTCCCATGTTTGACGACGGTACTAATGGTGACTTCCTTGCTGACGATGGGGTCTATTCTCTGGCGATGGCGATCCCTACAGGAGGCACTTACCAGTGGAAGGCTGTCGAGTGCGGTGGCTGGAGCAACACGCATCCAGCGCAGAACTCCTGGGTAACCACAAGCTCTCCAAATCAGGTGGTAACCTTCACGCTTGACACCAACGATCACAGTTTGAATGCTGGCATGGCTTTGCTGCCTGCAACCAACATCGTCAACGTCACTGGCGACTCCCTCCCCACCAGTTACACCGCGGTTGGCAGCTTCCAAGGGTGGAACAATGCCGATCCAACTACCCTGATGACGGATATGGGCAATGGCTTTCACCGCCTGGTTTACACCATTCCAGCGGCAGGAAGTTACATTGGCAAAGCGGTCATTACCGGCATTTGGAATGGATTCGGTGGGGATGGACGCTCATCCGATGCCGCTAACATTGACTTCACCACCACAGAACCCGACCAGGAGGTAGTTTTCCTGCTCGACAGCTACACTGGTCGGATGCTGATCGAACCCGCCTCCAGCAGCGCTGCCTTGAGATGCGTGGCGGGTGAATTTAATGGCTGGGCGCATGATCCCCTCTTTGATAACGGAACTAACGGTGACCTGCTTGGTGGAGATGGTGTTTTCTCGCGTGATATTCCCGTTCACGATCCGGGTCGTTATGAGTTTAAAGTAACCAATTGCAGCTGGACTGTTTCCTATCCTGAAACGGGCAATTCCTGGCTAAACACAACTGAAACAGAACAAGTCGTCAAAGTGACCTTTGACACCAATGACTATAGCGCGGATGCAGGTTTGCAATTGGTACCCACCAGCAACATTGTCCACGCCTGGGACTCCAGCAACAGCTTTACTGCGGTTGGAGACTTCCAGGGTTGGAATAATGCCAACCTGGATACCGTTTTAGGCATGCAAGGGCGCGGCTTATATCTGTTGAACTATCCAGTTGCCACAGCAGGCGAGCACGATTTCAAGGTCGTCTCTACAGGCTCATGGGATGCAATCGGACTTGATAACCGCTCTGTCAACGCGAACAATATCCGGTTTGTCACTTTTGCTGATGGTGATGTGGTTCCCTTCCTGCTGGATTACCGCACCGGTCGGGTTGGCGCTTTTCCACCGCCTTCTACTGAACCGCCTGTGCCTGGGCATGACAACGAGGTCTGGTGGGACTTTTTAGGGCACAACAGCCGCGACACCCTTTACCGCACCCCCGGCGGACCGGTGACCACCGGCACCGAGGTGCTCCTGCGCTTGCAAGCGGCTCAGGGCGACCTTACTGAAGCAAAACTGCGCCTCTACAACGACCGCACCAACGTGCAATCCATCCTGCCCATGCATGTTGCCCATAGCGATGGCACTTACGACTGGTGGGAGGTTGCAGTACCTATCAGCGATGATCCGACCGTTTACTGGTATCGCTTCATAGCCATCGACGGCACGGACACCGACTACTACGAAGATGATGCCGCCCGAACCATGGGCTGGGGACAGGTTTTTGACGAATCAGAAGATTTTTCCTATCAGCTGACCGTATACGCCCCTGACTTCCAGACCCCTGAGTGGATCAAGAATGCGGTTGTATACCAGGTCTTCCCCGACCGTTTCCGCGACGGCGACCCATCCAACAACAAGCCCGCGGGCACCTTCTTCTATGGCGAAGAAGGCGGCACCGTTTATCGCTCCGACACTGAAAATTGGAACACTTATATCTGCGATCCGCGAGCCGACACGAACACTCCCTGTGAAGGTTCTTACTCCAAGAACTTCTACGGCGGCGACCTGGCTGGACTGACCGAAAAGCTGGGCTATCTGGCAGCATTAGGCGTCAACACCATCTATCTCAACCCCATCTTCGCCTCACCCTCCAACCACGGCTACGACACCACGGATTACCTGAGCATCAATGAAATGTTTGGTGATCAAGCGGATTATGATACTTTGATTGCGGGGCTCGAATCGCGCAATATGCACCTGATTGTGGACGGCGTGTTCAATCACGTCTCGTCTGACTCAAAATACCTCGATCGTTACGGAAACTATGATGAGGTTGGCGCTTGTGAAAGCCAGGACTCAGATTACCGGTCTTGGTTCTACTTCACCGATGTGCCCGCCGGCACGGGTCCATGTGTGGGCTCGGACGGCACACCTAACGGTGCCAATTACGAGTCCTGGTGGGGCTACGACTCCCTGCCCAAGCTCAATTCGAGCAACCCCGAAGTGAGAGCCTGGATCTGGGACAACTCGACCAACCCTGAAACAACTGTTGCAGGTCATTGGATGCTCACGGCGGACGGTTGGCGGCTGGATGTTGGCGCCGATGTGGACCCCGGTACGCTCAATGACACGACCAACGATTACTGGGAAGGTTTCCGCAATACCGTCCGGAACGTCAACCCGGATGGCTACATCACTGGCGAGGAATGGGGCATTGCCAACAGCTGGCTGCTCGGCGGTGAATGGGACGCGGTCATGAACTACCAGTTCAGTTCCGCGGTGCTCTCCCTCTGGCGCGATACCACCTTCACCGACAACGACCACAATGCGGGCTCTTCGGCAGGTCCGCTGGCACCGCTCTCCATGAGCCAGTTCGACGAGCGCATCCTCAATTTGCAGGAACGCTACGCTCCTGAAGCGTTTGCTGCCATGCTGAACCTCTTTGGCAGCCATGACACCAACCGCGCTCTGTTCATGCTGGATGAAAACACCAACACGCTCGATCCTGCTGATTACCTAAACCCGGATTACGACTGGAGCGATGCCATCAACCGACTGAAAGGCGCTGTGGCAGTCCAAATGACCATGCCTGGCGCGCCGACGATTTACTACGGCGACGAAGTCGGACTGGTGGGACCTGTTGCCAAAGACGGCAGCGGCGTCTGGCAAGACGACCCCTACAACCGCCAGCCATACCCCTGGTTGGATGAGACCGGAACACCTTACTACACGCGCTTACAATCTCAGGTTCAACAGAACGCCCTCTACGATTACTACGCATCCCTGACCGCCGCGCGCAACAATCATCCCGCCCTTCGCACTGGAGACTATCGCACTCTGCTCGTGGACAACGACAATATGGTTTACGTTTATGGTCGTCTATTAGATGGAGTTGACGCTGCGCTGGTCTTCATCAACCGTTCTGAAACACTTGCAGATGTCTCGCTAGACCTTTTCGGTTTCCTGCCCTATGGATCCTCTTTTGATGATGTGCTAAGCGCCAATAACTACACAGCGTTAGAAAACTCGCTTAACCATGTTCAGGTCCCAGCTAATGGAGTGGCAATTCTGGTGGTAACTTCCACCATGACACCTGCACCCGATCCGACGATTCTTTCTGTGGAAACAGAGGGTGACACTTTTGTCACCTTGGAATGGACTGAGGTAACAGGTGCTGATGGTTACTTTGTATACCGCACTTCGCTTTCTGGTGGTGGTTATGAACTGCTAGGCGCAACTGCTGGACTAACCTATACCGACACAACTGTCGAACCCGGTCAGCGCTATTACTATATTGTGAAGTCCTTCAACGGCGTTACTGGTTTGCTAAGTGAAGCCTCTAACGAGGTGAGTGCCCTACCTGCATATGTTATCGACTGGGCGAACCTGCAATGGCCATTCACTATCGTACACACCATTGGCACCACCCCGACTGAGAACATTTTCGGCCGGGTCTACATCCCTGGTGTGACATACTTACCCGGAGCCACTCCCGGTCTGCAGGCTCAGGTGGGCTTCGGACCTAACGAAAGCGACCCGCGTGATAATGGGGATTGGATTTGGTATGACGCAGCATTCGGTGGTCAGGTGGATCTCAATGATGAATTTGTCGGGACGCTTCTGCCTGAGACAACAGGTGAGTTCGATTATGTCTACCGTTACACTACCAATGGCGGTGTTTCCTGGCTATATGCCTATCAAAACGGGCCGATTTTTGATCCATACGAGCCTACCAGAGCGGGAGATCTGACGGTGAACCCCTCTGTTGACACCACTCGTCCAGAAGCTCCGGTACTGGCTGTGGATAACTGGAGTGCTTCCTCCATCTCGCTGAGTTGGACAGAAGCTATTGATGACGTGGAAGTTTACGCTTATGACCTCTTCCGTTCCGATGGAGATGGGGTCATTTTCAACAAGATAGCTCGCGTGCTGGCACCCAACCTGACCTACACCGACACCACCGTGGTGACCGGTCAGCTCTACCACTATTATGTGATCTCGTTGGATACCAGTTTCAACCCCAGTTATCCTTCAAATGCAGTTTCTCACATTGCTGAAGCCAAACTGGTGGCTGTTACATTTGAAGTAACAGTTCCTTCCTGGACGCCCGATGTAGTTTACATTGTTGGCGGACATGAAACGGTTGGCAACTGGAACCCCGGCGCGGTGGCGCTGACCAAGGTCAGCGATACCCTGTGGACTCACACCGCCGATATCCTGGACGGCACTACCTTTGAATTCAAGATCACGCGCGGCAACTGGGAAACGGTCATGAAAGGCGCGGATGGCAATGAAGAACTTGCCAACCTGCCCATCACGGTCAGTTACGGCACCACCGGCCTCCAGACTTATCCTTACACCGTGCTCAACTGGCGCGATCCGATCGTGCTAGCCACTTCCCCGGTCAACGGCGCAATAGATGTGGCACTCGATTCCACAATCGTGATCACCTGGAGCCAGGCAATGCCAGCTGCTACTTGCCCGGATGTCTGGATTGAACCAAACGTCACTGATCTGATTCCGGTAACCTGCAGTTTTGACCCGGCAACGAACGAGTTGACCATCACTCCTACGGCTGGTCTGCCGTCCTTGGCATTGATTGGGGTTGGGCTGAGCGGTTTGGGTGATGCTGGTGGGGATACACAGCAGGTGAGCTACCCGCTATTCTTTACCACCGAATTTGTGGACCTACTGCCAATCAAGAGTTATCTGCCTGTAATTCTTCGGTAAACTGTTCAAGGAAACTTAAATCAAAAGAGGCTGACCTTCACAGGTCAGCCTCTTTTTTATTTTGTCGGAAACGGCGCGTTTACGGGCTGTGATTAATGTCGGAGTTCGCGCCTCCTTGCAGATTGGCCGCATCGTTAAGCAGTTGCTGCTCAGGGCTGACAGTGTCTGTAACAAGAATGCCACCAGAGTTGGTCATCAGGGTCGCCCAATCAACCCTTAGTTCGTCGCCGGAAGTAGTCGAAACATACATGCTGATACCAACTTTTCCCGTCGTTAGGGAAGCATCCGACCCGGTCCACACCAGTGTGCCGTTAATATAGAAGAAAAGCTGACTTCCACTGGCAATTACCCGGAGGGTATTCCATGTATCTCCAGCTAATATTGCAGGGCTGAAGGTCCAAAATTGAAGCGCTGTCTCAACTCCGTTGACAACCTTATAAACTGAAAAATCCTGATTGCGTGTATACTGGAACATGTACGCAGTGTTCCATTTGTTGTTGGCTGATTGGGGATCAACAACTCCGCGAATGACAAGGTTGTTTGCACAACCACCGCAGCCAAACCGCATCATGCGTGCCTGGTAATCCATATTGGTAAACGTATTTGCATCGTAGGAAACAGAAGACCATAGATTAGGTGAGGCTCCGTTAGTATAGAGGTAGCCTGCTCCAAATAACCAGTATCCTCCCGCGTATGTATACCAACCCGTTGCATCATAATTGAATTGCGAGTCAAAACCCAAAACGCTGTAGGGGGTTTTTAGAATCGCTGGCAAGTAGGTCTCATAGGACCAGCGTTCAGCTGTAGCCAGGTAATTCCCGTTGTATCCAGCAATGGCATATAGCACGGGACCAATGTTGGCGTAGGCAAAGGTGCGGCGACCTTCGATGAGCAACGCCGGGTGGTTCGTCCAACTGCCTGAATATCCCTGGGTAGTTTCGTAGACTTCACAGTCATCAAAGTAACCATAAAAGCCTCCACCGCAAGCGTACAGAGTGTTGCCAACCGCATACACACCTAATCCAGCACGGGCTTTACTCAGGCTGGTTACGGAGTGCCAAGCATTGTCTGCAGGGTTGTAAGCTTCGACATAGCTAAGATCATTTGCTATGACATCTCGTCCGCCTACCGCATAGATCTTGCCGTTTGCAGCAACGCCAGCTAAATACGCCCTGGCATGTGCCATGGTCGGAAGAGTTGACCAGCGGGAACCTGCGGGCGCAGCCGGGTCATAAACATACGTGCCATTTTGGTAAACACCTGCATTTGCGCCGCCAAATACATAGAGCTTACCATTTAGAGCCGCGCATCCTGGAGCAGCAAGTCCGATCGGAAGGAGGTCTGTTGCGATGGTCGACCAGGAATCGGAGGTCGTGTGGTAGACCTGTAGCGTGTTCAGGTAAGCATTGCTGGCATCATATCCACCGGGGATGTAGATGTCCGTCCCAATCACTGCAGCACATATATTACTTGCCGGTATCGGCATTAATCCTGCCTGTACTGTCCAGGTATTCGACCTTGGATCATACTCGTCAACCGTATTAGCTCTGCCATTACCTGAAATCTCACCCCCGATCAGGTAAATTTTCCCATCAACTGTTGCGGCGGCTGGGCGCGACCGAGGTACACCATTGATGGGTCTGATACTTGTCCAAAGCCCATCTTTTGCACCTCCAATGCTGAATGCTATATCTTGCTGGCTTATACCTAAAGCAGTCCAATCGATCCACGTGCTGCCATACCCAAAACCACCAGCCGGGTTGATGAACTTGGCAACATTCCCATTGGTTGTATCAGCTGGATGCAAACCATATTGCCCACCTGTATCATATGACATGACTGGATAGAACATCAACCAGTAATGACCTGGTGGAAGTTTGATGGGGTCTGTGAGGCGCAGCAAAGTGTCCGAGGGATAACCGCTGTAACCCGGACTAATGGTTACCTGGGAATCAGTCGGGGCAAGAGACAGTGACCAGATTGGGGCCGCACCCGCGCCAGTAGGATCTCCGGCTGGAAATCCCGCATTATCAGCATAGATTCGCCAGTTGAGCGACGTGGCATTCAGTAGCGAGGAAAACCCATTCCATCCATTCCCGGGGACATAAAAAGAGTCAATTAACCAGCCTTTTGTTACAAAAAAATCATCCGACAGGTAGGAGGTAGATGTCGTATAATCTGGAAATTCCTGATCAACATACGCGTTTTGATTGACGTTGCTAAGCGGTTGGTCCCAAAGCCAATTAGCCATCGTGCCTTCAATTACAAAAGGCAT
The DNA here is from genome assembly GCA_964428425.1 of uncultured Anaerolineaceae bacterium. Classification (GTDB taxonomy): domain Bacteria; phylum Chloroflexota; class Anaerolineae; order Anaerolineales; family Anaerolineaceae; genus Mesolinea. Next base: position 14,258 of record CAYRYL010000024.1, on the reverse strand, counting down.
ACCTTGCTGAGTCCCGGTGCCAAGGTCGTTAGCCGGGGACCAGGCACTGGTATTGGAATCATACTGCATTGCGTTGCCCGTGGTGGTTTGCCCCAAGATCGAGATGGGGGAAGCCCATGGCCCGGACGACAAAGAACCGGATATAGTCCAGTCCAGCCAATAAGTGCCTGGCGGAAGAAAAATGTTCAAACTCGCAACCGCAGCCATGATCGGTCTTTCGGTAGCCAACAAAGCGGTATCCAGCACCCGGTAAATCGAAGTCCAGTAAGTGTCAATCAAACAATTGGTGACCAGGTCTCCAAAAACTATGGAGCTGGCAGGATCGTTCGGCGCGCCATCCCAGATTTGCAGGTAAAGTCCTGTGATCGTGGAAGCAGGAGGATAGCTATATGTACCAGTCTGGTACGTATAGAAGGATATTGTGTCAATCTGCCAACTGCTGGCAGTACTGATCTCAAAATCCTCCGCCATGCGAAAGCCTGCACTGGCTGATACATTTAAACCATAGCTGCCCATGCCCAGTCCGGTCTGAACGGCACTGGCATCAGCTCCGTTATAGGCGCTCCCGGGATTAGTGACCAGCGGACCATTATCCCATAAGGCAAAAGAGTTAATTTCAGATGATGTCTGCTGATCTAAATGGTTGCCATGCGGTAAAGCCCCAATCCAACTGTCCGAGTTCGCATCCAACCCTGAATATGGCAGGGAAAGAACCTGAGGAGGAACTTCCAATTTTTCAACTGGCGGGGCATCATCCGAGGCGGGTTCTGCCTCGAAGGCTTGGACCGGTGGCTGCTGAGTTGTCAGTTGATGCTCTTTCTCTCCCTCAGAACTGATAGTTGGAGGAGGTGTTTGGGCAAGTGCCTGGTTGGCTGCCCCAGTCCCGCTGAAGGCAAGCCAAAGCATGCAAAATATTAAGATGACATTGAACAATTTGCTTTGTGACATTCTAATCTCCTTTTACGATAGGTAAGACTCGTGAGGTATCATGGCGATGGTTAGGACGTGCGGATTGTTATTGGTGTTTTGAGTTGACCTTTCCTGAGTCTCCCTCAGAGACTGATCAGTTTGAAATGAGGCGTCAAATCCTCTGACAATCATTAATTGCTCAAAAAGGTATTAATGATTTCGTAAATATTGAATATGGATGCATAAATTTATTATAGAATATTTTTATTCTAATTTCAACAGGTAATTTTCTCTCCCTGGCGAAATAGGAGGATTGTGTGACCAACGCTCGAGGGGCAGGAGGATGGCAAGAGGAAATGCCCACTTCTGGATCGCTAATGTGGGTTCTGAATTTATTGGATTGGATTAAACAAGCGAGGCTGACTTAGAGGTCAGCCTCGCTTTAACTCATCAATAACCGCTCACAAATTATCGTTGGAGCGTCTCAATATTGGCTTACTGCTCGAAGCAGGTGACCTCAAAGTATTTCTGCGCGTGCTTGCAGGCGGGGCAGACCTTGGGGGCCTCTTCACCTTCGTGGATGTAGCCACAGTTGCGGCATTTCCAGTAAACCTTGTGATCGCGCTTGAAGTATTTCCCGTCCTTGACCACATCCGCCAGGGCTTTGTAGCGCTCGTAATGCTTTTCTTCCACGTCTGCAACCTCGGTGAAGGTCTCGGCTATCTTATCAAAGCCTTCCTCTTTGGCAATGGCGGCGGCATTTTTGTAGAGCAGAGTAAATTCCTCGTGCTCGCCAGCGGCAGCGGCTTCGAGGTTTTCCCAGGTGGAGCCAACCGAGGCGGGGTAGTCCGCGTCGACGTGGATGGTCACAGCGCCAAGATGCTTAACAATGTGATCGTAAAACAATTTCGCGTGCTCGCGTTCATTATCGGCGGTCTCGGTGAAGATCGCGGCAACATGCAGCAAGCCTTCTTTTTCGGCGACCTCAGTGTAGAATGAGTAGCGGTTGCGAGCTTGTGACTCACCCGCAAAAGAATTGACCAGGTTTTGATAGGTTCTTGAGTCTTTGAATTCCATTTTTTCCTCTTCTCTTTTTGATTAGTTACTCAAATTTTACCTCATTCAGTCGAATTGAATGCCTGACTTATCATCAGCTCGAATAACAATCCAAGCTCCCTCAATCGCGGGAGCTTGTAAATTGATATGTCTTTCCAAAGTCTTTTAGTTATTATGACTTCTTCATTGGCAGATCACCCAACAGTAAGGTCGGATTGATGCCTTTTTCCGTCAGGATCACCTTGGCGTTATCCTTCAGAGAGGCTTCCACCATTTCGATCTGCTTCAAAGCCTGGGCATTGCCGACAACAAACAATTATGGAATGAACCTAAAATCTATCTGATCTTGCGCGCCAGTCTAAAGAACAAATCGCTACTTAACGATCAACGGCAGGTAGGCATCAAAAACAAGTCCTGGAATGGCTGCCAAGGCCCTTCCAAATTGATCATCAGCCTCTGCCGAATCACGGATTCCATCAGAATCTTGGTGCCAGACTTGAACGCCTACATGGGTTAGTTCTCCAAAAGCTCCAAAAAAGACCTGCACGGCACCAGCATTTGAGACCGCGCCAATGTCCTCATAAGGAACTCCCACCGCCAGGTCGTCATAATGATCACCATTAAAATTACCAGCAGCTAAAGCATATCCGAATTGATCATCTAATTCTTGCGCGCCGCCATAGTCACCGCCTTGGTTCAAGACCTGACCAAGAAGCCAATAAAGTCCCATGTCACGATAGCCATAAAAAACGTCCACTTCACCTGCACGAGATATAGTTGAAGGTGTCTCTCCTGGGGCACCGACAGCCAGGTCATCACAGTTATCGCCATTAAAGTCACCGACCGCCAGCGAAAATCCAAAAATATCATACTCTTCTGATTCGCCAATATAATGCTGGGTGATCAATTCGTAACTGTCATAATCAAGGCCTGTATCGTCACCGTAAAAAACCTGCGCTGCACCTGCAAATGAGATCGTCCCAATAGATTCACCAGGCAATCCCACAACCAGGTCATCATGCTTATTGCTATCAAAATCACCAACAGCCAAAATTGCACCAAAGGAGTCCTGAAGTTCAGGCTTATCATCGCCTATTCCTTCAAAGTCCTGGTGGATCAGTTCCGAGCTGCCAGCGCCCAGACCATTCGCATGTCCATAAATAATATGAGCTGCCCCTGCATTTGTAACAACATATGGTGCAGATAGATCTTCACCTGGGACACCTATTACCAGGTCATCCTTTCCATCGTTATTAAAATCACCTGCAGTTAACGCACGTCCAAAGTTATCATACGCTTCAGCAACCTCGTCCCCAGCCAGAAAATCCTGGTAGAAGCTCTGAGTTAGATCAAAATTTAACCCTTCCCAGCTTCCGTAGATGACATGTACAATACCCGCCGATTCGATATCGACCAAGCTGATTGTCAAGTCTTCATACGGCGCCGAGATGGCAAGGTCATCATACCCATCCCCGTTAAAATCCCCACAGGCTAGGTAGGTACCAAATGCATCATTGCTTTCAGCAGGAGATCCGATAGAAGTGAAATCATTTTGGGTAATGAAATCAACCTCACTGACATCCAATCCAACCCCCGCCTTGCCATAAATGACCTGGACCTTTCCAGCATTCGTAAAACTGCTCCAACCTTCATTGGGCACACCTACGGCTGCATCATAAATGCCATCGCCGTCAAAATCACCCACAGCCAGAACAGACCCAAATGAATCCCCTAATTCGCTGATCTCCTGCGCATCACTCTGGAAGATTAATTGGTCAGCGCCAGTTAATCCTATACCCTTCTTTCCCCGAAGCGTAGAAACTGCACCCGCATTGACGATCCCACCATCGGTAGCTTCAAGTGGTACACCAATAATTAGATCCGATACGCCATCCCCAGTGATATCCGCTGCCCGTATCGGATTGAATACTGCACTTAAGAGCAGTAATCCGCAAAGCCAACCGTATAACCCAACGCGTAAAAAATGTTGTTTTTTCATGATACGCCTTTCTTAGTTAGTAATAAGTCATTAAATATGACCAAAAGCTGGATCACTCACTGGGGCTACATTGCATTTCTTCAACAGAAATGTTATTTAGTCGACTGGTTTATTGGATAATTCAATTAAACAACAAAATCTGGTAATGTCAAGCAATTGAAGAATTATTGATTAGTCTGATACAGGTCTGATTTGTCGGCTGAAAAGTTGTTTCTGTGCTTAGCATAGCAAAGCAAGCGGCTGATGTCAAACGGGTTCATGTCTGTGGTACCCCAAAATTCAATCTTAGGCTGTAAAATCAAGCCCATGACCCTAACAGACCAACCCGAAGCAAAAAGACCGCTGCTCTCACCTGTGATGCGCTTGTTCCTAGTGACAATGATCCTTGCCAACGTGGCAGGAGCAATGTATAGCGGATTTTTACCGCTTTATCTGAAATCATTGGGGGCTAATGTTGCTCAGATTGGGGTCTTCTTTACGATTTCTCAAATCGTTCCCCTCATGCTGCAGATCCTGGGCGGATGGATCTCCGACAGTCTTGGGCGTCTCAAAAGCATTGCGGCAGGCAGCATTTCCGGTGTCGTTTCGTACATTGCCCTGATTTTAGCCCCCACCTGGGGATGGGTTTTCCTTGGGGAAGGCTTGAACTCTATTACCCGTTCGCTCGTCGGACCCAGTTTTGGCGCGTTTATCGCTGAAGAGTCGCAGGAAGGCAGCCGGGCAAAGGTTTATGGGTTGGTCGACACCTTTTACACCATCGTCGCCATAGTTGGTCCGCCTTTTGGTGGCTTCCTGGTCGATCGCTATGGATTCAAAATCATGTTGATCGTGGCTGCCGCGATTTACACCATCGCAACGGTGATCCGGGTGCGCATGGCTCGCAACGCGCGTCATCCCGGTCAGGAAGAGGGCAAAAAAGCCCGTCTCGAGTTAGGCGCTTTAAAGGTCAACCTTTCCGCGATTTTTGGGTTGGTAGTTGCTGGCGGGTTGATGACCTGGATCGTGGTCACCGATGGAGTTCGCGATGTGTCCTTTTCGCTTTCCGGCAATCTCATTCCGGTCTACTTGGAAGAAGTCGCAAAAATGAACGCCCAGAAAATTGGCTGGTTGAGCTCCATTCTGGGGGTCGCGATGATGATCACATCCTTCCCTGCTGGTCACCTGGCCGACAAGCGCGGAGAGCGGCTGGCTATCGGGCTGGGTTTTGCCTTGCAATTCGTGGGCATCTATGTCTTTATTAAAGCCGAATCCTTCCTTATTTATGCGGTCAGTTACTTTCTGCTCGGTGTCGGATTCAGCCTGATGAGCCCGGCATACCAATCCCTGCTCAGTAAAGTCCTGCCGCAAAAGCTGCGCGGTACCGGCTTCGGATTGGTTCACTCAGGGTTGGGGCTCTTTTCCCTGCCGGCGCCTGCAATTGGCGCAAAACTTTACGAAACTATCTCACCAACGACTCCATTCTTGATCACCGCCTGGGCATCTCTGTTGGCGATCATCCCGGTAATTTTCAAATTTAAGCTAACAGATAAAGATCGCCAGCAAATTGAAAAAGCTGAGGCAAAGATACTCCAGGCCGAAGAAAAAGAAAACAGCCAGGGTTAGTTGCCCTGGCTGCTGTGTTTTTTTGGGAGGTATCTATCCCTTGGTTAGAGTAAAGGACTGACCGCGTACTTTGTATTTGTCATTGGCTGAGACGACCTTCTCGAGGTATTGCTCTGAAACGTCCACCGTTGTGCGATGATTTTGGATGTAAATTCTTCCCAGACCAGTGCCCGGAATCCCGGCAATACCGGCAATCGAGGCGACTACGTCTGAGGGGCGAAGCCCGTCCACCTTGCCAAGCCCCATTTCGAGGCGGATCATGCCTTCTTCATCGCTCTGATTTCCACGCACGCTGGCGCGCGGCTTGGCGCGACCACTCGCTTCCCGCGGTCTGCGTGAGCTCGCCTCATCCCGACCACCACGTTCAGAGCGTTCATTTCGTTCTCCGCGAGCGCGCCGCTCAGGGCGCACTGCCTTCTCGGGCAGGGGGCTGATCTCGGGGATTGGGCGCTGCTTTTCTTCCGCGCGGGCAACCTTGAGGGCTGCTGCTGCCAGGTCAATCGGGTCCACGCCATTGGCGACAAGACCCTCAACCAGGGCACGTTCTCCCTTGGCGCGACCGCGCTGAAGCCAGGTTTCGATCTTGAACAGCAGGCTGTCGAGCCGTTTTGCCTGGATCTCTTCCGCGGTGGGAATGGTTCCTTCCTGCATGACCTGGTGGGTAAACAGTTCAATTTGGCGCACCTGGCGTCGTTCGGAGGGTCTGGCGAGCGATATGGCCACGCCAGTCCTGCCTGCTCGACCCGTTCGTCCAATCCGATGGACAAAAGTTTCGGTTTCTTCCGGCAGATCATAGTTAAAGACGTGGGAGATCCCTTCCACATCCAGACCGCGGGCAGCCACGTCGGTAGCCACCAGCACCTTCACCTGTCCAGATCGGAAGCGAGACATGGTGTGCTCCCGGGCTTCCTGGCTCAAGTCTCCGGATAGTGCTTCAGAGGGATAACCCCGCATATTGAGTTCGTTGACGAGCTCGCCAGTGCGCACGCGGGTGCGGGTGAAGATCAACGCGGAGGTGATTTCCTCCATTTCAAACAGGCGGGTCAGGACTGCCAGTTTGTCGTGCTCGTTGGTGTAATACACGACCTGTTTGGTCGCCGCAACGGTGACCTGATCGCTCTGTATGGCGATAGTTTTTGGATTGCGCAGGTACTTGCGCGCCAGTTCGCGGATCCTGGGAGGCAAGGTTGCCGAGAAGAGCGTGGTTTGGCGTTCGTCCGGCGTGGCAGCCAGGATCGCTTCCATGTCTTCCACAAAGCCCATCGAAAGCATCTCATCGGCTTCATCCAATACGACTGTGTGCACTTCGGTCAGGTCCAGGCGACCGCGCTTGACCAGGTCCAGGATGCGACCGGGCGTCCCGACCACCACCTGCACGCCTCGGCGCAGTTGGTTTAATTGCTGGGTGTAGGAAGTGCCGCCATAGACGGTCAGCACGCTTACGCCCATGAACTGACCCAGAGACTGGATCATTTCGGTCACCTGCAAAGCCAATTCTCGGGTTGGGGCAACCACCAAAGCCTGGGGCAAAAATTGTTCAGGGTCTATACGGTTAAGGATGGGCAGCGCGAAAGCGGCTGTCTTGCCGGTGCCGGTTTGAGCCTGCCCGGTGACGTCGTGCCCGCTCTGCATCAGCGGGATTATCCCAGCCTGGATCGGGGTAGGCTGGGTGTAACCCAGCGTGGTGATCGCCTGCACCAATTCGGGGCGCAGATTAAAATCTTCAAAATTTTCGTTCATCAAAACTCCATTTTCCTAGTAGAACAGGCGCACAACACAACATGCTAATGGCATGCCATGCGCGAGTCAGTATCCAATTTTACTAAGGGGGATGTCTTGATTATTCCGTACTGCTATCTGCAATGTGCCTTGCCTCGCGGCTCGGCACTCCCAAACAAATCCAGTTTACGACTGTTTTGGAACGTCCAAAACGTACACCCAAAATAAAAGTTCTCACACGAGAACTGCAGGAGTATATCATGGATTGCTCTGGCTGGGGTGAGTTGTATTCCATTTGGCTGGATTGCTCAATTTTCACGATTTACGATATCGTTCGCACAAGATAATCATGAAATCCGCAATTTTTAACCGGCGTTGGATCAAATTTCTGTGCTCAATTATCTTTTGCTTTATAATCGATGGTAACAATCCATTAACCCAACTCTTTCATGGAGGAAAAATGAAAAAGCATTTTCTGTTAGCGGTGGCCCTGATCTTAGTTGGAGCCATGCTGGTTGGCTGTGTGGCCGAACCTACTTCCGTCCTCGATAAGATCCTGAAAGCAAAAAAAGTATCGGTCGGGACCTCAGCCGATTACCCGCCTTACGAGTACCTGGACGACGCCGGCAACAAGACCGGGTTTGACATCGAACTGATGGCTGAGATCGCCAAGCGCATGGGCGTCGAGCTCGAGTGGGTGGATATGCCCTTCGACAGCCTCGTGGCAGCCGTGCAAAGCGGTAAGCTGGATATGTCCATCTCCTGCTTTAACTACGACGAGGAACGCGACAAGGTCGTGGACTTCTCCATCGGCTACTACACCACCGAAGACGCCTTCGTGGTCACCAGCGCCTTCACCGGCACCATCGCCAAACCCGAAGATGCAGCCAACTACAAAATCGGCGTCCAGTCCGGTACTGTGCAGGACGGCTGGCTGACCGACAACCTTGTCACCCCTGGATTGCTCCCAGAAGCCAATCTCTCCCGTTACGAACGTGTGGACCAGGCGGCTTTGGACCTTGCCAATGGGCGCATCGAGGTGCTGATGGGCGATTACGTGCCGATCCAGGCTTTGGTTGCCCAAAACCCTGATCTAAAGGTTGTCTTCAACGGCGAGCTTTCGACCGGTCCAATCAACATAGTCCTGCCTGATGGCGACGCGGCACTGAAAGCCGAAGTCGATCGTATCATCAAGGTATTGCAGGATGAGGGTTTCATCGATCAGCTGGCTGTAAAGTACTTTAGCGAGCAGTAAAAGCCGGCAGTTCAATTTACATTAATCCAAATTCGCGGGGGCTGTCAGCCTGGCAGCCCCCGGTAAAAATGGAGTAGCCGTTGGATTTTGGTCAATTCCTATCCTACATTGCCTCAGGGACGGCACTCACCGTTGGCGTGACCCTCATCGCGCTGCCTGCGGGGCTTTTGTTGGGCACAATCCTGGCATTGCTCTACGTCTATGGCGGTAAAGTAGCTGCCAGGGCAATGAACCTCTACAGCACCATTTTTCGCGGAATCCCACCCATCGTTTTGTTGTTTATCCTCTTCTTTGCGGTTACCAAAGGCGTCAACCTTTCTGCTTTCTGGGCTGGGTCGCTCTCGCTGGGGGTTGTGAGCAGCGCCTACCAGATGGAAATCGTCCGCGGCGCGCTGCTTTCCGTCAGTGGGGACCAACTCACGGCTGCCCGCGCGGTGGGCTTGAGCCGTATGCAAGCCATCCGCTACGTGGTGCTGCCCCAGGCGGTCCGGCTGGCTATCCCGCCCTGGTCCAACGAAGCCGCGATCGTGATCAAGGATTCGTCGCTGGTGTACGCTCTCGGCGTACCCGAGATCTTGCGGCGGGCACAGCTGATCGGCGCCAGCTCACAGAAATACCTGCTGGCATACCTCAGTGCCGCCGTCATCTACTTCTTGCTGGTGTTCGCCACCACCCGGCTGCTGAACCTGCTCGAAGAAAAGCTCAGCATTCCTTCCAACCCTTAGCGCGCGGAGAACCGCCATGCCCAAACCGATCCTGACCATCAAGAACCTGACCAAAACCTATGGCAAAAATGTCATCTTCCAGCACCTTGACCTGACGGTTAACGAAGGCGACACGATCGTGATCATCGGTCCGAGCGGCACCGGCAAGAGCACCCTTCTGCGCTGCGTCAACCTGCTCACCCGACCGAATGAGGGTCAGATCTGGCTGGATGACCTCGAGATCACCGCCAAAGGGACGGATGAGGACAAGGTGCGGCAGCACGTCGGCATGGTCTTCCAAAACTTTTTGCTCTTCAACCACCTGACCGCCCTGGGGAACGTCAAACTGGGCTTGACGCACGTTAAACACATGTCCGATGAAGCCGCCACCGAAAAAGCCATGCGCGAACTGAGCCGCGTGGGGCTGGCGGACCGTGCCAACCACTACCCCGGGCAGCTTTCCGGCGGGCAGCAACAGCGCGTGGGCATCGCAAGAGCGCTAGCGATGGACCCGAGAGTGATGCTTTTCGATGAGCCCACATCCGCGCTTGACCCCGAGCTGATCGGCGAGGTGTTGGAAGTGATGCGCCAGCTTGCGCTGGACGGCATGACCATGCTGGTGGTCACCCACGAGATGGGTTTTGCCCGTGAGGTCGCTGACCGCATCGTCTTCATGGAGAAGGGCTACATCGTGGAAGAAGGCTCGCCGGATGAGATGTTTAACCATCCCAAGTTTGACCGCACCCGCGAATTCCTGTGGAAAATCACCGAACTCTACGGTAAGAAAGAAAAGGAAGCCGAGTAATGCTGACCTGGCTGGGCTACTTCCAACGCTTTGGCACAAACTTCCTGCGCGGCGCAGGGGTGACGCTGGAGCTGACGGCAGTCGGGCTGGCGATTGGCTTTGTGTTGGGGCTGCTGCTAGCGCTGGCGCGCAGTTACGGTCCCAAATGGCTGCGGGGGGTGGCTGGGGCGTATATCGCGGTCTTCCGCGGAACGCCGCTGCTGGTGCAGCTTTTCATCATTTATTATGGGCTGCCCGAGCTCGGGATTGCCTTTTCACAGAATGTCGCTGGTTACCTGGCTTTGGGGCTCAATAGCGCGGCATACCAGGCGGAATACCTCCGCGGCTCGATCAACGCCATCGGTTCAGCCCAGATGCAGGCCGGCAGGTCGATCGGACTTTCAAAGTGGCAGACAATTGGCTACGTGATCCTGCCCCAAGCGCTGCGGCTGGCGCTGCCGAGTTGGTCCAACGAACCGATTTCGTTGCTGAAAACCACCGCTATCGTCTTTTTGATCGCGGTTCAGGACCTGATGGCGGAGGGGAAGCGCGCCGCCACCACCACCTTTGATTTTGTGGGCATCTACCTGGCAATCGCGGTGGTGTACCTGGTGATGGTCTTCGCGCTGGACGCCTTGCTTAAACTTCTCGAACGTAAAACCAAAATCCCCGGCATGGACATCGAGACCCGGCGATAAAGACCATGTACTTCTGTTAAGGGAAAACTGGCCAATCGCAGGTCGGTCGGATCAAGAATTGGCGGAGTGGTGAACCCTAACATCTTCATTGCGATGTCATGAGAACATCATCTCGCCGTGCGTGTGGCTTTTGTTGTAAATGATGGTTTATTCTCTGAATGGTAAAATCAATATGATCGGTTTATCTACTTAAGCGTGTCCAATAGGAGGGGTCTTGAAGAGAATAGTTGTTGTCATCATCTCGCTCGCCTTGATCTTGTCTGCTTGTTCAAGTAGCTCGACACCTGAGGCAGAGGAGATTGAACCCACCGTGGTACCCACAAGCGCACCTTCTCGGACTCCGACCCCAACTTTTACTCTGGTATTCACCCCAACTCCCACCTCTACCGCAACCGAAACATCAACACCCACCATCACATTAACATCAACAAACACAAGCACACCGACTCCCACCCTGCAAGCTGTGACGAATGGAGAATGCATTCCTCTGGACACAAAACGGGACATTGGAATTGTTAAATCGATAACTGGTGGGGATACTTTCATCGCTGAAATAAACGGCAGTGAATATAAAGTTCGCTATATTGGAATTGATTCCCCAGAATTGTCTGATGGAGACTTGGGTGTTTCCGCCTCAAACGCGAATAAAGACTTGGTTTTAGGAAAAGAAGTTGTCCTGATTAGAGAAGAAACCGACCGCGATAAGGATGGTCAGCTTCCCAGGTATGTTGTTGTTGGCGACACATTCGTTAATGAATACCTGGTCAGTAGCGGATGGGCAAACGCCGTCTCCTATCCCCCCGATCTCTCTTGTGATAAAACGTTTCAAGAATCACAGAGTATCGCCGAAACAAATCAATCCGGGATGTGGTCTTCTGTTTATTTCAATCCTGGCTCCCGCAGTATTACTCCTACATCGGCCAGTTTGTGCAACTGCTCAATTGATTACGATTGTAGCGATTTCTTTTCTCATTTAGCAGCTCAAAACTGTTTTACTTCTTGTGGCGGATCTGAATCCAATAACTGGTCAGGGTTGGATCGAGATAGGAATGGAAAGGCTTGCGAGTCCTTGCCTTGACCAATTCCACCGTTCCAAAACTGAATCTACATAAGGATTAATAGTAAGTGCGGCAGTTGATGGCAATTATGAGAGAAAGAACAACCAGATAGCCAATAGGTTTGATCTGCCTCTCCTCGTAATTATCACATTGTAAAGATCGTCATAAAAAGTATCAGTTTGTGACAATTGAGTTAGGAGCGAAGCAATCCTGACACTTTTCTTTACCATTTCCAAGCTGATTGTCACGAATGCTTCGCCCCAACCGGTGACAATAACCGTGGTCATTGGAAAATGACAAGTGCTGATTGCCGACAGATCATAGCCGCTCACGATCTATTCATTGCGCGTCCAATACGTCAACCTTTGGGGCTTGGTGGCCCCCTCACCCTGCCACTTCAGCAGGGTGAGGCGGGGGCTTGGGTTTATCTCAAAATAAAAGGCATGTAAAGAAAGTACGGCTTGGGTGTAATGTAAATATCGTCGTAAAAAATGGAGGTGGAATCGTTGGCAAATAGATCCACCGCAGCAAGATTGGCGATGCCGGCCCCGGAGACTTCGCCAGTCCAGGTGCCTGAATAGAGCAATTGACCACCGTAATAGAATTCACAAGTATCGTGGGTGATGTCAAGCTCGACCTCCAGCAGCATCCACATGCCTTTCATTAGCGGCAGGGTACCTCCTGAGATACCAGAATTCACAACCTGGTTTGTAGTTCCATCAAAATAAACCTGGACAGACCAGTTAAACGTGGAACTGGCTTCATCGTATTGGTTGAGCAGGATGAAATAAGATTGTCCAGTAAAACTGGTGGGAACATATTGCCAGGCAGTATAGACCCACTCTCCAGCCGTGTAGCCGGAATATTCATGGACCAGGTCGGCACCAGACGCAATATCCACCGAGTTTGGAGTGCTGAATGCACGTAGGTTGCTGGTAAAAGCGGTGCCCGCAGGGTTATTTTGCCAGCCTTTCCACCCTCCCAAACCATGTAAGGAGGCGCCCGTTGCGTAGCTATCGAAGTTGTCTCCCCAGTCTGTTGCCTGGATAATATTGGCTGGTGGCTGCGTATGTGGATTGATCATCGAGGATTCGGTGGTTGGAGGGGCGGAGAAGGCATAACCATTCTTGGTGGTGAGGGAAACTGACAAACTGAAGAAGAGCAGCATGAAAGCCAGAATTAGTCTGGCAGAAATGCCCAGCTTTAATGTGTTTCTCATCATTATTCTCCTTTACTGGAACAGATCGGTTGTTAGATTGCAAATGAGTGCGTCGTTCTTGCTAGTAGCTATTAATCGATGGTAAGCAAAATTATTAAAAAAGATATACGGCGGCCGAGTTTTTCGGTGTAAAAAAACTGATGCAATGAGAGTTGGATATAATGATTATAGTAATTTAGTTTGGGAATTACAAGTATTTTTGAATATTTGGGAGGGTGGTTTTCATAGAAAACCTGTCGGAAGAATTTGAAGCACGTGGGGGTGAGGAAAGGAATTTTGAGTGGATGACCTGGCTGCGAAAAGAAAAATGCAGATTGCCGCGTCGCCCTAACAGGCTCCTCGTAGTGACCTTTTGCTGTCATCGCGAGCGAAGCGTGGTGATCTAAATTTGCATTACTTGTTTTGGAGATTAGCGTTCGTATGCCGTGCTCGGTCCCACAGGAAGGGTCTATATTAAGGAGACCGCGTATCCATTTTACGATGGGCAATGCGACACGATTAATAATCTAGACTGCCGCGTCGCCCTGACCGGCTCCTTGCAGTAACAGATGAAAGAATTAAACAAGAAACCGCTTACTCAGCGGTTAGTCTTGTTAAATGAAAAGTCTCACGGGCATGTGCCTACTCTCCTCGCAGGCTATACCGGAGATACCGGCGGGGAGATGACCTGATTAAACAAAAAAGCCACAATAAACGTGGCTTATGTATTTAAATGAAAAGTCTCTTGGCAATGTCCTACTCTCCTCGCAGGCTATGCCGAAGATACCAGAGGGGGTGACGACCTGTTTAAACGAAAAAGCCACAGTGAAAGTGGCTTATCTGTTTAAATGAAAGTCTCACCGGCATATACCTACTCTCCTCGCAGGCTTCGCCGGAGATACCAGCGGGGTTGACGACCAAATTAAACGAAAAAGCCGCTTATACGCGGCTAGTGTTATTAAATGAAAAGTCTCACGGGCATATTCCTACTCTCCTCGCAGGCTAAGCCGAAGATGCCAGCGGAGGTGACACACTATTTGACTATCGAATAAATGTGAATTTAAATGAAAAGTCTCACGGGATGCTCCTACTCTCCTCGCAGGCTATGCCGAAGATACCGGTGGGGGTGAAGACAAACTTAAATAAAAAAGCCGCTAATTACGCGGCTAGTTATATTAAATGAAAAGTCTCTTGGCAATGTCCTACTCTCCCAGGGGGCTACCCCCCAAGTACCATCGGCGCTGACGACCTTAACTTCCGGGTTCGAGATGTTACC
>CAYRYL010000023.1:0-32941 GCA_964428425.1 uncultured Anaerolineaceae bacterium | reverse complement strand
TTGACCAAAAATTACAACTAGTTTGTTAACCCACAAACGATCAAAAAGTCGCGTTCGCGGCTTTTTTGATTTTAACTCAGTGCCTCTCGCAAGGCACGCACCCCACCCGCAATACCATCAGGGTGTTTAAAAACCGCGGTCCCAGCTACGAAGTTACGTGCGCCAGCCTCATAATTCGCCCGAATGGTGGCTGATGTGATACCGCCATCTACCTGGACGATGGCATTTGAACCATGCGAGTCCAGGATGGCACGGGTCTGTTGGATCTTCTTGATTGCCTGGGGTATATACTTCTGTCCCCCAAAGCCAGGATTGACCGACATAATCAGCACCAAGTCCACCATATCCGTAAGAAGCTCGAGTGGATCCACCTGCGTACCCGGGTTGAAGGTCAAGCCGGGTTTTACACCCAGTTCGCGAATTGTCTGAAGGGTACGATGAATGTGCGGGCAAGTTTCGTAATGGACTGTCAGGTAATCCGCCCCAGCACTGGCAAAAGTCTTTAGGTGCTTTTCAGGTTCAACAATCATCAGATGCACGTCCAACGGCAGAGAAGTCACCTTCTTACAGGCTGCAACAATGTCTGGACCAAAGGTGATATTCGGGACAAACCTGCCATCCATCACGTCAATGTGGATTGCGTCCGCACCAGCCGCTTCACAAGCTTGCAGATCTAGCCCAAGCCTGGAAAGGTCAGCAGAAAGGATGGAGGGAGAGATCAAAACAGCCATTTTACCTCGTATCAGGGTTTCAATAAGATGTAAACATAGAACCAGAAAGGGATCAAACCTAACAAGAGCAATGCCGCCAGTAATCCAAGAGACCAGGTCCGCCAGTCAACCGGCAATCTTGCCTGCTCTTGCTGTGGTCTTTCAGAGATACTCACCGGCGCATGGTTCCTCTGTGACAAACCAACAGCGCCATGAGGTGTGTTGATCGGTTCTGGTTGGACGACAACCTTAGCTGGCATTGGAGTCGGGGTGTGAACTGGAGGTTCCTCGACTGGAACAGCGGTCGGTTTCACCTGTTCCATTTTTGGCAATTGCTGCAGGTTTTCATTTGGGTAGGGAACGGAACGTTCTGTTTCATAGAAGCCCATCAACAGTCTTCCGAGCTGATCGGCTGTGCGATAACGGGCTGAAGGCTCCTTGGAGAGCACCTTAAGAATAATTTCTTCCAGTTTTGTGGGGATGCTGGTGTTGTAATAACGCGGTGCTACAGGCAGATCCTCGCGATGCATACGCGCAAGCTCCCCAGAATCTGAAGCAATGAATGGCAATCTACCAGCGAGCATTTCGTAAAGAATAACACCCAGAGAATACACATCCGAAGCGGGCGAGGGTGGCATGCCGCTGGCTTGTTCGGGTGAGAAATAGTGCGGCGAACCCCAAACCACCTCGCTGCGTTCATCAGGAGAAATGGTCGATAGTGCCCGCGCGATGCCAAAATCGGTCACTTTTAGGCGACCTTCGGGTGTGACCAGCATGTTGTGAGGTTTTATGTCACAATGGACCAATCCAGCCCGGTGGGCGTACCCCACCCCACCGCAAGCCTGGATCATCAATTCCAGCGCTTCTGTGACGCTAAATCGCTCCTTTTGCTTGATGAGCGTTTTTAGGTCCGTGCCTGGCATATACTCCATGACGATGAAAAGGTGCTTTTGGTCCAGACCAAAGTCATGCACTGTGACAATATTTGGATGGGAAAGGTTAGCAGCTGCCTTTGCTTCCTGGCGGAAGCGTTCACGAAAAGCGACATCCTGCGAAAAGTCTTCTCGCAGCGCTTTAACCGCAACATAACGCTCGAGCATCAGGTCCTTGGCTTTGTACACAATAGCCATTCCGCCAGTGCCCAGCGTTTCTTCGAGTTGGTAGCGATCGTTGAGTATGCCCAGCGTGCTCATTCCCAGTCATTATAATGCAAATATTTGGCTGGCCGGTTCGGGGATAGTGCACAAAAAAACCTCCAACAATCAATAGTTAATCAACGGCAACACTTCCCAAACCCTGGCTTCGACAACCAAATAATTCGGCATTAGATTACGCCAAGCAGCAATCTACCAGCTCAAAATTGCAGCACTCCACCCTCAACTCAGCGTCTCTCGTTAGTGGCTACGCGCAGTTTGATTCGACCTCCCGATCTGACCTCCCAAAATCACGAAAAATCAATGTTTCTTTGCAAATTGCATGCCCAATTGCTTGCATTTTGAGGATTATAGGTCTATAATGTGTGCAAGATTGTCATAAAGTGTCAGAAAGTGTCACGAAACTTATAAGAAGCGCTGGTAACCCGGCGCTTCACCAATTAAAGGGAGTATAGAACAAATGTTTTATGGAAGGTTTGAGCACAATATTGACAAGAAAGGTCGGATGACTGTTCCCTCCAATTACCGGGAACAAACCGTCGGCGATCTTGTCTGCGTGACCAAAGGGCTTGACGGAAACCTGATGGCTTACTCCAAAGACAAGTTCGACATTATTGCTGACTCGATCAACAGCCAATCCATCACGGATCCCCTCCTGCGCTCCATGCGCCGCGAGATCCTGGGCGGTTCTGCTGAACTCACTTATGACACAGTTGGCCGTATCCTCATTCCGACACACCTGCGGAAGTTTGCTGGGATAGAGGAAAAAGTGGTCATTATAGGCGTTGGAGACAGCTTTGAGATCTGGGCTCCTGAGCGGCTTGACGCGGAAGAAAACGCTAACGGTGACCCGAAAGCCAACGCTGAACGTTGGGCAATGTTCAACATCAATACCAGAGGAAATTGAGGAAAGCGGTGAGCGAAGCCCCCTTCCCGCACCGCCCGGTACTTTACAAAGAAACAATTCAATATCTGGCTCCCACAAGCCCGAAGCGTTACCTGGATTGCACTGCCGGTGCTGGCGGTCATTCTGAAGGCATCCTCGCCGAAAGTTCTCCCCTCGGAGAGCTCCTGGCTCTGGACCTCGACCCCCTGGCAATTGAACTCACCAGGCAACGCCTCAATCCCTTCGGCAAGCGCGCGCAGGTGATGCATGCATCATACCTGCAAAGCGCCGATACCCTGCAAAAAATCGGTTGGCAGGGCGTTGATGGGATTTTGATGGACCTTGGTGTGTCCTCCATGCAGCTCGACCAGAGCGAACGCGGCTTTTCCTTCAGACATGACGGTCTGTTGGACATGCGTTTTAACCCTACCCAGGGTCAGACAGCCGCCGATCTGGTGAACAAACTGGATGAGGTTGATCTAGCGGACATTATTTGGCGCTACGGCGAGGAACGCTACTCCAGGCGCATCGCGCGGGCAATTCTACGAGCCAGACCCTTGAGCACTACGGGGGAATTGGCAGAAGTCGTGCGGAATGCGATTGGCAGAACCAAAGAAAAGCAGGATCCGGCGACGAGAACCTTTCAAGCCTTAAGAATTGCGGTCAATGATGAACTCAAGACCGTTGAACAGGCGATACCAAGCCTGATCGCACTTTTAAACGAATACGGACGCCTCGCAATCATCAGTTTTCACTCCCTGGAGGATCGCCTGGTGAAGCAAGCTTTTAGGCGGGAAGGCAGCGATTGCATCTGCCCTCCTGAGCAGCCTGTCTGCACCTGCGGGCACAAGGCAAGCGTCCGGATCTTGACCTCCAAGCCGATCACAGCATCGCCGGAAGAGGTTGAAAGCAACCCGCGGTCCCGCAGCGCGAAACTGCGGGTAGTTGAGAAGTTATAGATGAATGGCACGGAAACTGCATGGAAAAGGCTATGAAAAAGAATCTACTACAAGCCTATAAACAAGCCCCCTGGCGCACTCAACTCCAGTGGATTGGCATTTTCTTACTGGTCCTGGTTGGGATCGCAGTGGTTGCCGGCGTTTACCTGATGGTCAGCGGGCGAGCTGCTGCGACAGGTCGACGAATTCAGAGCCTGGAAGCTGAAATCAGCGCCCTCGAAATGGAAATTAATGATCTCAAAACGCAATATGCAGAAGTCTCTTCCGCTAAATCCCTCAGTGAACGGGCAAACGCGTTGAAGATGACCATGCTGGATCCACTCGAGGCAACTTACATCGAAGTCCCAGGCTATGTGCCGCCTTCACAACCAGCTCTTGCTCCTCCCCCAACCGTTGAAGAAATCAGCACGCCAGTGCTTCTACCTGAATTTACTGCTTCTTTGTGGGATTGGCTCCGTTTGAAAGTATTTATCGAGCCGAGTTTGCCCGCAGACCCAACTGAAAGCGTGGTCACAGAAGTGGTCACGCCTGCTTCGACCGAGGTGGCTCCATGAAAACCACAAATTGGAATCGTTTCTTTATAATTTGCGTGCTTGCAAGTGTGGTGGCTGGTGTAGCCGGCGTTCAACTGATCCGCATCCAAAACATCGAAGGCGCAAAACAGATCCTGGCGGATAGTGAAGCCTACCAGGGCATTAATCGGATGGTTTACCCTGAACGGGGAAGCATCTATGACTCCGATGGTCGGCTTCTGGCAGGTAACGAAGTGATTTACGAGGTTGGTCTGGATCTGCAAGCGCTCGAGGACGGGCAGCGGGAAACCGTCGCCTCCGTAGCATCAAGCGTACTGGGATTGGATTATGCCCGGATCCTTGGCTATACCCAGATGACCCCTGGTAATGGAAACCCCTACTTCATCGTTCTGGATGGTTTTGTCAGCAAGGATAAAATCGCTCAATTTGAGTCCATTAAAGATGACTATGCCAACCGGAGCACGAAACGCGGCGAGGTTCGCCCAAATCTAAACGGTCTGGTTTGGACCGCAAACAACAAACGCAGTTACCCTGAAGGCACGTTGGCATCCAACATATTGGGTTTTTACAGTTTTCTTGATCGGACTGACGGAATCGGCTACTTTGGTGTGGAAGAATCCTACGACAAATTGATGGCCGGGGAGCCCAAGCAGGTTTACTCAGCAATCGACCCAAACCTGCTGACCTCCATCGAAGAAGTACAACCTGGTGTGACTGTGCAATTGACATTCAATCGTGAAATCCAGGCTATGACTGAAACGAAACTGGATGAAGCAATCGATTGGTCCGGCGCTGAAAACGGAACGATTATTGTTTATGACCCCGAAACCGGTGAGATCATAGCAATGGCAACCACCCCCAGGTTGGACCCTAACGAGTATTGGAATTATTCTGAACTTTTCCCTAATCCAACACCTTTCAATGCGGCTATCAGCAGCACTTACGAGCCAGGATCAGTCTTCAAAGTCATTACCATGGCAGCCGGTCTGGACGCAGGCGTCGTTTCTCCTGGAACGATCTTCAATGACACTGGCTCGCTCTACGTCGGTGGAGCCACCATCTACAACTGGAACATGGGTGGCTGGGGAGAAGTGGACATGACCGGCTGTATGCAGCACTCTCTTAACGTCTGCCTCGCCTGGCTGGGAACAGAACTCGGACCAGACCGCTTCTATTCCTACTTGAAATCATTCGGCTTCGACCGCAACACCGGCATTGATTTAGGTGGCGAAAGTCACTGGCCACTGAAACTGCCCGGCGACGGAATGTGGTATGAAGTTGACCTGGCAACCAATTCATTTGGTCAGGGTATTTCCGTGACCCCCATTCAGATGGTGACGGCAATCGGCGCAATTGCGAACGATGGAAAAATGATGGCACCCCACGTAGTCAAAGCAATGGTCATAGATGGTAAGCAATACAACATTGACCCTGTCGTGGTTGGAAATCCTGTCTCAGCCGACACCGCACACACTCTGACCAGCATGCTGGTCAACTCACTCGAGAACGAAGCTTCTAACGCCCTGGTCGAAGGTTACAGTGTTGCAGGCAAGACCGGTACCGGTGAAATTGCCACACCACTTGGCTACACCAACACTTCCACCAACACCTCCTTCGTTGGCTGGGGACCTGCTGAGAATCCGAAGTTCCTGGTGTACATCTGGCTGGAAAAGCCTGAGATTTCCATCTGGGGTTCCGAGGTGGCAGCTCCTGTCTTTTCCGACCTTGTCAGTGACCTGGTGGTCCTGATGAACATCCCCCCCGACAATGTGCGCCTGGCTGATAAGCCCGGTGACAACAGCTTTGCGGTATCGGAGTAAGAACGATGTTGACCCTGAGCCATATCCTGAAAGCTCTCGCACCAGCTGCTCAATACAAAATCCAGCAGGATTTTCAAATTGCCTGTGGATGTGTTGATTCGCGCTGTGTCAGCGAAAAAGGGCTATTTGTGGCTCTCAAGGGCGAGAACACTGATGGACACCAATACGTTGACCAAGCCTTCGCGAATGGGGCTGTTCTGGCATTAATTGACCATCCTATCGAGAGTGTTTATCCAGTTGTTGATCTTGACCGGGAAAGTTTTGAGTTGCCAAAAAGCGCTCCCTTCAGCCTGCAAACCCCGGACGCGTTGACGGCATTGCAGACACTTGCCAAATACTGGCGCAAGCAGCACGACCTAAAAGTGATAGGTATCACCGGCAGCGTCGGAAAGTCCTCCACCAAGGAGCTAGCCGCTTCAGTCCTGGGAAGTCAAATGAAAACCCTGAAAAACCAGGGAAACATGAACAACGAGATTGGCTTACCCCTGACGCTCCTCTCCTTGAATGAACGTCACAAGGTAGCAGTGCTTGAGATGGGTTTCTATGTAGCAGGTGAAATTAAACTCCTTTGCGAAATTGCCCAACCTCAAATCGGGATTGTGACCAATGTCGGCACCGTACATGCCGAACGCGCAGGCAGCATCGAAGCCATCGCGCGTGGAAAAGCCGAACTGGTCGAATCGCTGCCGGCTTCTCCCGAAGGATTGGCGATCCTCAATTACGATGATCCCTTCGTGAAAAACATGGCTGGTCAAACGCAAGCGCGCGTCTTATACTACGGTCTCGATCCAGAGGCAGACCTCTGGGCAGACGAAGTCGAAAGCCGCGGGCTGGAAGGCATTCGCTGCAGGATGCATTATCAAGATGAGAGCCTTTATGTCACAGCTCCCCTTATTGGTCGCCATTCTGTGTATACCATGCTGCGGGCAGCAGCGTTAGCGCTCAGTCTGGGAATGGACTGGGGCTCGATTTTTGAAGCCTTTAAGAACGATCGTGTGCAATTACGCATCGTAACTGTAAAAACTGCATCCGGTGCGGTTCTGATTGACGATTCTTACAACGCCTCCCCGGACTCAACCATGGCAGCCCTGAATCTACTGGATGATCTAAGGGGTCGCAAGGTGGCTGTGCTCGGGGATATGCTGGAACTCGGACGTTACGAAGAGGCTGGGCACAATAAAATCGGCTTGCGCGCTTCCGAAGTGGCAGATGAGATCGTCCTGGTTGGCACTCGCAGCTTGATGACGCGTGACGCTGCCATCGAGAATGGCTTCCCGACTGACATGGTTCACTGGTTCAGTGATTACCAGGGAGCTACCAACTATCTGCTAGAAAC
Organism: uncultured Anaerolineaceae bacterium; assembly: GCA_964428425.1. Lineage (GTDB taxonomy): Bacteria > Chloroflexota > Anaerolineae > Anaerolineales > Anaerolineaceae > Mesolinea. The sequence continues at coordinate 25,543 of CAYRYL010000023.1, read as the reverse complement.
ACTTAATTCCGGTGATATTGCCCTGATCAAGGGTTCTCACAGTATGCATATGGAAAAAATCGTATCAGCCCTGGAGGATGTTAACTGATGCAGGGTTCTTCGCTGGCAATCGCAATCAGCAGTATCAGCTTCTTGTTGACCGTTATCTGGGGCAGCCCGTTCATCCGTCTGTTGCGGAAGCTCAATATCGGCAAGATCATTCGCATCGATGTGCCTGAATCCCACATGGCGAAGATGAACACTCCCACCATGGGTGGTTTTATGTTCCTGATCCCGGTCACGCTTTTGACCGTCATCCTAAACGCGGTCTCCCTTTTTGGTTCACGCCTTATTGGCTCCTCCATCCTGGTTCCACTGGCTGCCATGTGGGGTTATGCGCTCATCGGCGCAGTGGACGACTGGGAAGGGATCCGTGGACCCAGGCGCGGACTGGGAATGCGCGGCAAGACCAAGTTCCTGCTGCAATGCATAGTGGCGTTAGTAATTGCTTATGCTCTGAAGGAAATCCTGCAGGTTCCCCACATGCTCTGGCCAACCTCCCCGGAACCGCTGAACCTTGGCTGGTTCTACATTGTAGTGGCGGCGTTCTTCATCGTCGCTTACTCCAATGCCATCAACCTTACCGATGGGATAGATGGTCTGGCTGGCATGATCTCCATAGCCGCCTTTGGAGGCTACGGCATTATCGCCCTTATGCAGGGGCAGGTCTATCTTGGTCGGTTTTGCTTCTGCATCATCGGTGCTTTGGCTGGCTTTCTTTGGTTCAACGGCAAGCCAGCAGCGCTCTACATGGGCGATACCGGTTCCCAGGCTCTTGGCGCCACGCTCGCCGTCGTCGCTCTGATGACTGGGCGTTGGCTGTTCCTCCCTCTAATCGCAATCATTCCCACTGCTGAAGTCCTCAGCGTGATCATCCAGGTGCTGTATTTCAAGGCCACTGGAGGTAAACGGATTTTTAAGAAAACCCCAGTTCATCATCACTTTGAGATGATTGGTTGGGAAGAGAACCAGATTGTGATGCGTTTTTGGCTCATTGAGCTGATCGGCGCCATGCTGGGACTTAGTTTGACCTTTATGAGCTAATGAAAACAAATTATTCAGGCAAAAAAGTAATCGTAATTGGCGCAGCCCGCCAGGGTCTGGCAATTTCACGTTTCCTCTCACAAAGAGGAGCCCGGGTGGTATTGACCGACTCCCGACCAGCGCAGGACCTCGTCGCACAAAGCGCTTCCATGGCTGACCTGCCGGTGGAATTCGCCTTCGGTGGTCACCCTGAGACTCTTCTTGAAGGTGCTGACCTCGTCTGCGTTTCTGGTGGCGTTCCCCTGACCATCCCCTTCATCGCAGCCGCCCGCAACCAAGGTATCAAACTAAGCAATGATTCTCAGATTTTCCTTGAAGAATGCCCTGCGTCAGTGATTGGGATAACCGGTTCTGCCGGCAAGAGCACAACCACCGCGTTGGTAGGGCTGATGGCGCAAAAACACTTCGAGATGAAGAACAACAAGCACCACGCTTGGGTGGGCGGAAACATCGGCAATCCCCTGATCGAAGACCTTGACAAGATGGATGAGGACGACCTGGTGGTGATGGAACTTTCGAGCTTCCAGTTGGAACTTATGACGAGTTCTCCGCAAGTGGCGGCTGTTCTGAACATTACCCCCAATCATCTCGACCGCCATAGTTCCATGCAGGCGTACATTGAAGCTAAATCTCGCATCCTGCGCTACCAGCATCAGGGTGACGTGGCGGTGCTGAATCGTGACGACGAAGGTTCCTGGAATCTGCTCGACCAGGCTCGCACAGACGTTATCAGTTTCGGAATGAAAGCTCCTGGATACCGTCAAAACGGCACCTTTGTTGAAAAAGGTCACATAATGCTGCAAATTGGGAATGACAAGCTCAAGATGCTGCCCGTAGAGTGGATTAACCTGCGTGGAGAACATAATCTTTACAACGCCTTGGCTGCTTGTGCAATTGCGGCTGGCGCCACCATTGGTCTTCCAGGAATTCAGCTTGGAATTGAGACCTTTGACGGTGTTCCCCACCGTTTGGAGATGGTCCGTGAACTAAATGGCGTTCGCTGGTACAACGACTCTATCGCCACTGCCCCTGAGCGCACTATCGCCGCAATCAACTCCTTCGAAGAACCCATCGTGCTGCTGCTTGGCGGGCGCGATAAAAATCTTCCCTGGGATAAACTGGCACACCTGATCCGCCGCCGTGTCTCACGAGTGGTGATTTTCGGTGAAGCAGGCGATCTGATCGCCGAAGCCATCGGTCCCAAGAAGCCCGGGCAGGCAATGCATTCGGTCGTCCGCTGCGCCACCCTGCAGGAAGCCATTAAAACTGCACATAACCAGGCAGAAGCGGGAGATGTAGTTTTACTCTCGCCTGGATGCACCAGCTATGATGCCTTCAAAGATTTTGAAGAACGGGGTCAAGCCTTCAGAAAATGGGTGAACGAACTATGATCAACGCAACCACACCTAAAACTCACCGCCGAACTAACGTACAGTCCCTCTCCTTTGATGTAGGGCTGTTACTGATTGTTGCCAGCCTGCTGGTCATCGGTTTGCTCATGGTCTATTCTGCCAGCTGGGATGTCTCGATGACCATTAGTGATAGTCAGAATTCCATTTTTTTGAGGCAGGTGGTCTGGGTAGCGCTGGGAGTGATTGGCGCGACTGTGCTGAGTTACCTGGATTACCATTTCTTTCGCAAGTGGGTCGTTCCCATGATGGTAGTCGTTATTGGCTTGCTCCTAGCCGTCCTGGTCGTTCGTGAAGTGCGTTACAACTCAGCCCGTTCTTTGTTTGAGGGGTCGATCCAGCCAGCGGAGTTCGCCAAACTGGTTTCCATCCTATACATCTCTGTCTGGCTGACGAACAACAAAGAAACGTTGAAGGATTTCAAGAATTACCTCCTGCCGCTTTCTTTTGGTATCGGCTTTGTTGTGGCTTTGATCCTTGCCCAGCCTGACCTGAGTGCAGCGTTGACTGTTTTGATGCTCGGCATCATGCTGCTCTTCCTGGCTGGTGGTGATTGGAAACATGTTGCGATCGTGATATTGGTTGGTTTGTTGGGCTTTCTTTTCCTCATCAACGTCATGCCGACCGGTCGCATTCGTTTTAGCCAATACCTGTCTGGTCTTGAGAACCCAACCCAGAGTTCCTATCACATCCGCCGTACCTATGAAGCAATTATCAAAGGCAGAGTCTTTGGCGTGGGTCTCGGCAAGGCAAATACCAAGTTCACCGGCCTGCCCCTGCCCCACACCGATAGTATTTTCGCTGTCCTGGCTGAGGAGACCGGCATCGTTGGTTCTATGATCGTGATCGGGCTCTACGTTCTGTTGATTTGGCGCGGCTTCAAGATCGCGCGTAATGCTCCGGATCAGTTAGGCTCGCTGCTGGCATTCGGTCTGACAGGCTGGATCGTGATCGAAGCGCTGATCAACGTCTCAGTCATCGTGGGTCTGCTACCGTTCGCTGGAAACGCACTGCCTTTTATCAGTGCGGGCGGATCCAGCATGGCAGCAACAATGGCTGCTGTTGGGATTGTGATGAATGTTGCTCGCCAGGGGGCGAACAAAACAGCCTCTGAAAGGAGTACGACCAGTGCGACTGTTGATATGCGCAGGCGGGACGGGCGGCGGAGTTTATCCGGCTCTAACCGTTACGGAGAGATTGAGTGATGACGCAGATATTCTGTGGGTTGGCAGCGAAAGCGGCATGGAATCTGAGCTCATCGCAAGGGCAAATTTGCCCTATCGAGGCATCCGCGCGGCTGGCGTCCACGGCATTTCGATCAGGCAACTGCCTGGTAATTTGGTGAAACTATGGCAAGGTTACAAACAGGCAAAGCAAATTCTAAAGGATTACAAACCCGACGTGTTGATGTTCACGGGCGGATATGTGGCAATCCCGATGGCTTTGGCTGGTCTGAAAATCAAAACCTTGCTGTTCGTACCGGATATCGAACCCGGACTGGCTTTAAAAACCTTAGCTCGCTTTTCGGACAAAATCGCGGTGAGCGTGGAAGATTCGCGCAGGTTTTTCAGCAAGAAGGAGAAAATTGAAGTGACAGGCTACCCACTGCGCCAGGATCTGACAAAATGGACCAAAGCTGATGCTTTGGCGTATTTTGGTTTTTCCAGCGATAAGCCGGTGATTTTATTCACTGGTGGCAGCAGCGGCGCGCGCTCAATCAACAAAGCAGTCGTCGCCATCCTGGGCGATCTGCTCAAGCGCTACCAGGTTATTCACCTGACAGGTCACCTCGATTGGGAAACGGTGAAAACTGCGACTGCCAACCTGCCCCAGAATTACCAGGCATTTCCATACTTACACGAAATGGGAGCAGCCTACGCCGCGGCAGACCTGGTAGTTTCTCGCGCAGGCGCATCCGTTTTGGGAGAATATCCGTTCTTCGGTCTGCCGGCGATTTTGGTGCCCTATCCATACGCATGGCGCTACCAGAAAGTTAATGCAGATTACCTGGTGGAACGCGAAGCAGCAGTTTTGCTGGAAGACCAGTATCTTCAGACCCACCTCCTCGCTCAGATCGACTCTCTTTTGGAGGACGAGGCACGTTTGCAACACATGCGGCGGGCTATGAAAGTGCTCGCTCAACCCCAGGCTGCGGAACGCATTGCAAGTCTGCTCTACGAAATGGCGGAGGGATAAGGACTGACATGGTAACACTCAACATTTTCTTCACCATCTTCGTCGTCCTTTTTGCGATCATAGGCGCCGTTCGTGGCTTGCGCAAGGAACTTGTGGTGACTGTCGCAGGAATTCTGGCGATCTTTGTGATCGAGGAGGTTATTCCTCGCTTGCTTGGTGAAATCAGCGGTACGAAAGCCCTCTTCCTTGAGCTGATTGTGCTGTTTGTCTGCGGCTTTTTTGGCTATCAAACCCCAGCCTTCCGCCGTTTTTCTGAGTCGGGGCGATTCAATCGGGACACACCGATCGACATTATCGTCGGCGCGGTTGTTGGAGGCTTGAATGGCTATTGGCTGGTGGGCTCTGCCTGGTTTTTCATTCACAAGGCTGGCTATCCCTTTAGCTGGATTATCCCTCCGGATGCAGCCACGGAAACTGGTCAAAAAGCCATTGAACTCGTCCAGAAAATGGTTCCTGAATTGCTGAACGGCAACTGGCTCTATGTTGCAATCGCTGTCGCAGTCCTGATTGTTATCGGAGTGATGATTTAATGAGCAAAGTTCACTTCATCGGGATTGGCGGAACAGGCATATCAGCCATCGCTCTCTTGCTGCTTGAAAAAGGCTGGCAGGTTAGTGGGACTGACAAGTCCGGTTCACGCTATTTCGATGCAGTCACCTCCAAAGGCGCCTACACACTCCTGGGTCACAGCCCGGAACTCGCGCTGGAAGCAGACGTGATTGTGCGCTCTTCCGCAGTTCATGACGATGACCCTGAAGTGGTCGCCGCCCGCAATCACGGCATTCCAGTGCTAAAACGTAACGAATTCCTGCCAGAACTGACTGCAGGGTACCAGACCATTGCGATTGCTGGTTCCCACGGTAAAACCACCTGCACCGCAATGATGGTCACCATGTTGCGCGGACTGGGCGTGGACCCTACATTCATACTTGGTGCTCAAATCCGCCCGCTGGCAACGAATGCTCATGCGGGATCAAGCGACCTCTTTGTCATCGAAGCCGATGAATATGACTACATGTTCCTGGGGCTGAGCCCAAAATTCAGCCTGCTCACCAACGTGGAGTACGACCACCCCGACTTCTTCCCCACTCCAGAAGCTTACAACCAGGCCTTCGCGGCATTTATCCGCCGCACCCAACCTGATGGAGCGGTGATTGCCTGTGCCGAAGATCAAGGCGTTCGCAACTTGCTCGCTACTTACGATTTTGATGGCACTGTAATCCTGACTTATGGTTATTCCGAAATTTGCGATTACCGCATTCAGAACATCAGATGGAATGGCGACGGATATGACTTCAGTCTCATCTACTCACCTACCCAACAAACCTTAGGTGAGTTCGTGCTTGGTGTTCCTGGACGGCATAATCTCCTCAACGCGGCTGGAGCCCTGGCAGTCCTGCACCAGTCTGGTCTGAACCCTTCAGCGGCAAGTGAGAGCCTCGCTGAGTTTGTAGGCACAGAACGGCGCTTTGAACAGGTTTGCCATAGTGGCGATACAGTCGTGATCAACGATTACGGCCACCACCCAACTCAGCTAAACCTGACCCTCGAGGCAGCCCGCGAACTCTATCCCGATCATCGCCTTTGGGCTGTTTGGGAACCCCACACCTACTCGCGTACCGACCGGATGCAGAGCGAATTTACAACAGCGCTGCAGAGAGCTGATCGGGTTGTGATTCTCCCGACCTACGCTGCAAGGGAAACTGTCGAAACAGACACTCCTCGCCAGATCGCGCAAGAAATTTCCGGATCCAAAGCCGCATATTTCACTGGTTTTGCTGAAGCGGCGGATTATGTTGCAGAAGAAGCAACCGGGCTGAACGTAGTGATCGTGTTTTCAGCCGGCAAGGGTCCTGAGTTTGCTGACATGCTTTGTTTCAGATTAGACATGAGGAGCCAGAATGACTGAGCTTCCATTGAGAAAACTTCAGGCTTTGTTCGGTGATAAGCTGCAGGAAAACGTCCGCATGGCAAACTACACCACCACGCGTGTTGGCGGACCTGCCAGCGGGATGATCTCTGTCCATACAGCTGATGAGATGCGCCGCACCGTCAAGATTTTATGGGAACTGGATGCGCCTTTCCGCATCCTGGGCAGTGGCTCAAACCTGTTGGTGAGCGACTCTGGCTTCAGAGGCATCATGGTGCACAACCGCTGTCATAACGTCCGCATTGACACAAAGGGCGAACAACCGGTTATTTATGCCGAAAGTGGTGCCAACCTCGGCGCAGTCTCGCGCCAGGCAAGCTTGCGTGGCGTTTCGGGCTTTGAATGGGCAAACAGCATTCCCGGCACTGTTGGTGGCGCCGTCTATGGCAATGCTGGCGCGCATGGCTCAGACATTTCGAAGTGCATGATTGTGGCACAGGTCATTACCAAAGCTGATGGGGAACAAAGCCTCGACAGTGATGGTATGGGTTTCCGATACCGCTCGAGCAAATTTAAGCGCAGCGGTGAAGATGTTGTCATCCTGAGCTCCAGTTTCTCTGGTACAAAAGTCGAACCCGAAGTCACCCAACAGCTTCTGGAAGAATTAACCGAAAAACGACGCCAGACCCAACCGGTTGGTCCCTCGTTTGGATCGACCTTCAAGAATCCCAAAGGCGATTTTGCCGGCAGGCTGGTTGAAGCCGCTGGTATGAAAGGCGTCACTTCGGGTCATGCATCGATTAGTACCGTGCACGCCAATTTCATCCTGAATGATGGCGAAGCCACCGCGCAGGATTATTACAGGCTGATCCGGCTGGCGCAAAAAACTGTGAAAGAACAATTTGATGTCGATTTGAACCTCGAGATCGAATTGTTAGGTGAATTTGAAAATGACTGAGAAACTAAATCTGGTTTTGATCTTCGGCGGACGCTCTGGAGAGCATGCAGTCTCACTGCGCTCAGCGCAATCCGTTCTAAACGCGCTGGATGAGACCAAATACCAGGTGTTTCAGCTTGGCATAACCACTGAAGGGCTTTGGCTCTTTGGGGATGACACCCACAAAGCCTTCCTTGACGGCAACCACGCATCCCTTCACGAAGCTCTGATCCTCAGCGAAAATGGCAAGCCATATCTCTTCATTCGCGAGGGAAAACATCTCCAAAAAATCACATCAATTGATGTGATTTTCCCGGTCCTTCATGGAACTTTCGGTGAGGATGGAACCATCCAGGGATTGTTTGAGATCCAGAATTGCGCCTACGTAGGCGCAGGCGTGCTCGGCTCGTCTGTTGCAATGGACAAAGCAGTTTGCAAGCACGTAATGCAGTCCATTGGTGTCCCGGTGTTGGAATACGCGGTCTACTCGCGAAAAGACATCCAGGAGAATTTGCTGGAAACCCTCGACCGGGCAGAACAGATCGCCGCCTACCCATTATTCGTGAAACCAGCCAATCTTGGTTCGTCAGTCGGAATAAGCAAAACCCGCAACCGTGAAGAACTCGCGAAAGCGCTCTTGCTGGCAGCACGCTACGATCGCCGCATCCTGGTGGAACGCGGTATCGCTCCCCGAGAAATCGAGATCAGCGTACTTGGCAACACCGATGTAAAGTGCACGGTACCCGGGGAAATTGTTCCTGGCGATGAGTTCTATACCTACAAGGACAAGTACCAGTCTGGGGACCCGGAAGTTGCCATTCCCGCTCCTCTGCCCGATGCCCAAACGACCCTGCTTCAGCAGTACGCCATCGAAGCCTTCAAAGCAATTGATGGGGCGGGCTTGGCACGAGTCGACTTTTTGATTGATAAAGTCAGCGGCGAAGCATATTTCAACGAGATCAACACCATGCCTGGGTTCACCCAGATCAGTATGTACCCAAAGCTCTGGCTTTACTCAGGCTTGAGCTACCCCGAATTGGTTAACCGCCTGGTGGAGCTTGCGCTCGAGCGCAAAGCCGAACAGGATGAAACCATCAGGAAGTACGAGGAGTAAGATGGCGAGCGGATCGAATAGAACAACGAGGGCAGATGAGGTGCGAGCTCGCCGCAAGATTGAGCCGGCAAAACGCAAACCCATCCCAAGCAACCCTAACGTGCGTGTCTCACGGGACGCCCAAAATGCCTCACGGGTTGTCACCCGTCGGTCCTACACAAGCACGCAATATAGTAAATCTGCAGCTACGCGCAATCGTAGCCGGGTGTATATGCCCACCGGCACACCTGGCAGTGAAGTGCGCCTGCCTTCTCTGCCCAAGTTCCATTTTAGCTGGCGTTTGCTCTCAGGTCTGATCGCAGGCGGAATGCTTGTATTGCTCTTCTTGATGGGAAGCTCAACTGCTTTCGCTGTGGACCAGGTTAATGTGACCGGAGGGGTTCGTGTGCCGACTGAGGAAATCAGCCAGAAGCTTGATTTGCAAGGCGAATCGATCATTAGCGTCATACCGAATGATGTAGAAAACCAGATCCTGGACGAGTTCCCGGACATCAAAGAAGCTGATGTAACCGTCAAAATGCCAACTGGCATTGAGATTGTCATCCAGGAACGCATTCCCGCGCTTCTCTGGCTGAAAAATGAGGAGATCGTCTACTGGATCGATCAGGACGGCTTTGCCTTCACAGTACGCGGTGAAGCGATGCTCCCCATTCGCGTTTTCGCCAACAGCGAACCGCCCCACCCGCTTGGTTGGGTGGCGCCTGAATTGCAGACGGAAGAAACCGCAACAGATGACCTAAAAGCCCTCCCGTTAGTTGACCCTGCCTTCGTCAAAACAGTGCAGAAACTAAATGGAATCAAACCCCCAGAAAGCCCCATGCTCTACGACGAAGAGAACGGATTGGGCTGGGTTGACCCCCACGGCTGGCAAGTTTACTTCGGTGATGATGACGAAAACATCGACATGAAACTACTGGAATATGCCAGGATTGTTGAGACCATTCTGGATAGAAACTTGCAACCAGTTTTAATCAGCATGGAATTTCTACACGCACCTTATTATCGTTTGGAGCCTTGATATGGAAGAAGAACCGATTGTTGTTGGATTAGATGTTGGAACCGCAAAAGTTTGCAGCCTCGTTGCCAGAGTTGAAAATGGCAGCAACTTGCGCATCCTGGGAGTAGGAATCGAGCCTACCAAGGGTATCCGCAAGGGGATTGTTACTGATATCACCGCTGCCTCAGAATGTATCGCGCGCTCGATCGAAAAAGCTGAAAGAACTTCCGGCTTTGAGATCAACTCGGCGATCGTCAACCTGGCTGGGATGCAGGTGTCATCCACCATCAGCAAAGGCGCCGTCGGAATCTCTGGACGTGTGATTGACCAGGAAGACGTTTATCGGGCGCTAGATTCCGCCCAAGCTATTGCGGTACCCCACAATCGCGAAATCGTGCACGTAATTCAGCGCGGTTTCAGTGTAGACGGGCAGGAAGGCATCCGGCAACCAGTTGGCATGCACGGTTTCCGCATGGAAGTTGAAGCCCACATTATCACCAGTGCTGCCTCCTCAATGGAAAACCTGCGCCAGTGCATTTCCATGGCAGGGATTGACGTTTCTCAGTTTGTCCTCAATCCCCTCGCGTCGGGCGAAAGCATCCTTTCAGAAACCGAACGCGAAATGGGCGTGGCTGTGATTGATCTTGGCGCCGGCACTACCAGCGTGGCGATCTACGTCAAAGGCGACGTTTTCCATGCAAATGTCCTCGGCGTTGGCGGTGAACTCGTGACATCCGATATCGCCCAGGGATTGCGACTCCCCCTGGAAGTGGCGGAAGAAGTCAAACTCAAGCATGGTTATGCTTTCCTCGAAGATATTCGCGAGGATGAGTCCTTCAACGTAATCACTTTTGGCTCCGAACAGAGCACTAAGGTTGACCGTCGTGAGTTGGTCAACATCATCGAAGCTCGGGTGGAAGAAATCTTCATGATGGTCCACCAGGAAATCAAGCACTCAGGTTACGACTCACTTCTGCCAGCCGGATTAGTTCTGACCGGTGGTGGCAGCCAATTGCCTGGTATTCGCAAACTGGCAAGCAAAGTCATCGGTCTGCCAGCCCGTGTTGGCAAACCAGAGCGCATGGTCGGCCTTACCGACCAAGTATCGAGCCCCGCCTACGCGACCAGCGTGGGATTGTTGGACTGGGGCATCCTTTTCAGTGAAACAACCCAGATCGCTCCTGAGCGACCTGGTAAAACGCAACGAGCTAACAACAATGCCAAAGCGGATGGCTTAGTTTCTTGGCTCAAGCGAATGTTGCCATAATCAATCAAGCACACTAATAGAGGAGATCAAAATGGAAGCAAGACAAACTGAATCATTTGCAAGAATCAAGGTCGTAGGAGTTGGTGGTGGTGGCTGTAATGCGGTCAATCGCATGATTGCCGAAGGACTGCAGGGGATCGAGTTCATCTCGATCAACACAGATGCCCAGGCACTGCTCAAATCGCAGGCGCAAAACCGCGTCCGCATTGGCGATAAGTCCACCCGTGGGCTTGGCGCAGGCGGCGATCCAAAAATCGGTCAGGCAGCTGCTGAAGAGTCAGCCGAAGAATTGTACGAAGTGCTCAAGGGTGCGGACATGGTTTTCGTCACTGCTGGTCTTGGCGGTGGAACCGGCACCGGAGCAGCCCCCGTGGTCGCGCAGATTGCCAAGGAAATTGGCGCCCTAACCATCGGTGTGGTCACCCGACCATTCTCCTTTGAAGGCGCGCACCGTGCTCGCTCGGCTGAGCAAGGCGCAATGAAACTTAAGGAACACGCTGACACGCTCATTGTGATCCCCAACGATCGCCTTCTACAAATCGTCAACAAAAACGTTGGTCTCAACGACGCTTTCCGCATGGCAGATGACGTCTTGCGCCAGGGCATCCAGGGCATCTCTGAACTAATTACCGTTCCCGGCTTAATCAACCTCGACTTTGCTGATGTGCGCACAATTATGTCCGAAGGCGGCGCGGCTCTGATGGCTGTGGGTCAGGCTTCTGGCGAGGATCGTGCCAAGATAGCTGCTGAACAAGCCATTTCAAGCCAGCTGCTGGACGTCACCATCAACGGCGCTCGCGGTATTCTGTTCAATGTTACCGGTGGAACCAATCTGTCTCTGTTCGAAGTCAACCAGGCTGCTGCAATCATCAAGGAAACCGCCAGCCAGGACGTGAACCTGATCTTTGGTGCCGTTGTCGACGAGAACATGGGTGATAACATCCGCATCACCGTGATTGCCACTGGCTTTGATCGCCCTACGCCTCCCCAGGAGGCGGAGCCCGCTTTTTTTCGCCAGGAACTTCCCCGTCAACAGCAGGACCGTCTAAGCGTCAGCGACACCCGGGCACAGAACGCCTCTAACTCGCAGCAGGCTCAGACCAAGAAACAGGAGGAATACGTTTACACCAGTGATGTAGACATCACCCTCCCCGCGTTTGTAAGGCGAGAACTGAGCAAGCGCTCAAGCCGTTAAACTTTTATTCAGGATCTCCTGACAGTGCTGATTAGATTCTTCCTCCGTAAACCCGGAGGAAGAATCTCGGCAAGGTGAGATAAAAAACCTCCTGGTAATCATCCCTCATAAGTCTCTTCAGCCTGGGAATGTCCCGGGCATTTTCTTGTTTCCGAAGGTTCATCTTAAATCCCCTCTTTAAAATTTGGGAAGTCAATCAACAGACAGAATCCGAATTTGTCTTGGTAAATCCCTTTCCCAGATTTAACAATTTCCCAAAATATTGGTTTTCAAGCGAGAAAAACTGAATCTATACGCAAGAAAAAGCCTTTTCTTAAAATGTTAAAAGTTTTAAGATTGTTAACTTGATTTTTCTTGTTTTATCCCACCCCCTGTGCTAAAATCTTTGTACTACATGTAGGGGAGAAGCGCATTAACCCCCCACATTTAGGGGTTTATTTTTTTTGAGGAGCTGTTATGAAGTGCCCGTACTGCCAAAACACCGAATCAAGCGTCGTCGACACCACCAAGGATCTGAACCATGGTACTATTCGCCGTCGTCGTGAGTGTGACAGCTGCCATCAGCGTTTCAGTACCATCGAGCGCACAATCATGGCCACTCCCCTCTTGATCAAACGAGATGGAACCCGTGAAGAATTCGATCGTGAGAAATTGCTTGCTGGCTTGCGAACTGCCTGCGCGAAACGCCCAGTCCCAGCCGGCGCACTCAACAATCTTGTCAATGAAATCGAAGCTGAGCTACAAAAACGAGGACGTTCCGAGATTAATTCACGCGTAGTCGGGGATCTGGCGATCAAAGGTCTGCTGCAATTGGACCACATCGCTTACATCCGCTATGCCTCGGTTTACCTGCGCATGGACGACCTGCATGCCATTCGGGACGAAATCGACCACCTGCTGTCTGAAGAAGAAAAATAAACTTACAAAGGACTATCATGTCAGAACCGACCGTTAATCAATCCGGGTTAATCCATACACCCCCTATTCCAGAAGGCTTGCCAAAAATCGAGCTAACCGATAATTCACGCCTGGTGCTTGCCAAACGTTACCGGCGCCGTGGGAATGACGGTAAACCTGTGGAAAGTATTGACGAAATGTTTTGGCGTGTTGCCTGGCATGTGGCAGATGTTCCCGAGCGCCCACACGACCAGGAAGCCTTGGCAGAAGCTTTTTACAGGATGATGACTTCAAAGTCCTTCTTTCCGAACTCCCCGACCTTCACAGGAGCAGGCACACCGCTTGGGCAGCTGGCTGCTTGTTTTGTTTTGCCTGTTTCGGATGACATGGGTCGTGCCTCAGATGGTATTTTCAGCACCCTCCGCAACGCTGCCCTGATCCAACAAACCGGTGGCGGAAACGGTTTCAATTTCTCGCGCCTTCGCCCCCAGGGCTCAATCGTCAACACTTCCGCCGGTCAGGCGACCGGTCCGGTTGGCTTTTTAAAAGTCTACGATGACGCATTCGGCGAGATTGCCCAGGGCGGCACGCGCCGCGGCGCAAACATGGGTGTGCTGCGGGTCGATCACCCGGATGTGGAATCCTTCATCCAATGCAAGACCAGCGAAATGGCAATCACCAATTTCAATATTTCGCTTGGGATCACAGACAAATTCATGCAGGCAGTCGAACACGATGCCGATTGGGACCTGCGTTTCCCGGATGTCCATCACCCTGCCTACAAGAAATTCCGCGGCACAATTGACGCCGCTGAACGAGCTGGCGTGCCCATCAAGGTTTTTAAGACCATCAAAGCACGTAAGTTGTTCAACCTCTTTGTTCGCCAGGCACACCACAACGGTGAACCAGGCGCGCTCTTTTTGGATGCTGCCAACCGCTATAACCCTGTCCCGCATCTCTACGAACTGGAAGCCACAAATCCCTGCGGGGAACAGTGGCTTGGTCCTTATGAAAATTGCTGCCTTGGTTCCATCAATCTGGCTCAGATGCTCGGAGAAAATGGTACGGTCGACTGGGAAAAACTTCGCCAGATGACCAAGACTGCCACCCGCTTCCTCGATCATGTTGTGGACAAAAACGCTTATGTTCCCGCTGTACCAGAACTCAAAGAAGCAGCCCATAATGCCCGCCGGATCGGGTTGGGAATTATGGGGCTGGCTGACCTGATGTACCACTGCGGTGTGCGCTATGGATCTGAAGAATCTCTGGAGTTCTGCGGTCAGGTGATGGAATTCATCCGCTATTTCTCCATGGAGACCAGCATTGAGATGGCGCAGGAGCTCGGCGCTTTTCCTGCGATCAAGGGCAGCATTTACGACCCCGAAAATCTCACCTGGCTAGCCCCCACACCACTCGCTCCCTACAAACGCGACTGGCAGCGACCGGGCTTGGATTGGCAGCAGATTGTTGAAGGCATCAAAGCCCATGGCATCCGAAATGCCGCCCAGACCACCATCGCCCCCACAGGCACGATTGGCACAGTGGCTGGCTGCGAAGGATATGGCTGTGAGCCGGTTTTTGCCCTGGCTTACGTCAGGCACGTCAATGACAACGGCACGGATTTACTGCTAAATTATGTAAGTCCCTTCTTCCAGAACGCTCTTAATGCCGCCAGCCTGCCTGAGGAAACCAAGGAACAAATTGTCAAGAAAGTGATTGAACAAGGCAGCTGCCAACACATCGAACAACTGCCGCAACACATCCGGAATGTGTTTGTGGTTTCTTCCGACATCACCGCCGATGAGCACATACACATCCAGGCTGCTCTACAGTCCTTTGTGGACAACAGCCTCTCCAAAACTATCAACTTTCCGGAAGGCACAACCGAAGAGGAAGTCAGCGCCGCTTTCATAAGTGCCTGGAAGCTTGGCTGCAAGGGCATCACGGTCTACATCACTGGCTCACGAGACAAGGTGGTGTTGGAAACCAAAGCAACCATCGAGAAAAGAGAAGGTAGTCCGTCGCCTGCTCCAGTGCTGTTTGAAGGTGGTCAGGAAACGCAACTCACTCTCTGGAAGGACAGCAAAAAGCCTCGTCCCCGCACACTCCATGGTTATACCTATTCCATTGAAACGCCACTCGGAAAAGCCTTTGTCACCATCAACGAAAATGGTGGATCGCAACCCTTCGAAGTCTTCATCAACACTGCCAAAGCCGGCTCGGAAACAGCCGCGCATTCGGAAGCAATGGGGCGTTTGATCTCCTACATTTTGCGCCTTGCTTCCCCGATCGAACCACGTGAACGCTTGAAATTGGTCATGGAACAATTGGCGGGCATCGGTGGCGGCAGATCGCTTGGTTTTGGACCCAACCGCGTGCGTTCGCTGCCGGATGGGATCGCCAAGGCGTTGGATGAATACCTCTTCCAGCAACATTGGGAAAAAGAAGAGGTGGTGGTTGGAAGACCAGTCGAGCAGATTCCCATGCCCGGCATCGAGGCGCCGATGCACAAGATTGGCGAACTATGCCCGGAATGCGGTCAGGCGACAATGATCAATGAAGAAGGCTGCCGCAAGTGTTATACCTGCGGACACAGTGAGTGTTGATACCTTAATTTGTGTACTTATTATCAAGGAATTTATATCAATCTACTCACGTAATGCAACAATTAGCATTGACAATTGAAAAATACTATGTAATAATAATGGAGCGAACGACTTGGGTGCCCCCCTCACCCAAGTCGTTCGCAATTTAAGTCAAATCAGTCCTGCCACTCTAATTCCCATTCCCCTACGATAACGCTTTCACCCTCCTGGATCCCCGCTGCACGTAAAGCTTTTTCCACTCCGAGCCCTACCATTAACTTCTGGAAGCGCCAGACTGAACCGGGTTGGTCAAAATAGGTCATCGCGGCAGCTTTTTCGATTCGAGCCCCCGAAACAACATAACCATCTTCAGTTTTTTCGATCTCAAAAGCGTTCGGGTCGATATCTGCCCGATAAACAGGTAATTCAAGCTCTTTCTCTTCTTCAGGCAGCTCGCGAAGGGTGTTAAACACCTTCCACATCAGCTCTTTTAGGTTGAATTGGCTAACCGCCGAGACTGGCATCAACTCAACTCCAAAAACTAAAAACTCATCACGTAAAGTTTCAAACTTTTCGACCACGTCCGGCAGATCCATCTTATTTAACACAACTACTTGCGGTCGTCTTCCGAGAAGATCATCGAAGAGTTCGAGCTCAGCATTGATGGTATGGTAATCATCCAGGGGGTCTTCGGAGAGACCGTCCAGCACATGTATGAGCAAGCGCGTGCGCTGAACGTGGCGCAAGAAGTCAAAACCCAATCCAACCCCCAAGGAGGCTCCCTCGATCAGACCCGGTATGTCCGCCATAACAAAGCTGTTTTCCGGATCGAGCTTTACTACGCCAAGATTCGGCTCGAGCGTCGTAAATGGGTAATCTGCCACTTTGGGTCTGGAGTTCGTTGTCGCGGCTAAAATCGACGATTTTCCAGCATTAGGCAGCCCAACCAACCCAACATCCGCGATGAGTTTCAATTCAAGTCTAATGTTGAATTCTTCTCCCGGCTCGCCTTTTTCTGCCGTCAACGGCATTTGGTTTCGGCTGGTCGCAAAGTGTTGGTTGCCCCTGCCACCTCGTCCGCCTTTGGCAACAACCAGCCGCTGACCAGGCAAAATAAGATCTCCGATCAACTCAGCCTTATCGTCGTCATAAACTGTAGTGCCTGGTGGAACTCGAATGATCAAGTCCGCAGCCGAACGACCGCTGCGGTTTGTTGGACCACCATTCTTGCCTGCTTCTGCAAAAAAGTTCTCGTTTTGATGAAAATGGCTCAAGGTGTTGAGAGTCGGCACGACTTCAACGATCACGCTGCCACCTCTGCCCCCGTCCCCACCGTCAGGACCTCCACGGGGGCGATATTTTTCACGGTGCATATGCACAATTCCATCGCCGCCTTTACCAGACGCGACTTTTATCAGTATAGAATCAATAAACATAGTTGCTCTTTCGATTTGAGGTAGAGTGAGTTTATCATAATCCCGAATCGCTTTGCAGATAGGAGGATCTTCCTATCTGCTATCAACCCCGACAAAAAAGCAACCGGTCAATCGCTTGACCGGTTGCCTGTCTAAGTCAAAACTACTTGCCAAACTTCTTCTTCAGAATATCCTCAAGGTCCGGCTTGCCGATTTCCTCAAGCTCGTAGCGCACGCGCTGGCTGGGGCGATCGATCTTCATCACACGGGTCAGATCGATTGGAGTGCCAATGATGACCAGGTCCACATCAGCAGCTTCAATAGTTTTCTCGAGGTCGCGGATTTGCTGATCGCCATAACCCATTGCCGGCAAAATATTGCCTGTTCCAGGGTATTTCTTGTAGGTGGCGAGGATCTCACCAACCGCAAACGGTCGGGGATCCACGATTTCTGCGGCACCAAAGCGGCGGGCAGCCACCCAACCGGCACCAATTTTCATGCCGCCGTGGGTCAGCGTGGGACCGTCTTCCACCACCAACACCCGCTTACCGCGAATGGCTTCAGGGTCATCCACATAGATCGGGGATGCGCCTTCGACAATGATGGCGTTTGGATTGATGGAATGGACATTCTCACGGACTTTGATAACATCCTCAGGATTGGCTGTGTCAACCTTGTTGATCACAACCACATCCGCCATGCGCACATTCACCTCACCAGGATAATAGGCAATTTCGTGACCAGGTCGCAGAGGGTCTGCCACGGTGATCTGTAAGTCGGGTTTGTAGAACGAGAAGTCATTATTTCCGCCATCCCACAGGACGACATCCACTTCTTTTTCTGCTTCGCGCAGGATCGCTTCGTAATCCACGCCGGCAAAGACGATAACGCCATTGTCGAGGTGGGGTTCGTACTCTTCACGTTCCTCAATCGTGCACTCGTGCAAGTCGAGGTCAGCATAGGTGGCAAAGCGCTGTACGCGCTGTTTCACCAGGTCGCCATAAGGCATGGGATGGCGGATGGCAGCCACTTTCAAGCCCATTTCCTGTAGGATTGCCGCAACGCGGCGTGTGGTCTGGCTCTTGCCGCAACCAGTACGAACGGCGCAAATGGCAACCACAGGTTTGGTCGATTTGACCTGGGTCTCTTTGGTACCCATCAGGCGGAAGTCAGCTCCCAGGGAGTTGACCAGGGCAGATTTGTGCATGACATAATCGTAAGGAACATCACTGTAAGCGAATACGACTTCATCAACTTTGAACTGTTTGATCAGTTCGGGTAATTCTGATTCGGGGTAGATCTTGATGCCGTCTGGATACAGTTTTCCAGCAAGTTCAGCGGGGTACTTTCGCCCGTCGATGTTAGGGATCTGGGTCGCGGTGAATGCAACCACTTCATACTTTTCGTTGTCACGATAGAAGGTGTTGAAGTTGTGAAAATCCCGACCTGCTGCCCCCATGATTAGTGTACGAATTCGACTCATATGTTTCTCCTTTTGATTTGATTGTTATTATTCTACATCACATCACTTGCGGTGATTGAATTCCAAGCAAAGATAACGCATTTTCGAGCGCGACCTTGGCTGCCTGTACCAGCACCAGCCGGGCAAGCCGCGCTGAGCCCGCAGCCGAGAGCACCGGGCATTGGGTGTAAAAGTCGTTGAAAGACTGAGCGAGCTCAAAGGAATAGGTTGCGACCAGTGAGGGTTTAAACTCGGCAGCCGCTTTTTGGACCACATCAGGAAGTTGTGAGATCTTTTCGATCAGGTTGACTTCCGCCGGCATCAACTCGTGGCTGAAAGGCGCTTCGGTGGGAACGGGTTCGTTCAGCCGGCGCAGGATGCTGTTGGCACGTACTACCGCATACTGGATATAGGGAGCAGATTGTCCGTTGAAATCCAGCGCCGTTTCCCAATCAAAGGTTACGATCTTAGTGTTTTCACGCGCGATCATCGGATATTTGATCGCACCCAGGGCAACTTTTTCTGCTACATCACGCATCGTATCTGCATCCAACGAAGGGTTCTTTTCTCTGACGACCTCAAGGGCGCGTTGGGTTGCTTCGCGAATCAGGTCATCCAGCAGCACCACCGTGCCATCCCGTGACGACATGGTCACGTTCCCCGGCAGATTGACAATCTCGTAGGCGAGGTGACGCATCCGGTCAGCCCAAGGGTAACCCATCAGCTCCATCACCTTGCTCATTTGTTTCATATGCAGCGACTGACGGACATCGATCACGTAAATGGATTGGTCGAGGTCATATTCCTCGAATTTCATGATCGCCAGGGGAATTTCCTTGGTGGCGTACAAAGAGGTGCCATCCGAGCGCAGAATGACCACCACCCGGTATTCCTCTTTGGTACCCAGCTTTTTATCCAGATCGATGATCACCGGGTTTTCCGGGCGACCATCTTCAGCCAGTCCACTCTCAATCAACGGTTCAATCAACGCTTTGCCAGGTTCTTCCACTTCGCTTTCAAAGTAGATCCGGTCAAAATGCTCCCCCAACAGCCCGTACACCTGATCAAAGCCTTCCATCGACCAATCGCGAGTTTGCTTCCAAAGGTCTTTGAGGTGCTGCTCACCAGCATCCCAACGTCCAAAGTAAGCCCGCACCTCAGCCTCAAACGCAGGTTCGCTCACAAAACGCCTGTCTGCCTCAGCATAGAGGTCTGCCATCCAACGCATCTTATCAGCGCCAGGTTGCTCGCTGAAGTGATACATTTCGTAATTGCACATCCACTTGATCACATGCAGCCCGATATCGCCAATATAGTTAGCACGAATAACCGTTTTGCCACTGGCTTCAAGAATATTGCAAACCGATCCGCCTAAAATGACATTCCGCAGGTGACCAACATGCAGCGGTTTGTGAGTATTCGGGTTGGAGTACTCCACCATCACCTGCTTACCCTGCGCAGCCTGGGAGCCAAAAGCCTTGCCTTCCTCCAGGACTGTGTTCACGACCTGTTCAGCGTATTGGTGGGGCTCAAAATACAGGTTCAGGTAACCCCTGACGGCTTCGACACGTGAAAAACCAGGCAATTCTGCAACCTGCTCTTGCAAGGTTTCCGCAAATTCCTGTGCTTTTTTGGCAACCGGGAGAGACTTATCAGGATCTGCTGCTGCCAGGGGGAAAAGCGGCGCGGCAATGCCCCATTCCCCACTAAAGGGAATGTTGCGGAACTCCACTTTGCCAGTAGGCAATCCCCTCGTTTGGCAAAATCTGTCTATTATCTGAGTTAGCTGGTCTTTTATTTCGTCAAACATGGTTATCTCACAATTAGTCTGGGGCGATTATAACATTGAGGATGGAGGCTGGGCTGCCTTCCTGGAAATCAATGACTGCCAGTTAAACAAAAAAAGAGGTTCCCCACCATTCGGTAAGGGAGCCTCGGTGTGTAAATGTTAGGTGCTTATTTTTCTAAGCTGTTGAAGCGGGCCATCAGACGAGACTTGCGGCGGGCAGCGTTGTTCTTGTGAATAACGCCCTTTGCGGCAGCCTTATCCAGTGCGCGGATCGCATTCATAACCTCACCCTGAGACTTTTCAGTGTCTTCAGTGCGAAGAGCGGTCAGAGCTTTACGCAGGAAAGTGCGGGCTGAGCCACGATAGACGCGATTACGCAGGCGCGCGGCCTGGTTTTGCTTGTTTCGTTTGATCTGAGACTTAATATTTGCCAATTTCTTCCTCCAAAAACAATTCCTCTATACTTGCAAAAGAGTATTTTACAATAAATCCCAGATTTGTCCAGTAATTGGTTGGGGAGAAAGAGGCAACACCTTCCAAGACAGGATGTTTTTCTTGTCCAGCAGTACAAAGCCTCCAATTGAAGGATGCTTCACATCTGGCAGGCACAGGGGCCTGCCACTACAAGAACCTAAATCGCGTCTACCCAACGTAGGGGTAGCCCCCTGTGGCTACCCGCTGATGTCGCCTATCTAGAAATGACTTTTCACACTGCTCCTCATCTGGCAGGCAAGGCCTGCCGTGCCCCTGGCAAATCAATGCTTGATATTTCCAATTTGCCCATAATTGCTGCGTTTGACTTTTCTGCCTCCTTCGTCTATTCTTAATTCACTCAGGTCAGCCAGGTGCGCGCGCTTAATTGTGAGGAAAGTCCGTACACCGCAGAGCAGGATGCCAGGTAACCCCTGGATGGTCGTAAGATCGTGGATCGGGCCACAGAGACAAACCGCTCGCAAGAGTAAGGGTGAAAAGGTGGTGTAAGAGACCACCGGCGCTTTGGTAACAAACGCGGCCAGGCAACCCCCATCCGGTGCAAGGTCAAACAGGAGAAAGAGCCTGCTCGGCTCATTTGATCTCCGGGTAGACCGCATGAGCAGGCTGGCGACAGCCTGTCGAGATAGATGCGCATCCAAGACAGAATACGGCTTACCGGCTGACCTGAGTGGGGAACTTCATGGTGTTTTTTTCGTCTTTTCAGCAGGTTTCATTATTTTTTGAAAGGTCTACATGAAAAAAGGCACCATTTTTGCGATTATCACCATTTTTTTGCTGGTTGCGGGCGGGTTGTTCGCCTGTAATTTGCCGGCAAAAAATGCCAGTATTACAATCCTCAACCCGATCTCGGGTCAGTCCATTCCAGCTTTTCTGGAGTACCAGGTTACCTCCCAAATCAAACCCGAAGGTAATTGGTCTCGAATCGAACTTTACATAAATGGTGTTTTGACCCGCCTCGACACTCCCGAAACCAATCCGGGTACTTTTGGGCTTGTGCTGCAGCCTTGGATCCCGACCAAAGAGGGACCAACCATGGTCGAGGTCAAACTCTACCAGCGAGGCAAAGCCCCCGCGGCAACATCCCAGGTGGCAGTAATGGTGAAGGTCATGGACGAACAGGAAATCCCGCCCACACCAACCTTGATTTCTCCCACTCCTGCCGTGACTCCAACGGGAACGACCACGCCACCCCCCTGCACCATGTCTGCGACCTTGCTGCAGGACCTGAGTATCCCTGATGGAACCATCCTGAAAGTCGGGCAGCAATTTACCAAAACCTGGCGAGTGCAAAATAACGGGACGTGTGACTGGGAAAACTACAAACTCGTCTTCGTTCGCGGTAACCTCCTGGGCGGCAACTCACCAAGCCTGCTGCCAAAAGTGAGTTCTGGCAGTACCTACGACATCTCTCTGGAGCTGTTCGCACCCAGTTACCAGGGCGAGTACTCCGGTTACTGGCAAATTCAGTCAGATAAGGGCAGCCTGATCGGACCTGAACTGCATTACACCGTCCGTATTCCCGCTCCAACCGCAACCGCGACGGCTACCGCAACCGCCACTGCCACCCCCACACCGACCGCAACCGCGACTGCCACCTCCACACCAACCGCAACCGCGACAGCCACTCCAACACCGACCGCAACCGCCACTGCCACACCTACTCCAACTGCCACTGAAACCGCGACAGCCACTTCCACGCCCACTGCCACAGCCACTGTCACACCCACCGAAACTGCAACCTCCACCGCAACCGCCACCGCGACTGCTACCTCCACACCGACCCAAACGCCAGGTCTGACTATCACGGCTCCTCCTGACGAATCCATCACCACCCCAACCGTCGCCCCAACCCAAACCGTAACCCCTTCTCCCACTGGTATTCCCCTCGATACAGTCCAGGTCGAAGAAGATTACAAACTGAATTCCGGAAAAACCCAAACTTTTTCGGTCACCTGTGACGGTGTCAGCGGTCTTGTGCTTTCTGGAGGCTATTCAATGAGTGGAAATGTGGACTTGATAGCCAATCAGCCCAGCAAGAATGGCTGGCAAGTCACGCTGAGCAATCAAACCAAAGCCCGGCAATCCATCAGTGTCTACGCAAACTGCCTGGTTGGTTTCAGCGGAAAAGTGCAAACCACCCACGTTGAAAAGACAATCGAGGGAAAAGGTGTCGCAAATGTGAAGCTTGGCTGTCAGATTGCAGGCAAAGTAGTTGGTGGCGGGTATGATCTGACTGACTCGACGAATTTAATCGTCACAGAATCCCAGCTTGTCGGCACGGAATGGGCAATTACTATCTTCAATCAAGGTCGCAATAAGCAGACGTTTGATACCTATGTTCAATGCCTTACGGGTGCCACCTTGCCGTCTATGTCAATCCGTAATGATACTGTCAAGATCCCGGCTGGAAAGAGCCAGAAGGTGGAAGTTGCGTGCGGTAGTTTCCCGATAAGTAGCGGATACCAATTGCCACTCGGGCTTGCCGTGATATCAAGCCAACCAGCAACCGACGGCTGGATTTTCGAGGTGAGGAACAGCACCAGGCAAGAATTAGTTTTCAGACCCCAAACGATCTGTACGGGACCTTCAATTCAGAGGGATCAACTAGGCAGATAACCTTGCATCAGGGGAAATCCCCTGGCAACAATTAATTAATTAAACCAAGAGGTCTTCGAGACTACGTTTGGGGACGTGATGCACTCCGTTGGCGTCCCGGTAGTATTTGATATCACCATCCTGCCCAAGCGGTTCCACCAGGCACTTTTCGGCAGGCTTTCCCAACGCGATCACGTATCCAATGTGGAGGGTTTGATCCAAAGCCAGAGCCTCGCGCAGCTTTTCCCGCTGAACGGATGCCAGGATGCATCCGCCAAAACCCAATTCCGTGGCACGCAGCAAGATGGTCTGCATGGCGATTCCCGCGTCCACCTCTGAGAACTTGTAGATGGTTTCATCCCCCAAGACAACGATATACGCACTCGGTCGTTCACCAACCTCTGGACCAGACCAATCGTGCAGGTACGCCGCAAACTTGAGACAACCGAACGCCAGGTCAGTTTCACTCTCTTCGTACACAAGGCGATACTTGAGCAATTGACGATTCGCAGCCGAGGGGCAAAACCGAGTGGCGTCAACCAAATCACGCAAGGTCTCCTCAGAAATTTTTACAGACTCATCAAAACGACGATAGGAGCGGCATCTTACTAAAAGATCATTCAACATGGGATCCTCCTGGATGGGATTTCAATGATCGAAAAACGGTGGCAAGGGCAACAAGTAGCAATAGCAGCCCGATCGCATCGAAGATAATAAAGCGCAAAATGGAAGATCTCAACACATTATGCGCCAACGGAATGGAGCGCAGAAGCAGCGCCTCCCCAAAGAGCCCGATCCCTTGCATCAGCGTGGCTTCAAGCAAAGAGCGGCGGTTGCGCAGAGGTTGGGCGAGAGCAAAAACGTATGGCACCTGCCACATCACGAAAAGGATGCCAATCCCAACGACCGCCACACGCCCAGGCTCTCCGCTCAATTCAAAAGGCGCCACGTAAGGCAGCGGATCGAAGATGTAAGCAAGCGCGCACTGCAAATTCATCGCCAGGACTAGAAAGATCAACAATCTGGGAAAAAGCAACCTGGCGAATTCTTTGCTTTTCATGATCGTGTCACGATTCCCTGGTTCACCTGCCAAACCTCGTGGTCTTGCACGAACTCCGGCGTGAACATCTCGAGGTCAGTGGCTGTGAGAAATGCCTGTTCCACCTGACCAACCACCTGCAGCAGATCCTTGCGCCTTTGTGGATCAAGCTCCGCCATAATCTCATCCAGAAGCAAGATCGGCCATTCTCCAGTTCGCTGTTTCATCCAGGCGACTTCCGCAAATTTGAGCGACAGCAAAGCAGTGCGGGTTTGCCCACGTGAGCCATAGTCGCCCAGATCGATCTGGTTGCTCAGAAAACGGACTTCATCGCGGTGTGGACCAAGGCTGGTCTGCCCTCGTTGGATGTCAGCATGGTAGCTTTGTTTCATGGCAGCCAACAATCCACGCTCCAGGTCGTCTGCTGAAAATCCTTTTCGATCCAACGTCGTTTGAACAGGAAGCGCCATCTGACCCGCTGGTTTTTTGAGCGGTTCGTATGAAGGCTGATAGTGAAATTGCAGGACCTCAAGATCCCGGGTCAGGCGTTGATGGATGGGTATTGCCTGTTTCTCGAGCGAGCTCAAAGCCAGAATGCGGGCGTGCATAATTGCCGCGCCGTGCCTTGCGAGCAGTTCGTCCCAGGGTTCAAGCTGGGCTTTGTCTCCGCCCACCTCTGCCAGTGTTTTCAAGAGCGCGTTGCGTTGCGCAAGGGCTTTGCTGTAGGCTGAAAAATGTCGGGCGTATCCAGCTTCCACCTGGGAGAGAATTTCGTCAAAATACTGCCGCCTGTCGGCAGGCGCGCCTTCAATCACCCGGGACATCTGTGGCAAAAATGTGACCGCGTTAAGTTGACCATAAACATCACCAACGCGTTTTTTTACGCCATCAAGCAGTACTTGTTTGGAAAACCGTGGACTGCCAGGGTTGGAGGCCGTGTCCTGGATCAAGCGGACCTCAATCGTGTGGCGACGCCCCTCCCGTTCGAATTCTCCTACAATCCGCGCAACCATGACCGGCTCGCTGGGGGCATTGAAGTTCATCAACTGTCGGTCATTGGCAGCCGAGAAAGAGGAGAAGTTGGCAAGGTAGGCAACCGCCTCAAGAATGGACGTTTTTCCCTGTGCGTTCTGCCCAGTGAATAAAATCACCCGCCTGGGGAAATCCAGTTCCAGGCGGGAGAAAATGCGGTAGTTCG
>CAYRYL010000022.1:0-33545 GCA_964428425.1 uncultured Anaerolineaceae bacterium | reverse complement strand
TGCGCGTGGCAGGCACCAAGGATGCTCTCCTGATGGTGGAAGCCGGCGCGAACGAAGTGACCGAAGTTCTGATGGCTGAAGCACTGCAACTGGCGCACCAGTCCATTCAGCCGATCCTCGAAACCCAGATTCGAATGGCAGCCGAAATTGGCAAAGCCAAGAAGGTCGTCAAACTGGCTGAGAAAGACACCAATCTTATCGCCCAGGCAAAAGAAGCAGTTCGCTTCCGCCTGGAAGCCCTTTTGGATGAGGATTACAGCAAAGAGAACCTCTACGGCGGTATCGCTGAGATCAAAGAAGCATACATCCTCGAGCAGGCTGGCAATGAGCCGACCGCTGAGGCAGTGGCTGCGTTTGGCGCTGCTTATGATGAGGCTGAAAAAGCTATCATCCGCGAGCGGATCTTGAACCAGGGCAAGCGCCCCGACAACCGCAAGGTCTACGAAGTGCGCGAAATCACTTGCGAAGTTGACATCGCCCCCCGTGCACACGGTTCCGGCCTGTTCACCCGCGGTGAGACCCAGGTGCTGACCCTGGCGACTCTTGGCACCCCCAAAGAAGCCCAGGAACTAGACAACCTCGGCGGCATGGATTCGAAACGTTACATGCACCATTACAATTTCCCTCCCTACTCCACCGGTGAGACCAAACGCCTTGGCGGGCAGTCCCGGCGCGAGATTGGTCACGGCGCTTTGGCAGAACGAGCCCTGGTGCCTGTGATCCCGAACGAAAAAACCTTCCCCTACACCCTGCGTTTGGTGTCTGAGGTCATGGCTTCAAACGGTTCATCCTCTATGGCATCGGTTTGCGGCTCTACCCTGGCGCTGATGGATTGCGGTGTGCCGATTTCGGCACCTGTTTCTGGTGTGGCGATGGGTTTGATCATGGAAGGCGATAAATACGCCATCCTGACCGACATCCTGGGGACCGAAGATCACCTCGGCGACATGGACTTTAAAGTCGCTGGCACCCGCAACGGCATCACCGCCCTGCAGATGGACATCAAAATCGGTGGGATTACCCCCGAAATCATGTCCGAAGCGCTGGATCGTGCCAAGTCTGCCCGTTTCTACATTCTCGACCAGATGCTGGCAACCATCGCCGAGCCTCGCCCGAGCCTGAAGAAACACGTGCCGCGGATCGAATCCGTGAAAGTTCCGATCGACAAGATCGGCGCAATCATCGGACCTGGCGGCAAAAATATTCGCGCGCTCCAGGAAGAAACCAATACCAAGATCGACATTGATGATGACGGAACTGTTTATATTGCTTCATTCGATGGCGTTGGATTTGAAGAAGCCCGTGACCGCATTTTGGCTGTGACAGAATCAGCTGAAATTGGCAAGATTTACACCGGAAAGTGCGTTCGGGTTACCGATTTTGGCGCTTTCATCCAGATTCTGCCCGGCATCGACGGCATGGTGCACATTTCCCAGCTTTCCAGCGAACGTGTTGAGAAGGTTGAAGACGTGGTCAACGTTGGCGATGAGCTGACCGTTATGGTCACTGATGTTACTCCTGAAGGCAAGATTCGTTTGTCTCGCCAGGCTTTGCTAGAGGGCTGGACCCCCGAGGAAGCGCGCGAACACGACAAGCCTAAGAGTGGTGGTCAGCGACGGAGTGGCGGCGGTGGAGACCGTCGAGGCTCTGGCGGCGATCGGGGTGGAGATCGCCGTAGTTCTGGTGGCGACCGCAGGGATCGCAGAAACTAAGATTTTGTATTAGAGATAACAGGATGCCAATCGGCATCCTGTTTTTCTTAAAATGGGGTGTTCATCAACAATTCCGGAGTTTTTTTGTAATTACCTCTGCTTAAAATTCTTCCCATAAATATTTACCTCTTGCCAGATTTGGTATATACTTTAAAAATGGTCAGCGAATTTTCGCGTAAGCGGAATAACCTTGGCATTAAATATGGTTTCATTGCCGGATTGTTTTTTACGCTGTCTGCCTGGGGAATGGACGCATTGATTTTAGCCCGGCATAATAACTCCCTGCCTCTTCTCAAACTATTACCGGCATTATTCATTTGCATACCAGCAGCAATCCTGGTGGCACATCTTACTGCCAGGTCCGAAAGCGGGATTGTGGGATTGATACTTTGGGGTGGACTGGCTGTCTTGTTGACTTTCTTAGTCATCAATTTGCCCCTGAAATTTGCTCCCTGGTATTTGAGTAAAGTCAACCCCGAGCTTATCACCGTTATAAAATTTGAGGACTTGATTGGCTTCGAAGGTTACTGGTTTTATTGCCTTTTTGCCATCGGACTTTCCTGCATGCTGTGTGGGTTTCTGGAAAATGTAATCATTGACCAGGGTTTGGCTTCATCGAGCCTGATTGGACCGCACATGCCCCTGATTATTTGTGGTGTGATCATGCTTTTGTCAGGGCTTTTTGGCGACTTGTTGATGACACGTGATTTTCGCAAGCAAGTCGTCGCGCTTGACATCATGTTAGAAAATGCAGCAATCTATTACAACCAGGACATTGATGACCGCTTGGAGCGGGAGTTGCGCCTGGGGGCGGCAAAACCATTGGGGGATTTGGTACTCGAGCCTTACTCCCTGACTCTGGTGGCAACTGACAGGTACCTTACATTAGGGAAGGTTCTGGTTAGATTTAATGACCAAGTTGCCCTATGCCAGACGGTGTACTCGAATCCCACATTCTGCCAGATGCTATCACTTACATTTGAAGAGGAAGGTGGTTTTGTCCTGACAAGCCCCCAAAAAATCAGGGTTGACTCAGGCTTTGATGATATAATCGGCTTTAGTAATTTTCCAAAAACCCTAACAACATAAATCGATATTGTCACGCATCCAAAGGTTAAGAAACCTAACAAAGTTCAATTAAGGATAATTTGATGACAAGTGAGCTACTGAATGTAAAAGGACTGGAGACGCAGTTTAACACCCCGGAAGGGATTGTCCATGCTGTCAATGGCGTCGATTTCACACTCAAAGAAGGGGAGACGTTGGGAGTAGTCGGCGAAAGTGGCTGTGGCAAGAGTGTGTCAATGCTCTCCATCCTGCGGCTGATCCAACAACCTCCCGGCAAGATTATCGCTGGGGAAGCCAACTTCAAAGGGAAGGATCTGCTTCAAATGACCAACGAAGAAATTCGCCATGTCAGGGGAGGCCAAATCTCAATGGTCTTTCAGGATCCGATGACCTCCTTGAACCCAGTCATGACGATTGGTAAGCAGTTGGCAGAGCCATTGATGCTACACATGGGTCTCAATAAGGAACAAGCGCGCGATCGATCGATTGAGTTGCTTGAGCAGGTAGGCATCCCAAGGGCAGGCGACCGCCTGAAAGATTATCCCCACCAATACTCTGGCGGTATGCGCCAGCGGGTCATGATAGCCATGGCACTCAGCTGTGCTCCGCAGATCCTGATTGCTGATGAGCCAACAACAGCGTTGGATGTGACCATCCAGGCGCAGATTGTTGAACTTGTCATTCGCCTGAGAGAAGAATTGGGTATGGCAATCATATGGATCACCCACGATCTGGGTGTGGTTGCGAGTATCGCCCATCGTGTGAACGTGATGTACGGCGGTTTTATTATTGAAGAATCGCCCATCAGTGATCTCTATGCAAATCCCAAGCATCCCTATACCATTGGCTTGCTCGGCAGCCTTCCTCAAATCCACGAAAAAGAACGCCAGCGGTTATATTCCATTGAGGGCATGCCGCCAATGCTTTACCAAAAACCGCATAGTTGCCCATTCTCTCCGCGCTGTCGATGGGTCGTGGAGCACTGCCGTTTAGAAAATCCCCTTCTTGAAACGGTGGGTGATGGCCATCGGGTTGCCTGTTGGGTTGACACCGTCACTGGGAGAGAGCGCTAATGATTGACAATAACGATGTATTGGTAAGAGTTGAAGATCTCAAAATGCATTTCCCGATCTATCGGGGTGTTATTCAGCGCCAGGTCGGCGCAGTGCGCGCTGTGGATGGCGTAAGCTTCAATATCCACAAGGGTGAGACCCTGGGCTTGGTAGGCGAGTCTGGCTGTGGAAAATCAACAACCGGACGCACAATTCTCCAGCTTTACAAACCGACAGCCGGCAAGGTGTTTTTCGAAGATGTTGAGCTTTCCAAGCTTCGTCCTGAGCCTATGCGCCTGATGCGCAAGAAGATCCAGATGATCTTCCAGGATCCTTACGCGAGCTTGAACCCGCGCATGACCATCCGCGATATCATCGCTGAACCACTGGTAGCTTTTGGTTCTGCCACAGGCAAGGAAGTGGATGACCGCGTGCGAGATTTGATGAAGATGGTCAAGTTGGACCCGGACTTCATGCTGCGCTACCCACACGAATTCTCTGGTGGTCAACGCCAGCGTATCGGTCTCGCCCGTGCGATGGCGAACAATCCGACCTTCGTGGTTTGCGATGAGCCAATTTCAGCTTTGGACGTCTCGATCCAGGCGCAAGTGATCAACCTGTTTGAAGATCTTCAAAAAGAGCTGGATTTGACCTATTTATTCATCGCGCATGACCTTTCGATGGTTAGACATATCAGTGACAGGGTCGCGGTCATGTACCTTGGCATTATTGTTGAACTGGCGGATCGAAATGAGATTTACGCCAACCCTGTCCATCCATACACCAAAGCTCTGCTTTCAGCTATCCCCGTTGCGGACCCCAAGTATTACGAGACCCGCAAGCGTATCGTTTTGGAAGGCGACGTGCCTTCACCTGCCAACCCACCTTCTGGCTGCCGTTTTCGAACACGCTGTCCTATTGCCGAAGAATTTTGTGGCCAGTCGCGACCTGAATTTAAGGAGATTACACCTGGGCATTTTGTGGAATGCTTCAAGTGGGATCATCCGGATAACCAAAGGAGGTAGCCTGATAAGAAACGGAACGAATCAGTGTTACAAAAACTTGAAAAACAAACAACAATTCTCTCAAGGAGGAGAAAACAATGCGTAAACTGTATGTATTTTTAGCTGTTCTCTTAGCTGCAAGCTTGATTTTAGCCGCTTGCGCGCCCACAGCAGCACCAACTGAAGCTCCCGCTGAACCACCCGTGACCGAACCTGTGGCGACCGAACCACCAGCCACTGAGCCCGTGGTGGAGGAACCGGTTGTACCAGCTGTTGAGTTCAAATCCAAGGATCCCACAACCCTGACTCTCGCCTATGCTGACCTCAGCGTCGACACCCTCGACCCGGCTTTGGCATATGACACGATGTCTGGTGAAATCCTGCAGAACATCTATGAAACCCTGGTCTTCTACAACGGCGAGAGCCTGAGTGAGTATGTGCCTCAGTTGGCTGCCGAGATGCCAACCGTTTCTGCGGATGGTCTGGTCTACACCTTCAAAATTCGTGAAGGCGTCAAATTCCACAACGGCAACGATTTGTCTGCTACGGATGTTGCTTATAGCCTCCAGCGCGGTCTGTTGCAAGGTGGAGGTGCATCACCTCAGTTGTTACTTGCAGAGCCCTTCTTTGGCTTTACCGAAGACGGCAGAGGAATCTGGGATGTTACGATGCTTGTGGATCCTGCCGATGCACTCGGTGATGACCGGGCTGGTCTAATTGCATCCGATCCAGCTCTGGTAAAAGCTGCCTGCGAAACCGTTCAGGCAAAAATCGTGGCTGACGACGCTGCTGGCACCGTCACCATGACTCTTGCAGTACCCTGGGGTCCTTTCGTCGCCACCCTTGCCAATAACTGGGGCGCGATTATGGACAAGGAATGGGTTGTTGAGAATGGCGGCTGGGATGGAACCTGCGATACTTGGCAGAACTTCTACGGCATGTCTTCCGCGGATGATCCCTTCAGCGTAATTACCAATGGAACTGGCCCCTTCAAACTGGATAAATTCGTCAACCAGGATGAGATCGTGCTTGTTCGCAATGACGAATATTGGCAGGAACCTGCCAAGCTTGCCAAGGTTGTATTCAAGCAAGTTCCCGAATGGGGCACGCGTTTGGCTATGATGCAGACAGGTGATGCTGATCTGGCGACTGTTCCTGCTGCCAACCGCTCTCAAATGGACGCGTTGGTAGGACAAATGGGTAAGTATGACGAAACATTAGGCACATACGCGAATCTTGTGGAGATTTGCGGCTTTGATGGTTCCAAACTAGCTGCAGAAAAGTTTATTCCTTGCGAGCCTGGTGTTACGTCGGAAAATCCTATTGTTGTTCGTATTGGTCGCCCAGACATTAGGATGGACGTTCTTCTGCCGAACCAGAACATTGCAACCTCAGAAGAAAGCCCGAACCCCTATATTGGCTCCGGTCAATTGGATGGCAATGGCATTCCCGCAGACTTCTTCAGTGATGTTCATGTCCGCAAAGCCCTGGCTTACTGCTTCGATTACGAACTCTTCATATCCGATGTATATGGCGGTGAAGCGGTGAAGTCCTTCCAGCTGCCCATGCCTGGCATGGTTGGATTTGATCCTGATCTACCCCAGTACGAATATGATCTTGCCAAGTGCGAGGAAGAATTTAAACTGGCTGATATCGACAAGGATGGCATTGCCGCTGGCGATGAGACCGACGGCACCGATGTCTGGAACATGGGTTTCCGTCTGCAGATGGCTTATAACCAGGGCAACAACACCCGCCAGACCCTTGCAGAAATTATTGCGGGCAATCTAATCGCTATCAACTCCAAATTCAGCATTGAAACCCTGGGTCTCCCCTGGGCAACCTACCTGCGCACTCAGCGCGCAAATCAGCTTCCCCTGTCCATTGGTGGTTGGTTGGAAGATATTCACGATCCGTATAACTGGTTCCAACCCTATACCTATGGCACTTATGGCAATCGGCTTGGTCTGCCTCAAGAAGTAAAGAATGAATACCAAGTTGAACTTGTGAAAGCTGTCACCGAACCCGACGAGGCGAAGCGAGCTGAGCTTTATAAGGCTCTTAGCATGAAGTACTTCGAACAGGCAATAGGTATTCCGATTGACACTGTAACGACTCATGGCTTTGCACAGCGCTATGTGAAGGGTCAGATTCTGAACCCAATCTTCTCTGGTGGTTACTATTACACCTGGTACAAAGATTAGGAATTAAGCTCTAGAATTCTAGGTGAGGGGGCTCGGAAACGAGCCCCCAACCCCAGGGTTTTGGGCTGTGGGATGGGGTGGAGCATCAGTTACACTCCGTCTTCCAACTCAAAACTGTAGTGGAAGAGGTTGATTTATGACGACATACATAATCCGGCGCTTGCTACTGGTACCAATCCTATTGATAGGAGTTACGGTTCTCATCTTTGGCATGATGCAGATGCTTTCCCCAGTGGAACGCACGGCGCTGTACCTGAAAGACTTTCCGAAGAACGACAAAGCGATTGAGGGTCTGATCAAGCGATATGGGTTTGACCAACCTGTGTATGTCCAGTATTGGAACTGGCTGATGGGCGTCGAAAATCCAACTACAGGAGAGCGAGAAGGCGGAATTTTACGTGGAGATTTTGGGTACTCCCGTTCATCGTCCATGCCGGTCGGCCAACTTATTTCAAGAAGGTTTCCTAACACGGTCGACCTGGCTTTGTGGGCGATGGCACCTATGATTATTGTTGGCATCTGGCTGGGTGTGCAAGCTGCCGTACACCAAAATACCTGGATAGACCAGGGCTTACGTATTTTCAGTATTATTGGCACGTCCTTTCCGACTTTTGTTTTTGGTTTGCTGGTGCTGATGATCTTTTACGCCAAGTTGCAATGGCTGCCGCCAGGTCGCCTGAGTGGCTGGGCTTCCGCAATCGTGGATTCGGCACAGTGGCGTACCTATATCAACATCCTGACGATAGATTCCCTTTTGAATGGTCGTTTTGATATTTTCATCGACGCGCTGCGGCACATGCTGCTACCAATTGTGACCCTTTCGTATATCAACTGGGCGGGCTTTTTACGGGTTACCCGCAGTTCGATGCTTGAGACCCTGCGCCAGGATTATGTCATAACCGCTCGTGCTAAAGGTCTAACTGAACATGATGTGGTTTTTGGTCACGCGAGACCTAACGCCCTGTTGCCCGTCATTACCATGGCAGGTTTTTCGATTGTGGGCTTGTTGGGCGGTGTTGTGATTACGGAATCTGTCTTCAACTATCCTGGGATCGGTGCAGCTGCTGCTCGTGCGGCAGTGAGCCTTGATATCGTGACCATGCTTGGTTTTGCAATTTTCAATGGCTTGATCTTGATCGTTGCCAACCTGGTAGTGGATATCGTTTACGCCTTCATCGATCCGCGTGTCCGGCTTTCATAAGGAGAAACCCCATGACAATTGCTGAACCCACTGAAAACATCCCATCTGGCGACAACCGTCTGCTGGGTGATGATGTAAAAATGCGTGAGATCGGAAAACTGGAGCGTTTCCTCGGACCGGACAACTACCGAATTCTTAAAGGGCTGGTGAAAACACCAGCTTCAAGGATTGGATTTTTCCTGGTCTTTTTCTTTGCTTTGATTGCCATCTGCGCTCCGCTGATTATCTCTCCGGTACCCCCGAATGATTCCTACAAGATTCCGCGTGATGGTTACAAGAACGATCCACGCCCACCGGGCTCACCATGGAAACGCCAGGTCCCCGAAATGCCGTTTTGGTATAAAACTCTGACTGGCAAAGATGAATGGGTGCACCTGATGGGTACCTCTGAAGGCTCTTATGACATTTTTTATGGTGTCATCTGGGGTACTCGGACTGCTTTTACCACCGGTCTGGTAGTCACAGTCGCGACATTCTTACTCGGTGTGATCTATGGGTCAATTTCAGCCTACTACGGGGGGGTGGTGGATAACCTGATGATGCGTGTCCTGGATGTGTTGATGATCTTACCAGGGACATTGGCGGCTTTGATTTTAGCCGCCGTGTTGACCCCCAAGATCGGCAAGAGCGTTCTGCCGGTGATGTTTGCACTGATTGCGTTCGGCTGGATGGGGTACGCGCGAATTATTCGCGGCGATATTCTATCCATCAAGGAACGCGATTACATCATGGCTGCGAAGGTAAGCGGCGTCAAGAACAGTCGAATTCTGTTCAAGCACATCATCCCGAACGCGATTTTCCCGACGCTTGTGCTTGCTTCGCTGGGTATTGGCGATGTGGTGCTCTCGTTCGCGGCGCTATCCTTCCTTGGCATCGGTACGGAGACGGGTTATGCTGACTGGGGACAGTTGCTCAGCTTCGCACGCAACTGGATCAGCAGCCTGGGAGAATACTGGTACATTGTAGTGTTTCCCGGTATGACCCTGGTCTTGTACGTGATGGGCTGGAACCTGATCGGGGATGCCATGCGCGATGTGCTCGACCCACGCATGAGGGGCAAGGGGTAGATATTGAATCAATGAAAAACCGGCGATTTTCCGCCGGTTTTTTTTATCTGCAAATTTGTGTTTGGGAATGTGCTAGACGTTAGCCGTCAGGCGTTCGTGCCAGAGCTGCAGCTGGCAGCGGGCATCGGTTTCGATGGAGACGTAGCGTTCGATCAGGTTACAAGGAAAATCCGGGCATTCCGCGCAGGTTTGGCGGACACGGTTGGCAGCGCATTTCCGCAGGTCACAGCTTGAGCACATCCTGCTCTCAAGCCGCTGTTGGCTGTGGCAGCCCTGGCAGGTCATTTCCGAGGGGGAGTACCAAGTGCTGTCGGTCGAGTATTCTGCTGCCAGCCAGGTCTGATGTGCCAGATCCTGCTTCTGGGTGGCCTGGTAGACAGGGCATTCCTCGCAATTCATGCCGCAATAGGACCAATCAGCCATCGCGTCTCCTTCCACAAAACGAACGGTTCATATCCTATCGCAGCATGAATCATGCCAGATAATTGGCTCTGTTGTGGGTGTGTTTCGACCCTGCCATGGAGACCTTGCGATTAACAACTTCGCGCAGTCGGGAAATCAGTAAGAACCGAGGGAGACCTTGCGGCCAATAACCTCGCGCGGTCTGGAGACCGGCGAGAACCGAGGACAACAACCTCGCGCGGTCTGGAGACCGGCGAGAACCGAGGACAACAACCTCGTGCGGTGGGGAGACCAGCGGGAACTGAGTTGTCAGTCTGAGAGGGTCAGGCGCATGGGGGGGTGGGGAGCGTTTAGCAAGCGAAAGCCGAGGCTCTCGTAGAGGGGCTGCCCCTCCGGGCTGGCGTCCAAGTCGACGTAAGACAGTTTGAGCTCTTGCGCTTTTTGGATGAGGGCTTGCATGATTGTCCGCGCCAGACCTTGATGTCTAAACTCAGGCCAGGTCAGGATGTTGATGATCCGTCCGAATTGACCGACAGGCGCCGCAGGCTGCCACATCACCTGGTAGATCTGCAAGAAACCAGCAGCCGCGATCCTCTCACCATCCATGGCGATCCAAGCGAATATGTCACGCTCGAGATGCTCTGTGAGAAAGCGTTCAATCTGGGAAGATGCCTTGGGCAGATCGTCTGGGAGTGTGGGCGAGCCAAGTGCGCTCAAGAAATCCAACCGTGCGCGAATTAAGAGGGGAATATCTTCAGGTGTGGCGGGGCGTACTGCCGGGGGCATATCAGCGGTTTTCCTCGTTGAGAGACTTGTTGCGATAGATGAGATCCGGGCGGGTTTGCCAGCCCTGGCTTTCCCAGAAGGCATTGCCCTGCTGATTGCCAGCGAAGACGAGCATGCCGGCTTTGTTAATTCCTTCCGCTTTGAGGGCGTTACAGGCGGCATCCGCGAGCTGTTTTCCGATTCCTTTGCCCTGGTGTTCAGGCAAGACGATGGCGTGGTAGATATAACCTCGCCTGCCATCGTGCCCGGCGAGGATGCCGCCGACCACCTCATCGGCAATTTGTGCCACAAAACAGGTGTTGGGGTTGCGCTCCAGGAATTTCTGGACGCCAGTTTGGCTGTCGTCCAGGCTGCGGAGCCCTCTATCAAACCCCGGAATTCTGTTCCACAAGGCAAAGAGGGCTGGATAGTCCTCGAGGGTCATCAGGCGCAGAACAGGTTCGGGCATATTCCGGGCTTACATCATCCCGTAACGTGCCAATGCGGTGTTGAGGATCATGTTGATTAGTTCCGTGTGGCTGATGCCGTCCGCGTTAGCTTCGATGACAATGTCAGAAAGCTTGGGCATCAAACCTGGCAGCGGATTAATTTCGAGGATGTAAGGTTTGTAATTATCGTTTTTATCAAGCCGGAAGTCGATCCGGGCGAAATCGAGCGCGCCTGTGACACGGAAAACAGCAGCTGCGAGCCAGTTAAGTTCATCCACCATGTCTTCATCCAGAGGAGCAGGGCAAAAATACTCAAGTTCAGCTGCCAGGGCGGTTTTCAGATAATTGCCATAGACGCCATCGGTCTCGAGATAGGGGTCGAGATTGACTTCCATCGGTGGCAAAAAGTGCAAACCAGCATGAATCCGATGCGCGTCCTCATCCAGGGGAATACGGCGCGCAACTGGACCGATCAGGTTCCCGACAAGGCCCACTGTGACCTCACGCCCTTCGATGAAGCGTTCCACCAGGGCTGGTTGGCGGTAGCGCTTGAGGATGTAGCGCAATTGGGTACGCAGTTCATGGTCGTTGTGCAGAATGGACTGGTAGGTGATGCCCATTCCTGTGCCTTCGCGACTGGGTTTGATGAAAAGGGGGTAGTGCATGCCTTCGTCCAGGGGTTCATCCTCGCGCTCGAAGGATTGAAATTCTGGGGTAGGCAGGTTGTGCCAGGCGAGAATGCGCTTTGTCATCGGTTTGTCGAGAGAAAGCGCGAGCGTGAGAACCTTTGAGCCAGTGTAGGGGATTTGGAGCTTCTCAAGGATGGCAGGGATTTGCGCTTCGCGGGAGTCGCCAAAATGGCTCTCGGCAATATTGAAGCAGATATCGGGTTTGTAAGCCCGAACGGTGTCGATGATGGATTCATCGGCTTCGAGGAATTCACATTCGTGTCCACCAGCGCGGATGGCATTAACCAGTGAAAGAACGGTGGACTCAGAATCGAGGTCGTCCCATTGATCTTTGCTCATGCCTTCAAAAGCAGGCGCGTTTGCCTTGATGTTTGCCAATACCGCGACGCGGAATCTCTTCATTTGTCAATTCTCCCGGAATTATGATGATATGCACCAGAATTATAGTCACTTTGAACAGTATGTAAAGTGACAATTAAAGTATGGTCAAAGTGATTAGTAAAAGCCTCCCAGTCGGAATTGGGAGGCTTGGAGAGACGTAAGTCGAGGTGATCTTGCTTACCCAACCACCACCATCAGTTCATCTTCTGCTTTGGCTTTGCGGGAGCCGCGTTCGAGGTCGACCTTTTGGAGCATCCAGATGCCGATCGCAAAGAAGATAACGAGGGAAACAATGCCATAGCGGGGGTCACCGGTGAGTTTGGTGACCAGTGCCATGGTTAAGGGACCAAGGATTGTGTTGAATTTCTCTGATACGCTAAAAAAGCCAAAGAATTCAGCGCTTTTACTCTTGGGCATAAGTTTACCAATTAAAGAACGGCTCAGAGCCTGGCTGCCGCCCTGAACGGTTGCGACACCAAAGCCAAGCACGAACATGTGCCAATCCTTGCTCATAAAGTAGCCAACAATCGCGACAAGCGTGTAGATCAGTAAACTCAGGGTGATGGCCTTCTTGTTGCCGAGTTTCGTGCCGAGTTTGCCGAAAAGCAGGGCAAATGGCGCGGCTACAAACTGAACCATCAGGAAAGTTCCCAACACCGTCATCGTGCTGAAGCCCAGGTCTGTCGCAAAGGCTGCCGCCATGGTGATAATGGTGCCGATGCCGTTGGAGTAGACCAGGAAAGTCAGCAGGAACCAGAAAAGGTCCTTGTAATCGCGGATCTCTCGAAAGGTCTTACCAAGACGCTGGAGGCTGACTTTGACGCCATTTTGTCCAATTTCGCGTTTCTCTGCCATGGCAGTTGGTTCCCGAACACCTCGGAAGAGGGGGATGGAGAAAACCGCCCACCACACCGCCACACTCGCCAGGCTGAGCCTTGTCATTAATTGGGTGGCTTCGTCTTTGGGCATGTTCGTTAGCAAGTTTGGTCCAAAGAAGATCATGAGAACGTTAATCAGCAGAAGCACTCCGCCGCCAATATATCCAAGAGCATACCCGCGCGATGAGACTTTATCCATATCTTCCGGTTTTGCAACATGCGGCAGCAGGGAGTCATAGAAAACGAGCGAGCCAGCAAAGCCGATGGTACCGAGAACATAAAGAACAATGCAGAGCGTTAGGTGTTCAGGACCTGTGACGAAAAATAACAGAGCGGTGCTAATAATGCCAAGAGCCGCGAAGAGCCCGAGGAAAAGTTTTTTGGAAGCTTTAAAGTCCGCTATTCCGCCGAGGATGGGGCTCATCAAGGCAGCAATCAGGCTGCCGATGGCAACCGCGCTGCCCCAGATCGGGACAGATTGACCCACTGCGACATAGGCAGCAAAATAAGTGGGCAGGATCGCCCCCATGATGGTGGTGGCGAAAGCGGAATTCGCCCAATCGTACATTGTCCAGGCACGGATAGTGCGCTTGTAGCTATTCTCAATAGATTGGTTCATGTTCATTTAGGGCTCCTCGTTTGATTGGTTCTAATTTTACCCCTGGATGTCAGCGGATCCCGAGGGACTTACTGGATGGTTGCTCCAAGATTGGCAAAGGTTTCGGTCACCAATGCTAAAAGTTGGTTGGCGTCATTGCATGTAAGCAGGGATCGCGTGGTTTCGCGCGGAAGATCGCAGGGGTCAAGATAGGCTTTCAGGTATTTTCGGAAAGGCATGATGGCGTTTTCCGGGTCAGTCGCCAGCATATCCTTCAGCTGCCAGAGGGCTGTATCCGCCACTTCCTGGATGCTCACCTGATCGCGACTGCGCCAGGAGAAGATCCAAGGGTTGGCTTTGGCAGCTCGCCCGATCATGACCGCATCGCAGCCAGTTTCTTCCAGCATACGGCGGGCATCAGCAGGAGTGGCGACGTCGCCATTGCCGATAACAGGCAGCTGCGGAAAGGCGCGCTTTAACTCAGCGATTGGCTGCCACTGCGCGGGTTTTTGGTAAGAGATCTTGCCTGTGCGTCCATGAAGGGCGATGGCTTTTGCGCCGTTTTCTGCCGCAAGCTGTGCTAACTCAAGGAAATTGAGCGAATTGCTGTCCCATCCAAGCCGCATCTTGACGGTAACAGGGACTTTCACCGAA
The DNA here is from genome assembly GCA_964428425.1 of uncultured Anaerolineaceae bacterium. Lineage (GTDB taxonomy): Bacteria > Chloroflexota > Anaerolineae > Anaerolineales > Anaerolineaceae > Mesolinea. The sequence goes on along the minus strand of CAYRYL010000022.1, from coordinate 19,421 downwards.
CGACCGACAAACATTACAGCATCCTTAACGAGTTGTGGGTTGCGCATCATACCCACGCCCGCTCCGCGACCTGCCACGCTTTTGGCGGCGCAGCCCATGTTGATATCAATTATGTCGGGATGGAACTCTTCCTCGATGCGGGCAGCGCACTCAGCCATGCGGACCGCATCGTTATCGAGCAATTGCGCCACGAAGGGGCGTTCTTCATCACGAGCCAGCAGGCGTTTCTTCTCATAGGTTTTTTGATGGGCATAGTCGAGGGTGTTGATGAACTCTGAGACTGAATAGGCTGAACCAAGTTTGCGCGTGAGCAGCCGAAAGGTGGCGTCTGAAATGCCATCCATAGGCGCCAGGATCAGGCGCCCTTGAATGGGAATGTCCGCAATGAAAAAGTCAGCTTTAGTCAAGAACAGGACCTCAGTCAGTGATCCTGAACAAGATGCTGATGACACGTTTTGACGGAACCTCAAGTTCAACGCTACCGTCAGTCTGCTGCAGCAGGTCATGAATGAGACTTTCGTCCAGGTTAACCAAATGGGCGCTTTTGTTGAGCATGTTAGGTTTCAGGCGCAGGTGGATGCTTTCGTCCGCAAGGTTGACACCACGCACAAGCCAGCCGCTTTCATCTTCAGCCTGTTTGATGGCTGTGATCATGAATTCAGGATGTGAAACTTCCACCATGCTATTCTCGGATGGAAGGCTGCCTGTGTGCAAGTTGGAACTTCTGATATCCAGATCAACCTGGAAAGATTGTGCTAATTTCTGAGCCTCAAAAAAGTCGGGTCCATGTGGAATGATGCAAAAGTCGAAGGTGTAGGGGCGCAACTCCTGCGCGTCGGGGGTCATCAGGGGCGGACCGGCATGACCCACCCGATTCCAAAGGTCGTCACGGCTGAGCCAGCCGACTGAACGCAGCAAAGTGAGGTCGATAACAGCTTCACCGTTTTCAGCGCGAATGACCGCTACTTCGGGTAATCCGCGATTAGAAATCATCAAGCCGCCATGCTCGTCGCTGACGTCCACAAAGCTTCGCTGTGGCCTTTCGGGTCGGGGTAACTCGCGCCAGGTGCCATCGGTCTCGGGGAGATCTATGGGGCGCGTGAGGATATCGTAGTGCCCATCAAAGCGGGCAGTCTCGACGGTCAGTCCGGTACGGAACCTGACGCTTAGGCGGTGGTCAAGTGCCTGGTTTTCAAAGTAGACCTGGACTTCGGCTTGCGGCACATCTTTGACCAGAGTGACCAGAACGTCAATGTTGTGTGTAAGCGTGCTTTCTTCGCGACTATCGCGTGTTTCAGTTAAAGAAACGGGCAGGTCGATGGTTAGGCTCAGGATGAGAGTCTCGTAGAGGTTGGTCTTGTAAGTTGTCGTAGAAACCAGGGTAGGCGTAATTTCTGTATCTTTTTCAAGAGGAGTAAAGTTATACTCATCGCCCCGGTCTCCCACATCAACGATCTGGCAGAGACCCTCAAAAGTCCGACCTGTTCGAAGGTCTTTCAGGGTGAGTCCGCCACTGGGATCCGCGGCACGAATTTCCAGGTATTGATTGGAGATGACATCTTCCAGTTCCTCATCCAAATCGTCGCTAATTTCTTCAGGTTCGTCAGATCCGCAAATCCAATAAGTGCGGTAGCCCATGGCAGGGAGATCTTCCGCGAGAATATCCAAAGAGGCATAGGGTACATTGGCGTTGGACTCAAGTAATTCCCGTTCGCCAAAAAGGTAATCCACAGCGACTTGCTTGCCTTCAGCATCAATGACCCGCAGGGATTTGAGTCCAGCTGGGAGAGCTATCGAGGTGTTTACGATCGCGCTGCGAGGATACGGGGAAGCATTGAAAACCGTCAGAGCAGCGTATTCGCCGTGTTTGCCATCGCGGTAAGTGTTGATCTCGAAACTGAGAGCATCCAAGGCCTGATTTGTGAGTTCTTCACCGATCTGATCGACCTGGTCGAAGCGGCTGATCATATCGTTGTGGGTAGCATCAATCGAGCAACCACAGATGGAATCGTGCGGGTGATTGCTGAGGAGCAGCTTCCAAGCTTGATGAATGACCGAGCCAGGGTCAGCGATACGCTTGGATTTTTGATGTTGTGTGGGAGGTGTGAAGGCATCTTCGCCGCGGGTTTGCAGTTCTGCCCAGGTGGAAAACGGCTCTACCCAGCGTTCGAGTAGATTCTGGGCGTAGTGATTGCGCTGCTTGATCCACATCCGGGCTGAAAGCACAGCCGGCAGGAGGTGGGCTTTTTGGGGATCACGTAATTCTCCATGCAAGGTCTGAAGGGACAGGCTCTGCTCAGCAATCTCGTCTGAAACCGCAGCCAGGTAGGCTGGGAGCGTGGAGTGGAGCGCCTGACGGTCGGATTGATTGTTTTGGTTGAAGTATAGCAAGTGCTCAGGGAGTTCAGGACGCGGTTCAAGATGATCGCTGCCACGCATGATGAGGTAATGCGAAGCAGGATTGTGAGGCTGGATCTTGTCCGCTTTGGCATCGAGACTGTAAACAGACTGCTCAGGATCTGCAGCCGGCCAGTCTGCGCCGTTGCCATAGCCATCGTAGAGGTGAGCCAACAGTACGCTGGAGCCATCTGGAGACTGCCAGGTAAGCAACGTAGGAGAGCCATCCGGAACACCGCGCCAGAGGCAGGAAGTGTCCATGTGAAAGCCATTAAGGATCTGCGGTAATTGCGAAAGATGCCCGAACGGGTCGGGAATGTATCCAACCATCATGCGTTGACCGAAAAGCTGGCAAATATTCTTGCCGACCAACAGGTTACGCACGAGCGACTCAGGCGAGACCAGGAATTCATCCGGCAGGATGTACCAAGGTCCGATCAGGATACGTTTCTCCTGAATATATTTCTGCAGCCGGGGAAGATTTGCCATGCGAACCTGCAAGTAATCCTCGAGCACAATTGTCTGCCCATCCAGCATGAAATACCGGTAATCCGGGTCGTTATCCAGGATGACCAAGAGATTATCCACAAGATGGACGAGTTGCAGGCGGAATTGCTGGAAGGTCTTATACCATTCGCGATCCCAATGCGTGTGGGAAACAATATGCAAAGTTTGCATAAGCTCTCCTCAAAGCTCTGATTTTTGCTAATTATGCCACAAAGGCAACTCGTTAGGGTTATTTCAGTACTGGGAGAGCGCCCATTGCGCTGCTTCCCGCACAACCGCATCCGTTTCGTTGGCGGCGCAGTCCATCAAAGCGGGTTTGGCCAGTTCCAGGCGGGCGTTGCCAAGCGCGATCGCGACGTTGCGGCGGAAGCCCTGGAACTTCGTCCGCAAGACAGGGGTGTTGGCGAAGTGCGATTTGAATTCCACTTCAGTGAGCAAAAACAACTCGAGCAGGTCCGGATGCGGCTCAAGGTGTTGGGATTGATCAAAGAAGGGGGCGATGTTCGTTGTTTTTTGGTTGGAGGGGCAGATGGTTTGGCAGGTGTCACAGCCAAAGATGCGCTGACCAAGCAGCGGGCGAAAAGCATGCGGGATGGGTCCACGGTGCTCTATCGTGAGATAGGAAAGGCAGCGCCTGGCGTCGATCGTGCGGTTTGGCAGGATCGCCTTGGTGGGGCAAGCCATCTGGCAGCGGTGACAATCGGCGCAATCCGAGTTGATGAGGGGTTTGTCTGGTTTGAGGGGCAGGCTGACCAGGAGTTCGCAAAGAAACAGCCAGGAACCGTTAGTTGGGGAAGTGAGGAGCGAATTTCGCGCGATCCACCCTAAACCCGATTGCTGCGCATAGTCTTTTTCAAGAATTGGGGCGGTATCGACGCAGATGAAGTAAAAGAAGGATTGGTCCGTCAGTTGGGCAATTTTCCGCGCTAATTGCTCGAGAGCGGCTCTCAGGATTACATGGTAATCAGGCAAGAGGGCATAGGCGGCAATTACTCCCTGGTTTGGAAGGCGTTGGTGACTATCCACAGGGGCAGGATAAGATGCGGCAAGGCTGATGACCGTCTGGCATCCAGGCAACAGCCTTGAGGGGTCGTAGCGGGCTTCGAGAGCGTTCGGGCGTGCCATGTAGTCCATTTCGGCATGATGACCAGCATTGATCCAGTCCAGAAAGGTTTCGTAATGGGGTGGGGTATCCGCGCGGCTAAACCCGCAAAATGCAAAGCCGAGACTTATTGCCTCGGCTTTGATCAACGCTTCAAGGGACATGCTGCCTGCTTAGACGATGTTGTATTCAAACCAGAAGATGGCAAAACCAACATCACTGGGGTTCACGACCATCCAATCGCTCTTGACTTTGCCGGTCTCAGTGGGGGCGGTAAACTCGATTGTGATCTGCACGCTCATGTTCGGCGGCACATCGTAGGGGATGTTGATCTTGGTGGCAGCGCCCATAGCAGGTCCACCGGAGTGCATGATGTAGTAACTGGTATTCCAGGTGGTGGTGCCGGTGTTCATCAGGGTCACTACCACCTTAAATTCCCCGCCAGCCTGAATGTTGGAACCGTCCGCAGGTACACTAAAGGTCCAGACACCAGCATCCACTCCTGATTGTGCTGGTGGAGGCGTGGCAGTGGCAGGTCCGGCTGTGGTGCTGGTTGGAAGACCAACCGCAGCAGTTGGAACAGAAACAGTTGCGGTGGGGGGAGCCAGAGTGGGGGAAGGTGCTAACGTTGGTGTGGGGGTTTCGCTTGGGCGTGCAATTTCAGTTCGGGTGAGTTGAAACGCGATGGTCTCAGCTACGTAGGTTTTCATTTGTTCAGGGTCGGGAGTGATCACGCGTGGTCCACAAGCGCTTAGCGCGAGAACAGCCACGCTGAGCCCCAGCAATATTTTTGTTAAAACAATTCGACTCATAATTCCTCCAAGTCAGCAGAAGACCAGGTTGTATTAATGGTAATTGTCAAGGTGATTGTCTGTTTTGTCAAGCACAGGCGCAGAGATCAGGGCGCAATAACTGGCGCGAGCAGGTGGATTACGTCGCCTTGAGACGAACCATTTGCTTCGAGCTGCAACATGATCCGCACACTTTTTCCGGAAAGCGAGGAGAGATCCTGGCTGATCTTCAACAGTTTGCCATCGTTCGTCTTTTGCCAGTGGGCGATTTCCACCGCGGGCTTATCGCCCTCCTGGTAGCTGAGCCTGAATGTGATGTCACAGAATTTCTGATCAGACGCACAACCTAAAACCGTGCTGAATTTGGCATTTTCCGGGATGAGCATTACAGGTAACGTGCCACGCAGGATGCCATCCTGAATCTGCTGGACGCCTAGCCACAAGGCAGGTTCGTCATCCTTATTGCCATTTTCAAGTACCGGCGCAAAGTCGGTGTAGGCAAAGCCACGTGAGTCTGTTGGCAGACCTGGGCAAGGGAGCTCACCAGCAGCACTGCTCCAGCGAATGCTGCACGCCAAAGCAACCAGGTCGATCTTTCCGGTCATAACCTGGATTTCCACCCAAAAGCTTTGGGATGGGTCTTTGAAACTAAAGAGCACGCCTTCAGCGTTGCGCAGCTTGAAATCCGCCCGGTAACTGCCGCCAACCAGTGGGGTCGTAAACGGAATGGAGATGGTCACACTGCTGCCAGGCGGCACAGAATCCTTGGAGAGAGGAAGGGCTTGGGGCGCATTCATGGCGTTGCCGCTGCTGAAAACGATGTCGTAATCCGTATTCCAGGTGCAAGTGCCGGCATTGCGCAGCGTCCAGGTCTTGGTGAAGACAGCGCCTGGTGGGAATTGGCTGCCATCAGGAATGGTTTCGTCGACAAAGGCTGCCTGATCGCAACTTCCGGATGGAGTGGGGCTGGGCTGCAGGGCTGCGGTGGGAATCGGGGGTTCAGTCGGCAGGCTGAGTGTTGGCGCGAGCGTAGGCTCGGGGGTTGGCGGCACGGGGGAGGGCACGAAAGCAATCGCTGTTTGCGTTTGGGCTGCCTGGTCTGTTGCCACTATTTGGGTGGTGAGCGCTTCAACGGTGCGCGCTGCTTCCGTGCGCACACTATCCATCGGGTCAGTGGGTGTGGCAGTGTTGGGTTGCGGTTGGCAGGCGCTAAAAAACAGGAATGCCAAGCAGATGATTAATAAAGATTTGTGTGCCTTCATAAGTGCCTCGTTAAAGGGAGGTATTGCAAGTATAACGCCAAAAAAACAGCAGACCGTTCGGTCTGCTGTTTTGGTCAGGAAAGATCAAGCCCTGCGGTGACCAATAAACACCGTCCGAAAGAACACACTAATATTCATCTTTTGCCCGCTGAGAAGATACTGGGAACTAAAGAGATTGGCAACACCGCGGATGATGATGATCACTGCCGCCACCAACAACCCGATGCTGGCTATCAACTGCCACGGAGGAACGGGTCCGACCGCGAGGCGTGTGAGCATCACAACCGGGGATGTGAAGGGGAAGAGTGTCATGAAAGTGGTGAAGCTTGAGAAGGGGGTCTCGATCAGCTGGTTGATGGACATGACTGAAAAAATCAATGGAAGGCTCAACACAAAGGTAGATTGGTTGCCTTCACGAAGGTTGGGAGCTACGGCACCCATGCCTGCCATCAGGCTGCCATAAAGTAGAAAGCCACCGATGAAGAAGGGGATGCTTGCCACAACCACGCTGGTCGGGATGCTGATTGCCTCCAGGAAAGGCAGGGTGGTTTTACCCACTTTCGCGATCACGACCAAGGTCCCGAACCAAACCACCATCTGCACCAGGCTGAGTGAGCCAAATGCCAGGATTTTACCGATGAAGAGATCGAGGGGTTTGGCGGAAGAGAGCAGGATTTCGATGGTTTTGTTCTCTTTGTCTTTGGAGACAGCGTTGAGCATCATGCCGGAACTAATCAGGATGATCATATAGAAAAACATGGTGACCGCGTAAGGCACCCAATATGTGGCTGCGTTTGCCTGGTCACGGGTGTCGGCGGTTTCCGGATTGAGGTATTCGAAGTTGAACGTTGAGGGGTTCATAAAGCGCATGTAGCGCTGCTGGTCAGCCCCGAGGAGGTTGTAATTGACCAGATCTTTGAGCACATCCTGCTGCAGGAGCTCGGTGATCATGCTAATCTGAGGTTTGATGAAGCGCATCTTTCCGGTTTCGAGATAGTCAGGTTCAATCAGATAAAAACCCTGCAATTGACCTGAGGCGGTTTTCTCGCGAGCACTTGCCTCTGATTCTTCCGGCACGAGCCTGCCTTGCGTGAGCCATTCGGGATATTCTTTGATCACATTTCCGGGGTCAACCACACCAATGGGCAGAGGATTGGCAACTTCCTGGATGATCACTTCCTGGACGGAAGGAGCTTTGTCCTGGTTGATGAGATTCAAGACCCCCAGCAGCAAGGAAGGGATAAGGGGCACAAGGATCAGGGTCAGAATGAAGGACCGGCGGCTGAGCACGTTCAGAAATTCAAATTTGAAGACTTTCAGAATGTTACGCATTGCGGGTCTCCTTGTTGAAGATCTCTTTGAGTGAGAGCTTCTTACTGTATTGAAGCATGCCGCGTTTGAAGACGACCCCTGCCAGCCAGAACATCAGCAGGGTAAAAGTAATGATGACTGCGAATACGAGCCCGATCTCCAACGGCGAAACTGAGCTAAACGCCATGCGAAGAGAAAGTGCCAGGGGGGCACTGAGGGGAATGAAACTCAGAACTCTGGCGAGAATGCCATTGGGGTGGCTGAGGAAGACGCTAAAGAAATAAAACGGAAACATCATCGGTAAAACCATCAAGCCGATCACTCCCTGCGATTCCTCGGTGCTGGTCATGGCCGCGCCAATGGTTGCCATTAGCGCCGCGGTGAAGAGGAACGACAGAACCATTAAAGCGATGCTGATCGCCAGGTATGAGAACGATAGATTGAAGTCAGCCAGGAATCCCAACTTGTCGCGGAAGATGAACCCCGCGATGCCGAGCAAAAGGATCCAGGCGGCAATTTGAGTCAGACCGACGCCGAGATTGCCGATGATTTTGCCCGCCATAATTTCCCGCGAGGGGACGGATGTGAGCATGATCTCGATGGTGCGGTTTTCTTTTTCTTCAACCAATGCCTTGAGCAAATAGCCACCACTGCTCATCACGACGATGAAGTTTAGCATGCCAATCACGACCGGTACAACGATCCGATGCCAGCCAGTTCCGTCGGAGGTCTGACTGCCGTCGATCGACTGGAGCGTGATATTGCTGCCCTCGTTGATGCGTTGTAAAACTGTCGGTTCGATGTTCTCAGCAACCATTAGATTTCTGCTGATAAAGCTGGTGATCATTGACTGAATGCCGCTATCAGGCTGCTTGTTTGTCCAATAGGTCAGCTGAAAACGAGAAGCATAATCCTCTGGTAAAACTGCAAAACCCTGGATCTCATTATTAGCAGCTGCGGTACGTGCAGCACTTTCGTCGGGGTAGACATACAGGTAGATTTGTGGATCCAAGAAGGTCGACTTCACTGAATTGTCAGGTTCGATCTTGATCAAATCGCCGTTATCCACGAGCCCAACCGGGCGGGTGTCGAAAGAGAGAAAGGAAAGCACTACCGAGACCACAAAAATCAAGACAAAACCGAGCGGCACACTCAAGAGGGAGATCCAGAAGCGTTTGGTGCTGACATGATGCAAATATTCGTACCTGGCAACAGCTGCGGTTTTATTCATTATCACCGTTGCCCTCCTTTACCACCCGGATGAAGATCTCATCGAGCGTGGGCACTGCCACTTCAAAGGAGTTGAGTTTGATGCCCTGCGCCACCAATGCGTCGAGCAGTTCATGGGCAGAGAGTCCCGGCTGTGGGGTGAGGCGGTAGGCGTCATTGAGTTTCTCGATTCGAGAAACGCCTTTGAGCTGCTCCGGCAGGGGGTTGAGCGAATCGATGATCACCTCGTTGGTGCGGAAACTGTCGCGAATTGCTGAGAGTTCGCCCTGTAAAAGCACCTGACCGTGGTCAATCAACACCAGGCGATCGCAAAGCTGCTCCACCTGGTTCATCTGGTGGGTGCACATGGCGATGGTTTTACCGGCGTTTCGCTGCTCGATCAACAGATCTTTGACCAACTGCGTGTTGACGGGGTCCAACGCGGAAAAGGGCTCATCAATAATGATGATTTCAGGGTCGTGGATGAGGGCGGCGATGAGCTGCGCCTTTTGCTGCATACCTTTGCTCAGTTCCTTGGCCTTCTTTTTGGCATGATCGGTCAGGTCGAACTTGGCGAGGTATTTTGGCAGGCGTTCTTTTATCTGGTCTTCCGTGAGCCCTTTGAGCGTGGCAAGGTATGTCAGACAGCGATCCAGCGGCACATCCTGGTAGAGACCGCGTTCCTCGGGTAGGTAGCCGATGTGGTTGAGCTTTTCGTTGGTCATTGGACCTCCGAGGATGGTTACACTGCCAGAATCAGCTTGATAAATATCCAGCATAACCCGGATGGAAGTAGTTTTTCCGGATCCATTTGGACCGAGCAAACCAAAAATCTCCCCAGGATTGACTTCGAAGGAAACGTCTTTAACGGCTTGGGTAGCACCGAAACTCTTGGCGATTTTTTCTACAATGATTGTTGACATAACACTCCGTTTCGAAAAGATGACTTAATATCAATGGTATTATAAGAGCCTTTCGGAGGGGAGAACAATAACGATAGATTATCTAAGGGTTAAGAATAGGTGGCAGGTGGAATTGCGAAGATCCAGTATTTTTCTTAATTGCACACAAAAGGCAAGAGTTTGTCCCTAATTCCCCTGTAGTAACTTAGAATTAGGGCACTACGAAAACGAGGGCATAATCTTGATCAATAACTCCGAACGCACATCGAAAATATCCAAACGAACCTGGGCAGTCATGATTGCACTGGCAGTCACCGGGCAAATCGCCTGGGCAGTGGAAAACACCTGGTTCAATACCTTCGTGTTCGACACCATTACCCCTGACCCTCGTCCAGTTTCCTGGATGGTGGCTGCCAGCGCGATCGTTGCTACTCTCACCACCATATTGATGGGCACTCTTAGCGACCGAACCCGCGCGAAATGGGGGCGGCGTAAGGTATACATCCTGTTTGGATATATCCTTTGGGGTGTTATGACGGCTCTCTTCCCTATGACAGCGCTGATCAAGAACATTACACTGGCGGTCATGATGGTGGTTTTGCTGGACTGCCTGATGACATTCTTTGGCTCCAGCGCTAACGACGCTGCCTTCAGCGCCTGGACTGCGGATGTGGCTCCAGCGGACCAGCGCGGCAAGGTGGAAGGCGTGCTTAATCTCAGCCTGTTCATCGCCCAATTGGTGGCCATCGTGGCAGCTGGCGCGTTGATCGAAAGCGTTGGTTACTTCATTTTCTTTTACGTGCTTGGCGGGATCGTGACGCTGGTGGGTTTGCTTGCTGGTGGGTTTTTGACGGACCAACCAAGCCATCATCTTCCGAAATCCGAAAAAAGGATTTGGACCGAGATCAGGGAGCTTTTCCATCGCCAAACCCTAAGGGAAAATTCCGTGCTCTTCATCATCCTGATTTCTGCAATGCTGCTTGGGATTGGCTTCCAGGTGGCTTTCCCTTATATGATCATTTACATCAACAACTTCATCGGTGTCAGCAAGACGGAATACGCCATTATTGGTGGCGCGGTGATCATTGGGAGTGCCATTGCAGCCGTTCCGCTTGGTATCATGGCTGACAAGGTCAATAAGCGCTTGATGATGGCGCTCTCAATCCTGCTCACCTGCCTGGGAAGTTTTGCCTTCTCTTTTGTCCGCAGCCTCCCACTTCTCGCGCTGGCCGGACTAATTTGGCAGATGTTCAACATGTCGGCATCGATCGCTGCCATGTCGTGGCTGAAGGATTTGCTGCCAGAAGAGAGCCGCGGGCGATTTTTGGGTATCCGCATGATCTTCCTGGTATTGCTGCCAATGTTGATCGGACCTGGCATCGGTTCCGCTCTTATTCGAGGCTTCGGCATTCCAACCGTGCTTAACGGGCAGGCAGGCTTCATCCCGGTGCCCCTGATCTTCCAGGTAGGTGCGGTTTTAGGCCTGCTGGCGCTGATTCCCCTCGTGTTCATTCGATCTGATAAAATACACAGTGTGAACGAGGAACAAGATGCCTGATATAGTTAACTACAACCTGACCACACCCTGGAAGGTCGATCAGCCGATCCCCCTGCCGGAATACCCGCGCCCGCAAATGGTCCGTGGAAACTGGCAGAACCTGAACGGCTGGTGGGATTTTGCCATTCTGAATTTGGAGGCTCCTCAGCCTGAAAGTTTTAAGGAACATATTTTGGTGCCTTTCGCACCGGAATCCAGGCTTTCTGGCGTGGAACATGTGCTGCAGCCGGATGAAAAAATCTGGTACCGGCGCAGTTTTCAGGTGATACATTCTGTGGACGAAGTGGTGCATTTGCACTTTGGGGCAGTCGATTTTGCTTGCGAGCTGTGGATCAACGGCAACAAGGTCGGCGACCATTGGGGCGGCTTTTTACCGTTCAGTTTTGATGTCACCAGCTTTCTTGTGGAAGGCGACAATGAGATTCTGCTGGCTTGCACCGATCCCACCGAAGCTGCGCTGCATCAGAAGGGCAAGCAGCGCCTCCAACCAGACGGCATCTGGTACACGTCTGTTTCAGGTATCTGGCAGACGGTTTGGCTCGAGGTGGTGCCCATTCAGCACATCAGCAGCCTGAAACTGACGCCTAACCTCGACGCATCCAACCTGTCTGTAGAAGTGGCTTTTTCCGAGGGGCTCGATCTGTCTCGTGTGGAGTTGGAAGCGATCGCCTCGTTTGAAGGGCAGGAAGTGGCTCGAGGGAGCGCAACTGCTGCCGGTCAGTTGCTGCTGCACATCCCCGACCCCAAAAAGTGGCATCCTGATCACCCACATCTCTACGACCTGACCCTCAAGCTGAAAGTTGACGGCGTGGTGGTGGACGAGGTGGGCAGCTACTTTGGCATGCGCAAATTTGGTAAAAGGCGTGACGGAAAGGGCTTTTGGCGCTTTACGCTTAACGACGAGCCCATTTTCCAGTATGGTCCGCTCGACCAGGGTTACTTCCCTGAGGGTCTCTATACCGCCCCAAGCGAAGAAGCGATGCTTTTTGACATCGAATACGCCAAAAAAATCGGCTGCAACATGATCCGCAAACACGTCAAGGTTGAGCCGGCGCGCTGGTATTACGCCTGCGACCGCCTGGGTATGATCGTCTGGCAGGACATGCCCAACGGCGGGCGCACCACCAAGGACGCCATCGTGGCTTTCACCTTCACCTCGGGTATCCACCGCTCAGATATTCGCCGGCTGCACCGTTTTGGCAGGGAAGATGCCGCCAACCGCGAGGAATACCGCCAGGAACTACGCCAGCTGATTGACAGCCTCTACCACTTCCCTTGTATTGGGGTGTGGGTGCCTTTTAACGAAAGCTGGGGGCAATTCCACGCAATCCTTACTTCTTATTGGGTCAAGGGTTACGATCCAACCCGCCTGGTGGACCATGCTTCAGGCTGGTTTGACCAGGGAGGCGGCGACTTCCAGAGCCGGCATGTCTACGTGAAATCCCTGAGTGCGTCGCAACCGGACGAGCGAATTTTGGCTGTGACCGAGTTTGGCGGCTATACCCTGCAGGTGGATGGGCACGTCTACACCGAGAAAAAGCGCTTTGGTTACGGTCACCACAAAGATGCCGATTCACTAACAAACGCCTACTTGCGACTGCTTGAGCAACAGGTGAAACCTCTCATCCCGCTGGGGCTTTGCGTGGCGATTTATACCCAAACCACCGACATCGAGACTGAGATCAACGGCTACCTGACCTACGACCGCAAGGTCGAGAAGATGGATCCAAATGTGTTGCGCCAGGCTCACCTGGAGCTGTATCAGGCAATGAACGATTAAAGAAAAATAGCCCGAAAGGGCTATTTTTTTATATCCATGCTCAAGCTAATTCAGAGTTACTCCGGTGGTTGGAAGAGTAGCAGGGTGTTGCTGATAGAGTCGGAGACCCAGACCTTCCCATCCTGTGTGGTGGCAATGCCGCTGATGACTCCCATCATGTAGCTGTTATCGAATCCGCCCCACAGTACTTTGAAGTTGCCTTCGCTGTCAAATCCGATCACACGTCCACGATCAGGGTCGGTGATGTAGACAGTGCCGTCTTGATCCAGAGCCAGGAAGGGTTTGTTGTCCAAAGAGTCAGAGGTCCAGGCGTCCACTTCCCACAATTTGGCGGAGCGGAACTGCAGCCCGGATGGGTCCGGTTCAAAGACCTGTACGCGGTAGTTCCAAGTATCGGCAATGTAGATTTTGCCGTCCGGACCAATCTCAATCCCGACGGGTTCGTCCAGGTTGCCGGCTTCCAAACCTAAGCTGCCAAATTGAGTCAGATAGGTACCATTCGAATCGAAGACCACCACGCGCTGCTTACCAGTGTCGGTCACAAAGACGCGCCCGGTCTTGTCAATGGCGATCCCACGGGGACCCCAGAAGCCATCGGGCAGCCCGTTGACTTCGAAAACACTCCACATGCGCAGGAACTGCCCGTTGGGCGTGAAGACCTGGATGCGGTGATTCCAGGTGTCCGCAACGTATACATTCCCATCGATGCCGACCGCGACGCCCCAGGGTTCGTTCATTAATCCGCCAGGAATTTCGCCATCCATCACGTTACCATATCCGCCAAAGGCATTCAGGAACAAGCCCTGCGAGTCGAGGTGCACAATGCGATGGTTGCGTGAGTCCGCGACAAACAGGCTGCCGTTGGAGGCAGTGGCAATGTCGCGGGGTGCGTTGAAGGTCGTATCGCCCGCAAAATTGATCACACTCAATGGCTCGAGGCTGACCGTGTTGCTGGCGTAGGGGTCCACGCGTGGTTCTTCGGGTTCGGGGCTGACGCCGTACTCCCAGATCATGGCGGCGACATCTTTCTTGATATACATACGCGCGGTATCGCTGGGCGACCAGGTGGCGAGGGTCAGGGAGGGGTTGTTGAAGGCGGTGGCGTACTGCGTGTAGTCGCGATTGAACCAAAGCTCCCAGATGGCAGAGCGTTTGGCAGGGTCTTTCCAATCGCGCAAGACGCTCGAAACTGACCAACCCCGATAAAGGGATTCATTAGGCCACCACATGCGTTTGTAGTCAAAACGATAATAGCTGTCTCGTACCACCGGCTCGATTTTCGAGAAATTCGATGAGCCGACCACGATGATGGGGGAGTCCTGGAGGGACTTGCTGACGTTCGTGTCGAAATCGACTTTGTTGGGGTAATCGCGCATGTACCACCAATAGGGGTAGCGCACGTCGTTGTCGTAGGCGACCTTGATAGTTTTATCGCCGTAGAGCCGTTTGGAGATGGTTTCGATCTGCTCGACGGTATCCTTCATGTCGCGCGTGGAGTGGGCGTAGACCAGCAGCTCCTTGGCGTTATCGTAATTGATGTAGGCGGCGCGGTAGGCTGTGCGGGCTGTTTGCAGGCTGAGCAAGCCGAAAAATGCCAGCAGGGCAGCCCTCCAGAAGTTGGCACCACCCCATTTTTTCAGAAGGGCGAACAAACCTGCGCCAGCACCGAACGTGCCTACCAACGCAAGCAGAAAATCACTAGTTGCTTGGAGCTGAAGTAGTTCTTTTCCCTGGAAAGGCGGATCATTGCCCAACAGGCTTCCAAGCAAGGTCCCAATGGCGACGAAAAAGACACCGCTCAAGAGCAAAACAAGCCAGCCATGCTTCTCGCGAACTTCCTGCCAGTCGATTTTCTCGATCAGGTAGCCCAATACCCAGCCGGTGGTCAGGATCATGGGCATGGTGATGTGGGTGGTCAGCCAGGGCATGCGTTCACCGGCGAAGGAAAATGCCAACAGGCTCATCCCCGACCAGAAGAGCAGCAGGGCAAGCGTGGGTAATTCTTTGGCGCGGCTTGAGTCTGAAGGCGGATCGGTGAAGAATCGCCCAAAGAGTCGAGGTTTTGCGGTATCTTCCAGTTCTTCGCCGGGTAATTCTGCTTCAAGTTGTAATTCCTCAGCCGCGATCAGTGCATCCGGGGAGTGGGCATCTTCGCGTTCCTCGTTTTTAACGAAAACTTGCTCGACTTCAGCTTCGATTTCGACTACCTCATCCTGTTCGGTTTCCACTGGGGCAGACGCGAGGTGGGTAAAAGGTTCATCCACCTTTGCCAGGAAGAGTTTTCGGAATAGCCCAATGATGAAGGCAACTATCACTCCCAACGCGGGCAAATATTCGTAAACAGGGATCTGAACCAGCGCGTAGTAGTAAAGCGGCTGCGTGCCGCGTTCAACAGTTTGCTGCTGCATCCAGTAACCAAGTGCGCCGACAATACCTTTGAAAAAACCCTCCCCATGGCTGAAAAAGGTGGTGTAAAAGACGATGAAAATGCCCCAGAAGATCGCTGCGCTGCGCAAGAAGGTTTTTCGGTTCCAGAGCATACCAAGCACGAGTGAGACTGCAATCAGAAGGGTGAAGACGATCCCGGAGCGAACGATGCCCGCCTGGCTGTAGTCCGTGGCGTCGAATCCCAGGAGCTTCAGCGGCAATGCAATCAGGAGGGGAAGTATCAGGATCAGGGGCAGGACAATCAGGTCGAAGGTGCGGGAGGAGCGGATCTGCTTCCAGCCAAGACCCTGAACCAGGAAAACAAGCGCAGCAATTGCTGAGATGCCTGTTAGCGCACCAGCAGCAATCAAGGGCAGTTTTGAGTTGATCAGGTGGCTTACACCTTCAACTCCGGCTACCGGCGGGACAACACCCGACTGCATCGGGGCAGGGGTCTTGCCGAGCACATACACGCCAAGGGTCACAAGGATCAATGCCAGGGTAACTACCACGGCAATCTGGAAGCGACTTTTAGAATTTTCGGATTTCCAGTTTTGACGCAAGGCTTGAAATATGAACAATAAGGCCAGGAAGATCGAGGCTTCCGCGGTGAAAATATAGGAAGTGGCTTTGTCGGCGTAATGCATGGCGGTGATGAAAGTCAGCCAGTAGAGCCACTTAGTTTGACCGTCTTCCATATAGCGCAGGAAGAGCCAAAGCATCACAAGCCCCCAGAAGACGATGAAGATCTCGTTGCGGGTATAGCGACTATAGAAGAGGATATACGGCGAGATCATGAAAAGCGTCGCGGCACATAGCGACCCAACCCGACCGAGATAGCGACGCCAGGCGAAAAGGGTGAAGATCACCACCCCGATGCCAAAGAGGGCTGCAGGTATCCGGGCGGAAAAGTCCGAGTCGCCAAAGAGGAAATACGAAAGCGCCAGTGCGTGGAACTGAAACGGTCCGTGGGTGACAGGATCGTAGACGTAGTTTTCGATGGTGTAGGCGGGGACGACGTGGTTGATTTCGTCGTGTGCCATGGTGCGCGCGCCGAGGTCGTAGAAGCGCGTGATGAGGGTGAGAATGATGATCAGCGCGATCAAGAGCTGTTCGACTGTGAAGTTGGGCCACCAGGGAAAAACGGCTTTATCCAGCCAGCGGTCGTTGCGGGTTTTGAAGGGGGATGCCAGGCTTTCAACGGACATAAAGTTGTCTCCGGGTTTGATTCTTTGATGATTGGTAACTATACCTTGCCCACCCAAAATCGGCAAGTTGCTAGGCTTAACAATAGCCGTAGGGCGAGATTGGAAGGACTACTCACATCATCACGTGAAGACCTTTGTGTGCTTCCAATCCGCCGTGGCATCATTAATCATTCGCAATAATCACCCCTTCCCACCCAGAACACCATAATCGGCGGATTGAGGGCACAAAACATTCCTTGGTCACCTGGCTCGAGGTGCCCTCAATCTCGCCCTACGAAAATCTGTGCTGGCGTAGCAGGCTACTTCCTTTCCCGCTTTGCATTACAATTTACTTATGCGCCAGCGATTTCTTATCGTTCTGCTCGTCTTTTTGGGGATGGTTTCTGCTTGCATGCCGCAGACGCCAATCCCAACGGCGCCACCTCCAACGCCTAACCAGGACCAGTTGTTGCAGACTGCTGTCTTCGAGGTCACCCGGGCTGCGGTGCTCACGCAAGCCGCACTTCCCAGCGCTACCCACACTCCACTGCCAACCGGCACGAACACGCCAATCCCAACCGTGATCGCGACCATCGCCCGTACACCCACTGACGCTGCTACTGCCACCTCCCAATCCGCCTGCAACCGGGCTGGGATGGGCACCCCATTCGACCTCACCATTCCAGATGGGACGCAAATCCCTGCGGGTGAGACCTTCATTAAAACCTGGAGGCTGGTCAATTCCGGCTCCTGCAAATGGACACGGCTATATAAACTGGTGTTCTACTCCCAGAACCCTCTCGGCGCTGCTTATGATCAATTCCTACCGGGAGAGGTACTGCCGGGGTATGCTGTGGACCTAAGCGTTGAGTTGACCGCTCCCATTCAACTTGGAACCTATCGCAGTAACTGGATGCTCCAGGCTCCGGATGGAACGCTTTTTGGGCTCGGGATGAACGCGGATACGCCATTTTACGTCTCGATTGTGGTCGTTGAGCCGCCCACTGCCACCCCCTCTCCCAGCCCCACACCTTGACCTGCAATAAAAAGATAAGCCAGATACTCCATTTTAAGATAAGATTAGCCAATAACCTTTTGGAGTGACCTATGATTGAAAAGAACCCTCTCGACTCGCAAAACATGAATGCCGCAATCGAAGCGCTTGGCGCCAACCTTACCTCAGGTTGGGAGCTTGGGCTGCACTCGGAGATTCCTGAGGTTGACGCCTTGCGGCAGATTGTAATCTGCGGCTTGGGCGGGTCGGCAATTGGGGGGGATTTTGCCACGGCTTACCTGGCAGACCAACTGCCTGTCCCGGCGATTGCGCATCGCAATTACGGTCTGCCTGCCTGGGCACACGGACCTGAAACACTAGTAATTTGCTCTTCCCATTCCGGCAATACCGAAGAGACTCTGAGTTCATTCAATGAAGCTATGCAACGCGGATGCGGTTTGATGAGCATCACAACTGGCGGTAAATTGGCTGAACTTTCGCGGGAAAACGGGAAAACCTGCTGGATTTTTGACCACGTCGGACAGCCTCGCACAGCGATTGGTTGGACGGTCGGGCTGCTGCTGGCACTCTTTTTCCGTTTGGGGCTGATCGAAGACCAGAAAGCGGCAGTAGAGGAAGCCGCGTCAGCCCTTGCTGAGGGTATTACCAATCTGGGAATAGGCAGCCCGGTTTTGAGCAATCCAGCCAAACGGTTGGCAGGGCAATTACTGGAACGGAACATTGTCATTTTCGCAGCAGGCGAATTGGAAGTGCTCGCCAGGCGCTGGAAGTCACAGATTAACGAACTCGCAAAAGCCTGGGCAGCCTTTGAGGGCATCCCTGAGATGAACCACAATGCCCTGGCGGGGCTGAACCATCCCGAAAGCCTGTACGAGCATACCTCGGCGCTCTTTTTGCGCTCGGATTTCGATCACGAACGCAACCGCAAACGCATCGCGTTTTCACAAAAATTCTTCCTCGAGGCGGGTGTGGCGGTGGACAGCGTGCGAGCAAGCGGTGAGGGCAAACTGGCGCAGATGTTCAGCCTGCTTCAATTTGGCGACTATGTTGCCTATTACCTTGCACTTGCTTATGGTGAAGACCCCACACCTATCGATGCCCTGGTTGAGTTAAAAGGGCTCCTGTCAGATTAGCCGTTCGATGGATCGGCTTTCGATACCTGGAAATAGTCCGACCGCAAAACCCAGAAGGATGAACAAACGATGATCTATTACTTTTCAGGAACAGGAAATTCCCGCTGGGTGGCTGAGCAACTCGCCTTGGGGATAGGTGATGAGGTGGTTAATATTGTGGGTCAAACTACAATTCCGTCGCTGGAGGGTCAATTCATTGGCTTGGTTTTTCCTGTTTATGCCTGGGGAGTGCCGGAACCGGTCATGGATTTCGTGAAACCGCTTTCAGGCAAGCCCGAGTTTGCGTTTGGGGTGTGTACCTGCGGCGGGGAGGCGGGGCTTGCCATGGAAAACCTGCGTAATGTGTTCCATCTGGATAGTGCCTACTCGGTTGTGATGCCGAATAATTACGTCATGGGCTCCGAACTGGAGACCGCCGAGAGAGTAGCATCAATGATTTCCGATGCGAATCAGAAATTGGACCGAATCGCGAGTCAACTATCAAAGCGGCAGCCGGTGATCGATGTTCATACAGGCAGTCTTGCCTGGATCAAATCCAACGTTTTTAATCTTGGTTTCAACAAAGCCGCCCGCAGAACAAGCCCATTTTTTGTGACAGACAAGTGCATCTCCTGCGGAATATGCGCCTGGGATTGCCCTGCCCATACAATCACGATGATTGAAGGTAAGCCGCAATGGGGGAAGAAATGTTTTCAATGCACGACTTGCATCAACCTTTGCCCCACTAAAGCGATTGAGTACGGTAAGGGCACTGCGACGAGAGGCAGGTATCGGATTGAGGATTACTGTATAGTGCATAGAGATAGGTAACACACTGTGCAATGACATAGGTAACACTTT
>CAYRYL010000021.1:0-34073 GCA_964428425.1 uncultured Anaerolineaceae bacterium | reverse complement strand
TGGTTGATCCCGGATCCGGGATTAGTAGAGGTTGAGTGTTATGCCTGGGGTGCGCCGAGTGGCGCACCAGATAAGTTTGATTCTGTCATCCCCGATGGCAATCCAGAACATGCTTACAACTGCGCTTGGGATCCAAACACTGAATGGGACGTTGAGGGGAACCAGTGGATCGGGGTTGGTTACAGGGATCCCCAGACAAACAGAATAATCGAAGGATTTTACGTACCTGACAATAATCTGTACCTGCACGTCAATTATTATGGCGACGTGATTGAGGGATGGTATCCATCCGGTTATGAAGTCACACTAACGGTTATGGAAAGCGATGGTGAAACCCTCAAAGCCACAACCACAATGACTACCACTGAGGTTCCCTGGTGGAATGGTGATACTGGGTTTTCAACAAGTATGAAAGGTGTGGTCTGGGACCCCGAACAACCTGATATCCAGACTGGAGATTGGGTATTTGGTGAAATAGATAGGGACGGGACAATCTACTCAGCTGAGATTCAAGTCGGGGATATCTTTGGTGAGGTTGATGTCGATAACGACAGCATCTCAGGAACAATTGATGTTCCATGGCTTGACCCTGAAGTTGAAATCGAAATCCAGTGTCATCCTTGGGGAGCCCCCGGTCCAACCGATGGAAAGCAAGACTTTGTACTGCCCAATGGAGAAGACTCTTATTACTGCGAGTGGGATCCGGAAACCGAGTGGGATATTCAACCCTACCAGGATGTGGGTGTTGTTTACGTAGATCCGAGTGGCCATTGGATCTATAATGGCTTTTTTGCTTATTCCTACGATCTTTTGATGAATGTCAACTACGACCACGACTGGATAGAGGGAAATTATCCGCCAGGATACGAGGTTGTCCTCACCGTGACTGAAAGTGATGGAGTAACAGTAAAGGGAACTACTACCCTCACCACTTCAGAGATCCCCTGGTGGGGAGGGCAATCCGGTTTCTCTACGAACTTTGGAGAAGTAGTTTGGGATCCTGAACGTCCGGATTTCCAGCCTGAAGATTGGGTCCTTGGGGAAGTGACGGTCGACGCAACCACTTACTACGCCGAAGTCCAACTGGGCACATTCGTGGGTGAGTTATCGGCTGAGACGGACTCTTACACGGGCAAACTTTCAGGACCTACATTGGATCCAGAAGTCCCTGTGCCGATTCAGTGTCACCCCTGGGGAGCTCCCGAAGGTACACCCACGAAGGATACGAGTGTTTTACCAGACGGGATAAGCGAGTTTACCTGCGATTGGACAGGGGAGTGGGATGTTCAACCCGGCCAGGAAATCGCTGTACTCTATCAAGATCCTGGCGGGCATTGGGTTTACAGTGTGCCTATAGCCTACACTGATGAATTGATACTAACTATTCAGTATGACCATGATTGGATCGAAGGCACTTATGAAGCGGATCACGAGGTCTTCCTGAGGGTTTTAGACAATCTTGGTAACGAAAAAGCGCACATCACTCTGACGTCGGGCTTCATTGAAGGTTGGGGCAGTACGACAGGTTTCTCTACTACCGTAGAAGGGGCAACCTGGCTGCCAAACCATCCCGACATCCAGCCAGGGGATACGATCTATGGTGAAGTGGACAGCGGGACGTTTACAGCTGAGGTCAGGGTCGGATTAGTTACAGCAGATCTGGATCTTGATGGGGATCAGGTCAGCGGATTTGTTGATGCCGAGTGGCTGCCTCAAAACGAGGAACTGAAGGTTAGTTGCGAAATTTGGCAAGAAAACTCACCACCTAATCAGGAAGATTGGGTGCTGCCAACTGGTGAGGATCCATATCTTTGCGATTGGAGTGGCGATGGCTATGATCTGAACGAAACCTCCAACTTGATGGTTGCCTACTACGATCCAGCCGGTCACAAGTTGATTGGTGAGTTCAGGTATCCTGCTCCGCGACTGCGTATAGAAAAATGGCTCGAGGGAATCGAACCGGGTGAGGGAGGGAATGTTACCTTCAACATTCAATACCGCAACGAGGGCAATGCTAACGCGGTCAACGCCATCATCACAGACACCTTTGTGCAGGGATTGACGTATATCAGTGATACTTCTGGCTTGCCAAAAACTGAGGTTGACAACCAGGTGATCTGGCAACTGGACAATCTGGCACCTGGGGATTGGATCAATTTCTACGTGTTCGCGCATGTTGATGCGACCGTAGGGAATGAAATCATCAACACTGCAGTGATCAGCTCTGATGGTTTTGACTCGGGTAATCCGGAGGATAGAACCAGAACCAGTTCAGGCACAGTTATCGCAAACAACACCCACGTAAATGTGGGTAAAGGCACCTGGACCTGGCTGCCGGCAGCGGGTCAAAATTATGTCTACAACATCAACGTATGCAACAACGGACCAACAGGCAGCACCGAATTATCCCTGATAGAAACTCTACCATCAGCAGTTACTTTGGTCTCGTGGTGGGGCCGTGAGGCTGGCTGGAGTGAGGTTTCTTACACCAGCAATATTCTGACGCTGGAATACCCTTCCATTCCGGGTTGGTCGTGCCGGGAGGTTTATATTAAGGTGAACCTGGATCCAAATGCTCAGCCCAAGGATGAACTCGTCAATGTTGTCGATATTTTTGCTGAAAATGATGACCCAAATGAGCAGGATAACGAAGCCTGGCTGAGTGATAATGTTGGTAAGCCTTTCACGGATCTTTCCATCAGTCTTGGCTGGCACAATGGCATCCTTACCCCTGGCGGTCAATATCGCTTTGGCATGTACTTTTACAATGATGGCAATCTACCAGTTGAAGGACCACTACCCATCACGCTTGTGCTCCCTGCTGGGGTTCATTTTGGCGGTTGGAGCCATTGGGATTGGGCAAACCTCATTGGTGAGCCTGTCGTGGATGGAAACACGGTCACCTGGCTGGTTGATGATCTTGACCCGGGATACTACGGCACGATAGAAGTTTTTGCTAATATTGATCCCAGCGTTGCTCCGGGAACAGAACTTATCCAAACCGCGGTATTCACCCCATTAACGGGCGAAGAGAACATTGATAACAACACAGCCAGTCTGAGCGAAACCGTTTTTGAACATGGTCCTAACCTTCGGATTACAAAATGGGGGGATTGGCACGGACATGGAGAAGGACACAATGCCTGGTATCAGCTTCAGTTGGAAAACGTCGGTGATGAGCCGATGTTAAATGTTGAGGTCACAGATTATTATCCGACACAGATGTTACTCGATGGGAAAGTAAATGTTGGTTTTTGGGAATGGTGGCAATGGCAGGATTTTCCAAGTGAACATTACTTCACCGTCTCATTGCAAAGGATGGAACCGGGCTGGAGTGTGGGGATAAATTACAACGTTGTCATTCCCGGGAGCGACCCAATTCCACAAGGACAAGTATTTCTGAACTACTCAACTGTTGAGGGCGAGCTTGCTGATACCTATCCAGATGATAATGGCGCACTCTATCTATTGGGGAGTGGACCGGATATGTTCGTGGAAAAAACCTTATTGACCGGTGAGTTTCATCCGGGTGCGGAAGTCACATACCTGCTCAAATTCGGGAATGCTCAACCCGGTCACGCCTGGTGGTGGAACATGGTCGGGAATGCCATTCTCACTGACACCTTACCAACAGGGACGACTTTTGTGTCTGCCGAATTACACTGGGGTGGTGATCAACCGGAGTGGTCTGATTTTCCACCCATCGAAGAAGGTCAGACACTAACCTGGAACACCTGGCCGTTTGGATCTGGAAATTGGAATGAGATCCGCTTGACAGTTAGGATTGCCGATGATGTTCAGAATGGAGAGGAGTTGACCAATCAGCTGGTGATAACGAGCGATCAGCCAACGGTTGACTTGGATCCGTTCCCTGAAAATAACACGAGCGTTTACAGTGGAATGGTTGAGGTGGTCACCAGGTATCTATACCTGCCGTTGATATTGAAGTAAGGTCTGGTCTTTTAGAAGCCGGGTTGCGAGGTTCAACCCGGCTTACTCCATAAGTGCAGATTACCAAATCGTTAAAATCCTCGCAACGATAGGTATGTCTGTCATCGCGAGCCTCATTTGCGACACGTAGTGTACAATTTCGTAAGCGATCTAAAATTTCGACCCACAAAGCAATCATTCGATTGCCGCGTCGCTAAATCAGGCGATCACTTGCCGGATTGAAAATCGCAATCCGGCCTACAAGTGATGGAGACCTTCGGTCAGATGCCGTGCTCGGTCTGGAGACCGGCACGAACAGGATTAAAAAGAGGCTGATCAAGCAAATGATCAGCCTCTTAATATGAAAAGATTCGGTTAGGAAGACCCAAACCGGATGGTTACTTATTCCTATCCCACTCTCCGACCGGGTAGCAGCAGAAGACGAGGTCCTTGGCGGCTTTGAGTTCATCGCAACGACGAACTGGCGTGTTGTGAGGAGCATCGTGCAGCAGCTCAGGCTGGGTGCGCGCTTCTTCAGCGATCTTCAACATCGCGTCGACGAAGCTATCCAGCGTCTCAACGCTTTCGGTCTCGGTCGGTTCGATCATCAGCGCTTCATGCACGATTAGCGGGAAGTAGTTTGTTGGTGGATGGAAGTTGTAATCCATCAACCGTTTGGCGATATCCAGGGCGTGAACGTCAGGCACGTCCTTCCAGAAGCCCTCAAGCACGAATTCATGCATGCATGAGCGGTCATAGGGGAGGGTGTAGGTGTCTTTTAGCTTTGCCTGGAGGTAATTGGCATTCAGGACGGCTTTTTCAGCGATATCCCGTAAGCCCTCCTGCCCAAGCATCGCGATGTAGGTGAAGGCGCGCACGAGCATGCCGAAATGACCATGGAAAGCTTTCACACGCCCGATGGACTTCGAGGGGCGGGCAAATGCGTATGTGGGAGGCGTTTCCTCATCACCTGGATTGGTCATGACCACATGAGGTTCGGGCAGATAATCGACCAGCTTTTCGCAAACCATAACTGGACCACTGCCAGGACCGCCGCCACCATGAGGGGTGGAGAAGGTTTTGTGGAGGTTGTAGTGCATCACATCAATGCCACATTCGCCGGGCTTGAAGACCCCCAGAAGGGCGTTCATGTTGGCACCGTCACCGTAAACCAAGCCGCCAGCTGCATGCACCATGCGGATGACTTCGGCGGTATGCTCGTCGAACAAGCCGAGCGTGTTGGGATTGGTGAACATGATGCCGGCGAGGGTGTCGTCGCAGAGCTCAGCCAGGGCTTTCAGGTCCACATTGCCGCGCTCGTCCGAAGGCAGCTGGATGGGGTCAAACCCAAGCATCGCAGAGGAGGCAGGGTTGGTACCGTGGGCAGAGTCGGGGATGAGGATGCGGGTGCGTTTGAGGTCGCCGTGATCTTTGTGGTACTTGGCGATAATCATCGTACCAACCAGCTCGCCTTGAGCCCCTGCGGCAGGCGTGAGGGTTGCATCGGCGAAACCGCCGATTTCAGCCAGCCAATTCTGCAGGGTATACATCAGGTAAAGATTGCCCTGCACGGTCTCTTCGGGCTGAAGAGGGTGGGTGGCTGCGAAACCCGGATAACGGGCGGTGGCTTCATTGATCTTGGGGTTGTACTTCATGGTACAGGAGCCCAAAGGATATAAACCGAGGTCAATGGCGTAGTTTTTCTGCGAGAGCCTGGTGAAATGACGCACGACGCCCAATTCAGAAATCTCGGGGAAGGGGAAGTTCGCGCGGGCGAATTCCTGCGGGAGTTCAGTCAACGGAACGTCGGGTTCCTGGAAGGTAACACCGGTGCGTCCAGTGGAAGAAAGCTCGAAAATGGTTGGTTCACGCATGGTCCACCTCGCTTAAGACATCAGTCAGAAAGTCGATATCTTCGCGTGAAATCATCTCGGTCACTGCCATCAGCAGGCAGCCTTTGAGTTCGGGATAGTCTTTGCCGAGGTCGTATCCACCGAGGATGCCGTGATCCTGCAGGTGTGCCAGCAGCTCGGGGACGTTCTCGTCAGCCTGAACAACGAATTCATGGAAGAATGGCGTGTTCTTGAAGGGGAGTTTGAAGCCGGGGACTTCCTGGACTGCGTTGGCGGTATAGTGGGCGTTTTGGTAGCAGAGGTTCGCGACCTGCTGGAAGCCGGTCTTGCCGAGGAGGGTCATGTAGATCGTGGCGGCAAGGACCATCAGCCCCTGGTTGGAGCAGATGTTGGAGGTGGCTTTCTCGCGGCGGATGTGCTGCTCGCGGGCGGTGAGGGTGAGGACGTAAGCCAGTTCACCCTGGGTGTCGACTGTCTCGCCGACAAGGCGACCGGAAATCTTACGAAGTAAAGCGTTCTTGACCGCAAAGAAACCGAGGTACGGACCGCCGTACGAAATCGGGATGCCGAGAGGCTGACCTTCGCCAACCACGATGTCGGCGCCGATTTCACCGGGGGGCGTCAGCAGGGCTAAGGCGGTGGGGTTTGCCACGACCGCAACGAGTGCGCCCTGTGCATGGGCGGCTTCGATGAGGGGCTTGTAGTCGATGATGCGCCCGAAGAAATCGGGATACTGCACCATCACAAGTGAAGTGTTGAGGTCGATCTGGTCAATCAGTTTCTGCAGGTCGGGCTCAATGCCGGTTTCGGGGTCATCTCCCAGGATGTGGATCTCATCATTGGCTTGCATATAGCCGCGGATGACATCGCGATACTGGGGATTGATGGCACGGGAGAGCAGCACCTGGGTACGCTTGCCACGGAAGTGATTGTTCGCCAGGATCACGGCTTCAGCGGCGGCGGTTGCGCCGTCGTAATGCGAAGCGTTGCTGACGTCCATGCCTGTGAGCAAGGTGATCAGGCTCTGGAACTCAAAGATTGCCTGGAGCGTGCCCTGGGAAATCTCGGGTTGATAGGGGGTGTACGCCGTGTAGAACTCACCGCGCTGCAGGAGGTTATCGACTGCGGCAGGGATGTAGTGTTGGTAAGCGCCGGCACCCAGAAAACTAATAAAGTCGCGGGTGGTGGCGTTGGCAGAGGCGATGCTGTCCATTTCGGTTGCCACTTCCATCTCGGAGAGTCGACGTGGCAGGTTTAAATCGGGGAAGCGATTTTGTTCGGGGACCACTTTGAACAGGTCCTCGACTTTTTCGACTCCGATTGTTTTGAGCATCGCCTCCACATCAGCTTGTGTGTGTGGAGTGAACATAGGCTTAGCGTTCCTGGCAGTATGCGTCGTAGGCAGCAGAATCCATCAGTTTGTCAAGCTCGGACTCGTCGCTGACCTGGACTTTGGCAAGCCAACCGCCGGTGTAGGGTTCGGAGTTGAGCAGCTCAGGGGTGTCGGTGAGGATCTGGTTCACTTCGAGGACCTTACCGCTGACCGGGAAGACCACTTCGGCGGCAGCTTTGACGGATTCGATTGTCGCCAGGCTGTCGCCAGCACTTATTTCATCATCGGGATCGATCGCAAATTCAACGAAAACGACGTCGGAGAGGGAATCTTGCGCATAGTCGGTAATGCCGATCGTAGCGATGCCGTTTTCGACCTTGACCCACTCGTCTGTTTTCTGATATTTCAGTTCTTCTGGAATTAACATTTTAGCTCCTTTTGCGTTTGTTAATTAGAACAGAGGCACAATTTGTGCCCCTGTTATCTTTGATTTCAGAGGTTTGAGGGTTTGTTTACCTGAGAGTTTCACCATAAATGGCTTGCCCCTTCGGTGCCTGCACGAGCAGGACTCTTCCCTTTGGACATGTTTTATTTTAGCGTTTTGTGGGGATTAGTCAAGCCGGTTACCTATCACATTATTCTGGTAGCGATAGATCTACAAAACGCTTGGGATGAGAGTAAACATTAAAACGCGAACCCCTGGCGTAGCCGATCAACGTCATGCCCCAATCTTTTGCCAACTGCACAGTGGTAGTGTTGGGGGAGGTGAGGGAGATCACGACGGATACGCCCATGCGGGCAGATTTTTGCAGCATCTCAGAGCTGATGCGACCGGTGGTGAGCAGGATCGACGGGTAGAGTGAAGGTCGGTTAAGAAGAATGAAACCCATCAACTTGTCGAGGGTATTATGCCTGCCGATATCGTCAGCCAGCACCTGGATGTCCTCGCCATCAGAGATTGCCGAACAGTGAACTCCCCGGGAGCTTGTCTGGGCGTGTTGCATTTCCTGGAAAATTGCCAGCAGGTCGGAAACGGTTTTTGTACTTAGGTTGACCTCTTTCAAGCTGGGTTTTTCTGGCTGATCGAGCCGCTGGGTGGTTTGGCCACCACCGCAACCGGTGGTTTTGATCCAGGTTGATGGTTTGGCGATGGGAGAGACAGTGTCGACCTCCACAAAATCAGCCGTATCACAAACATGCACACGCGAAATTTCTTCTGCTGAGTTGATCAACCTTTCGTTGTACAGAAAGCCGACCGCTAATTCCGCAATCATGGCAGGGGTGCAGAGCATTTCCATCCAGGGTTTGCCGTTGATAATCAGCGTCACTGCCTGCTCAAGGGGAAGCTGACCTGTTTGCGCCTGCCATTTGCCCTCAGAGTTTTGGAAAAAAGAAACTTCGCTGCTTTTCATTTGCTCACCTTCTGTTTGCCCGGATGATACCACCTCCGAGTACTTTCTCGCCTTCGTAGAACACCGCGCTTTGCCCGGGTGTGACATCCCGCAGGAGTTGACCCGTTTCTACCATCACACCGTTGTCATCAACAGCGGTCAGGGTTGATTTCACGGGAACTGCCCGATATCTGATCTTAACTTCGCACTTGACTGGCATGGTAGGCACTTGCCCACTGATCCAATTCACCGGGCTGACTAGGAAATTGTTCTTCCCCAACTCACTGGCTGTTCCCACGATGAGTGTGTTGGTTCCAGGAAGCTTCTCCAGCACAAAGAGCGGCTGCGTGTAGGCAGGCAACCCTTTTCGCTGCCCGATGGTGTAGAACGCCAATCCTTGGTGGCTTCCCAGCAAATGCCCGTTGGTGGTGCGGATTTCTCCGGGTTGGGTGACTGCGGGGGCACGATCCATCAAGAACTGGCGGGCATCATCATGATCCAGGAAACACAAATCCTGGCTATCGGGAGTGTCTGAGACCGCGAGCCCGAGCTTGTGCGCGAATTCCCGCACTTCAGGCTTGCTCAAACTACCAAGCGGCAGGATCGAACGGGAAAGTTCTTTTTGGGTCAAATTGCTGAGCATGTAGGATTGGTCTTTTGCCGGGTCACTGGCACGCCAGAGTTCGAATTCACCATCTTCGCCCCGCAAAACCTGGGCATAGTGACCGGTAGCAACAAAATCTGCTCCTTGTGCATCAGCAAACTCAATCAGCTGAGCCCATTTGAGAGTTCTGTTGCACAAAACGCAGGGATTTGGCGTCTCATTTTCCAGGTGGCTGGCGATAAAGGACCCCACAACTTCCCGCTGGAAGGCTTCGCAAACATCAAGGACGTGCCAGGGGATGCCCAACTGTCCGGCAACCTGCTTAGCACCGTCGAGCCCTTTTTGTTCGGTCCTTTTTGAATGCCAAAGCTGCAAGGTCAATCCTTGCACGCTGTAACCTTGTTTGATCAACAAGGCGGCTGCTACCGCGCTATCCACGCCACCACTCATAGCTACAATGACTTTTGTCATCATTTCTCCAGTGCTAATTATAGAGGATTTCAGACGGGGGTTGTGCCAGTGTTCACTTTTCCAAGTAGTTGCCCAGCTTCTTCAACATACTCGAGCGACTGATGGCGGAAATAGGTGTTGTAGAGTTCAGCATAGTGACCGCTTTGCTCCAGCAGAGTCTGATGCGTACCCTCTTCGATGATCGAACCGTGATCGAGCACGATGATACGATCTGCTGATCTTACGGTGGAGAGGCGATGGGCGATCAGGATGCTGGTGGAGTGCTGCAGGATCAGCCCAAGCGCTTGCTGGATCTGGTATTCGGTGAAGGGATCGATGCTTGCTGTGGCTTCATCGAGGATGAATATGGCGGGTTTGTGTGCCAATACCCGCATCAACGCTACTAATTGGCGCTGCCCCATGGAAATATGCGCGCCGCGTTCGCCGACCTGGGTGTCAAGCCCGTTTGAGAAGGTTTCGAGCCATTCGCCATTGCCAATTTGGTTCGCGAGGCTGGTAATCTCATCCCTGCTGATGTTCGGAACGGCAAAGCGGATATTCTCCTCCACCGTGCCATCAAACAGGAAGGGCACCTGGGTGACAATGCCCATGTTTCGGCGCAGGGCAGGCAGGTCGAAATTGCGGATGTCAATATCGTCGATAAGCAGCTCGCCCTCTTGAAACTCGTAAAAACGGGAGATCAGGCGGGCAATCGAGGATTTTCCTGCTCCGGTGTGACCGACGATGGCAATATTCTCTCCGGGAACAATGTGAAGGTCAAAATTGTCCAGAACCTTCGCGCCTGTGGAGTATTGAAAGCTGAGATGATTGAAATCAATTTTGCCAACAATGGTTTCAGCCTTTTGATTATCGCTCTGAATGACTGAGCGTTCTGAATCGATCAGAGCAAAGATACGCTCTGCGGCTGAAAGCCCAGTCTGAACCTGGGTCCAATAGGAGGTGATGCTCAAAATCGGCATCAGGAAGCGATCGCTTGCCAGAAGAATCATGTACCACGCACCGGCTGTGATCAACCCTTGGGTGACGCTTAGCGCGCCAAAATACACCAGAATCGCGATGCTAATGCCGCTAATGGTGCGCATCACCGGAAAAACAATTGAGAGTACAAAACCCCGCTGCACATTGACCTTGAAGGAAGTGGTGTTGGAAGATTTGAAATCCCGGTAAATTTCATCTTCCTGGCGGAAGTTTTTCGCGACGGAGATGCCGCTGATGGTTTCCTTGATTGTTGCGTTCACGTTAGCCATGGCACGCATGCCCTGGGTGGTGACGCGCCTCGCCAGTTTGCGGAATTGAGAGACTACCAGCATCACGATCGGAACAAAAGCCATTAATGCCAAGGCGAGCCGCCACTCGGTGTTGAAGAGGATGATCGCTGTGACAATGGACTGAACAGTGGAGCCGGCAACGTCCATCGTGAGGCGGATGAGTAAGGAGAAATCATTCGTGTCAGTGGTGATGCGTGAGACGATTCGACCGGAAGAAAGGCGATCGTGAAATGCAAGGTCCTGCTCAATGGATGAGGCAAAGGCATCGATCGACAAATCCCTGTTCATGTCGGCAGTTATGCGGGATAGAAGCCGTCGGATTAAATAATAGAAAACAAAATCCATCACCTGCAAGAAGATTGTTCCTGCTACCAGGATCGTGTAAGCAGTCTCATTTGGTACGCCGGCAATGCCCTCATCGAGAACTTTCGAGATTAAAAGCGGCGGTAAGGCGGCAAAAAGACCTTGCAGGATGATGCTGACGGTCATCCAACTTATGTATTTGCGATGACGTTTGGCATAATCCCAAATGCGACTCAGCAAGGTTTTATTGCTGTATTGACGATCGTACGCCTCGCCCGTTAAACCTTGATGGAAGCCCATTATTCCTTAGCCTCCGCGAAGATGTTCCGGTAAGATTTTGAGGTCTGCATCAGGTGATCGTGTGTGCCGATGGCAGAGATGCGACCCTTTCGCATGACGATAATTAAATCTGCCCATCGGATTTGGGAAAGGCGGTGGGTGATGATGAAGGTAGTTCTGCCTTCTGATGCAAACTTGATTGCCTGTTGGATCTCGTCTTCGGTTTTGCTGTCGATCGCGCTGGTGGAGTCGTCCAGGATCAGGATCTTTGGGTCCGTCAGGAAAGCTCTGGCAAGCGCAAGCCGTTGGCGCTGACCACCCGAAATGGTTGCTCCTCTTTCTCCAATAACCGTGTCGTACCCTTCTGGTAATTCGGCGATGAATCTGTCTGCCTGGGCTTTTTTGGCTGCGAGCACTATTTCTTCTTGGGTTGCATGGGGTTTACCAAAGGCAATATTCTCTGCAACCGATTTGGAAAAAAGGAAAATATCCTGTTCGATGATCGAGATCTGACTACGCAAGCTGTCAAGCTTCCACTCCCGCAAATCCAGACCATCCAATTTCACGCTACCGGATAGAGGGTCATAAGTGCGGTTGATCAGGCGGACCAGGGTGGTTTTTCCCGAGCCGGTTTGCCCAACGATCGCGACCGTCTGCCCGGGGTTGACTTCAAAAGTCAGGTCCTGCAAATTTGGTGTTTTGCCGTCGTAGGCAAAGCTGACGTTTTCAAAACTCACCTTTCCGCTAATAACACCGCTATGTCCGGTTTCGTTTTGGTCGAGATTATTCTCCGTGTTCATGACCGAAAGCAACCTTCGTGCACCGGCGATACCGAGAGAAATCTGCGAATAGGACCGGATGGAGGTGTTGGTAGGAAAACCGAGCATCGCAAGCCCACTGAAATAGGTGATGACACCGCTCAATGGGATGATCCCATGGCGGTAGAGCACAAGGGCGTGCAATAGCCCAAAACCCATTGCCAGTGCCAGGAGAAGCAAAGGAATAAAGCGGGCTTCGATATCTCCTTGTTTGACGTTGGCGTCGCGAAAAGCCTGCGAGTTCGCTTTGAAACGATTGATCTCAGCTTCCTCCTGCGAGGCCGCCTTGACGGTCTCGACGCCGTCGATATCTTCAGCCAAGCGGCTGTTGAGCGTGCCAAACGTTGCCCGGACTTCGCGCGTGACAGGTTCCAGGATTTTCAGGAAGTATACGATCGCCACAAAATAGAAAATGATGAACAAGATAGGGGTGAGCAATAGAGCTGGGTGGATCGAGGCGCCAATGCCAAGAGGAATGAACAGGAAGTTGATCGAGCCCAAGACCATGTTGAGACCAGGGCTAAAGATGTAGTTAACCTCGCGGATGTCGTTGGTTGCCCGCGCCATCAGATCGCCGATGGATTGCAATGAGTGGAAGGTCATACTCTTACCGAGCAAGCTGATATAAAACTCGTCGCGGACGTCCCGTTCGATGCGTTGGGCGGTGACCTCGAAGCCAAAATTGCGGAAAAATTGCATAAAACCGCGAATTACCTGTGATATTCCCACAATCGCACCTGCACGGAGAAAGATAGAGGGCAGGGGATTACCGCTGGTCAGGTTTTCAAAAACAATTCCGTACTGAAGCGCGGGAATGGATGCCAGGGCGGCATTTCCGATTGCTCCAATAATAGCTACCAGGAAAATGGGCCAGTGATGCAGGGCATGGGAAGCCACCCAGCGGACAGCACTGCGGCGATTGGTGGTGTATCGAAAAGGAATGTTGAATTCGCTTATGGTCATTTTTTGCCCGATAACCCATCGTTATCAAAACGTATTCTAACCGATGCTTTTGGATCGAGAGGTTTTTTGTGCTTGATCGTGGGAATTGTGACAGAAAAGGCATTAATTTAGGTCAGAAAGTTGCTTGACCAATCTGAAAACCGCGTGTAAAATGAAAGTCAATGATTAATCTAATTAATCAGATTAATATGACTAAAGAACTCAGCCCGATCCTTAAGTATATTGCAGACGCCACCCGTCAGGATGAGCCTATTCCAAGCATTTCTGATTTGAGCACCAAATTGGGAATTTCTACAGCGAGTGTGCGTGAGCAACTCGAAGTCCCAAAGGAATTGGGTTTTGTTGAGGTACGCACAAGGACAGGAATCCAAAAACATGATTTTTGCCTTACGCGTCCTCTTACACTTTCCATGACGTACGGCTTACGGGTTGATCCTGAGCTTTTCCAGGAATATGCCTCACTTCGCCGGCAGTTGGAAATCGGATATTGGTATGAGGCGTGTGCTTTGCTCGAGAAATCTCACATCCAGGAACTTCAAGATCTTGAAGAACGAGCAAACTGGAAGATCAACCAAAATCCGGTGATGATCCCGACCATCGAGCATCGAAAGTTCCACCTTACCATATATCGTCCCTTGAACAATCGTGTGCTGAACAGCGTTCTTGAAACTTATTGGGATTTGTATGATGCTTCCAGCATTAATTTTTTCCGTAACCATGAGTACCTGGAGACGGTCTGGAGCTATCATCGCCAGATGCTGGAAGCAATTGCGAGCAAAGCCTATGAAAAAGGCTACGATGCATTGGTGACACATTTTGATTTGATGAAAACCTATAAAAAAGCAGATCTTCGACAGAGATTTGAGTAAAAGGAGAGATTGTAGTGATGTTAGATACCACGCAAAAGTCGCCGCAGGGCAATGAAAAGGTAGTCAACGAAGTCTGTATGGCTATTTGCACGGTCAATGGATCTGGCAGTGCCACAGCCAACAGCATTCTTTACAGGGCATTGTTTCGCATGGGGATCCTGACCTCCGGGAAAAACATTTTCCCTTCCAACATCAAAGGTTTACCAACCTGGTTTGTCATTCGCGCGTCAGCTCGGGGATACACCGGGCGCGTCGCTCATGATGATGTGGTTGTGGCAATGAATGGGTCTACCATTGAGAAGGATTCGTCCTATCTCCAGGAAGGTGGGGTGCTATTCTATGCAGATCACCTTGAGAAACCGGAAATAAAGGACAAAGAGATTGTTACCTATCCAATGCCCATCAAGGCTCTGATGAAGACAGTGGATGTCCCGCGAAATCTCCAGAGTTACATGGAGAACATGCTCTATGTAGGCATTGTTGGTCAGGTACTCTGCATCCCCGAAGAGATTTTGAAAGCTACAATTGACCATCAATTCCTTGGGAAACCGGCGGTGGCTGAGTCTAATTTCAACATCGTGAAACTCGGATTTCAGTACGCGCTTGAGAACCTAGAGAAAAAAGATCACTTCTACCTTGAACAGCTACCGGAACTTAAGGACTACATTCTCACGGATGGAAACAACGCGGGGGCTCTTGGCTCGCTTTATGGTGGCGTGCAGTTCTGCGCTTGGTATCCGATCACGCCGGCAACGAGTTTGGTTGAATCGGCTATCGAGCAGGTTGGCAAATTGCGCAAAGACCCCAAAACCGGAAAAAACTCGTGCGTGATTTTGCAAGTGGAAGATGAGCTAGCTGCTGCCGGTGCCACTTTGGGCGCTGGCTGGGCAGGACTGCGCGCGATGACCTCGACTTCTGGTCCTGGTATTAGCTTGATGACCGAAAACATCGGTCTGGCATACTTTACGGAAACACCGATGGTCATTTGGGATGTACAGCGGGTTGGACCGAGCACTGGTCTGCCTACGCGGACAGCCCAGGGCGATCTTTCCATGATCTACACACTTGGTCACGGCGACACGAAGCACGTGATCCTGATACCGGGCACTGTCACTGAATGCTTTGAGTTTGGCTGGCGGTCGCTCGACATCGCTGAAAAGTACCAAACCCCCATTTTTGTGCTTTCTGATTTAGATCTCGGTATGAACACCTGGGTCACCAAGCGTTTTGAATATCCCAATCAACCTATCGAACGAGGGAAAATCATCTGGGAAGAGAAACTCGAGCAATTCAAGGATTGGGGGCGGTATAAGGACCTTGATGGGGATGGTATTCCTTACCGCACCGTCGTCGGAAACAAGAGCGAAAAAGCAGCTTACTTTGCGCGTGGCACAGGTCACGATGAATATGGTAACTACAGCGAAGACCCCAAAAACTGGTCCGATATGTTGGGTCGGATTGGATTGAAGCTGAAGGGTGTGGTGAAAGACTTGCCCGCTCCGATTATTCGCAGGGCTAAGGCTGATGCGGATATCGGGATCATTGGCATGGGCTCCACCCATGATGCCATGATCGAAGCCCAGGATGTTTTGGCGGAGATGGGCATCCAGGCGGATTACATGCGGGTAAGGGCTTTGCCTGCGAATACAGCTGTGCGAGAGTTTATTGCCAGCCATGCCCGAAATTATGTAGTGGAGCTCAACCGGGATGGTCAGCTACGCCAAATCCTCTCGTTGGAGATATCTGAATATTCTGAAAAATTGATTTCCATCTCGGTCATTGGCGGTTTGCCTCTGACAGCAGCGTGGACTGCAGAAAACGTGTTCGCGAAGGAGAAAAATAATGGAAAAAACCGTTGAGTTAAACCGATTAGGTTTTACACTGGCTGACTACAAAGGAAAACCTTCGACCCTCTGCCCAGGCTGCGGGCACAACGCGATTTCAAATCAGATCCAAGCGGCAGTCTGGGAGCTTGGGCTCGCACCTGAAAAGGTCATGAAGATTAGCGGGATTGGCTGTTCGAGCAAGAGCCCGAATTACTTCCTTAGCCGCTCTTTTGGCTTTAATGGTTTGCACGGACGCATGCCTACGCTCGCCACCGGCGCAAGTTTTGGTGATTCCTCGATGAAGATTCTTGGCATCTCTGGCGACGGGGACACTGCCAGCATCGGCATGGGGCACTTCAAACATGTCATCCGGCGAAACGTGCCGATGGTTTACATCATTGAGAATAATGGCTGCTACGGTCTGACCAAGGGACAGTTCTCTGCCACCTCGGACCAGGGTCTGGCGCTGAAACATCAGGGCATCAATTTGCTGCCTCCGCTTGACCTTTGCATGGAAGCTTTGATAAGCGGCGCGTCCTTTGTGGCTCGAACCTTCTCGGGAGATGTGAAGCAGATGCGGGAGTTAATTAAAGCGGCGTTGTCTCAGACTGGCATTGCTGTGATCGACGTGATCAGCCCTTGTGTGACTTTTAACAACCGCGATGAAGCTCTGCAATCCTATTCTTGGGGGCGTGAGCATGAAGCACCCATCCAGGGAATTGAGCATTTTGCCAGCCGCGAGCAGATGCAGCTTGATAATTTTGAAGAGGGAACCTATCGTGAGATCCAACTGCAGGATGGATCCTACATGATTTTGAAGAAAATCGACAAGGATTACGACCCCACTGACAACCACGCTGCCCTGGACCTCTTGACGGAGTCCTACAAGCATCACTACTTTGCCACTGGGCTGATCTATTTCTCAGAAGCTTCGCCGACCATCCTTGCGCAGTATGATCTCCCGGATGAACCGCTCAATCGTCTCACAGCCGATCGTCTCCGCCCCAGCAGAGAGTCGCTTGAAGCGATCAACGTCTCACTCTACTAAGAGTTAATCATTACAAAAACCGGTCTGAAAAGACCGGTTTTTGTACTCAGATTGCGGGGGTAGCTCGCGCTTAGCCTTTGAGGGTGTAGAGCATCGCCAGGTTCGGACTGGTGAATGCGCCAACGGGAAAACCGGAAATGATAACAACCTGCTCGCCAGCTTTGAGGGGGATGGCAGCTGTCAATGCCGTCTCGACGTGGGTGACCATCGTTTCGAGGGTGTCGGCATGCGGCACGCGGAAGGGTGTGATGCCCCAACAGATTCCCAACCATTGGTAGGTGCTGAGTTCGGGTGTGAAGGCAAAAATCGGCACATTTGGCTTGGTTTTGCTGATCCAAAGCGCAGAAATACCCGATCGGGTGAAAACCACAATCGCGGCAACGTCTTTGTCCTGCGCCATATCCCGGGCGGCGTGTGAAATGACGATCGCGTCATCGGTTGAAACGTCTGCTTGAAGGATGTTGTGATGCCCCCAATCGGCTGAATGGCTTTCAGATTCCACGATGATGTTTTCCATCATGCGGATACTTTGCACCGGATACTTCCCGGCAGCTGATTCAGCGGAGAGCATGACTGCGTCAGTTCCGTCAAAGATCGCGTTGGCGACGTCGGCAGCTTCAGCACGGGTGGGGCGGGGATTATTGATCATCGACTCAAGCATCTGCGTGGCAGTGATCACAAATTTCCCGTAATTGTTTGCCTTCTTGATGATCTCTTTTTGAACCGATGGCACTAACGCCGGAGACATTTCCACACCAAGGTCGCCACGGGCAACCATCACTCCATCTGTGACTTTGACAATTTCTTCGAGATTGGTAATCGCTTCAGGTCTTTCCAACTTGGCAACAATCGGTGGTAACCGCCGATTGCCGACCATACTGCGCATAGTATCTCTAACCATTTCGATGTCAGAGGCTTTTTTGACAAAAGAAATCGCGACAAGGTCAACCCCAGCCTCAAGCCCAAAGCGTAGATCTTCGAGGTCTTTAGGGGTAAGTACAGGAATATCAAGATTTGAGCCGGGAAGGTTGACACCTTTATGGGATTTGAGGTTTCCACCAAGAATGACCTTGGCAAAAATGTTCTCACCATCCAACCGCAGCACTTGAAATTCGAGTTGCCCATCATCCAGCAGGATGTGGTTGCCCGGGACGAGGACTTCGTGCAGTTTGGGAACATCAAATGGAATGAATACCACGCCTTCAGGCAGGTTCTGTGCGTCATCACGCGAACTTAGCGCAACTTCCTGCCCGGACTGAAGGCTGATGACACCTTCAGGCAGCGCGCCGATGCGTAGTTTTGGACCCTGGAGGTCCATCAGAATTGAAATAGGTTTGCCAAGATCTTTCGAGATTTTGCGGATCAGCTTGATTTTATCGCCATGATCCTCGTGGGATCCATGGGAAAAATTCAAGCGGCAGACATCCATGCCTGCTTTCACCATCTCCACCAAAACAGCTTCATCTGAGCTGCTTGGACCCAACGTAGCGACGATCTTGGCAAACCGGTACATAGCGACCTTCCTTATCTTTTTAGCACGTCCGCGATGATCTCAATTGCCCAATCGAGGGTTTCTTTCTCGATGACGAGCGGTGGGGCAAAGCGGATAACATGATCATGCGTTTCTTTGGCGAGGATGCCGGCTTCCTGTAGCATTTCGCAGTAACGGCGGGCGCCGCCAGCTTCAGGATAGAGCTCAACGCCGATCAGCAAACCACGACCGCGAACTTCTTTTACAACGGGGGCGTCGATCTCGCGCAGTTTGGACATGAAGTAATTGCCGAGTTCTGTGGCACGTTCTGCCAGGTTTTCCTGATCCAAAACTTCGAGAGCTGCGACAGCAACAGCCGCGGCGAGTGGGCTGCCACCGAAGGTGGAACCATGCTCACCAGGTTGGAAGAGCCCTAAAACTACATCGTCAGCGAGGACTGCTGAAACTGGAAGCATACCAGCGGAAAGGGCTTTGCCAATCACGGTTACATCAGGTCGAACACCTTCGTGTTGCGAGGCGAACCACTTGCCAGTACGGCAAAGACCCGTCTGGATTTCGTCCGCAATGAATAAAACATTGTTCTCTTTGCACAGGTCAGCAACAGCCTTGAGATAGCCATCAGGTGGCACGATCACGCCATTTTCGCCCTGAATTGGCTCCAGCATGACAGCGGCAGTGTTTGGCGTGATGGCGGCTTTCATTTCTTCAATATTGCCGTATGTGACCACCTTGAAGCCCGGGGTGAAGGGTCCGAAAGCATCCTTGTAAAATTGTTCAGTTGAGAAGGAAACGATTGTAACCGTGCGACCATGGAAGTTGCCTGCGGCCACAATGATCTCAGCTTCATACTTGGGAACACCCTTGACCACATATGCCCACTTGCGGGCGATCTTGATCGCTGATTCAACTGCTTCAGCGCCGCTATTCATAGGCAGCACCTTTTCGTAGCCGGTGAGGTCCACCAGTTTCTTGTAGAAGAGACCAAGTTTGTCGTTCCGGAAGGCGCGTGAGGTCAGGGCGATTTTTTGTGCCTGATCAATCATCGCTTTGACGACATGCGGGTGGCAATGACCCTGGTTGACCGCTGAGTATGCACTCAGGCAGTCCAAGTATTTCTTGCCTTCCACATCCCAAACCCAAACGCCTTTGCCCTCAGAAAGAACAACGCTCAGGGGTTTGTAGTTGTGCGCGCCGTATTTGTCTTCAATTTCGATGTATTCTTTTGTATTCATTTATTTCTCTCCAAGTAGTGTTTGCAAAATGGCTTTCTGTGCGTGCAGACGGTTGTGTGCCTGGGGGAAGAGCCGTGAGTGCGGTCCATCGGCAACATCGTCTGTAATTTCCTGATTTCGGTGAGCAGGCAGGCAGTGCAGAACGATTGCTTCTGGTTCGGCTTCAGCTACCAATTGATCATTGATTTGGTACGGTGGGAATACCAATTCACGTTTGGCGGTTTCTTCTTCCTGCCCCATGCTGGTCCAGGTGTCGGTATAGATGACGTGGGCACCCCTGACGGCTTCGTGAGGATCGTTCAGAAAAGCTAACGTGCTACCACTGGCAGCCGCGATCGGTTTGACAGTTTCGATCGCTTGCTCCGGCATGTCGTAACCCGCGGGATTGGCAATGGTGAAATTTGCGCCTAATTTGGCGGCAATTTGCATCAATGAGACAGCCACATTGTTGCCATCACCAACATAGGTGATATTGACATCTTTGATTTTGCCGAACTCTTCGTAGACGGTCATGATGTCTGCCATTGCCTGGCAGGGGTGACTGTAATCACTTAGGCCGTTGATGACGGGGATGGAGGACCATTTCGCGAGCTCAAGCACGTGTTGGTGCTCAAAGACACGCGCCATGATGCCATGCACCATGCCGGAGAGTACCCGGGCGATGTCGGCAATTGACTCGCGCTTACCCAGTCCGATCTCATTCGGTGAGAGGTAAAGCGCGTCTCCGCCAAGGTGGCGCATTCCCATGTCGAAACTGACACGAGTTCGCAGTGAAGGCTTTTGAAAAATCAAAGCCAACACCTTGCCCTTGAGGGTGGGCTGATTGCCGCCTGCCTGGTACTCTTTTTTTAGCTCAACGGCTAAATCGAGCAAGGCAAGCAACTCTTCGGGGGTGTAATCGATGATGTCCAAGAAATCTTTATGCATATGTACTCCTAAGGTCTCCTTTTTTATTCGGCAAGTTGAACTGATTCACGTGTTTATAAAGATCCGTGCGATCGCCTGGATGGATTTTACCAGACAAAGTACGAATTACCCTCTTGAGGAAGGAAAAGACCTCAACCTGCAGAGCAAATTACTGGATTGTCGGTGGAAAGTATGGTTAATCTGGTTTGTGAATGCTGTTTTGGATTGGGTTATTGAGTTCTGCAAGAATGGAGTCTTGCAGTGTGGACATGTCTTCCCAATCGGAGACCTCGGCGTGATCCATGCCTGACAGGTGCAAAATGCCATGGACCAATAACATTTCGAGCTCTGCCATCAATTCCAAGCCGCGAATTTCCGCCTGCCTTTTTGCTGTTTCGTATGAAATGAGAATATCGCCCAGGTAAGTCTCTCCACTATCGGGATCAGTGAAGGCATTTTCAAAGGATAGCACATCCGTCGCTTCATCCGTTCCGCGATATTGACGGTTAAATTCTCTGATTGTTTTGTCGTCAGTTACCTGAAGTGTTACTTCTGGCTCGTTTTCATAACCCAAAAACCTGAAGGCAGTTGTGCTGACTTCCTGCAATCGTTTTTTGTTCAGTTCTTTCCGAATTACCTGGCGTGATTTAATTGTTAGCATCTTACTTCTCAGCAGTGGGTTGAGCCTGATTTGTGATGGTGACTGGTTCAGTTTTGCCGCGTCGGGTTTCAGGATATTGGATGCGTGGATGGTATGAGCGTTGGAGTGTTTGGAAAAAGGATTCCCGGATTTGGCTCAAGTCTTTTAGGGTCAGGTCGGTGTTGTCAAATTGTCCGGCTTCCTTGCATGCGTTCATAACCGAATTGATAACATCGATAATTTCCTCATCGGTGCGGGCGGTGTTGGCACGGGATCTGGCTTCGGCACCATCGGCGAGCATTAGGATGGCAGTCTCTTTTGAACGGGGAGCTGGACCAGGGTACCTGAACAGTTCAGGATCTACTTCCTCCGGATTTTCAGCTGCAGCAAGCGCTTTGCCATATTGGTAGCGTGTTATCATCGTTCCGTGATGTTCCCGGATGAAGTCTGTTACTCTGGAAGGCAAGCGGTAGCGTTTCGCGAGGGCAACCCCATCCGTCACATGCTTGATGATTGTTGCCGCGGCGATTTCGGGGGAAATGTCATCGTGGGAATCAATATTTCCGCGGATCTGGTTCTCAATGAAAAAGCCAGGGTTTTCGGATTTTCCAACATCATGATAAAGTGCCCCAACCCGAACGAGCAACCTGTCAGCACCAATTGCTTCCGCAGCTTGTTCTGCCAGGTTCGAGACTTGTAAACTATGTTGATAAGAACCTGGCATAGTTTGAAGTACATGCTGCAAAAGTGGGTGGTCTGGCCTGGAGATGTCCATCAATTGCAGGGCAGTGGGAACATCAAGAACAAAGGAAAAGATGGTTTCAAATAAGATTGTCAGAGTGCCTGAGGCGATTCCGTTCAGCAGAGCAGACGCTATCAGTGAAACCAAACCCAGCCAATCTGTAAAGGAATCGCCAATTCGGAAAATGAGCACCATTCCTGTTCCAACGAGGCTCACAACCGCACCTGCGCCTAAAAATGAACTGATCCTTCGCGCTCGTCCGATCACAAAAATTCCCGCGAAGGTTGGCAAGATGTAGAAGAGCGCTAGTTCCATCTCGCGCGGGTGACCAAAAACTGTCAGGATTGATAGCAAGACAGTGAGCAGCATACCGGTCTCGAGACGCAAGACGATCGCGATTGTCAAACCAAAGGCTGCCATAGGGTAGAGCCATGGAATAACTGTGCGATCAATCACCAGAAAGCGTCCAAGCCCAAGAAAAATCAGGAAGAAAACGGCTACCAGGATAATAGTCCGGTTTTGTGCGAGAACCCCGGACCTTCGATGACGATTGTAGTACATCGCGCAAACTATTCCGCAAACCGCGACTAAAATCCCACTCGTAATCAGGAGTTCGCTGCGGTTTTCTGGATCTCCCAACCCATAAACGTTCAGTGATTCCAGATCTGCCATACTGATAATTTGACCCCGACGAACCAGTACTTCACCCGCCATGATTTGCCTGGTGATTGGCTCAACGCCATTCCGGGCAACCTCCCGGGATTGTTGGGTTTGTTCTTCGCTAAACAGACTGGTTGGGACGATTAGTGGCGAGACGATCATGGTAATAAGCTGAGTTTGGTCGCTCTTAAAGGCAAAATCAATGACAGCCGGAAGATTGCTGCGTGTCCGACCGATCTGGTCGTTGCGGATGCTATCGCGTAAGACCGACTCGAGGACCCTGTTTGCCTCCGCGGTGATGGCTTGCCAATCTTCGTTAGAAAGCTCCAGAATGGTTTGATAGGCTTCATCGCTTAATGCAAGATTGGCTGCTGAACGAAGGTCGTTTACTTTCTGCTGTTGAGTCGAATATTTGTCACTTCGAACGGATGTAAAAAAGTATAGGGCGTTGTTTAAAGTTTCAAGTTGCGCTTTAGCGATGCTGGGATCTGCGGGCAGAAAGACGGGTTCCACTCCGGCTGCAGCTGTTTTGCGAGCTTCATCGGTGAGGACTTTTGACTCGAAAGTGATGGAGTATGGAGCGGTGATTTCCTGTGGGGCAACTTGTCCGATCCGGACTGCCTCAACTTGATCGCTCAGGATGTCTGGCAACACCAGGCAACCAAAAGCTATTAGGCACGACACCACCAAGATGATGACTTTGATGGCTCCCTGGGTTTTCGTTCCTACTGGTTGGTTTGTGGTTGACATCCTTGCCACGTGTCTATCCTGCCAAAAGTTCCCGTACCACGCGGCTGGCTTCAGCGTTGCTCGTCCTTCCGGCTAATTGGGGTTGAAGCGACTTCATCACGACACCCATATCCTTGACCGAAGTGGCATTACAATCTGCTATCACGCTGCGTACCAGTGCTTGCAGTTCTTCGAGACTCAGTTGTACAGGAAGGTAAGCTTTTAAACAGGCAATCTCCTGGTCAGCCTGAGCTATCAGATCACTGCGCTTTGCTTTTTCTGCATCAGCCCTGGCTTCCTGGCGGGTCTTAATTTCTTTCTGGATGACTGCCATGATTTCTTCCTGATCAAGTTCCTTACCTTTGGCAACTTCCGCCAGTTCGATGGTTGATTTAATCATCTTGACCACCCACTTTGTGGTGTCATCATGGGTTTTCATGGAGTGGACTAAGTCAGCTTGCAAGCGTTCTTTTAGGTTCATGGTCTTATTATACCTGTCTATTTATGCTATCTCATTCACCGATGGAGATCAGTCCCTCTAGCTTTTCGTAGAGAGATTGACTGATTCCTTCCACCTTCAATAAATCTTCCAACGCTGTGAAGAGCCCGTTTTGCTGCCTGTAAGTTACTATCGCCTGAGCTTTGACTTCCCCAATTCCCGGCAGACTATCCAGTTCAGCCAAGCTGGCTGTGTTGATGTTAACGATCGACGGAATATCTACCTGTGAACCTTTATCATTCGGAGTTAAAGTCACATCCGAAGTTGAAGGAATGTATAGCCTCTGACCGTCCAGCAAATTTGCTGCCAGGTTGAGCGATTGTGGGTCGGCACTTTCCAACAAACCTCCTGCAGCGAGGATGGCGTCCTCCAGGCGTGCAGTGTCAGGAAGGTTGTAAACACCTGGCAGGTTTACTGCGCCAGTAACATGAATTCGGATAAGTTTTGGCGTGGCAGAAGGGTCTGGCGTGAGCTTTGGTGTGCGGGTAACAAGCGCGATCGGCTGCCCTCTTTGGGGAGATACAACCAGAAGGATCGAACCGACTACAACGAGCCCGAGTAAAAATCCAGCCAGTGTCTGCTGCCATGGTTTCATGAGGTGCTGCCTTGCGTGCCTTTCTGTTCTGCCTCAAACATTAAAGTAAAGGCTTTGATGGATACTTCCAGCATGTCTTCGGAGGGCTCGCGGGTGGTGAGCTTTTGCAGGGCGAGATTGGGTTTTATCAGCAGACGCATAAACGCCGATTTATCCATGTGCCTTGCAGCAAAACGGATGTATTCATAGGCAAACCCTGAAACGACAGGCAAGAGTAACAAGCGTGTAAGCAAGCGCCAGTGGAGGGCTAGGGGACCTAGCAAGCTGAAAAACAGGATCGAGATCAAGACGAGGGTCAGCATGAAGGAAGTGCCGCATCGCGGGTGAACGAGGGTGAACTCATTGACTTTTTCAGGGGTCAATTCTGCTCCAGCTTCAAAAGCGTTGATGGTCTTGTGTTCTGCGCCGTGATAGGAGAAAACTCTACGGATCTCTGGCATCCTGCCAACCACCACCAGGTAGACTATCAGCAGAACCAGGCGGAGCAACCCTTCGAGCAAGTTACTGAGCCAGTTCCCGAGGGTTCCCAGGCGCTCAATGCCGAGTGGACCATCCAACCAACCTGTAACCAGAGCTGGCAGAAGAAAAAAGATACCGATGCCA
Organism: uncultured Anaerolineaceae bacterium; assembly: GCA_964428425.1. Taxonomy (GTDB): domain Bacteria; phylum Chloroflexota; class Anaerolineae; order Anaerolineales; family Anaerolineaceae; genus Mesolinea. Next base: position 9,019 of record CAYRYL010000021.1, on the reverse strand, counting down.
ATCACAAGTGACAACAGTACTGTCAGAACGAGATTTTTCCCTTCGATTTGTTCGTCTTCTCCACTGACCATGTTAGACGACTTCGTGAGAAAGCGCATCCCCAGGTTCAGAGAATCCCACAAGCCTAACACACCTCGTAAGAATGGAACGCTCATCCACTTTGAGCGATAAATAGCAGGGAGTTCTTCCTCGTAAGTAAGGATCTGACCATCTGGCGCGCGCACAGCCATGGCAACATGCTGTTTACCGCGCATCAAAACCCCTTCCATAACAGCCTGACCACCGTAGGAGGGCAGTCTTAACTCCTTTGGATTGCCTGCCACGCTTAAGCCTCGAAACTTGTCAGGAAGCGAATAAATGCTTCAATACCTTTTTTCCAGGTAGGCAGATGCAGATGCTCGTTAGGGGAGTGAATCGCGTCATCGGGTAAACCAAAACCGGTAAGGATAGACTTGACGCCTAAAACCTCTTGCATCACTGTCGCAACTGGGACGCTACCACCTTCCCGCTTAAACGTTACGTCCTTCTGCCAAGTTTCCTTGAGTGCTTTGACGTATTCTGGTAAACCCGGAGCGTCGTCTGCCAGGTAGAAAGGTCCACCGGAGTGCTTGATAAAGCTAACATTCACCGTTGGAGGAACAAGTGAGCGGATGAAATGTTCAGCGAGTTCGTATATTTCGGCATGCTGTTGGTCGGGAACCAAACGACAGGAAATTTTTGCTTTGGCATATGCAGGGATGATCGTTTTTGCGCCTTCGCCTATGAACCCGGAATAGAGACCATTTACATCCAGAGTTGGTCTCGCCCCCTGACGCTCAAGAACCGAAAAGCCTTCTTCGCCGTAAATCGCAGGCGAGCCAGTGACTGCCAGAAATTCAGCGTCGCTTGTTGGATTCATGGCAATATATTTGCGATCTTCATCACTTAAGTTGCGTACCCGGTCATAAAAACCAGGAATTGCCACCGATCCGTCCGGGTTGTGAAGTTGGGCGATGATTTTTGCCAAGACATTGGCGGGGTTGGCAATGTTTCCACCAAACAATCCACTATGCAGGTCAGCTTTTGGACCATCAATCCGGACTTCAAAGTAGACCAGTCCGCGTAGTCCGGTCACAATCGTGGGACTGTCCTTGTTGACCATGCCGGCATCAGGATTGAGGATCATGTCACATCCAAGCAAGTCAGCGTTATTCAGGATAAAGGCGTCCAGGGACGGGGAGCCAATCTCCTCTTCACCTTCGAGGATGAACTTGATATTTACGGGCAATTCTCCGGTTTTAAGTACGCTCTCGAGCGCGAAAACAGATGCGAGGATTTGACCTTTCATATCAGAAGCACCGCGCGCATACAAGTTTTCACCGCGGATAGTCGGTTCGAATGCCGGTGTTGTCCAAGAGTCAAGGGGGTCTGGAGGTTGAACGTCGTAATGACCGTAGATTAGGAGGGTTTTCGCACCTGGGAGATCTGAGCGCTTTTCAGCGAATACAACGGGGTGTAAGTTGGTCGGATAGATACTGACCTCATCCATACCAATCCCTTCAAAATAGGATTTCAGAAACTCAGCCGCGTGATGCAGATTTGGCTTCATCTCCGGATCAGCTGAAACAGAAGGGATGCGTAGAAATGCCTCAAAAGTGCGCATCTTTTCGACTTCGGCGTTTTCAAATTCTTGGATTGCTCGTTGGGTTCTTGACATTTTTATTCCCTCGAATTTTTTTCTGATTATATGCCATTTGGTTCAAAATCGTGATAGCATAGGCGATGCACTAAAGCTGTTGACCCTATGATAATGAAATACTGAAGATGGGTTATGACAGGCAGGTTGAAAATGGCATCATTATCAGGGATAATTATCACATGCTTTTGGTCATTTTCCCCAAAATCGTCACGAACCAACAACTTCATCAATCGTTCAGGGTGAGTGAGAAGGTCTGATTTTGCGGATGTCGATGTTCTGGCTGGAAAGGTAATATTGATAAATGGGTTTAATTGAACATAGACAATTGATTATTCTAGGTGCGGGACCGGCAGGGTTGTCCGCTGCCATTTATGCTGCCCGGGCAGAATTGAAGCCCCTGGTAATCACCGGGCTGGTGCTGTATGGACAGGCATCTTTAACGCACACGATTGAAAACTACCCTGGATTCCCAAATGGAATTGGCGGCATGCAGCTTGGTCAACTTTTTGAAGAACAGGCGAAAGCGTTCGGCGCGGAGTTCGTATTTGACGAAGTTTCAGCGGTCGACCTCTCCACCTATCCTTACAAAGTCAGTGTTTATGGGGGCGAGTACACCACTGACGCGTTGATTATCGCCATGGGAGCAAACAACAAAAGACTGAGTGTCCCTGGTGAAGTGGAGTTCATTGGCAGAGGAGTTTCCTACTGCGGCACTTGTGACGGCTGGTTCTACAAGGATAAGGATATCCACGTCGTCGGCGGTGGGGACAGCGCCCTCGAGGAAGCTAACTTTTTGACTCGGTTTGCCCACAGTGTGACCATCATTCACCGGCGGGATACCTTGCGAGCCGGTGCGATCCTGGAAAATCGTGCCCGAACCAATCCTAAGATCGGTTTTATTTTTGATTCGGTTGTCAAAGAGATCAGGGGCGGTGAAGGTGTTGATGAGCTTGTGGTCGAGAACGTGAAAACGGGTGAAACCAGCTTGATACCTACAGACGGGCTGTTCATATTCATCGGTCATAGCCCAAACACCAAGCTGTTTGAAGGGCAACTCGCGCTTGAACCTGGCGGCACCATAAAGATTAATGATCACATGGAGACCAGTAAAAAGAGCGTATTTGCAGCAGGTGAAATTGCCGATCCTTATTTTCGACAGGTTGTGACTTCAGCAGGGATGGGGGCAGCAGCAGCAATTTCTGCCACCCATTGTCTTGAAACGATGTCTTGCGGGCTTTAGGCTTGCTTAAGGCACCGTGGTCGGCTGAACACCAGTACCAACCCAACTAAAAACTCTGAACGTGCTTGTCGCGCCTGCTTCCTCATAAATCGGGTTGTTGTTGTCCTGGTTTATTTGGCGCGCGACGGTCACACTCCACTGGATGATGTGAGGATTGCTGTCGGTGGGGCGGAATGTTGTTGGCAGGATGTATTTTGTGTCAGTAATGTATGCCACGACGATCTTCTCTTCAACCGAACTCAGATCCTGCACCTTTACCCGATATACCTCATTTGAAGCTAAGGCTGCCACTGCTGCCCATTGCAGGGTGACACCTTCATCGGTTGCTGAGAATGCGGCACCTGAGCGAGGCAAAAGCAGGTTTGGCGCGGGATATGGCGGCAAGGGTGTCGGGGTCAAGGTCGGACCCGGAGTGGGAAGCCGATCGCATAAAGGAACGATTAGTGTTTGACCCTGACGGATGGTGGTGCCAGTTAGTTGGTTGAAATCCTGGATGTCCTTCATTAACACGTTGTAATTCATCGCAATCCCTTGCAGGGTATCGCTGGAGGATATAACGATTGAAACCGTGTTGGTACAGACATCAGCGATAACTTCAATCACTTCAGGCGTGGCGGTTGGAACAGGGGAAGGGGTCAATGTTGGTTGTGGAACCTTGAGCGTTCGACCTTCACTGAGCATGCAATCGGTACCGAGATTATTGGCAAGAATGATGCTCTGCACAGAGACAGTGAATTGGGCAGCAATATCTGAACAGGTTTCGTTGGCTTTTACGGTATAGTCCAGAGGCGGCAAGGGAGTCCAGGTCGGTTCTGGCTGAAGGGTTGGTGTATACGTGGGGCTGACTGTCATTGTTGGGGTTGCTGTTTGAGTAGGTGTTTCAGTGGCTGGGGCTGTCGCGGTGCCAGCGCGTTGCTGGTTAATCACCAGGAAGGCTACCACTCCGATCAGAGCGAGGATCAGGAGAGCTAATCCGATTAACGCGGCGAGGCTCATTTTTACCTCGGGAATGCGTTTCGAATCGATCGGGCTATCCTTTTTTGGCGTGGCAGTTGCATCGAGCACAGTACCGCAGACCAGGCAGCGAGTCGCGTTTTCAGAAATTCGGGTGCCGCAAACCGGGCAGTTTTGTTTCCCACGGCTATTTTTTTCAGGTTGGATTTTTTTCATATGCTTCTAATAACCAAGCCAACAACACAGGGTAAAATTGGCTCAATGTTTGGTATCTATCTCCATATTCCCTTCTGTCGCAGAAGGTGTAAGTATTGTGATTTTATCACGTATGCTGGCAAAGACGAATTAATGCCAGATTATTACGCTGCATTAATGTCCGAACTGCGCCACCAGGCAAACCATCTTCAACATCTTCCAACTCAGGTGGACACGATCTTTTTTGGCGGTGGCACTCCTTCTTTGATGAAAGGCGAGTGGATTGAGGACCTGATCGAATGCATTCGCAGTGATTATGTTTTGGCTGGGAACACTGAGATTTCTCTGGAAGCAAACCCCGGAACGCTGAACGAAGGATCGATTGCAAGATTGCTAAAAGCCGGAGTGAACCGGCTTAGCATTGGGGTTCAATCATTCTCTGAGCGTGATCTAACTCTGCTTGGCAGGATTCACAATCCCTCCCAGGCAGTGGACGCTGTTGAGTCAGCCCGCAAAGTAGGATTCACCAATGTCAGCCTTGATCTGATGTTTGGCATCCCAGGTCAGAGTCTGGCTGACTGGCAGACTAACCTGCTTCAGGCAGTCAGACTGGAGCCAAATCATCTCTCGCTTTACTCCTTGATCCTTGAACCAGGCACGCAGCTTTTTGACGAGGTTGAGGCAGGGAAGTTTCAACCTGCGTCAGAGGATCTGAGTGCAGATATGTACGAAATGGCAATGGACACATTGTTTCAGTACGGTTACACACACTATGAGATTTCGAACTGGTCCAGGGGGGAAGATTTCGAAGCAAAACACAACAAGGTGTATTGGAAGAATCAGCCTTACCTTGGGGTGGGGGCAGGCGCGCACAGCAGTCTGAATGGATTGCGCGTAGCCAATTCGCCCTCTGTGGAAGATTACATAGAGTTAATGAGCAGGTTGGGCTCTGCCTCAGTAAGCTCTTTTCCGGCAGCGGTGGAAACGCTCAAACTCGAGCCTTACACCATGCAGCAGGAGACAATGATGTTGGGGATGCGCCTGACTAGGGAAGGTGTATCCGGTTTCGAGTTTGAGAATAGATATGGGACGACGATTCAGGAAGCTTTCCCAAAAGAGATAGAGCGCATCACCGCTCGGAAACTGGCAGAATGGCGAACATTCCCTGATGGACCGCATTTTGTACTCACCAGGGGTGGGGTGTTGCTCGGAAACCAGGTCTTCCAGGAATTTGTGTAGTTACTTGTGGACTCTGATGAAGGTCCCCCAACCTTGTTTGACCCACTCTTCGGGTTCAGCTTGGGGTAATGTCCAGCGATAAATCCAATTCGCGTCATCAGTTGCCATGTTAATGCAGCCAGCACTCATTGGCGTTCCAAAATTGGTGTGCCAAAAGGTGCCGTGGGTTGCCAGCCCGATTTGGAGTTCGAAGAAACAGGTCCAGGGCACGCCCATGAAGATCCTTTCCCGGACGTCACTGGTCAGGACCGCGTTACCCATGTGTTTGGATGGATATTTTCCTTTGATTGAGTACAAACCTTCACCCGTGGGAAAGCCTGTAGATACTTTAAACTCCTTCACCACGTTATCACCTTCAAATGCCTGCAAGCGCTGCATAGGCAGGGAAACGTCGATCTTCTTCTCGCTGCCAGGTACGTCAGGGGAGATGGGCGTAAATTCCTCGTCGTCAATAAACCGCATATGCTCAGCCCGAACAATTGTTTCCGTACGTCCAAGTTGGTCCTGGATTTTGTACCAGGGTTGCTTATCCGGTCCTTGCACCACGTCCACGACCCAATGTGCGGAGCGGTAGTAGTACATCCAGAGTGGAACCAAGCCAGCGTTGCCTTGCTTGAAGAGCGAGCGGGTATAGGGAACCGTTATTTCCGCGAGTTGGCCAGTGCTTCGTTTTGGTTTTGAGACTTCGTTTAGTTCGTATTTGACTTCATACAACAACCCGCTGAAAACAAATCCACCCCAGCAGCGGTACCAAATAGGATTCCAGGCTGGTCCGTTGGGACCAATCACCTCTTCATAGACGTTGATGATATCCAGATATTGACGCTGGTAGAGAATAACGCTCGACTCGTCCGGTTCTTTATAAATGCTCACACCAGATTTTTCGCCAACCAGCATGAAACGCGGTTTGGTCCATCCGGCGCCAGCTTCGGTGTTTGGCATCAGGGCAGCAGCGCCTAAACTCATTGCGCCAAATTTGAGGAAATCACGTCGAGAAAGATCCATTGGTCCTCATTAAGTGGTTGGATCAAACCTGATCCAGGTTGTTACTCCAGTATTAATAATCAAAGCCACTGCTGATTTTACCAACAGTGGCTTGAAATTACGAATTGTGTAAAAGGGATACTTCTTGGTCAAAATGATGCGGGCATCCACAACTGCGACACCCTGTCCCTCTTCGTAGACGATAACGGGGTTGGCGTCTGATTCGGCAATTTCGTCCTTCAGGTCATAAACCATGTAGGAGTAGTGCGCCAAAACGTCTGCGAGTGCTTTCTGATCACGGGGGGTCTCTCCACGAGCTCCCTGCAAAATCTTGACGCTCTTGATTTCGGATTGCATATCCAGCGCGGTGGCTTCATCGATCGGAGCAACTTTGAAGGTCACGTCTTTCATGACCTCAACAAAGATACCGCCCAAGCCAAACATCAGGGTCGGTCCGAAAGTGGCGTCATTGACAGAGCCAACGATCACTTCGGTTGCCCAGGGAGCCATTTCCTGGATCGCGACACCGTCGATTTCAGCATCGGCTTTGTAATTCAGGGAGTTTTCCATGATAACTTTCCAGGCATCGCGGACACCCTGCTCGTTCTTGATGTTCACTTTGACCGCGCCGGCATCGGATTTGTGGAGGATGTCGGGGGAGACGATCTTCATCACGATCGGGAAGCCGATTTCGTTCGCCATGCGGATGGCGTCTTCTTCGGTCTTGGCAAGGTCAGTGGATGTCACAGGCAGACCGTAAGCCTTAAAGACGTGCTTGGCTTCAACTTCGGTCAGGGCATCGCGACCTTTGGCGCGGGCGGCGGCAATGATTTCGCGGGCCTTAACGTTGTCGACATTCGTTGGTTTGTACATGGTGTTGTGGGCAGTCTGCAGCAATTCGTCTTGCTTGCGCAGGGATGCCAGGGCTTTGACTGCCAGATCGGGGGCATCATAAGTAGGGATGTCGTGTTCGATCAGCCATTGTTTCGCTGATTCGCAGCGTTCACCGCCAATGAAGGATACAGCGATGGGCTTGCCAGAAGCGCCAGATTCATGCACGGCGTTGTGGATCGCTTCCGCAATTTCCTGCGGTTCGGTAACGGAGGTTTCACAATAGAGTACAACCATTCCATCCACCCAGGGGTGAGCGTATGAGTACTTGACGCCTTCGTAATAGCCTGCCAGACCAGCGCCGCCGGTGATATCGACCGGGTTTTTAGCAGAACCGAAGGACGGCATATGTTTGCGTAATTCAACCTGCACATCTTCTGGCGCGAATTTGAGGGGCAAGCTGTATTTTTCGGCTGCATCCGTTGCGAGGACGCCAACACCGCCGCCATTGGTGACGATCAGGAGGTTGTCGCCTTTCATGGTCGGCTGGAGCGAGAGTGCAAGGGTTGTGTCGAACATGTCGTTCAGATCTCGCGCCTGGGCGACGCCGGCCTGTTCAAAAGCGGCTTCGTAAATTTTGGCACTACCAGCCAGTGAACCGGTGTGTGAGGCTGCGGCAGCTGCCCCGTGGGCAGATGAGCCAGCTTTGAGCGCGATGATCGGTTTGGTGCATTTTCGAGCGGCTTCCATGAATTTGGGTCCGTCTTTGATGCCTTCGATGTAGAGCGTGAGACAAGAAGTGCTCTCGTCTTCATTCAGGTAAGAGATCAGGTCGGCGAAATCGAGGTCAGCCTGATTGCCGATGGAGATCATCTTGTCGAAACCGACGCGACGGGTGTAGGTGGCGGCAGCCATTGCGATCAGAAGCGCACCGCTTTGAGAAACAAGGGCAGCCTTGCCTTCGTAGGGCAGGTAGTTATAGAAAGACGCGTTCATCTTGTCGCTGTTGGAGAGCACGCCGATGATGTTCGGACCAATGATGCGCATGCCATACTCATGGGCGATACTGACGATTTCTTCTTCAAGCGCGTGGTCGCCGACTTCACTAAAACCGGAGGTGATAATGCTCAGCCCCTTCACGCCCTTTTCGCCAGATTCCCGGACGACTTTTGGTACGACATGCGCCGGCACGGTAATGACGGCAGCATCGACCACATAAGGCACGTCCTTGATGCTCGGATAGCATTTGTAGCCCGCGATTTCTTCAGCGTCGGGGTTGATCGGATAGACAGCGCCCTGATAACCGCAAGTTTTGAGGTTTTGAACGACTTTGAAACCGATCTTGTCGGGGTTGGTTGATGCACCGATGATGGCGATGCTCTTGGGTTTTAAGACAGCATTAATGATTGGATCCACTTTTTCCTCCGGTAGTGTTTTGTTTATTTTTCCAACTAATTAGTATACCGCAATTGACAGCCGTCGAGATGAGTAAAAACAACAAAAAAAGGCTGATCTTCATCAGATCAGCCTTTTCAGATGTTACTTTAGTAGGACTAAAGAATGGTTATATCCTGAGCCTGGGGGCCTTTGGGGCCCGCAGTGACCGTGAATTCCACGGACTGATTTTCCTGCAAGCTTTTATTGCAATTGCTCAGGTCTGATATATGCCCCATAGTTTGGACAGAAAATCTTTCGAAATTCAGTACCCATTCCATCCGTTTCTGCCATCGCCACTTCGGAAACATTTGCATTTGACCTAGCGATGTTGCTTCAGTATCGTTTTTTAAATTTTGTGTAGGATTGTCAAACATATTGGACACTCTGAGCCAAAAAAGAAACAGGTGAAACAAATCCTAACGGTTTCATAGGAATACGGTTAGAGCAATAGTTGTGTCGTT
>CAYRYL010000020.1:0-34334 GCA_964428425.1 uncultured Anaerolineaceae bacterium | reverse complement strand
GGCATGATGTTCCCGGACAACGACATGATCGGCATTGATTACATCATCCCCGATTTTGAATATGTCAAACAGCGTGCCAACCAGGTGAAAGGGATTGTCATCACCCACGGTCACGAAGACCATACCGGCGCGATCGGTCACCTGCTCGAATACGTGAACGCACCAGTCTACGCCACACCGCTCACCAACGGCTTGATTAAGAACAAGCTCATTCGGCGCGGGATGAAAGTTGAACCCAAGTTAATCGACGTCCAGGCAGGCGAATCAGTGCAAATCGGACCTTTCAAGGTCGATTTTTTCCACGTTTGCCACTCCATTCCTGATGGCGTCGGCGTCGGCATCGACACCCCCGCCGGTCTTATCGTTCAAACCGGCGACTACAAATTTGACCACACCCCCATTGACGGTCGCCCGACTGACTATAGTAAATTGGCCGAGTTCGCCCGTAGAGGCGTTCTGGCGCTGTTGTCTGACTCGACCAATGCCGAACGCCCAGGCTGGACCTCCTCGGAGCGGGTGATCAACGACGCCTTCGACAAGGTGTTCTACCAGGCGAAGGGGCGGATTATCGTCGCGACCTTTGCTTCGCTGATTTCACGCATGCAGCAGGTGCTGGAGACCGCGAAAAAGCACGATCGCAAGGTCAGCTTTGTCGGTCTGAGTATGACCGAAAATGCCAGGATTGCCAAAGAACTGGGCTACCTCGGCTACGATGAAAACCAGGTCGTCTCCACAGATCAGGCGCTTTCCATGCCGGACAGCAAGGTCGTGCTGCTGGTGACGGGTTCCCAGGGCGAACCAACCTCGATCCTTGGTCGCCTGGCGAATGGCACCAACAATCGTTTTGGCGTTAAACAAGGCGACACCATCGTGCTCTCCTCGCACCCCATTCCCGGCAATGAAGAGCTCGTCTACCGCGCAATCAACCGCCTGATGGAGCAAGGCGCAGAGGTGGTCTACGAAGCCATCATGCCCGTGCACGTCTCAGGGCATGCCAGCCAGGAAGAAATCAAACTGCTGCTGCACCTCGTGAAGCCGCGCTATCTGATTCCTGTACATGGTGAAATACGCATGCTCAAGCAGCATAAGCGCCTGGCACTCGAAGTAGGCATGGACGAGCAGCAAATTGCCCTGGTTGAGAATGGGCGCATTATTGAGTTCAATCACGGCGAGATGAGCCTTGGCGAACGCATTCCCGGCGGTTACGTTTTCGTGGACGGCATTGGCGTGGGCGATGTAGATCGCTCCACCATGCGCGATCGCGAACTGCTCAGCCAGGATGGCGTCGTTCTGCTTAACCTCGAGTTGGACAAAAACAACGGTAAATTCAAAGACCTCGAGATCATCAGCCGCGGTTTCATTGCGCAGGATGAGTCGCAGGAGTTGTTTGGTGAGCTGCGCAAGCGCGTGGTCAAGCTGACCCAATTTGCGGCTAACAATCTGCAGAAAGAAATTCAAAGCGTCGCCACTTCTTTTATCAACGAGGAAACGAAGCGCCGCCCAGTGATTTTTGTGACAATCTCCAAGGGTTAGCACCCAAAAACGGAAATTAAGACGCCCTGGCAACCAACTTACTGCCAGGGCGTTTTTTCTTTAACTCACTGAATGGTTAGGAATTCTTCATAATGACTGAGCCGATGGTGTCCGCGACATGTTCACACTCATCGCAGATCCTCTCGAAACGGTCAAACAGCCTCACCCAGACAATCACTTGCATTGGGTCTTTCTCTTTGGTGTAAAGCTCGCGCACGGTTTTAAAGTAAAGCGTATCGGCAAGCTCTTCGATCACATTCACTTCGACGATTTTCTTGGCGATCAGATCTGATTTGCGGAAATGCTCAAACTCATCAAAGCAGGCTTTCATAGCCTCGGTAGCCCGCACGATCAGGTCCACAAAATCGATGGCTTCAGGGCGCATCGACTTGACGTTGTACATGAAGAACATCTGGAAAACCTCTTCGATGCTATCTAACACGTCATCCAGCATGTAAGATAAGGTGGCGATGTCTTCGCGCTCAATCGGAGTGATAAACTCGGCGACAAGCGTTTTCATCATTTGATGTTTTTTCAAGTCTGCCCCATGCTCGATCTCGTGCATGGTTTTATTGAGCTTTTCCATTTTGTCGGGGTTATAGCTCTTGACCGTTTTTTCGAGATGATGCGCGGCAATGATGGCATCGCCAGCGATATCACTGAACATGTTGTAGTAGTTGTTGTCTTTTTTAGCCATAAGGTATCCTTACACAAACAAGTAAATGAACAATCGGGTCACGAGATAGCCGAGCAAACCGCAGCCCGGGAAGGTGAGCACCCATGCCAGCACCATTTCCCGCACCACGCCCCAATTGACCGATCGGATGCGCCTGGCAGCGCCAACCCCCATGATGGCAGTCGTTTTGGTGTGGGTGGTCGAAACGGGTAACCCCTTGAACAGGGTAGCAGCCAGCAGGGAAAGCGCTGCTGCAAGGTCCGCGGCAAACCCCTGGTAAGTCTCGAGCTTGACCATGTCCATGCCGACTGCTTTGATGATGCGATATCCGCCAATGGAAGTGCCAAGCGCCATGACTACCGATCAAAACAACATTAGCCAAATGGGAATATCGAATGAACCTTGCACAGTCTGCCCTTTTGCCAGCGCCATGCCAATCAGGAACACGCCAATAAACTTCTGACCGTCCTGCGCGCCATGCATAAACGCCATGGCGGCTGCGCCACCCACCTGGGCATTTTTGAAGAACTTGTTAGTCTTACGCCTGTCCTGGTTCTTAAAAATCAGTTCGAGCAGTTTGGCAATACCCCATCCCAAAAAGAAACCGCCAAAGGTGGAGAGCAGCAATCCAAAAACAACCTTCATCCACTCCGCGCCATTGATGCCCTTGAAGCTGTTGAAATAAGCGACTGCCGCACCAGTGAGACCCGCGATCAGCGCATGGCTCTCAGAGGTCGGAATGCCAAAGTACCAGGCTGCTGTCGCCCAGATGACAATTGATGCCAGGGCACCGCTAAGGGCGATCGAGCTGGCTCGAATATCGGTGCCAAAATCCACCATTTTGCTGATGGTCACAGCCACGCTTTTGTTAATCAGGGTCATGACAAACACACCCAGAAAATTAAAGACGGCAGCCATGATGATGGCATCTTTTGGCTTGATTGCCCGCGTTGAGATGCAAGTGGCAATCGCGTTTGGAGCGTCTGTCCAGCCGTTGACCAGGATGACTCCGATGGTCAGAATGACTGTTACCAATAATGGAGGATTAGACAGAATGTCCTGAATAAATTCCACAAAACCGCCTAAAAAAAGTGATAAAAGGATTATATCCGTTATCACAACTTACGTGGAATAATTTAAAACACCCGGCTGATAAAGCCTCAAGTAGCCTGTGTTAGCGGAAAAATTCCCTGGCTTCTTACGATCCGTGTGCCTTCGCGCGCTCTTCCTGCAAGATAGCGTGCATCTTTGGGTAAATATGACGGTTGGCTGCCAGGATGTCCACACTGCCTTTAAGAAGATGCCCTTCGCCATGCAATGTGCTGACGATGCCGCCTGCCTCACGGATTAGCAGGATGCCTGCTGCTACGTCCCACGGGTTCAGCGCGATCTCCCAGAAGCCTTCCACGCGCCCGCATGCCACATACGCCAGGTCCAGCGCGGCTGAACCGAGCCGCCGGATGGTTTGCACTTCGTGCGCCAGTCGAATGAAGTTGTTGATGTTGGAGCGGGGCGTGTCAAGCAGGCCATAGCGAAATCCAGTGATGAGCATCGAGTCGATCAACTCTTTGGTTTCAGAAACACGAATGGGACTGCCGTTCAGCCAGGCTCCCTTGCCAGCTTCAGCGCAGAAGAATTCGTTCATTGGCGGATTGGCAATCACGCCGAGCTTGAGTTCGCCTTTGTGGCCGTAGCCCACAGAGATGGCATATTGGGGCAAGCCGTGGGCATAATTGAGCGTGCCGTCGATCGGGTCGATGAACCATTCGTGGTCGTGGTCTCCCATGTGATGCCCGGTCTCTTCAGCATTGACGCTATGCTCAGGAAAGCTGGCGTGGACCTTTTCGATCATGAAGGCTTCGATGGCGGTATCCGCTGCCGTGACAAGGTCTGCCTTGCTCTTGTGCCGCACCTGCAGGTCTTCTCCGCGCATCTGCTGCGCCATGATGGACGCTTCCTTAACCCAGTTTGTTACTTGTTCCAATGACGGTTCCATGTTCACCTCAGCGGTCAATTCTACACTATCCTGTTCATTCCTCTGCTAACGAAGTGGATAACCTGTGGATAAAAGCCATCAGAATTGGGGAATAACTGGATATAATTGTGCATAACCAAAATAAAGTTGTGGAAATGGGCTAATGGAAAAATCAAAGGATCTTCCCAAGTTCGCCGTGCTTCAACTCTCAGGATGTTCAGGTTGCGAAGTCTCGCTGTTAAATTCGGACGAATGGATCAGCAATTTTCAGCTGGTCTACATGCCCCTCGTGGTCACATCGAACAAAATTCCTGATGATGTGGAAGTGCTGCTGGTAACTGGCGGCGTGCGCACGGATGAAGACATCCATAATCTGCGCAAAGGGCGTTCGCGCGCCAAAAAATTAATCGCTGTGGGCACCTGCGCGCTCTCTGGCGGCGTTGCTCAGTTCAAGGATAATCACATCGCGCGCGAGTCGTTCGTCAAAGCCTCGCACCGCCTGCGCATGCCCGATATGCTTCCAAATGCTTACCCACTTGACCGGTTCGTGGACGTTGACCTCTATCTGCCGGGATGCCCTCCCACACCCGAGCTCTTCATTACCGCGCTGACCGATCCTGAGAACGCCAAGATTGCTGCCATCGTCTGCCAGGAATGCGGGCGTCAAAAACTAAACGACATGCGCCCCACCTCCATCACCGGCTCACGCAGCGGCGTGGTCCTGCCGGACATCTGCCTGATCAACCAGGGCTATGTCTGCGTGGGCACGTCCACCCGCGGCGGTTGCGGCGCGCTTTGCACCCGACCCGGGCATGCCTGTGTGGGCTGCCGCGGTCCAGCCAACCCCTATCTAAACAAAGAACCTAAGTTCGTGCTCGACAACCTGCGGCGTGTTTTTGCCCGTATGACGGATATCCCCGCCGATGAGATCGATGCCGCCCTTGCCTCGCCCTGGCTTTCGCTGTTCCTCGGTCAATTCACCGATTACACCCAGGAAACCGACCTCCCTCAACGGACAAAGGAGAAGATGCTCTAATGACAACGATCACCTACCCCCTCAGTCGGATTGAAGGTCACGCGCGTGTTGTGATTGACATTCACGACAACGAAGTCTTCCGGGCAGATTTTCAGGCAATGGAAATGCGCGGATTTGGTCATTATGTGCGCGGCGTACCTGCCGAACAGATCACCGTCATCGTGCCGCGTATCTGCGGCGTGTGCTCCACTGCCCACCAGGTCGCCTCGGTCAAAGCGCTTGAGGATGTTTTTGGCATCGCGCCTCCTCCTCTGGCGTTGGATATTCGCGAGGTGCTGCTCTTGGGTCAGCTGATTCAAAATCAGGCGACGTCCCTCTTCATCTTCACCATGCCCGACCGTGCCAACGCCAGCTCTTTGTTTGAACTTTCCCAGAGCGAGACCGGAAAAGCCCGTGAATTTTCGCTGGCACAAAGTGCTTTAAAAATCCGAAAAATCGGCACCGACCTGATCAGCCTGGCTGGCGGTCAGTTCATCCATCCGATCAAAACCGTAATCGGTGGGGTCACCAGCGGCATCCCACGGGAAAAAGCCGATCATATGATCCACACCATTCAAAAACTGCTACCGGTTGCCGCGGAAATGGTTGATATCTACTGGGAAATGTCGATGGAAATGGCAGACCGCATCGGCACCTGGGGCGACGATGAGCCCACCCACTACCTGGCGTCTACAGAGGCAAACAATTACCGCCTCAACAGCCAGAGGTTGCGCGTGATGCAGCCGGATGGCAGCGAAGCGCTCAGTTTTGACCCGCATGAATTTGAAGCATACCTGCAAGTGTCTGAAAGCGAATATTCCTACGCGGGTGTCAGCAGCTATATGGGGCAGATCTTGCGCGCGAACAGCCTGGCGCGCATCAACCTGGCGGAATCACTCGGAACCCCCAGGGCGGATGCCTACCTAAAGCATTTTGTTGAGACTTTCGGCAAACCTGCCCATGCGATCCTATTTTTTGACCTGTGCCGCGGGATCGAATTAGTGTATGCCCTCGAAAAAGCGCAGCAGATGCTCGAATGCGATCTCGAACACGGTGAGACGGAAGTTGCTTACGAGCCAAAAGATGGCACAGGCTTTGGCCTGGTGGAAGCCCCGCGAGGACCGCTGATCCACCGTTATGAGGTGGAGAACGGCCTGATCAAAAGTGCAGATTTTGTGATCCCCACTGTGCACAACATGCTTGCCATCCGGCGCGCTCTGACCGTGGCGGCCAAGCGCTACGTGAGCCCGGAGGGCATTAGTGCCGAGCTGGAGCGGGCTGTTGGGCGTGTGGTGCGGGCTTTTGACCCTTGCATCGCCTGCGCGACAAAGTAAGAGACTCTTCACAAAATAGACAAAAGCCGCTTGAAAATCGAGCGGCTTTTGTCTATCAAACGGATTTACTTGGTTTGGAAGAAGATTGGGTCGAGAGGATCGTTGCTGGGTAGTTCCTCCGAATTGGCGGCATACCTGGTAATACTGACATCATCCAGGAAAAAGTTACTGTTTACGGAAGAATCGGTTTGAATATAAAACTTAATCGGCTGAGTTGTTCCCGCATAGGCTGAAAGATCAATCGCGTAGGGCACGTAACCATTTGTGTTTTTTTCCGTACACAACCAATCAGCAAAAACCAGGTTTTCCCCGACCAGAACCCAAAAGTAATCATATTGACAGGCGGCTTCACTTGAAACCGCCGCATAATAGAACTGCAACATGCTATTCGCTGTGGGAATCGTAACAACTTGAGTAAGACTTGAAACCTCGTTATCGGAGCCTCCCAGCCATGCCGACCAGTTCCCCTGTCGGGCTAAGCCGGGGTCATTCCATATTAGAGAAAATCCATTTGAGGAATACTCATTCCAAACAGTATGTCCCATTTCAAAATCACCATTTACCACGATAGGCGGCTTTGAAACTGCGGGGAGATAAACCTTTTGCGAAGTTACCTGGTTTTGTATCGGCAATACAACTGAAACGCTTTGCATCGGCAAGCCCTGATAGCTCCCCCCCCATGTCATTGTGGGACGATAATTGGGGTCTGAAGACCAAGTGTCGCGAATGTATATCGTCGACCCGCTGTAACCATATCCGATGACCGTGTGACCCGCGAGATTTATCAGGATCGGATAATCAAGGTTGATGTAACTCTGAAACATCGCCAGGGTGAAGCCACCCCCGTTGTTGTCCGTTGCCTGGTTGTAACAATGCCCAACCTGATACCCACGAGCCTGGTAGAAGTCTCGTATTCCGGTTGAGCCGTCATCCAGAATTCCATAATAATCTATATCCGCACAAGTGAGTTGGTCAGGCGAATCCTGCCAAGTGTAAAAAGTAGTTGCACCGTCAACGTTTCCGTAAGACGATCGGCTGGTCTTCATGTAGTCTCCAACCGAACTGCCCCATTGATGCTGCGTCCAGCCATTGGTGATATAGGGGTCGTCCGCACCGCTATCCACCTGGACCCAATAGTCTTCAATCGAGCCTCGAACCGTTCGCCCATCAACCCCACCTAAGCTTGCCACCAGTGGGTTTGCAGAATAGACTTTGTCTCCATCCCACCACAAAGGCCAGCCTGAATCGGTGATTGGATAAACGCCACCATTGGTCGGACCAGTATACATATTCGAAAAACCAAAATTATCGTAAAAAGTCGCCGCCATTCCTGCTGAGACGGCTGAGCAGCCAAACATCCAGCTAAAAGAGGGAAAATCCACCAGTGTTATGGCGTTGCTATCGAGTTCCGCTGACTGGGTATGCGTTTTTTCATTCAAAGGCTTGGAAGGTCCGTTGATGATATTGCGGTCAATCGCAGAACCGTCTTTCAAAACCAGGTGCTCGACTGTGTAGTACGGATTCACCACCTCAACGTCCCGACTGATCACTTGGGGACCTTCATCCTGTGCGACCACCATCCCGGGTTGTGAGGTAAATCCTGAGATTAGCAAAACAAACGCTAAAACGGAACTAAGTAGTTTGACTGCCCCTGACATCCTGCGCATCTTCAACCTCCTGTGACCTGAAAAACAAGTGCCGGCGAGAACTCCCCACAGACGATTCAAAATATTGAAAGAGCAATAAATAATTAGTAATATTTTACTGCAATTATTTTTTTGAGTTACCTTTTTCGGGAATTTATTCTCAAACCAATCCGGCTAGTAAAATTAATTGGGAAGGCGCTATCAGGTTTCTGGGATAGCCAACTCAGGAATTGCACGATCAGACGATGGGGACGCTGGCAAGATCAAAGGGTTCGTACTTAAAACCGATAGCCCACTTTCCTGGAACTACCGCTCGCCGCGGCATTCGGCTTGCAGCTGTTCAAAATACTGGCGCAGAAAGGCGTCGCGCTGCTGGGCTATGACTTTGCCAGCATTGGTCAGCAGCCGCTCATGCACAAATTGAAGCTTGAACAAAAACTCGTGATAAGCGCTGTGCAGTTCACCGGGCTCATGCTCGCCTGTCTCCAGGTAGCGCTGGGAAGGCTCGCGGTAAAATGGCAGGTCCGCCTGGGCTGAAAAAGCCGTGGTGCGCGCCGCCCCGATCGCCCCGAGCACGTCTAACTTGTCCGCGTCAAAGAGGCACATCGCCTCAATCGTCCGCGGGGGTTCATCCTGCGCGCGGTAGCGGTGGCTGCGGATGCAGTGCTGCACCTCCGCGATGCGCTCCGGCTGCCAGCCCATCTCGGTCAGAACGGTTTCGGCAAATTCCGCGCTGAGCAGGTGGTGAATCTCGCGTTCGTTCGCCTCGCCGCGTGGATCCGCGCCCTTTGAATCATGGAGCAATGCAGCGGTATGGATGATTTCCAGGTCTGCGCCTTCTTCCCTGCCAATCCGTTCTGCTATCCGGTAGACCCGCAAAACATGGTCAAAACCATGCACGGGGTCATCGCCGGGATAATACGCGCGCGCTTTCTCGATGCTCAATTCCATCACAACCTCGGAAGCTGGATGATGCCCAGGATGTTTCCCAGGATCGCCAGCAGAATCAATATGAACACAATTGTCCGAATCACCCGCCAGGCGAGCTTAAAGATGTCCCGCAGCACCCAGATGATCGCCAGCACCCCTGCGATGAGGATGGCAAGATTGATCAACTGGCGCGTCAGTTCCAGATTCATGTTCATTTAACCAGCTTTGGGGTAGAGAACGCCCTTTTTGACGACCAGCGCCACCTGGTTGCTGCCATAGCGGTAGCTGAGGTTGCGGTAGTCCGGGGTGGTCAGCAACAAAAAGTCAGCCTGTTTTCCCGGCTCCAGCGAACCAACTTTGTGTTCCAGGGCAACTGCCTTGGCGGCGTTGATCGTGGAAGCAGCCAGCGCCTGGGCAGGCGTAAGTTTTAAGTAGCGGCAAGCCAGTGCCTGGATGAACTGCATCGATTCATTCCAGGTGGTGCCCGGGTTCAGGTCGGTTGCCAACGCAAGGTAGCCATCCGCTTCCAATATTTCTTTCGCCGGGGTGTACTCCTGTTGGGCCAGGCCAAAAGGCGTACCTGGCAGCGAAACCGCTACGGTCTCGCTGGCTGCCAAACGAGCATTATCCTCGAGCGAGGTCTTCACCAAATGATCCGCCGAGGTGGCTCCAAGCTCTGCCGCCAGGCTGGCACCGCCCAGATTTTCAAATTCATCAGCATGCAGCTTCAGCGGAAAACCCAATGCTTTCGCGACGGTCAGGATCTCGCGGGTTTCTTCGATCTCGAACACACCTGCTTCGCAAAAAACGTCCACGAAGGGCAGAGGGCGTCCATTGGCATGCTCAAGCCACCACTGCTTCGTCGCGGGCAGTGCCTCTTCACATAAAAAGCGGGTGAAACCTGCGGTGTTGCCTTTGTATTCCGGTGGGATGGCGTGGGCGCCCATATAGGTGGGCACGAGGTCGATTGGTGAGGTGGCGTCCAATTCCAGTATAGCTTCCAATTGGCGCAGTTCGGTTTCGATATCCAACCCGTAGCCCGTTTTGGCTTCCATGGTGGTGGTGCCCAGTGAAAAGGCAGCATCCGCACGAACGCGTGCTTCTTCCACTAATTGCTCCAGGCTTGCCTTCCTGGTTGCCGTGAGCGTCGCCAGGATTCCCCCTCCAGCTGCCATGATTTCCATGTAGCTCTTGCCCTTCAGGCGCATCTCGAACTCGTTGGCGCGGTTCCCCGCCCAGATCAGATGGGTATGCGGGTCCACGAACCCCGGCACAACTGCCCGCCCCCGAAGGTCGACGCGGTCGGCGTCAGGATATCGCTCCAGCATCTCGTTTTCTTTACCAACAGCCAGAATCATTTCGCCCTTACACACAATCGTGCCATGCTCGATCATGCCGAGCTTGCCGAGCTGTAACCCCCTCTGGGGACCCCCCTCGAGGGTGATCAATTGTGAGATGTTGTGGAAAAGGATCATGCCCTAATTGTAACGGATAAGGCTATTAGCTCATAGGTAATGGCTGGTAGGTAAAGACGAGATCGCTTCGCAAATGAGGCTCGCGATGATGGTTTTTTGTAGGGCGGAATCCGCTTAAGCCTGCCCCTGTATTCTCTTACAGGGGTTCGCGGACTCCGCCAATTTCCTAAGATAATTATTAAAGATTTACTTGGTCCAGTCAATCACCACGCAGTGGTAGACGTCCGGCTCAAACATCAAGCCGTGGTAGGCTCTTTCCGCCTCCTCAGGCGCGATCACATGGGTGATCAGCCAGGAAACCGGCAGTTCACGGCTCAAAATCATCCCGCAAACGGTTTCGAAGTTGCGCGCCACGTTCAGGCGCATGCCTTCACTCTCAAACACCGGCTCGAGGCTGTTGAAGGCTCCGGTCACACGCAACATGCGCATGTGGACTGCATTCAGCATCGGGGTCACATCCAGGGTGCAGGATGCGCGGGGCGTACCGAGCAGCGCCACCTGCCCGTACTTTTTGCATGCCAGGACCGCTATCTCGATGGCCCGAGCCGCACCGGTCACATCCACCGCCGCGTCCAGCCCGCCAAAGCGCGCCTGGATCTGCGCCAACTGGTCTTCCGGCGGGCAATCCACAATCTGGTTAATGCCCATTTGCTGCGCTTGAGCACAACGTTCCACCACCGGATCAATCGCCACCACTTCCGCGCCGAGCTTCTTGAGCATCAGCGCCGCCAAAAGCCCGATCATCCCCATACCAAAGACGCCGATGCGGTCTCCCAACCGCACTTCCACGCTGTTGATGCCGCTGAGTGCCACTAAGCCCAGCGTGATCAGGGTGCCTTCCTGAGCGCTAATGCCATCGGGGAGTTTGAAGATCATCGGTCCCTGGGTGCGTTTTCCGCGCGAGAAACGGCAGATCGAAGTGTGCGGTCCGGTGTAGAACACCCGATCCCCTTCCTGCAGGTCGGTCAGTGCCTCGCCCTTTACCAGCACCGTCCCCACTGCCGAGTAGCCAGGGCGAACAGGGTAACTGAAGCCTTTCTTAATCTCGAAAACGCGCGAGAGTTCCGTGCCGGCGCTGATCATGCTGGCTTCCGCCTGGATGATGGCTTCGTTAGGCTGCAGGTTGCTAGTGTCGAGCTCTTCTTCGACGACCTCAGCCCGACCCTTTTCGGGGATAATGACTGTTCTCGCCAACATCTTACGCCTCGCCAAACACACGGCGCAGATGCCCATCGTGCTTTTCGAGCTCCACGCGTGCCAGCTCCACGGGCAGCCCGGTCTTGATGATCACGGCTGCCAGCTTAACACTGCCTTTCGCGCGTGACAGGGCATCCGCCAGGCGTTCTGTTTCCACTGCCGGGAAGATTTCCCGCAAGATATTCAGGCAGCGTGCCTGCAATTTCTCGTTTGTCGCTCTTACATCCACCATCAGGTTGCTGTAGGTCTTGCCCTGCTGGATCATTGTCGCGGTTGAAAGCAGGTTGAGCACCAGTTTCTGAGCTGTGCCAGCTTTCAGGCGGGTGGAGCCGGAAAGCGCTTCGGGTCCGGTTTCGACTTCAATCGCGACATCCGCATGCTTGCCAATCTCGCTGTGCTTGTTATTCGCGACGCTGATCGTGCCTGCGCCGACGCTCTTGGCGTAATCCAATCCACCTGTCACATAGGGCGTGCGACCGCTAGCGGCAATGCCGCAGACGACATCATTCTGGTATAACCCAAGCGCTGTTAGCTGCTCAACTGCCGCGATAGGATCGTCCTCAACATGTTCCACTGCTCCGCTAATCGCTCGCTCGCCGCCGGCTATCAGCCCCACCACTCCCTCTGGAGGCATCGAAAAGGTTGGCGGGATCTCCGAAGCATCCATCACGCCGAGCCTGCCGCTGGTGCCCGCGCCGATGTAAATCAGGCGACCGCCACGCAGCATACGTTCGGTAATGAGCTCCACAGCTTCAGCAATCTGCTCGGCTTGCTCATCCACCGCGTCTGCCAGCACCCGGTTCTGATCGTTCAGCATCCGCACCATATCCAGCGTTGGCAGCAGATCGATATCCAGTGTGGCAGGATTGCGCTGCTCGGTTTTTAGTTTCTTTATTTCAGAGGGTTGAACTGCCATTTTTCTCCTTTACAGGTCAAACAAACGATTGATTGCCAAAGCTACGCCATCATCATGGATGCTTTCAGTAACTTCATCTGCCGCCAATTTCACATCCGTGAAGGCGTTACCCATCGCCACAGCATAGCCAGCGATTTTCATCGCGGGCACGTCATTACCACTGTCGCCAAAGACAATCACATTTTCAGTTGTCAGTCCATAATGATCACAAACGCGCTTCAAGCCTGAAGCTTTGGTCACGCCGGCTTTTGTAACTTCGATGGTTTGATAATCGGTGATGGCTGCTTCAAAGCCGAAGTTTTGGCGTACCATGCGAACCGCTGCAAGCACATCTTCTTCTTTTGCCATCCTGAATCCAAATTTTGCCACCGGTTTCATGGTTTGCTCGACGTGCTCGATGTCATCAAGGATGGTGTAAACCCGCTGGTATTCCCGTGCGGATTTTTCCCGCTCAGCTTCGTTGGGCTGCAAAGCCAATAATCGCTCAAAATCTTCCTTCATAAGGTAGCCTGAGCCATCTTGGAAAGCTATATGAAAAGAATTGGTCACTGTCGGCAACCAACGCAAAAATTTCAATGCAGTTTCCACGTCGAACCCGTCAAAATAGTAGAGTTCATGGTTGCGGATGTTGCCAATCATGGCTCCGTTGGAACCAATCGCGGTCTGAAAACTGGCAATGTCGTGCACTGCTGGAGGCAACTGGAACAGGTGCCGCCCGGTTGAGACAATTGTCCTCACACCACTTTCAGCCAGCCTGGTAATTGTGGTTTTGGTTATCTCAGTGATAAAGCTTTTGGTCAGGATGGTGCCATCCAGATCAAAAGCGGCTAATTTGATATTTTCTTTGACAAATTCTCTATTCAAAACAATTCCTTTCAATTCCCTACACGCCTTACAATCCAAGGCTTTTAATGACGCCCTTATATTTATTGATCAACGCCAGGTTGCGTTCGTGTCCGTTGGGGACGTTACCCGAGGTCAGGAGCTCAAGCTCATAGCCTTCTGCCTCAGCCAGCTCAGCCATCGTGGTTGTGAGAGTGTGCACGATTGCGGCACCAGCGATGGTGGAAGTCGGCGCGATCATGATCCCCGAAGCCACTACCACGCAGGCATCTCCCAACACACCGAAGTTGTCGAGCACGATGTCGCAAATCTCGTACAATTTCAACCCTGAGTGGTGGCGGCTTTGCAGAGGGCGGGAATGATTAAGATTGGTCAGAGCTATGGTCAGCGCACCGCGTTCTTTTGCGCCTAATGCCATCTCGATTGTAAGCGGATTGATGCCGCTGTTCGAGAACACGATCACCACATCTTTGTCACTGACCTTATATTCCTCCAAAAGCGGTTCAGCCTTGCCTTCACTGCGTTCAAAGGCGGAGGAACCCGTGGCAGATTTGTGCAACATGAGCTCTTCGGTCAGGATCGGGTTCACGCCCATCATCCCGCCAGCGCGATAGAACATTTCCAGTGCCAGCAGATGCCCATGCCCTGTGCCAAAGGGGAAGATCATGCCTCCCTGTTTGACGCGTGCCAGGATCGCCGCGGCGGTTTCGTTGTATTGATCTTGATTCTTCTTGATTTTTTCCAGAACTTCGCCAATATTGTCCAGGTATTCGCTCGCATACGTCATTTTCACTCCATTCCTACTGCCATCAGCCATGCCAGATCATCTGTAATTTCTTCGGAAGCGCCTTTGGGCATGGGCGACATAATGCTTTCGTAAGTTTTACCGTACTCGCCTTCATCCGCGAGATAGCCGCCATAATCATCGCAATACCCCCAAATCAGCGGGAGCTTCGCCTTGCTGGCAGCTTTGATCTTCACGCCAAAGCGCGAGAACATCTCTCCGGGTTGTTTACAGATTTCAATATCGCCAAGACGGATGACCGCCGCATCGAATTTGGCAGTGATCTCCTCTTTTTTCAACTTGAGGTCAATGGCATAGTCTGAAGAGAGTAAGATTTTGTGCTTGTCGTAATTCTCTTCGGTTGACATTTGCTGCCTGATTTGCGTCTGCAAGGTCTTGAGGGCGGCTTTATCCACCGGGTAATTGGTTTCCCAGTGATAACCTTCCACATACGGCTCATCCAAACTGAGTGGCGCCAGTTCTTCGCTCGCAAAAAGCTGCGCCAGGATGCCTTCTCCTGTGCGAGCCAGCTCCTGAGCGTCGTGACCCTGGCGGTAGTTGCGGTTGCTCATATCCCCGGAAGCGCCTTGCATCATCAGGGGATAGACGCCCAGCCGCTCCTTGACACCGCGGCTGATGTAGCCCAGCAAGTCGCTGCTGATCTGCAGGTTCTGCGCGCCAAGTACGGTTGGGTGGCAGGCGATATTCACAATTGCCGCTTCCACCGAATTTTCGCCCTTGAAGACGATCAGCGTAACATCTTTATCCTCAGGTTTGCCAATCCCGTTGCGGTTGCCGTACAGACCTTCAATTTTAACGGTGCGATACCATGCTTCCACAGGCACAAGCTCTTTTTCAAAGCAAGCAGCGATGGTATCGTATATTTTTTCCTTCAAGAAATCCTGGTAGGAGCGCCAAAAACCGTCATCGGTTTCTTCATCAAACATGGGCAGGCGATCAGAGCGGATTTCTGGTCCGGCGTGGGTGTGGGTGGTGGCGATAGTCACCATTTCTGGATAGACGCCAAACTCACGCTCAAGCTTATCCTTGACCGTCATGACAATTTCATTCGTGATCATCAGGATTTCCACGTCACAAAACACAACGGGTTTTCCTTCAATTTCCAGGAGAACCGCGGTGCATTTCAACTCATCGAGGACACCCTCAGACTTTTGCCTGCGCATGCCGTAGCCGCCCATGAAACAGGGCTCCTGCGGCGTTACAAAGCTGGTGGAAGTTGCTACCTTTACCATACTCACCTCATCAAGGTTTCCAACATACGCTGATTAAAAATCTTATCCCCTTCAGTAGCACGATCGAATACTTTGCGTCCTTCAACATAAGTTTCAAGCGCCTGATAATCATCGCTAATCACGACAAAATCAGCGTCTTTGCCAATCTTGAGGGAGCCCTTGCGATCACCGAAGCCGTATTTCCGAGCAGGGACGAGGGCAGCCATCTTCAGGACGTCTTCGATTTCAAGCCCAATGTTTTCCACCAGGTTCCAGACGCCGTAAAGCACCGGCTTGCTGCTCCCACGCAAGCGCCCGCCAGGTTCGCGTACAAAGCCCAGATCGTCCACGATCACCTCGCCGGAATGCCCCAGGAAGCCGCGGTAAGTGCCAATCGGCGCACCGGAATAACCGGTGCAGTCGGAGATCAGCATGATTTTTTCGTGCGGTTTGGCACGCATCACAATCTCGATCATCGGGTTCGAGACATGCAAGCCATCGCAGATAAGTTCACATGTGACGCGCTCATCCAGCAGGGCTGCCCCCAACCCACCCACGTCGCGGTGGTGAATACCGGTCATGACGTTACAGAGGTGCGTCGCCACGGTGATGCCGTTCTCAAAAGCGGCGAAAGCCTGAGTCGAATTGCAGTCTGAATGGGTGAACGCGGCGATCACGCCATTTTCGGTCAGGAGGTCGATCATTTCTTTTGCCTGAGGCAGCTCAGGCGCTAATCCCATCAGCCTCAGGTGCCCACCCCCAGCCTTGATCGCCTGGCGCACAAAGTCCAGATTGATCGCAGGGGTCTTCGGGCGGGTGCCTTTTTCTCCGACACGGTTCAGATATGGACCCTCAAAGTGCACACCTGCCACGTTCGCACCATTTTGCGCCTTACCTACCCGGCTTGCTGCTTTGCTCAGGACGTCCAAGGCGCCTTCGCCGTCACCGGTCGCGCTGAAAAGCGTTGGCATCACCAGGGTTACACCCTCGCTCGCCATACCTTTCAAAAATCCGTCCAATTGATGGTCGTAATCCCCAGATTCGCCTTCCTCCCACAGGGTAAAGCCCTGTGTGCCATGGATGTGGGTGTCAAATATTCCAGGAATGATGCGCTGATCGCCAAATTCTAGCGCACCTTCTTTATCGCCCTTGCCGAACTGGATTATCTTCCCCCCTTCAACACGCATCCAGCCATCCAACAGACCGTCTTCAGTGTAAA
The DNA here is from genome assembly GCA_964428425.1 of uncultured Anaerolineaceae bacterium. Taxonomy (GTDB): domain Bacteria; phylum Chloroflexota; class Anaerolineae; order Anaerolineales; family Anaerolineaceae; genus Mesolinea. The sequence continues at coordinate 17,559 of CAYRYL010000020.1, read as the reverse complement.
TCCGGGTTGACCTGATCCACATTCTATTTTTCTCCTTCAAAGAAGACCCCACCGTCTTTGCGCGCTTTCTCAAGCCACTTCATCGCGCGGCAGGTCATATCCAACAATTCATCCCTTTTGGCAAGGTCATGCGTTCGGTAGATTTCAGCAAAGTCCCGTAATTCATAAACCAACACATTCTCATCGGTCTGCAAGTTGAAGGTTTCTTCGCCAACCTGGCTGACTACCGTGAATGAGATGCAGCGGCTGCTTTCCTTCGGCACTTTGATGTAGCCCTTTTCACCCTGGATCTGCACCAGGTTTTCGCTGCGGCTGTCCTTCGCGCCTACAGCCTCCGCGTAGAAACCCGGATACTTCATGATTATCACCCCGGAGGTGTCGATGCCGTTTTCTGCAAGATTGGCGAAATAACGGATATCTTCCGGTTCGCCGAACAGGTCAAGCATGAAACGCAGGTTGTAATAGTTGATGTCCATCAGCGCGCCGCCGGCAAAGGCAGGGTTAAAGACGTTCGGGTTCTTGCCTTCAAGATACGCTTTATGCTTGCTGGAGTACTGTGAAAAGTTGAGCTGCGCCAACCGGACTGGACCGATCTTGTCAAGATGCTCGCGCAGAAGTTTGAAGTTGGGCAAATGTGGGACGGTGACCGCCTCCACCAGGAACAAACCCTTTTCCCTGGCAAGATCGCGCAGAGTTTCGCACTCCGCATGGGTTGCGACAAAAGGCTTTTCGCAGATGACCCCCTTGCCGGCATTTAGAGCATCAAGCGACCATTGGAAATGCAGTGAGTTGGGGGACGCCACGTAAACAACATCGACCTCAGGGTCATTAAGAAAGGCATCCCGATCCGTGTACCATCTTCTTAGGGCGTGTTTCTCCGCGAATGCCTGCGCCGTATCCTCATGGCGTGAGTAGCAGACAATCACTTCAGCATTGTCAGCCCGACTTACCGCGTCAAGAAAGCCATCAACGATTACACCTGTGCCTACCGTTCCAATCCTCATCATTTCAACCTTCCTTCTTTTTCTTTTCTTCCACCGCCTGGCGCTGCTCTGCCAGGGACTCTTTCATGCTTCTGATAACCATGCCCTTGTTGAAGTAAGTATCCAGATATCGAATGGATGCCTTCGCTTCAATCTTGCGTACCGCGGGCATCAACTCGGGCAATTGGCTGATGAGCACATTCGGCACGACAAATATTTGAGTTGGCTTCTCGGGGTCATAGGTCACGAAAACCGAGCCGTTGGGAATCTTATCGGTTTCAGCGCTCATCTTTTCCCAGAATTTCACATCTTTCAGGGTTTCAAGCTCGGGAGTAACCAGATCAGCCTTGAACTCATATAGCCAGAAGTTGGTGAACGCACTGTCGCGCATGCGCATAACGCGCTCAGAGCTCTTGATGTTTGCCAGCGCAACCTTGCCATCTTTTGCCATGCGGGTAATGACCCGTTTATCCCAACCCTCTTCCATCCACCTGAAAAAGATCATCAAGGCAATCGCAATGACCGCAAAGAGAATCAGGTAAGTGGTCTTAAATTCGGGGTACCGTGTGTATACAAAGAAATATCCACCAGCAAGCGCCAGGATAATCACGGTCAAAACGGCGAGCAGGCTGTTGATGATTTTTGCGATTTTCAATTGCATGGCTGGTTTTCCAGTTCAGTTATTGCATTTATAAATAGTGGTCACCCCGAATTTCGAAGTGACCACCACTATTTTCGTATTTAAATGGGCATTCGTTCGAATGCTGCCACGCTAGCCTAAAGGCCAGCTTTTCGCAGTAGTTCGAGAAAATCCTGTGGTTCATAGGTGGAGACGGTCTGTGTCAACAATTTGCCGCCTCGCAGCTCCGCAATCTTGCGATAGACTTCCGCGTCTTCCTTGGTTGCGGCGATCGATTTCTTTTCGACCATGACATACTTAGTCCCGGCAATCGGGGCAGCATTTCCGACGTTGACTTCGCCAACTTCCAGCCCGCTTTCAAGAATGCGCAAACCATCCATGGGGAACTTGGCAATCACAAAGAGTGACATTTCCGGGTGCGCTTTAACATGCTCCTTGAGCTCTTCATGGGACAGCACCAAGACCTTGGCGTCTCGCGCCGCAAGAGGCAGTGCCATCTTCTGAATGCGGTCTTTGGCCACGTCATCGTTAACCACAACGAGCGCATCCGCGTTAATGCGGCGCATCCATGTAACGGCGACCTGTCCGTGAATTAAACGATTGTCAATGCGAAGGTGCTTAATCATATTATTCTTTCTCCAGAATATCCCTTTAATAGGTTTGGTGGCGGAGAGGGATTTCTCCGCCACCAACAATTGTACTAAAGATTAGCCCAAAATGCCGAGCGCGCCCAGTACAAAAGCGATCACCGCAACAATCAGAATGACCCGAACGGGAGTGACCTTTTTCTTGAGCAGCCAGTAGCAGAATGCAACCAGGATGATCGGCAGCAGTTTCGGCAGAATGCCATCAAGTGTAGATTGAAGGGCAACTGTTTTAACCACTTCAGTGTTAGTCGTAGGATCGACAAGAGTCTTGGTGTAGGTGTATTTCAACGCCAAACCAATCATGCTTGGTACGAAACCACCAACCACGGTCAAGCCAAGGATCTGGGCGGCCTTTCGCAGGGTGTTGAAGTCGGTGTTGCCTTCGATGTCTTCGAGGATGGCAACAGAGCGCTTGTAGCCCCATTTGAAGAGCGGCCATCTCGCGAGGAAGAGAGCCAGAAGTGGGAGAATAATCACTGGCAGGGAGACGAAGCTACCTTCGGATGCCAACGCGGCAGCGATGATGTAGGCAATCGGTTTCACCAGCACAGCCTGGATTGTGTCGCCAATACCAGCAAGAGGTCCCATGAGGGCGACCTTGATGCTGTCGGACATGTCAGTTTCATAGCCTTCTTCAAGAGCAGTTGCTGCGCCCATGATCACGGCAGAGCCACCCGGGTGGCAGTTGTAGAACTGCATGTGGCGTTCGAGGTTTTCGCAAACCTCATCGTTGTTGTCATAGAGTTCCTGCATGATCGGAACCATGGCGTAAGCGAAGCCAGAAGCCTGCATACGTTCGTAGTTCCAGCACCATTGCAGTGCCCAGTTGTGTCGTTTTGCGGCTTTCTTTAAAGCCTGTTCAGAGAGTTTAGCATTAGTGCGTGCCATGTTATGCCTCCTGCTTCTTCATAAAGACGGTGAACAGATAGCCGAGAGCAATACCGATGATGGCCAGACCAAGCGTGGGAACACCCATGAAAGCATAGAGAGCATAACCAACCAGCATAAATGGCCAGAAGTTCTTGATGTCCATGTATGAAAGCAGCAATGCAAAACCGACCGCCGGGAGAGCCTTTCCAATCACTGCCAGACCATTTTTGATCCAGGCGAAATTGGCGATAAAGTCGGCAATCACCTGATACTTGTCAATGAACAGCATACCAATGAACACGGGGATAAAGCGGCTCCAGAACCAACCCTGGGTACCGAGCAGATGCCAGCGTTCGAAGGATTTGATGTCTTTGTTGGCGAGGGCTTTGTCGCCACCGTGCTGGAAGACGGTTGTAACACCGCGACCAAAGATGTCGAACCAGGACATGAGCAGGGCAACAACGGTACCAATAACGATACCCTGGTTGATGTCACCACTTTGTTTGGCAACGACCACACCGAACATTGAACCTACGTTATAGTCAGGCGTTGTCGCGCCTCCATAGGTATAGAAGCCAAGGTCATAGAGGGCGCAAATTGCACCAACCTGCAGACCAAGGTTCACATCGCCGACCAAAAGACCGGTGACGACACCGAAAATGAGCGGATTGTAGATACCGCCCATGGCTAATGACGCGAACACAATCATTAAGCCGGTAAAAATTGCTAGAAATAAAGCGAGAAGAAACGGACTCATTTAGGTCAAACTCCTTTCGTTGTTTTTGGAGGTTTCCCTCCTGATGAACTACATATGATTAATCCGGTCAAAGTACTTTTTGAGCAATGCGTCGTTATATTCTTCACCTCCATCAATATTCTGCGATTTGAAGAACGGCGGTGTGAGACCCTTTGCGAGCAACATCTTCGCCGATTCAAGCACCACTGCCTGCAATGCAACCGAGGTGACAATCGATGACATGCCGCAAATCGCGGTGTCGAGCCCTTCAAGCTGGATGCTAGCATCGCCATCAGGAACCTGATTGTCAATTACTACATCTGCCACCTCAAACAAGCGTTTGCCGGACTGATGCTTTGAACTTAATTTGGAACTTGCGTTAACGGATGTCAGGGCAACTACTTTCGCACCTTTCGCCTTCGCCTGTAGGGCGATTTCAATTGGCAGGGGGTTGCGACCTGAGTTGGAGATGATAAAAACTACATCATCCTTCAAGATCTCGACTTTCTTCATGAGGGTTTCGCCAACGCCCTGGAGAGCTTCGTACATGCCACCAGCGGGGTCTTTGATTACTTTCGAGGGCACGTAACCACCCGCACGCCCACACAACTCAATTGCGCCGGCATACGAATGCCCGGAGCCAAAAGCTTGCAGAATGCCACCATGTTCGAAGGTATCCGCTATGCAACGTGCAGCCGCGAGAATGTTTTCTCCCTGGGTTTCCTGGAGTTTGCCGATGAGCTTATATGCCAACTCGAACACTTCATTGTTCATTCTCACACCTCTGTGTTTTATTGTTGTTATAACAGTTCTGACTAATTGCAATAATTGTTCCAGCAAGCTTATCAAGCGCCTGTTGCATTGTCTATTCTGTATTGATAATAATACAAAAAACATCAGTGTCAATACAAGTGGTCTATTTTTGGGTCGTTAACATACCCTCTACCCCCAGGCATTGTCGGACCCTTAGAATGTGTTGAAAGTGCGTATTAGCCTGATTAAATCAGCTAACCTGTCAGTATCTATTATATCGAATTTTTCGTCCTCCGGTACGTTTGGTACACCAAACGATAATTTTGCTCCCCTGACTGAGGTGTCGGATATCTTGGTGTGGCAGGTGAAGTGCACCTGCCGGCAGCCAGTGCTTCGAATCAGTTCATGTACATTCCCTGCCCGTACGCCGCCACCCGCCAATACCTCCACAGCCCCTACTTCCACGCAGCGCTTAATCATCTCTGCCCCTGCCGGAGCGGAAGGCTCCCTGCCGCTGGTCAGAATTCGCCTGAAACCAAGCTCCGCCAGCTTTGGCAGCACTTCCTCAGGCTCGTTCTTCATGATATCAAAGGCACGGTGAAACACCAGTTCTTTGCCTGCTGCCACGTCTGCCCAGATTTTGCAACGTTCCTCATCCAGCCAACCCTCCGCAGTCAGAAAGCCAACCGCGAAACCTTCCGCGCCTGCTTTCGCGATTTCGCGCGTGTCTCGCAGCATGGTCTCAAACTCCAGGTCGGTGTAATAAAACCCGCCCGCTCGCGGACGGATCATGCTGACCACCGGGATTTGCACCCGATGTTTTGCTTCCAGCACGGCTCCGACGGAAGGGGTCAATCCGCCCACATATAACGCGGCGTTGAGTTCAACCCGGTCTGCTCCAGCCTCTGCTGCCCGAACCACATCATCCACCGAACCACAACAGACTTCAATGACCACTTTTTCCACGCCTATCTCCTTTTAGATGATTCCGAACTTCTCAAACGTGCGCCAGATGCCATCCTCATCTGCTTCAGGCGCGTGGTAATCTGCCGCAGCCATTACTTCTGGGCGGCATTTCCCTATCGCCACCCCAACTCCGGCTGCTTTCAGCATGCTGATATCGTTCTGACCATCACCAATCGCCATTGCTTGTTCTATCGGCAAACCAAAGTAACTTAGCATTGCCTGCATGCCGACATCTTTTCCGCCAGTGTGCGGGATCACATCACAGTTGAAGGGATTGAAACGCACAATCTCACTGTTGCTTAAATGCGGCGTGAGTAACGCTTCGGTTTCAATATCTATGTATGGAGCAATCGAAAGTACATCGCGGCTTTCCGCGCCCTCTGCCGAAGCCACAACCGGAAAGGGAATATGGATCATTTCATGAAACAGGCGGACATTCTCATCGATCGTGGTCAGGTAAAGTGAATCCATCTCAGCCAGGCAACAGGCAAAATTCAGTTCCTGTGCCAAACGCAAGATAGCGGCCACATCCTGCGGATCGAGCACATCTTTATGGATAATCGTGTCATCGGGCAGGTAGCAAAGCTGCCCATTGACCGCCACGTAGCCATCCAACGCGATACCCTGCAGGATCTTGCCCTCTTCGTACGTGCGGGTGTGCCTGCCTGTCGCGGCAAAAACTTTGACCCCATTTTTGCGTGCCTGTTGAATTGCCTTAAGGGCGCTTTCAGGGATTGTGCGTGTTTTTGAACTGGTGAGGGTATTGTCCACATCACAGAATACCGCTTTTATCATTGTCCATCCTTGATTATGTTATGATGATTCCGTTATGCTATTATATCGAAGTTGCCTACGTGCGAGATTTTTTACAAGGAGATTGGTGAAAGATGCTAATTAAGAATGGTTTTGTTTTTTGTGAAGATTTCTCTGTACGCGAAGGGGACGTCTACACTGAGTTGGACCGCATCAGCGATCCTCAAAGCCAGTCAGAGGTCCTCGATGCCACGGGCTGCATCGTTGCTCCTGGTTTCATCGACATCCACATCCACGGCGCTAACGGCACCGATTTTTGCGACAGTACCCACGAAGCACACGCGAATATCGCCCGCTACCTAGCTTCTGTCGGCGTTACCAGCTACCTTGGCACCACCATGGCGATGCAAAAACCAGCGCTGCTGGACATGGTGCGCAGTGCAAACGAGTTCATGGACAACCCCGCCACAGATGGCGCCATCATGCGCGGCATCAACCTCGAAGGTCCATTTGCTGCCGTTGAGAAAAAGGGCGCCATGGACCCCAACAACCTGATCGACCCCGATTACGATCTTTTTGTCGAGTTGAATGAGGCTTGTGGTGGTCGCATCCGTCTCAACGACGTCGCCCCCGAGAAGCCAGGCGCCCTGGACTTCATAGCGCGCACTAGCGAGGTTTGCGTGGTCAGCCTGCACCATACCAGCGCCGACTACGAATTAGCCAAAAAAGCTTTCCTGCTTGGCGCCAGCCACGTGACACACCTCTACAACGCCATGAACTCCTTCAGCCATCGAGCTCCTGGTCTGATTGGCGCTGCCGCGGACTTTGCGAGCAGCGTTGAGTTGATTTCTGACGGGCATCATGTCCATCCTGCCGCAGTTCGGATCGCCTTCAGTATTTTTGGCGAAGATCGCGTCTGCCTGATCAGCGATGCGATGATGGCTTGCGGCATGCCGAATGGTGATTATGAGTTGGGCGGTCAAAAAGTGACCGTGACGGATGGTCTTGCCACCCTTGCCAGCGGCACCATCGCTGGCAGTGCCACCCCATTGACAGAGTCTTTCCGCCGTGCCGTGATCGAATTTGGCATTCCGCTCGAGTCCGCGCTGCGTGCTGCCACAGCCAATCCAGCCCGCGTGTTGGGTATGGAAGATGAGATTGGGTCCATCGCTGTTGGAAAACGCGCTGACCTCACCCTGCTCGACGGTGAAACGCTCGAGGTGCGGCACGTCGTACTTGGCGGCAAATTGCTCTTTTAGTATATTCTTACGCTTATTTGTATTTGATGAAGGATGCCCTATCCTGTGATGGACGGGCATCCATTTTGTTTCACCTCCCACATTTCCGGTGTTTATGATCCCCTTCCGTGATACACTTTTTCGTATCATGAACCCAAAATCGCTGATCCTGCTTGAGTTTCCAAAATTGATGGCGCGGTTAAAGACCTACGCGTCTTTCAGTGCCTCCGAGTCGCTGGCTGAAGCGCTTCGCCCTACCAACAGTCTCGAGAGTGCGCTCCAACGCCAGCAGGAAACCCGCGAAGCCCGCCTGTTGATCTCGATCAATGACAGTGTCTCTTTTCAGGGTGCGGTGGACCTGGCACCCCTCACAGACCAGACCCTGCACGGGATGACGCTTGAAGCCAGCGATCTCCTTGCTGTTCGCAACACGCTGATCCTTTCGCGCACTGCCCGCAGAGTGCTGCTTGACAACGCCGAATCAGCCCCCACCCTGGCAGCTTTCGCCGGGGATCTCTCGGACGGGAAGGGCTTGATCGACCTGATCAATCGCACTATCAGCGAACGCGGTGAAGTGCTTGATAGCGCCTCCCCCGAGTTGGCACACATACGCTCTGAAATCAAAGTGGTGCATGCCCGCCTGATGGACCGTCTTAACCGCTATCTGACCGATCCCACGAGCGCTCGCATGCTGCAGGAGACGCTCATCACCCAGCGTTCGGGTCGGTATGTCTTGCCTTTGCGTGCTGAACACAAAGGCCAGATCAAGGCGATCATCCACGACCAAAGTGCCTCCGGAGCCACGCTCTTCATCGAGCCAATCGCAGTGGTTGAGCTGAACAACAAGTTTCGTGAATTTGAGCTCGCGGAAAGGGATGAAGTTCTGCGGGTTTTGCGCGCGCTCAGCCAACAAATCGCTTTGCAGGCTGAAAGCCTCAACCTGACAACCAAATCCATGGCTGGGATCGACCTTGCGCTCATGAAAGCGCATTACGCCGATGACCTGCACGCCACGGAGCCTGAGTTGGTGCCCTTCCCTACCCAACCCCCCGAAACCCATCCCGGCAGTACTATCCAATTGCGCCGTGCACGCCACCCATTGCTGGACCCTCAAAAAGTTGTTCCCATCGACTTTGAACTGGATCGCGAAACTTTTTCCGTCGTGCTAACCGGTCCCAATACCGGCGGTAAGACGGTCACGCTGAAGACAGTTGGTCTGATGGTGTTGATGGCGCAAGCCGGGCTGCAAATCCCCGCCCAATCCGGTTCCCGCTTGAGCATTTTCAGAGATGTTTTCGCGGACATCGGGGATGAGCAATCGATTGAACAATCCCTCTCGACATTTTCCGGGCACATCACCCAACTCGTGCGCATTCTCAAGCGAGCCGACCATCGTTCGCTGGTTCTGCTGGACGAACTTGGCGCTGGTACAGACCCCCAGGAAGGCTCCGCCCTGGCACGTGCCGTGCTGGACTTTATGCTTCAGCGCCGCATAACCTCCGTTGTTGCCACGCACTACCCTGAGCTCAAAGCTTACGCGCACTCCACCAAAGGTGTCACCAATGCCAGCCTGGAGTTTGACCTCGACACGCTGCGCCCCACATATCGCCTCGTGATTGGTCTGCCAGGGCGCTCCAACGCGCTCGCAATTGCTGATCGGCTGGGGCTTGATCCTGACATCATCGCTGCCGCACGCCAGGAAATCGATCCAACCGAATTACACGCGGACGACCTGCTCGAAGAGATCCACCGGCAGCGAAACCTGGCAATTGCCAGTTACGAAGCAGCCGAAAAAGCTCGCCGCGAAGCTGAAACCAGCCGCAACCAGATCAACGCCAGCCTTGAAAGGCTTGAAGCCGAAAAAAACAAATTGCTGGATGCGCATCAAACTCAGCTTGAAACTGAGCTTGAGTCTCTGCGCGAAGAGCTCAACACCCTGCGGCGCGAACTGAATCGTTTGCGTCAATCCCCCGAAAAGCAAGCCCAGTTAACCGAAATTGAAGAAAAGCTAGAGGGGGTTGAACAAAAGCAGGAGCAAAAGGCGCGCAAAACTCGCCGTCAGCCCAAAGCCAAGGGGCTCAGCGGACCGCTCAAGGTGGGCGAAAAAGTGCTCGTGCGCAAGCTCCGCACGGAAGGTGTGGTGAGCAGTGTCGATGGTGAGGATCTTGAGGTGCAAATTGGCGCATTAAGGGTGCGTGCGAAATCCTACGAAGTCGAACGCAGGCTGCCACTCGTGGAGGATACCCCCGCACTCCCTCAACCCACCCCTGTGCCCACAGGGAGCACCGCTCTGCCCGGGATCAACACTCCGGGACTCGAGCTCGACTTGCGTGGACATCGAGTAGACGACGCCCTCGATCGCGCAGAACGCTACCTTGAGCAGGGTTTTACCTCCGGAATGCTCTTCGGACGGATCATTCACGGTCGCGGCACTGGCGCGGTGCGCCAGGCAGTGCGCGAGTTGCTCAATCATTCATCTTACGTTCGCCGGTGGGAAAATGGTGGGGAAAAAGAAGGTGGGGACGGCGTCAGCGTGGTTTTCTTCCATCCAAACAAATAAAAAAAGGATCGCCACTAATTTGCTCCCACGCTTACTGGCGATCCTTCTGCGCCGGTCCCCTGAGGCCGGTGCCAGTTGGAAAAATATATGTACATTATTCTAATATCATTTGTTTACTTGTCAACTATTTGCTTTGTTAACATTTTCATCTAAATTCGTATCTAATCATTCTCTTACTGGCGTGATATAGTTGTGTTGTAACGTAAGTGGGAACACACAACACATGATCTGATCCATCGACCGACTCCGACTATGCGATTTCCTGGTGGTTATCACCCCAGGCTTGCACAGTGTTGGTCTGCACCTTAACAGAAAGGATTCGGTCATGAATATCGTCAAACTGCACGCTTGTACTCACATTTTTGATCCCAAAGAAGCTCGTTTTCGCAAGTCTTCCACGAGCAACCTCCGCCAGGCGCTCGGGCCCTCCTTCGCCCATCTTACCCGGGCACAGATCCTCGCCCAAATCACCTGGCAGCCTTGCCACTTACCCAACTGCAAAGTTCGGTGCTGCAAGGACCATGAACACCTGATCGGCAAGTAATTTTTCACCCTCCCAAAATAAAAGCAGACCAATTACGGAAACAAATAGCCCCTCAGAATTGAGGGGCTATTTTCTTGCCGAAGGTGGGAATCGAACCCACATACCTTACGGTACACGATTTTGAGTCGTGCGCGTCTGCCTGTTCCGCCACTCCGGCTCGTTGCAGTAGTATACTCGCAATCCCCCCTGCCGGTCAAGAAAATCATTACTCTGTCCAGTTGCTGATTACGGCAACTCGCTTAGCGATCAGCCACTGCGGTATAATCCAGTATCATCTTTTTGGAGTCACCATGCAACTTGGAATTATTGGATTACCGCAATCGGGCAAAACTACTCTCTACAAAGCGCTGACGCGCGCCGATATTGCCACGGATATGTCCACCGGTCAGATGGAAGTGCACACTTCAGTGGTGGACGTTCCCGATCCTCGGGTGGATAAGCTCTGCGAGATCTACAACCCCAAAAAGATTGTTCGCGCCAAGGTCACCTATGCCGACATTGCTGGTCTGGATGGCAGCGCCGGGCGTGCGGGACTGCCCGGAGTGATGGTCAATCAACTGGCTCAGATGGATGGTTTTTTGCACGTGGTGCGCCAGTTCAAAAACGCCAGCGTTCCCCATCTCGCCGGCAGTGTCAATCCCCTGCGCGATATCCAGACCATGGATACCGAGTTCATGCTCAACGATTTGGTAATGGTTGAACGCCGCCTGGAAAGGCTTAAGGAAGAACACCGCCGCGGCGTGAGCCGCCCGCGGGATGTCATCCAGGCTGAGATTGATCTATTTGAGCGCTTGCAGGCAGTGCTAAACCAGGAGTTGCCCCTGCGCCACTATGAATTCGGCGCCGAGGAAGATAAAATCCTATCCAGTTTTGGATTCCTAAGTCGAAAACCGCAGATCGTGGTCTTCAATCAGTCTGAAGACCAGCCAGCCGTGGAATACATCAGCCCCCATCCCCACACCCAGGCTGTCAGTTTGCCTGCCAAACTCGAGGCGGACATCATCGCGCTGGATCCTGAGGATGCCGCCATCTTTTTGGAGGAATACGGCATTGCCGAGCCAAGCATGTCGCGCCTGATCAAGCTCTCGTACGATCTCCTGGGGGTGCACTCATTCTTTACTGCTGGTGAAAAGGAAGTTCACGCGTGGACGCTCCGCAGAGGCGCAAATGCGCGTGAGGCTGCCGGCGTCATCCATTCTGATATGGAAAAAGGCTTTATCCGGGCGGAAATCCTTTCCTTCCAGGACATGGTCACTTACGGAAGCACCGCCGAAGCCCGCAACAAGGGTCGTCTGCGTGTTGAAGGCAGGAACTATATCATCGAAGACGGCGACATCATCGAGATCCGCTTCAACATTTAGTAGTTTTTACTCTTCAGTAAGCAGAAAACAAGGGGGGTCAGGATTCCAGCAACTGCCTGAAGTCGTGCAGATCCACCCGCGAGGTCAGGTCCAGGCTGACAGGTGTCACTGAAACCTTCCGGTCCAGGATTACCGTCTTGAGGTCGCCATCCTCTTCCAGCCCTTCCGGGTCAACCCGCATTTCATAGCCCATGTTCCGCGAGCCTTCCGTGATGGAAGGATCTTTCGGTTTTGCGTAAAAGTAGCGCTGACGGGATTGGCGCGTGACCACCCAGGGTGTTTCAGGGGTTGCGTTCGAAGGCACATCCACCTTCAGCACATCCACATCAAAAGGCATGGTCTTGTTGAGGAGTTTCTCAGCAAAGAAGCGCGTGAACCAGGCAGCCGTTGAGAAGTCAACCCTATCTGAGAGGTCAAAGTGCTCCGTCATGGGCGTTTGCAGGGAGACTGCCATTGCCCGTATTCCCAAGGAGGCTCCTTCGAGGGCTGCTCCGACTGTTCCGCTCACTGTGATTCCTGATGCCAGGTTTTCACCGTAATTGATCCCCGACACCAGCAAATCAGGTGGAAATCCCATCACCTCCAACATGCCATGCAGAACGGCCTGCGCTGGAGTCGCGCCAACGCCATAGACTTCCCACTCTTTGCCGTGCACCATCAACTTTTGTGGACGAATGTGCCCATCCGTGTCGCGCGGCAATGCTCGCCCCATCGATGTCTGCTGCACGCTTGGCGCAACCACATGCACATAACCGAGGTCCGAAAGGGCTTCGGCGGCTGCCCAGAGCCCGGGGGAGTTAATTGAATCGTCATTGGTCAGGAGGATTTGAGGTCGTTTTTGTTCTGTCATGCCTGGATTGTACCCAATCATCGTCAATTTTGGGCGATTTGTGGAATGTGATTTTGTTTACGTTTGAGCGAACTTTCCTGTACAATTCTTTTATCCAGCCAGAAAGGAAATCGATGTCCAAATTAACCCCAAAAGTTATCCTGGAAGGCACACGCCTTACTTTTAAGACCGAGATCGCTTTCGAGCTCAACGAGCACCCCCGTTTTACTGGTCCGCGCAAATATCGCTACCATTCCCCCCTGATATCCGCGGAGTGGTGTACCTTTACCAACTATCCGTGGGGTCGGGGCTTGATCAACTTCGCGCCTGAAGAAGAAGCCCAGGCAATGGAAACCTACCACACCTGGCTGCGCCTCTTTGAACTCAACCGCTACTATTCCTGGGTGATCGACCGTTTTCATATTTCAACGCAAATGGTCCAAATGCTCACATATGGCAAACACATCGACTTCGCCTGGCTTGAGGAAGGGTTGGCATCGCTCGACTTCCGCTTGATTTTCTGCACACGTTCACCAGAAAGTTTCGAAGCAGCTCGTCAGCAGCGATTGAAAGTCTCGGGAAATCCAAGCCAATATGATGACCTGGCGAAGTTCATCCGCGAGCAGGAGGTGCTTGAGGAGTTGGTGGCGCAGTCCCGCCTGCGGGTCCTGCGCGTTGACATCAGCGATAACGACGTACCCAAAGCCGTGGAAACCATCGTGGACTGGATGGAAGCCACGGGCGGGCTATCCATGCCAGATTAATCCCGGTCTTAGTCATCAGGAATTCAGGCTGCAGGTATAATGCAAAAATGAAGTTGAAACATGAGACGTTGATCGTGTTGGTATTTTTACTTGTGCTTGCAGGCTGCACTGCAGGGGATATCAGCCTGCCCACCATCGTGCCCCTGCCAACTGACACGGCCGTGATCGAACTTAATCCGAGCAAGACACCTCTCCCAACCTATACACCAGCGCCAACCCAAACGCTCCCGCCCACGCATACGCCGACACTCGCGCCAGTTACCTATACTGTCACTGAAATAGACGATATGTTTGGCGTGGCGCTCAGGTACGGCATCTCGCTGGACGCACTCAAAGCCGCCAATCCAAACGTGATCCCAAATATGATGAGCGTGGGTACCGTTTTGATCATCCCAGTCACCCCAACTCCGCCTTCAACCAGCCCTGGGCAGGGGAACTCCACCCCGACACCGGACCCCTTTAGCCCTCTGCGCCTGGCAATGGCACCGGTTTGCTACCAGGACGCTCTTGGAGGGGCTTATTGCTTCACTCAACTTGAAAATATCAGCGAATCCCCCATCGAAAACCCATCCTTGCGCTTCAGATTAACTGGATCTGATGCAACCACGCTGGAAATGGACGGCATCCTGCCGCTCAACATCCTGCCAGCCCTGGAAACGATGCCTGTGGTGGCGTATTTCCGCTCTCCAGTCCCAACCAGTTTCGAAGTCAGCGCCCAAATCACGGATTGGCTGCCGGTCATGGCGGATGACGCGCGCTACCTGGACGCGGCAATCACGGCAGAGCCGCCCGCCATTGCTGCCGGCTCGAGAGTCCTGGACGCTTCAGGCTTGGTGACTATCCCGGAGGAGAGCGCGGATTACATCTGGGTGTTGGGGGTAGTCTATGACAGCGATGGACAGGTACTTGGGCTTCGCCGCTGGGAAGCAAACCTTCCCTTGGCCGAAAGCAATTCCATCCCGTTTGATTTTAAAGTGTATGCCATGCAGGGGGAGATTGCGACCTTGAAACTATTTGTAGAAGCGCACGCCAGCAATCCTTGAGGTGGACTATGAATAATCAACTCCTGCCAGAACTCGGTAAAAAAACCTACATCATGGGCATCATCAACCTGACCCCCGACAGCTTTTCGGGCGATGGACTGCTGAGAGAGCGCGACTACATCCGCACGGCGCTGCTGCAGGCAGAGCATTTTATGCAGGACAGCTGCGATATCCTTGACCTTGGCGCGGAGTCCACCCGACCCGGTGCGTCAGCCATCAGCTCGGATGAAGAATTGAGCCGATTGCTGCCAGTGGTGAGAACTTTGCGCGATGAGATACCGAACGCCATCCTCTCCATCGATACATACAAAGCCGAAACCGCCCGGATTTGCCTCGCGGAAGGCGCCCACATCATCAATGACATCTGGGGCTTCCGCTTTGATCCTGGCATGGCAGGTGTGGTGGCAGAGGCAGACGCGACGGCAATCCTGATGCATAACCGCACACAGGGCGCTCAGGCTGTCAATAGTGAGCTTGGTGGACGGTATGAAGGCGTTAAGTACAACGATATCGTAACGGAAGTGCGTGATTGGTTGGGCGAAGCTGTAGAGCTGGCTATTGAGGTAGGAGTGAGACCAGACAATATCATCCTTGACCCTGGCATCGGTTTCGGCAAAACCATCGAACAAAACCTGTTCCTGCTCAAGCACATCGACATGCTGTGTGACCTGGGCTTCCCAATCCTGCTGGGTATCTCACGCAAGGGCTTCATTGGGCACACGCTCAATTTGCCCCAGGGAGAGCGCCTTGAGGGCAGCCTGGCTGCCAACGCCTGGGGCGTGTTGCACGGCGCGGACATCCTGCGGGTGCACGACGTGCGGGAAACCGTGCGGCTGGCGCGCATGTTGGACGCAATCCGCTTCAGCGAATTACCCTAAACTGGAACAATTTCCTTGCTTCTCCGTCTTAAGCATGACGGACGTGATTCTGCGCCCTTGTTTGGAGGATCTATGAAAAAGAAACTTGTCGCCTCGTTGATTGTATTCATATTGACCCTATCTGGCTGCGTGATGGCTGCCCCGAGCGAAAGTGCGGAGCTTGAACAACTCAGGCAGCAAAACCAATTACTATCGGACCAATTGCTGGCTGCACAAGACCAAATCAACACTCTCTCCACCAAAGTCGCAAACCTCGAAAACACCGCTTGCCCGCTTGAACCGGCTGCCGACACCTTCCAGGGGCTGGCTGCTCAAATTTTGCCGCTTTGGCGAATTTCGTCCACCCCGAACTGGGTGTGCGGATTTCTCCGTATGGCTTTGTGAATGTGGACAAAGATCTCGTGTTCACTCGAGAGCAGGTGGCGGCATTCGGCAGCAATCAGCAAGTTTACCTTTGGGGTGTGCAGGCTGGCAGCGGATTGGACATCAGTATGACCGTCGCGGAGTATTGGCCCAAGTATGTCAGCAGCCAAACGCCTGCCCAGGAGTGGGGCTTGTTGTCGGACCCTTCACGGAAAGCCAGCAATACCATCGACAATTTCGCTGAAGTTTATCCGGATGGGAAATTCGTTGAATATCTCCAACCAGGAACGGAAACTTACGGCTACCTGGACTGGCAATCACTAAGGCTTGGGTTCCAGCAAAGCGGAGATGGGGCTTTCTACCTCTCGGCGATTATTCACGACAAGTGGACACCCTAAAGCCCTGGCAGATATTCCTTAGCTGATTTGTGACTGGGAAATCATTCCCTCAGCCAGTTTTTGCAGGCGTTCGCGTTCAGCCTGGTCTTCTATGTGCTGCCGCTTCCAATAGAGCTCCAGTAATTCCGCTGGTGTCATGCTGCTGGCTTCGAAGCTGTCGCCAAGCCGTGTGCGGGCTTCAGAAATCGGCTTCTTGATCAGCTGAAAAGCAAAAGCACTTTTGAAGTGATCATGGATACGCGCTTCGTCGATTATTGTTTCCAGATCCCGGGGGTAAACAAGGGTCAGGCGTGTGATCGCCTCTGCCATTTCTTCAGTTGTGGGCAATGCCGCGAAGATTTTCTCATTGACGCCCAGCAGGTTATCCAACTCGACCCAATAATCCAGGAAGCGGCGAATTGGCAGTTGCTGCCAGCGATAGTTGGTGTGACCCTTCTCAATTTCCGCAATGATGAACCCCTTGCCCTCGTTGATCTCGCCAAAATCTACGCGCTCGATCGAACCCGGGTAGACCACAGGGGGATGCGACCCCGGGTTGAGGTCCTGGTAACGGTGGATATGCCCCAGTGCAACGTAATCCAGCGCGGGGTTTGCCACCAAACCAGGGGGCAGTGCGACATCCCGCCCAATTTTGACAGTTTGCTCACTGCCAAATTTCGCCCCAGTGATCGAAGCATGCGCAGTCAGGATGGTGGGGAGGTTGGGATCGAGATCGGAGATGGTCTGACCGAGCCAGTCATTCAACATTTTTTCAATAACTTCCTGGGGGCTTTCCTCGCTAAATGAGTCCGCTGCCAGGGACGAGAGTATGCCCGACCGGGTAATCCAGGGGATGGCAATCACCTGCATCGGGACGTCGTCGAGGTCTTTCGGGGAGAGCAGTTTGAGGGAACTGACAACGTGGATGTAATCCGGGCTGAGCGTGTCAAACTCCTGGATGGCATGCGCGCGATACTGCGAAGGGGAGACGTCGTGGTTGCCGGTGAGCAGCAGGGTGGGGATCTTTGCGCGCGAGAGGCGCATGATGCGCTTGCCCCATTCGCGCTGGAAAGTCGGCGCAGGCGAGCGATCGCGGTAGGTGTCGCCGGCGAAAATGACCAGGTCGACCTTCTCGTTTATCGCGGTTTCAACGATGAAATCCAGGGATTTCAGGAAGTCCACCACGCGTTGTGGCAGCCCGGTCGCGGCGTCGTGCTGACCGTAGTTAGCCATGTCGATATGAGCATCAGCAAA
>CAYRYL010000019.1:0-39648 GCA_964428425.1 uncultured Anaerolineaceae bacterium | reverse complement strand
TGCAGCGAACAACGCAACTCATCCGGTTTATCTGTGTTCAAAAGGAGAGACGCAGAATCGTTCGTATTCTTTTGTTTTCCCCTTACGTTGGTAGAATCTTGACAAAACGGTTTCATTTCAGCGCACAAGCAGTGGAAGGAAGATTGACATCTGTGGTTCAAACGATGTTTTGGTGAAGAAGTAGGCAGCGCCTTGCTTCTGGTTGGTGCCAATGGTGGCATAGTTAGCACCAATCAGGGCAATGGATGCATCCCCTGAGAGAGCTACTGCAGAACCAAAACCCAACGGATTGTCATCTGCCAGTAATCGTTCATCAGAAGCCCACACGTCGTCAGTCCGCGTAAACGTAAAACCATCCTCAATCAAGGCCGTTTTGCCATCCGCCGAAAGCGCGATGCTATTACCAAATCCGAGATAGGCACTCGGATCTGTCAGAAGGACCTGCTGAGTCCATTCTCCGCCAGAACCCGTGAACACAAACGCTCCGCTTCCATCTGCGCCTACCAGTGCGGTTTGACCGTCGGCAGAAATGGCTGCCGCAGCCCCAAACCAGCCATACTCACCGCCGTTCAAATCAGTCAGTCGGGCTTGTTGGCTCCAGGTCGTGTTGGTGCGCGAAAAAATGTAAGCTGCCCCCTGTTTTGTGTTGGCTCCAATAGTTTTCATGTCAGCACCAATCAAAGCCGTGCTGCCATCTGCCGAGAGAGCCACAGAACGTCCAAAGTAATCTTCGGCGGCGCCGTCAGTACTGATCAGGTGCGCCTGTTCGTTCCACGTGGTTCCGCTGCGTTGATAGACGTAAGCCGAGCCCTGGTTGGCATTGGCGCCAACATCATCCACATACGCACCAATCAGGGCAGTGTCACCGCTATCTGAGAGCGCAACCGAAACGCCAAAATGGTCTCCTACCTGCCGATCTACCGCCGTAAGCAGGACTTGCTGGCTCCAGACCCCATCAATGCGTGTGAAGACATAAGCCGCCCCAGGCACTTGCGTCTCTGCTGGGCCTGTGCCGCCTTGCGCGCCTACCAGGATCGTACTACCGTCGGCAGAAATCGCGACCGAAAATCCAAAAAGGTCAGAATCTGGCATATCTGGGGTGGGCAGTTTTTGTTGCAGCACCCAGGTGCCTGCATTGTTCGTAAAAACGTACACCCCACCTGGACCAATTGGGTAGCTGATACCAAACTCGACATAGTAGGTGCCAATTACAGCCGTAGTACCGTCGTCTGAGATGGCAGAGGAATAACCGAAACCGTCTTTCGCGGTACCATCTGGGGCGATAACTTTTTGCTGTGTTATGGCATTTACCTGCGTTGGGGGCACACCATCCGATTTATATCTTGTGAAATCGCTAGCCAGGGCAGCAGAATGGTTCTGGCACAACAACATAGCCAACGCCAAAGTTACGGAAAGAAAAAAGATTGCACGGGTATGATGATGCTGAAACATGGGTCACCCTCCACAGTGATTAATGATGACAGGCACTCAAATTGCGTAAATCTCTTTGCAATGCATCAACAAATAGAGCCCCTACTGATAAGAGACTTACAAGGATAATCGCTGAAGTTTTAAAGTCCAAATTGATTAAAATATAGTATAAGCAAAATTAAGTAATTTTCAATATCTGCCAGACAATTGAAGGAAAAACCCGGCAATTCGCCGGGTTTTTATCGATAAATATGAATCAAATCGGAGTCTACAACTTTACCTTTGGCAGGCGCTCAGAGAGCCCATCAAGCTGAAGGTCGGAGACTCTGCCGTTGATCATACCGTTGTGCAGGTATTGATCATACGCAGAAAGATCCAGCATCCCATGCCCGGAGAGGTTGAAGAGGATCACCCGCTTCTCGCCCTTCTCTCGCGCGTCGAGGGCTTCATCGATGGCAGCGCGAATGGCGTGAGAAGATTCTGGAGCCGGCAGGATGCCTTCAGCGCGGGAAAATTGGATCGCGGCTTCAAAAACTGCCCTTTGCTCCACCGCCACAGCCTCGATCAGACCGGCATTGTAGAGCCCGCTCAGGATCGGGGACATGCCATGGTATCTGAGACCGCCGGCGTGGATTGGGTCAGGCAGAAAATCGCTGCCCAAGGTGTACATCTTGAGGATCGGCACGATCCCGGCGCTGTCGCCGTAGTCAAAGCCATATATCCCCTTGGTCAGGCTGGGGGTAGCAGTCGGTTCCACCGCCAAAAGGCGGGTACGCTGACCATCCTTCAGGTTTTCGCGCATAAAGGGAAACGCCAATCCAGAAAAGTTGGAGCCCCCACCCACGCAGCCGATAACCACATCCGGGTATTCCCCCGCCAGGTCCATCTGCTTGAGTGCCTCTTCGCCGATCACTGTCTGGTGCAGCATGACATGGTTCAGAACCGAACCCAACCCGTACTTCTTTCTCCCACCAGATTCTGCAGCCACCTCCACAGCCTCGGAGATAGCAATACCAAGCGAACCAGGGTGATCAGAACGTTGATCGAGATAGCTTCGCCCGGTTTTTGTGCGTGGAGAAGGGCTGGCAAAGACCTGCGCCCCAAAAGTTTCCATGATCACGCGGCGGTATGGTTTGCCCAGGTAGGAAGCATTGACCATGAACACTTCCAGGTCGATTCCAAACATCTGGCATGCCATCGCCAGGGCGCTGCCCCACTGACCGGCGCCGGTTTCAGTGGTCATCGCATGGGTTCCGCTGATCTTGTTGTAGAAAGCCTGGGGGATGGCGGAATTGAGTTTGTGAGAACCGGCTGGGGATTCCCCTTCATATTTGAAGTAAATATGGGCAGGCGTATCCAACGCTTTTTCCAGCCGCCGAGCCCGGATCAATGAAGTCGGTCGGTATAGTTTGTAGATCTCGCGCACTTCTTCCGGGATGGGCACGTAGCGTTCCATCGTCGTTTCCTGCTCTATCAACGCGAGTGGGAAAAGGGCAGCAAGAGCATCCTTGGTGATCAGTTCTTTGGTGGCAGGGTTGAACACAGGGGTTGGAGGGACGGGACTATCGGCGTTCATGTTGTACCAAAAACGCGGAATATCGCTTTCGGCTAAGTGGTATCGGGTTTGTTCCTGATCTGTCATGGCATTTCTCCTCAGTTGTTGGTTTAAATCAAACACATCCATCCACTGGGGACGAATGTGTCAGCAATCCGTGGTGCCACCCCGGTTAAACCAGCCTATTAATCAAAAAATCCCTGGTGATGCACACAGGGAATAAGCCAGCTTCACTCTTTTTGAGTACGGCGACAAAAATCGCGATACCCTTTACCCAGATAACGGTGGCATCTCCGGCTCGGGGTACTTGCCTGTTGGCGTTCTCCCTGCAACTCAGAGGTCCATTCGACGCATTCGTGTGGGCAGGTTCTCAGCAGCTCCTGCTCTCTGTGCCACCGTCTTTGCGGCTACTAGTCCTCGTCAACGTTTTTCAATGATCGATTGGTGCAATTATAGGCGGAATCGGTCCGCGGTCAAGAGCAATAATTACGGTCTTCAAAACCGAATGATGTGAAATTTAGGATCAAGATATAAATAAATCACACAACCATCCAGGAAAAAGGACGGTTGTGTGATTTCACTCGAGTTAGTGTGTCATGAGCCATTGGATCATTGCAGTCTCTTCTTCAGCTGTTAGGATCACATCCGCGTGCATTCCCTTTGCGAGTATGTCCCGCCACTCTTGCTCGCTTAGATTCTGACCCAGCAAGAAGTCCAGGCTATGATGACCCTGCAGTTTTTCTGTGATAAACGCCCGCCATTCAGCATCAGCCTGCGGGAGCGTGCTGGTTTGGGTGGCAGTCGCTTCCGGCGCTCCGGTCGTCGGGGTTGAAGCTTTCGTCTCAACAGCGGTCGGTTCAGCGACCTGGGTCTCAGTTATTACTGCTGGTACTGTAACTGAGGGCCTGATTATCACTGTGGTTGGTTCCGGGGTACTGGCACTGCAAGCTGACAAGATTATCACGCCTACAAGGACGATAAAGATCAGGAAAAACGAAATTCTTTTCATTAATACTCCTTCATGTTTTCGCCTGCTCGTGTTGAACAGGAATGAATACCATTATAGTAATATTTCTTAACCAACAGTATAAAAGCAGTATAGCTGCGAGAATAGATTAGGGTATCGGTAAGGTTTGAGGATGGTTCATCAAGCCTAAGTCTTCCCAAGATCGGCACATTGCTGCTGCTCCTGTAATATAATCCTGCGGATGAAGAAAACAAACGCATGGCGCAGTAACCTTCCGGGAGAGGCTCTACTGTTTCTCGCCGCGATAATCTGGGGTACAGGCTTCGTGGCACAACGCAAAGCAATGGAAGGCATGCAGCCATTCGCTTTTATCGCGCTGCGTTTTTTGCTGGGGTGCGTGGTTTTGCTGCCGGCTCTAATTCTCAAAAGGATCGGGAACAAACAGAAGCCCGATCAAAAGCTCGGTTGGCAGGGGGTGTTGCGAAACCTTGTGTTGCCCAGTGTGTTTACCGGATTTTTTTTGTTTGCTGGAACCAGTTCGCAACAGCTCGGGATTATGACCACTAGCGCCGCAAAAGCAGGCTTTTTGACTTCACTATACCTAGTGCTTGTGCCTGTCATGGGCTTATTTCTGGGTAAGAAAGTCAACCTGTGGGCTTGGATTGGGGTGGCGATGGCGTTGGGTGGGGTTTGGCTTTTATCGGTAGACCTGCAGATGACAATTCGCATTGGAGATGCCCTGCTGATTCTCGGAGCGCTGTTTTGGGCTGTGCAAATCCTCGCGCTGGACCGCTTCACTCCACATATTGACGCGTTGGAGCTGGCTTTTGGTCAATTTCTGACAGTTGCGGTTCTTGGAGCGGTTGTGAGCCTGATTACCGAAAGCGGATTCTTCGTGGTGAATCCTTCCGCTGTGTCGCCCCTGATATTTTCCGGCGTCATAGCGGTTGGCATCGGCTTCACCTTACAGGTTTTTGGGCAGAGCAAGGTTGACCCAGCCCTGGCGTCTTTGATCATGAGCCTGGAAGCGGTCTTTGCTTTATTTGGCGGGATGCTATTTTTGGGGGAGAGACTCAGCGGAAGAGAGTGGTTGGGATGCGTGGTAATGCTCGCAGCGGTGTTCGTGGTGCAACTCAAGGGTCAGCAGCGCAAACCTGAAGCTAAAAGTCAATAATATCTTGAATTACTCAGTCGCTACTCAGCAGGCGAAATCGCGATGACATAACGCGTCTGAGTCCAGTAATCCGCATCTGGATCCGTGATCTCATCCAGAGCTGCCCTGCCGCAGAAGTAAATCAAGAGCGCGCCAGGGTCCAAATCGGCAAAGCCGCTCTCAGGATAAGCACCAGCAAGATAAGGCACCAAGTCCATGGTGTGGTGTGAGAGCTCTTCAACCTGCCCCGATGGTACCCGCACAGCCGCACTCACTTGCCCCTGCCGCACCGTTTCAGGGTTATAGATCTCCACATCGCTGCCCAACAGGCACTCATTTAATCTTGCATCCAGTCTCTTGAGCGGCTGCACTTCGTTGAGTTCGTTGGTTTCCAAAAAGTACTGCAAGTCCGTAGCAGGGGAACGTTCCAACCAGAAATCCCAGCCTGAATGGATCCACAAGCCTTCGTATCCCAAGTGCTCCCAGGCAACCGCGAGATTTTTTCCAATACCGAACTTGCCATCCTCGAAAACTCCAGGATACCAGGCAATGATGTCAATTGGCGGAATATTAACTTGCGTATCAGCCGGGCACCGCATTGAAAAAGTAAAACCGACCTGATCCCCCAACAAATCCAGTCCGTCAAAGGTCATCCACTCCTTATTTCCCTGCTGTGGGGCCACCTCCCCCAGTGACTCACTGTCGGAAATCCCAGGCGTGGTGCTCACGGGGTTTATTACTACGGCAGGTTGTTCGCGCGCATCCAAACTCGCGTTCTGGTCGAACTTTTTGAAGCGGATCATTTTTACAACGACAAACACAGCCATGAGCGAGAAAATTATCCCGATGATCAAAAAGAAAGGGTTTGCCCGCTTAGTCATTTAACCTTGAATGGAGCCTAATCAGGGTCGCGCTTAATGGTGATTATCTTTGAGAAATACAGGAAAAAAGCTGTCACGGCGATTATCCCGAAAACGATACCCAACGTTGCGTAACTACCCGGGTTACCTCCAGGACCTACAGTGGGGGGAATGGACGGGGCAGAAGTGGGGGGAACCCTGGTTGCCGTTGGTGTGACCGTAGCGGTCGGAAGGATTGGTGGTTGAGTGGGTAAAGGCGAAGCAGTTGAAGTTGCTGTTTGAGTCGGCGAGGGTGAGGCTGTGGGGGTTGCCGTATGAGTTGGTGAAGGGAACGGTGTCGAAGATGCAGTGTGAGTTGGAGTCACTGGTGGTACAACGATCAGCGTGGAGGTCCCAGTCGCCTCGCGAGTTGGTGTCGGAGTCCCCGTGATGATCAGAGTGAGGTTTGGCGTATTGATTTCGGTAGACTCGGGTGTTCCTGTATCCACAAAAGGCACGTCGTTAGTTGAAGTCATGGTCGGAGAGGGGGTTTCGGTTTGAGGCACTTCGGCCGTTGGCGTGGAAGTGGTTTCAGGTGTTTCGGTAACATTACCTTGATAGGTAGCAGTATTGGTCGCGGTGAAGGTGAAAGCTGGTGGAATCGTCGCTGTGGTTTCAGGGATCAAAGTTGGCAATGGTGGGATAGTGGCGGTGGGGGTGGTGGTCGGTCGTGTTGTGGAGGTGCTGGTGGGAACCCAACCTCCATGCATTACATTGCCTGAAGCGACATCTGAATCGATTGTAGATGGCGAGCTTGCCAAGGAATTTTGTTTCATCAGGGAGGCTTTTACCGCATTAAATGACCGCCAGGTAAATGGGATCAGCAAACCGATCAGAAGCGCCAGCAACGCAAGCAGAATCAGGGTTGTTCTCTTTCTTCTTTTATCTTCCATACCAACCTCTTTGAGCCAATGACTTAAAACTCCTTCAATAGAGCTAATCTCAGTTAAAGCATTGCAAGTACCATGCCCATGACCGTAATTTACTCGTGTGCAACCCGCACGAAAAAGGCTATTACCGTGTTAAAATCCAGGTAACTGTTGAAAGGAACTCCTCATGGCTAAACCAATGCCCCCCGAGAAGCGTGTGAGCAAAGCGCGTGAGCTGATCAAAAAAGCGCATGAAATCCCTGTGCCAAATTCGGTGGGTTGGGAGTATTTCAGTTATACCGCCCAGGTTAAAGACACGCTCAAACAAGCTTTTGAGCTCGTAAAGCTCATCAACCACTCCCCTTCCACGCCCGAAGAGGTCAAAGCCGATGCGCGCTCGGTGATTGAAGAAATTTCTATCGCGGAGAAAGAAATTCTCAAGTCTTCAAAAAAAGCCTGAGAGCCCCTGGCTGCTATAAGCTCTTAAAATATGCCACGCTATCCTGGGGCAGGACAATTTTTCCATCCACCGCATGCTGATCGAAAAGATCTCCGAGCTCTGCCAGGTAGGCTCCGTACTTCTCATCCCCCTCAATTAGGGAATACGAGGAAGATAAGGCGCGATGGATGAAAGCCTGGCGGTCATAGCTTAGTGGGTTGGGAAAACGAATTTGTTTCAGATTTCCGTCAAAAAAGGCGCGTTTCACTTCATCCTCCTTATCGTTTCCCCCGGAGAAGCCATTGAAATTGGGGCAGTATTTCTGATAAATGCGTTCACGCCCAGCGTTGATCTCAGCCGACATCTCCATCTCGTTCCACACCAGCACAACCGGCGCCCCAGGCAGTAGAATGCGTTCGCACTCAGCCTTGAAACGAAGAGGATCAAACCAGTGGAAGGCTGCCGCTGCAGTCACCAGGTGAAAACTGTGGTCGGGCAGGGTGGATTGCTCGGCGGTGCCAACCACCGATATGAAATTCGGGTTGTCTGCCAGCAATTCTTCCGCCTTGGCGCGCATGTCCGCGTTGGGCTCTACAGCGTAAACCTTCGCCCCCAGCCTGAGCAGTTGACGCGTGAAGATGCCTGTGCCCGAGCCAAAATCAGCAACCAATGATCCTTCGCCAATCTGCCAGGTTTGCGCAATAAAGTCAAGCAAGGCTTGCGCGTAACTGGGACGAGCGCTTTGATAAACGTTGGCTTTGCCGCTGAATTTTTGTGTGTTATCCATTTTTCTCCTCAGGATCGGTTGCTTCTTTCCACGATTGACTGTCCAAAAAATCGAGCGCTTCTTGCCTTGATCGGAACAGGGCAAAAATCGCAAATGGCGTGCTGCATACTCTCTGACCGGACAACGTTGCTATCGGAAGCCCATCAGCGCCACTTGCAATACTTTTATCAAGCAGGATCGCACTCCTGGCTGATCCTACTTGCTCCCGGACCAGCAGAAAGAACACACCCCGGCCAGTATGCGCCTGGCACAGGCTTATACCTGGCTGCAAGCTGTTGCAAGCAATCTGGTCAACAGGAAGGTCATAACGGTTTATCAGTACCGAACGTGTTAACTCCAGCAAATCCTGCGGTCCGTACAGACCGCAGCGCGCGTAGATATCCAAGATGACATCGCTTTTGGCATCGATGTAGGCGCTGATATCCTGTGGGAACCGATGGGCTGCCGCAATTTTGGCTTGGGCGTAAAGCTCACGATCCTCAGGATGGCTGCGCAGCCAATCGCGGAAGGTGAGGTGCCGTTTGAGCTCGTCCGAATCGGCTGAGAGGACGTAGAGGTTGTGAGGCATGAATTGGGGTTTATCGTTGTACTTGAAGGCCTCACGACCTGAGATGCCAAGATCCCCAACATGGTGATAGCCGTAGGCCTCTAACAAGGCTTTGACTTGCTCAAAGTCCGCGGCATTTCGAAGGACAAGGTCAATATCCAGGATGGGCTTAGCCGCAAGATCAGGCACAGAGGTGCTGCCCACGTGTTCAACGCGCACATCTCGCCCGGGAAGAATGCTGAGCAAATGCTCCCGCGCCTCCTGAAAGCGCGCTTGCCAGGCAGGGTCAGGGGGTACAACCTCCACCCGTTTGGGCTTGGGGTTTTCCGGCTTCTTTTCGTTTTTAAGTGGATCCATTTGCATCACAGGGTTCATTATACTGATTCACACGCGAGTAAACGCGACGAACATCGACCTTTAAACTCCTTCTACCACTTCTTGCCTTCCAGTTTGGCGTGGTTACAATTGACTTACTTGTCGAGAGAGGACCACTATGGTGTCAAGCACAACTACCACCCCTACTGACTACCTCGCCAGTCTGACTGAAGACCGGCGTGAAGTTATCGCTGCCGTCCGCGATCTGATCCTGCACAACTTGCCCGAAGGGTACCAGGAAACGATTAACTGGGGCATGCTCAGTTACGAAGTGCCGTTGGAGACTTTTCCCGACACCTACAACAAAAAACCGCTCAGCTATATCGGTCTGGCAGCGCAAAAGAACTACAACTCGCTCTACCTCATGTCCATCTATCAAAACCCGGCTGATTACCAGGACTTGATGACCGCCTTTAACGAGATGGGCATCAAACCCGACATGGGTAAATCCTGTATCAGGTTCAAGAGACTGCATCAATTGCCGCTTGAAACAATCTCGCATTTGATAGCGAAGACGTCTGTTCAGGAGTTCGTAGCCTCTGCCAAAACCGGGCAGAGTTAGTTTGGGGGTTGACAATTCACTATACCATATGGTATAGTGAACTTATGAATAACCGGGAGACCATTCTCGAAAACGCGTTGATCCTCTTCGCATCGTTTGGCTACGATGCCACCGGCGTGCAGGAAATCTGCGACCAATCGGGTATCACCAAACCCACGCTCTACCATTACTTCCGCAGCAAACGCGGGCTGATGGAAGCGCTGCTGGCTGAGAACTACACTCCCTACATCAAACGTCTGAAGGATGCCTGCGAGTATCGGCGCGACCTCCCGCAAAACATCGCGGAAGTGCTGCGCAGCACCTTCCGTTTCGCCGACAGCAACCTGCTCTTTTACAAGCTGCAGTTCTCCATGCGCAACGCGCCGGCAAGGGGGGAAGCATATGACATCATCAAACCCTGGATCAAAGCGCAACACGATCCTGTTTTTTATTTGTTTTTGGAAGCAGAGAAAGACAATGGCAACATGCGCGGTCGCGCCCAGGCTTACACCATTACGCTGCTGGGCATGGCTAACGCTTACATCCAGCAAGCAGCCGAGGAAAATATCGCTCTGAACGACGAACTGGCTTACCAGGCACGTCAGCAATTCATGTATGGGATCTTTTCATAAATTTTTTTGCCGATTTCACTATACCGGTTGGTATAGTTCGGAGGAAACATGACCGCTATTAATCAAACTAACATTTTCTATCACGTCTACCCATTGGGGGCTTGCGCCGCGCCCCACACCAACGACTTCCAGTCCGAGCCGCAGCCACGCCTGCGCCAGATCCTGGGTTGGATGGATCACATTCAGAGCCTTGGCGCCAACGCGCTCTACCTCGGACCCGTCTTCGAGTCCGGCAGCCACGGCTACGACACTGCCGATTACTTTCACGTTGACCGCCGGCTTGGCACCCGTGCTGACCTGGCGGAACTCTCCGGCGAGCTGCACGCACGCGGCATGCGGCTGGTGCTGGATGGCGTCTTCAACCATGTGGGGCGTAACTTCTGGGCGTTTCGCGATGTGCAGGCCAATGGGCAGAACTCCCCCTACAAAAATTGGTTTGCCGACCTGCGCTTCGACCAGCGTTCCCCTTACGGTGATCCCTTCAGTTACGCCGCCTGGAATGGGCACTTCGACCTTATCAAACTCAACCTCGCCGAACCTGCAGCCCGGCAGCACCTCTTTGACGCAATCCGCATGTGGAAAGATGAGTTTCAGATCGACGGCATCCGCCTGGACGCTGCTGACTCGCTAAGTTTTGACTTTCTACGCGACCTGCGTGCCTTCACCAACCAGCTTGACCCCGAAATGTGGCTGATGGGCGAGGTCATCCACGGCGATTACCGCCAGTGGGCAAATCCTGAGACGCTGCATGCCACAACCAATTACGAACTCTACAAGAGCCTCTATTCTTCCCTGAATGACAGTAATTTTTTTGAGCTGGCATACTCCCTTAACCGCGAATTTGGCGCGCACGGAATTTATCGCGATCTCCCCACGCTTTACAACTTCGCCGATAATCATGATGTCAGCCGGATTTCTTCCCAACTGAAGGATAAGCAAAAACTACACCTACTTTACTTTTTGTTGTTCACGATGCCCGGCATCCCATCTATTTTTTATGGCAGCGAGTTTGGCTTCGAGGGAGTAAAACAGACGGACGACTGGAACCTGCGACCCACCCTCGATCTCCCCCAGTTACAGAGCCAGGCACATGCCCACGACCTGCGAGGTTGGATCGGGCACCTGGCTGGATTGCGCCAGTCTCAACCCTCGTTGCGGTTTGGCGGCTATGAACAACTCCTGGTCGCCTCAAGCCAATTTGCCTTCAGCCGGGAAACTGGAAATGATTGCGTGATCGTGGCGGTCAACAGCGCTGACGAGCCTGTCGAGCTGGCTCTCCCCCTGCCCGGCAAGGAAAATTGGCGGTTTGTGGACCTGCTAAATCCAGAAGAAGCCTTTATCTGCGATCAAAACGGAAA
Source organism: uncultured Anaerolineaceae bacterium (assembly GCA_964428425.1). Classification (GTDB taxonomy): domain Bacteria; phylum Chloroflexota; class Anaerolineae; order Anaerolineales; family Anaerolineaceae; genus Mesolinea. The sequence continues at coordinate 28,095 of CAYRYL010000019.1, read as the reverse complement.
CCTGCGGATCCCGATGAGACCCAATCACGCCAGGTTGTTGAAAAATGGCTGATGGAGGCAGGGTCGCGTATAGCTGACTGGCTTACATCTCAGTTCTTTCCGGGTTCTATTTGATTCTGACGTAGGGGCGAAGCAACTTGTATGAGCAAAATTGATGATGCAAGCTGGATCTGTAGAGGTGCTTCGCCCCTACCGATAATTAACGCCCTTACCCCTGTAATACAGGCACTCTGCCCAACCTTCAACTATTAATTAGATTTTCTCTACCACCCAAAAATGGGAGAGACCAAGCCTTTGTGGGACACTTTCTGTTCTCGCCGGTCTCCTGACCGAGTGAGGATCTTGACCGAAGGTCTCCAATTATCAGTAAAACGAAGAATGGAGACCAAAAGGTCAAATTCCTTTCATGGTCAGGAGACCATAAAAGAACAGGAAACAATCACGCCAGGTTGTTGAAAAACGGTTAATTAATTCTTTCCACCACCCAAAAATGCGAAAGACCGAGCCGCTGTAAGGGGGAATGTTCAAGCGCCTGCAACAAGCTGCGCAGGAACTTGCCAAACGCGGGGTGGCGCTCGATGATGTTGTCGTAAGCGCCAAAGATCGTGCGGCGCTCGATGAACTTCACCGGTAAGCCAGCAAACAGCTTTGTCAGGTCCGCGCGGGTGTAGACCTCTACGTGCGGAGCGAGCTTGTCGCGCAGGCTGCGAGGCAGCCAGTTGATCAGGGGGGTGTTGCCGAAATGGTACTTCCCCTTCCAATAATGTCCATGGGTCTCAAAAGGGTAGCCGCGGTTGGGGCAAAAGAGCACAATCCGCCCGCCAGGTTTGAGCACCCGCACCATCTCGCTGATCGTCATGGCGTCATCCTGCACGTGCTCCAACACCTCATGGCTGAAAACCAGCTCCATACTTTCGGACCTATATGGCAGGTATTCGCCAGCGGCGCATAATACGTTGGGTGTGAAGGCGCTGCTATCCACCACACGCGGGTATTCAATATCAATGCCGGTCACAAACCCTGAGATGGGAACCAGGCGCGAAAGGTACATCCCCACCCCGCAGCCATCCACCAGCACACTGCCCTGCAAGCGTTCGCCCGCGGCTTCCTTGAGCATGGCGAAGCGCCGCTGTTGCCCTGCACGCCAGACGTGCGAAGGCTCACCGCGAACCGCGGCTTTTTCAAGGTCCTGTGGGATGACGTGAGGCATGCTCCCTATTTTACTCGGGAAATGGAAAGGTCAAGCAACAGGTTGGTGTCATTTCGCATAGTAGGGTCGATGGCCGTGCAAAGCCTCCCCGTGTGGGATGCCTCGACCTTGATTTTGTGGGTAAATTATACCGAGGAACAGGCAGGCCTGTTCCCTACCATGGTCTTATCCGAAGTAAGGGAGGCACCAGCCCTAAACCTGTAAACGTTCATTACCCCCCACTAGAGGTGCGAGTTAACCAAAGATGGGCAGCCAATTGGTTGCCCATCTTTAATTCATCAAAATACACCACTACGGTCTGTTGTGGTGCAAATTCCTTGCTGCCACAAAACTTAATCCGCGCTCGGTCAAGGCTTTGGCAGTGTTGTTGCAGGCTTCCACCTTGTCCAGATAATTGATCAGCAGATTGTCCCAATCTCCACTGCGGATGACTTCATCCTTATCCCTGAAATAATCCAGCAGGTCAGATGGATGGTCGCGGGTTGCGTCCAGCTCGGGGTCGCCGCCTTCGTGCTTCGCCGCGATATTGGCGACATGATCAGCAATTTCCACCAATTCTTCCCGCCGATTGTAAGGCTGGATCACGATGCTCTTCTGGGGTTCGGTGATGTGATGTTCGAAACGGATCACCTTCTCAAAGCCCAATGCCTTGCGAAATTCCGCAGTCAGCTCCATGGTCTGGTTATTAATTGAATTGGACCAATTGAAGCCAATCAGCGGAGAAGTGCCATCTTCGCGCGCAGATAGCTTCGCCATCATCATGATCCACAGGGCGTGATAAGGGTTATCAGAGCCAAAGAACACCGAAATTTTGAATTGAATATCGACACCCAGCTTGTAGAGCATAAAACCCATCAGGATGGTGCCTGCATTGAAATTGAGCACATGCTGCACGCCGTAGTTGGTGTAGTAGTAGAGGAACTCATCCACCCACATCAGCGCGTGTTCGTTCGGCTGACCGATGCCGCCAAAGTAGCCGGTAATCGTCGCAGGACCGCCCAGGTGCGGGTTGGAGCCGTCGGTACCTTTGGTATCCAGCGTTTCAACGAAGGAAGCCCCGATGATATCCAGCGCGGCGACAATCGCCGGCAAGTCGCCGTCTGCTTCGGACTCTTTCATTTTTCTAACTGCAATAAAGCGTCCTGGCACAAGCGACTTTTGGGCGATGGCTTGTTCTGCCATCGCTCGCACCCACGGGAAGTACTGCAGCGCGGAAACTTCAAGCGTAACGGCGTATTCATCTTTGAACTGCATGTCGTACGCTTTATCACCCAATACCTGGATGCGGTAACCCTCTTCTGAGATAAACGCGCCCTTATCCCGCTGTTCCATCAGCCACTTCAAGTCATCCACCGCTGCGGGGGATTTCCGGGCGACCAGGTCGAGCAAGTTCTCAAGGCGGCGCGATTGCCGGTGCTTGTGATTAATTTCATCCGGGGTGCCATATTTTGCAACCACGGCGAGAAACTTCTGCATCACGGCGCTGTTGGGGTCGAGCAAAACATGATTGACTTCGTCAAGGTAAGCTTTCGGAATTTCCAGGCGTTTTTGTAAGTCCGTCATTTTGTCACCTTTCACAGCAACTTGAGCAGTTCATCATACTGTTCATCCGGCATGCCAAACCAATTTTCAGGCGCAGGGAAGGTTTTTTCGGTCACTTCCTTGACATAACCTTCCAAACCTTCACGAATGACAGTGCCAGCATCGGCAAATACCTTTGCCATGCGGGGTTTGAATTTTGGATAAAGCGCAAACGCGTCATGATAGATCAGTAGTTGTCCATGGGCATCAAGACCAGACCCCAAAGACATGATCAGGCAGTCATTCGCGCGTTCGGTGATCAACTTGCAAACGCGATCTGGCACCAATTCGAGCAGAATCATGAAAGCGCCGGCTTCTTCCAATGCCTTGGCATCATCCACGATTTTCTTTGCAGTTTCAGCACTTTTTCCCTGGAGTTTGAACCCGCCAAGGGAGCTGACGCTCTGAGGGGTTAGCCCCAGGTGACCGATGACAGGGATGCCAGCGTCCACAATCCCCCTGATGCGATTAGCCATGGCAGCGCCGCCTTCCAGCTTGACCGAGTCGCAGCCTGCCTCCGCCATAAATCTGCCAGCGTTGATAATAGCTGTTTCCACTGAGGGCTGATAGGTCATGTAGGGCATATCCCCGACAATCCAGGTGTTTGGCGCACCTCGCCGAACTGCCGAAGTATGCCGGATCATGTCATCCATTGTAACAGGCAAGGTGCTGTCGTACCCGAGCATCGTCATGCCAAGGCTGTCACCCACCAAGATCATGTCAACCCCGGCTTGCTCCTGAAAGTAAGCCGTGGGGTAGTCGTAGCAGGTGAGCCAGGTGATTGGTTTACCCTCTGAAGCTTTCTTGAAAAATCCGGGAAGTGTCAATTTCTTACGCTGTTCAGTCATATTCTCTCCTTATATAACTTAGGTAAGTCCCAATAATGAGTTGGGTGTAGAAACACTACTATTATTCAATTGATATGCCTATTATACAGCTTAGGTTTATAGAATCATCATTAAGTTTGCTGACTAAGGACTGACTCACAAGCTCAAAATTGCCACCACACTAATAAACTCTACCGATATCCCTCAGCCTGGAGGTTAAATAACCGGGCATAAGCGCCATCGCGCGCCATCAGCTCAGCGTGGCTGCCTAGTTCGTGGATCCTGCCCTCCGAGAGAACCACGATCCTGTCCGCCATGCGCACGGTTGAGAAGCGGTGGGAGATCAACACCGCGATACGTCCTGCCATCAGTTCCCGGAAACGCAGGAAGATTTCATATTCGGCTTCGGCGTCCAGCGCGGAAGTCGGCTCATCCAGGATCAGCACCTCCGCCTTGCGCATGAAAGCGCGCGAAAGGGCAATCTTTTGCCACTGCCCACCCGAAAGCTCCTGACCTCGATCCCAGCGTCTGCCCAGGACGGTATCATAGCCCTGGGCCAGCTCCGCCACTACTTCGTCCGCTCCCCCCCGTTCGGCGGCGCTCTCTATCCGTTGAGTATCGTCAAGGTCTTCAATCTGACCAAAGCCAATGTTTTCGCGTACGCTGAACTGGTAGCGCACATAGTCCTGGAAGATGACACCAAAACGCTGGTGCAGGGTCTTGAGGTCATATTCACGCAGATCGACTCCATCCAGCAGGATCTGCCCTTCAGTGGGGTCGTAAAGCCGGGTGAGCAGTTTGATCAGGGTGGTTTTGCCAGCGCCGTTCAAGCCAACCAGAGCGATGCTCTCCCCTGCTGGAATGAAGAGGTTAATGTTTTGCAGCACCAGCTTCTCGGAACCGGGGTATCTAAATGAAACATTATTGAATCGGATTCCCTCCAAAATTGGGGCAGGCGCGACCTTACCGTTTTCCGGCAAAGCCAGCACCGGCTCGATCTTGAGGTAGTCCATCAGGTTGTCGAGGTAAAGGTTGCTCTCATAGAGGCGGTTGAAGCTATCAAGCAGTTGCTGCACAGCGCTTTGGGATTGGCGAAAGACGGACAGGAACATGGTCATATCGCCGAGGGTGATCGCTTTCGCGAGGGTGCGCAGAATGACCCATATGTAGCTGCCATAGTACGCCAGGTTGCTGAGCAACCCCCAGGCAAAGCTTGCCACAGAGTTTTTCCGAGAAATTTCACGATCTTCTTCAAAAAACTTGGTGAACAGTTTGCGGTAGCGTGCCAAAAGCGGCTCTCCAAGCCCAAAGAGTTTAATTTCCTTGACCGTTTCATTACTGGTCAATAAAGTTTCAATATAGTTCAGCAAGCGCGATTCCGGAGCGCGCCGCGTGAGGGCTCTGAAAGCCATTTCCGAAAAGCGCGAGCGGGAGATGAAATTGGGGATGGCAGCTAAGATCACGACTACAGCCAGCCAGGGGCTGAACCCAACCAGCAGGGCAACCAGTGAAACGAGTGTGATGGTCTGCTGAACGATCTGAAGAATGGCGTTCATGATCGCCAAAGCTGAGCTGTCGGCTCTGCGTCGGGCATTTTGCATGTTGTCATAGAAAACCGGATCTTCAAAGAATTGCAGATCAAGACCGATAGCTTTCCTGATGATCAGGGTGTTGATGTGGTTGGTCAATTGAGACTGCAAAACGCTGTTCGAGAGAAATCGGATCGAATTTACGATAGTTCCCAGCAATAACAGACCGAATTCAGCCGCAACGTAAGGCAGCACCAGGCGCAAACCCGCTTGGGCGCCCACAGACTGATTGATCGCGCCAAGGATGCTATCGACAATCATCTTCCCCACCCACGACTGCGCTGCCGGAAGAAGGGCTGCGATTGGTGTCAGACCAAAACTGATCAGAGTGTTGCTGCGGCTGGCAGACCAAACCAGCCGAAAAGCTTCAGGGGTGTTGCGCAAAGTCTCAAGGTTTTCGCGAATGACCGCTTTAATTCCGCCTTTGGGTTTCTTTCTTTCCGTTCCAGGGCGATTAAAGTTTGGTGGGGGGAAGTTTTCCATGCGTTATCCTGTTATTCCATTCCAACAAAAAACCGGCTCAAACCGGTTTTTTGGTTCTGCACCAGATCTCACGGGCTGGTGGGGGTGGCTAGTTGTTGAACAGCTGTGCCCAGTTCCGCCAGGGCGCGCGATAGCTCCATAGCTCCGCCCTGTGCCACCACCGCCTGGGCTTGCGCAATGAGGACGGCAGCCGTGTCGGGGTCTTTGAGAAGTTCCAACCGGCTCATGGCGCGGCTCAGATCATGATTGCTGAAAAATGCCAGCGCGATCTGTTCACGATAAACTGCCTTGCCAGCCTGATCCAATTCATGGGGTAGCGCCTCAGCATTGACCGCCGGGGAGATGAGCAGCGAGATCACCAGCCCGATAGCCAAACCTAGCACCAAGCCGGTCAATAAATACCAATGGGATCGACTCGAGGAGGTGGTTTCCATCATGGCACCCGCGTCGTGTTCCACTGCAAGTAGATTTCCGCGTCAATGCTATTGAGCAAGCTACGCATCAAGTTCAGATCGTCCTCCGGGTATCCGACCCGCTGGGCATACTGAATACTGTTGCCGAGCAGGGTGATCGGGTCACTCCCATCTAGCTTGTCCAGCTGTGTGAGCGTTTGCATGGCATCCGGCTCGGTTTGAAAATCCTCGGCGACCATCAAAACAAGGTCCGTTTTGAAGTCCGCCCGCAGACTGTCAAGCGGCGCGTTTCTCGGCGCGGCAGGAGGCATCATTATCCAGCCGAATGCCAGCCCGGCCCCCGCACCAATCAGGATCGCAAGAAAAAAGAAGATAAATCGTCGTGTTTTCATCTGCCTCGCTTATTCTTTGGGCATCATCGGGATTTTGACCCCGTTTTCTTTCGCGAATTTGATCGCTTCGGGGTAACCCGCATCCGTATGGCGGATAACGCCCATTCCAGGGTCTCCCAGCAGCACGCGCTTGAGGCGTTTGGCCGCTTCGGGCGTGCCGTCGGCGACGATCACCTGCCCGGCATGCTGACTAAAGCCGATGCCCACGCCGCCGCCGTGATGGAAGCTGACCCAAGTGGCGCCGTTGGCGGTGTTGAGCAGGGCGTTCAGGATTGGCCAATCGCTGACAGCATCGGTGCCGTCCAGCATGGATTCGGTCTCGCGATTGGGGGAAGCCACCGAGCCAGCGTCGAGGTGATCGCGCCCGATCACAATCGGGGCTTTCAGGGTTCCATCAGCAACCATTTCGTTGAACGCCAAACCGGCAATGTCGCGTTCGCCATATCCGAGCCAGCAAATGCGCGAAGGCAGCCCCTGGAATGGCACCTGTTCCCGTGCCATTTTAAGCCAGCGATGCAGATGGGCGTCTTCGGGGAAGAGTTCCATCAGTTTTTGGTCGGTCTTATAGATATCTTCCGGGTCCCCCGAGAGCGCCACCCAGCGGAAAGGGCCCTTGCCTTCGCAGAAGAGCGGGCGAATGTATGCCGGCACGAAACCCGGGAAGTCAAACGCGTTGGTCACGCCCTGGTCGAAAGCGCGCTGGCGGATGTTATTGCCGTAGTCGAATACGATCGCGCCTCGTTGTTGCATGCCCAACATCGCCTCAACGTGCCTTGCCATGGTTTTAAGCGAAAGTTCATTGTATTTTTGTGGGTCGCTCTGGCGCAGCTGATTAGCTGCCGTCAGGCTCATCCCGTCGGGAACGTAGGAGAGCGGGTCATGCGCCGAGGTTTGGTCGGTGACGACGTCCGGGATCACGCCGCGCAGCAGCAGTTCGCTGTAAACATCGGCAGCGTTGCCAATCAGCCCGATAGATTTGGGGATTTGCTGTTCGATCGCCTCTTCTACCTGGGTCATGGCATCTTCGAGATTATCCGTCACTACATCAACATAGCCGATATCAAGGCGTTTTTGCGCGCGTTCGGGGTCCACCTCAACAATCAAACCCACACCCTCGTTCATGGTGATTGCCATCGGTTGCGCGCCGCCCATGCCCCCCAAGCCGGCAGTCAGCACAAACTTGCCTTTCAAGGAAGGCCAGCCATGCTGCTGGGCGAGCGAGCCAAGTGTTTCGTAAGTGCCCTGCAGGATGCCCTGGGAGCCGATGTAAATCCAGGAGCCAGCGGTCATCTGACCGTACATGATCAAGCCCTTGGCTGCCAGTTCATCGAAATGTTGCTGGGTTGCCCAGTGGGGCACCAGGTTCGAGTTGGCGATGAGGACTCTTGGTGCGTCTGTGTGCGTGCGGAAGATACCAACAGGCTTACCCGATTGCACCAGGAGCGTCTCGTCTTCCTCAAGATTGCGCAATGAATCGAGAATGGCGTCGAAAGCCTCCCAGGAGCGGGCAGCCTGCCCACGTCCACCGTATACCACGAGGCGATCTGGAGCCTCCGCAACAGCAGGATCGAGGTTGTTCTGGATCATGCGGTACACCGCTTCGATCAACCAGTTTTTGCAAGTGAGTTGGGTGCCTGTTGGCGCGTGTATTTCTCTCGGACCGGACATTGGGTGAGCCTCCTGAGTGGTTTTGCCTAATTATAACAAAGCCCGGCTCACCTTGCCGCCATAGTCAGGGTGACTGTAACCAGGTCGGCTTGCCACCAGGCAATTTTGCCTAGGATTCGGGGTTGGGGAAGCTGTCAGGTCTGAGATTGTAGGTTCAAGCCGAATTCCAGGCGTACTTCACCACGCTGGATATCGTCGTTTTGATAATGGATGGTGTCCAGACCGATCAGTTCAAACCCACAGGACTGGTAAAAGCGGATAGCCGGGTCATTGCAGCTTTGCGTTTCCAAAACCAGCGAGCGCTGACCGTTTGCTTTACCCACCTCAATCGCGTAAGCGATCAGAGCTTTGCCAATGCCTTGATAACGCCGCTCTTCATCCACCCAAATATTGGTTATCCGCAGGCGGTTATTCCAATCTTCCTGCGAGAGCTCAACAAAACCCAGCAAAGTCTCACCCTCAAAAGCGCCAAACGCCTGGGGGTGGATCATCCAGTCTGAAAACAGGCTGCTCTCGAAGCTTTTTACCAACGGCTCGGGTAATGCCTCGCGTTTTAAGTGAATGAAAATTTCTCCGTCCGTACTTTCAAGGCTTACCCGATAATGGTGGCAGGTTGAGTAACGGAAGAGGAAACTTTTCCCCTTCCAGGTCTGGTCGAGTTCACGGATTTGCATTGTCAGAATCATAACGGAGAACTGCTATGTCGTCCAATTCTCTGAATTATTGACTGAGAATGAAACTATTAGTGGGAGGTCAGTCGCCACCGGGCGTGATGGTTTCCATCCCACGTTCCCCCAAAAATCGGCTAACTTTTTCATCGTAGTTCGGATAGTTGTAACCAAGCCGTTGGGCAACATCCTTCGAAACCTCCCGAAACAAGGCTAGCATGCCTTCGAGCGCTTTCGCACAAGCTTCCGGGCTGCCAGCGTTCCAGGTGGCGCATAAACGCTGCCAGATGGCGTCTTCAACATGTTGCTGCAGGTACTTAAATTGTTTACCGATCGAGAAAGTGAAGCCCTTTTCCAGCCCCACCTGCCAGCTGACCATGGTCATTAGTTGATTACGCATAAAGTCCAGGTGGGCGATGGCATACGGCAATTCGCCTCGTGCCAGTCCTTTGGCCACATAGGCGCTCAGCCACCAAAACTCGTTGCAGCAGTTGTCAAACATGCCGGGCGTCGGACGCTTGATCCAGTAGTCGCTGTCGCTGCTTGCCGGCAGAGCAGGCACGCGCCCGTCCTTGTCGAGCAAAATTTGGATGATACTGTCTTCCTTTAGATACAGTTCAAGCTCATCCAGTGGGAGCAGCGTCAGGTCGATCCGGTTGCCGTCTTCAAACTGCATCAGGTAAGCAAACCTGGTTCTGCCTTCCGGCGGAAAGAGCTCCATAGCGTCCGGCTTTTGCATGATAACGCGTCTGCCGAAAACCTCAAGCCAGGTGTCGTTTGCGAGAAAGCTTGCCATTTCCGTCACCACGAAGACGATGTCATAGTCCTGGAAGGCATCCCTGGGCGCGTTGGGATTAGCGTGCGAGCCGTTCATCGCCACAACTCGAACGCGTTCGTCCTGCCGGGCAACACCAAGGATCAGATCGTACATCTCTTGTTCGGTGCGCATGTTCATGACTTTATGCAACCAGTTCGATCAGGTTGCCCTCGGGGTCGGAGAAAACACTCTCGTAATAACCATCGCCCGTCATGCGGGGACCGTTCAGCAGGGGGCAGCCGCATTCCTGTAGTTCCCTGGTTAGCTGATCGACCTTTTCCATCGAGCCGAGTTTGAATGAGATGTGTGTATAGCCGAGAATATGCTCGCCAGCTGCCCTGGGGCTCATTCCGGGGCGCTGCATGATTTCGAGTCGGGCGCCGCCGTCAAAACTGAGGAAGTAAGTCTGCAGCCCGGTGCGCGGGTTGTGGTATTTGTTGTTGGCTGTGGCACCAAAGTGGCGAACGTAAAAAGCTTTCATCGCCTCCAGGTCTTCCACGTAAAGCGCAATATGCTCAAGGTTCACCCTTACCTCGCTTTCAGGCGAACGTAACTCAAAAGGTCCGCGATGTAGTGTCGATTAGCCAGGTCAACTGAAGTCTGCTTTGCAGTTTGAGTGATGCCATTCTTTTTTGACGCCATACCTGAAAAGAGTTTCATCAATAAGCGATTGAAAAAGCCCATATCCTCATAGTTAATCCCGGAGAGAAAGTAATAGAAATGCGCCGGGCGGCTTTCGCCTTTGCGGAAGTTGGTCTTGAAAAGCAATTCCTCGTAACCTTCCTCGTGAGGGCTTGCGCCTGTCGCAAAGATAATCCAGGTCTTGTCCGGGGATTTCTCCATCCAGTTCTTGACCTTGCCCAAGCCGGCAATCATGCCGGCGTAGACTCCCCCGCCGTAGATTACCAGTCCATAATTTTTGAGATCGTCGAGTTTCACGCCCTTTATGGAGCGGGATTCGCATGCCAGGTCTTCCGCGATCCATTCAGCGTAACGCTTTGAAAAACCAGTTTTGGAGCGATAGAGGACAATGGCCTTCTTCATAGTTCACCTATACCCTTGAGTTTAACGTATTTTTTAGGCATTTCGTCCGGCCAACAGATGAAGACTTTATCGCTTTTTCGCGATCACCATGGCATGCTCGGAGTGGCTGAGATATTTGGGCATCTCACTCAAATCCACCGCAAAATCAATCCAGGCATTCTGGATCTCCTCTGGCTGCGTCTGCAATTCATAATTGTGGGTTGAGGTGATCCCTTCCTGCCCAAAGAGATGCAGGATTTCGATGTCGAACTGCCGCATGAAGGGCAGGATTTTATCCTGATCGAAGAAGAATGCCCTGGTGAAGGCGTCTCCACCCCATGAGATCTGGTGCCGAACAGCGTCCAACCAGACCTTCTCACCCGGTTCGATGATCAGTTGAGGTGCTTCCCGCAGGAAGAAGATGATCCCGGAGAACATCAGCAAGAAGGAAGCATAGAGAATTCCGCCCGGCTTTAACATCGCCAGGGCTGCCTGGACTGCCTGAACGCGTTCGGCTTCTTCGAGCAGGTGGTAAAGCGGACCCATGAGAAAAACATGATCGAATTTCTCTGTGATGTGTTTGTCAATCTCAAGGGCGTCGCAAGCCAGCGCGCGCAATGGGAGGTTGCGCTCGGAGGCCAGGCGCAAAGCAAAATCGACGTTGCCCTGGGAGAGATCAGTCAGGATGACTGGATTGCCTTTTTGCAGATAGTGGAGGGAGTATCGGCCTGGTCCACCGCCGATGTCGAGAATGGCGTCGCCCGCTTTGATGAAGCGGTCCATCATGCGGGTGGTGATGGCGAACTCATACGGATGGCGGTCGAGGCGATCCCATTCCTGTTGTGAGTTCTGGTCATAAAAGTTTCTGATGATGTCACGCGAATTATCCATCTCAGTACCTCGCAAATAAGTATAGGAAAATTATAAGACAAGAACCCCCTTTTTTTATTCCCCCTCCATCCGCCTCGTTCCTCGGCCGGACGGGGCCAGGGAAGCAGGAGCGCGCAGCCTGCTGGCTTGCCAGTACCGGACCGAGAACCTATCTGTGTGATTAAATAAAAAATGATCCTGCTCGGAGCGCGCAGCCTGCTGGCTTGCCAGTACCGAACCGAGAACCTATCTGTGTGATTAAATAAAAAAATGATCCTGCTCGGAGCGCGCAGCCTGCTGGCTTGCCAGTGCCGGACCGAGAACCTAACAAAAAAGCCGGATTGAACTATGCAATCCGGCCTACGAAAAGATTAAGAGAAAGACCCACCCCCTTTAATTCCCCCTCCCTTCGCCTCCTACCTCGGCTGGAGGGGGTCAGGGAAACAGGAGTGCGTAGCCTGCTGGCTTGCCAGTACCGGACCGAGAACCTATCTGTGTGATTAAATAAAAAAATGATCCTGCTCGGAGCGCGTAGCCTGCTGGCTTGCCAGTACCGGACCAAGAACCTATCTGTGTGATTAAATAAAAAAATGATCCTGCTCGGACTCGGACCGAGAACCTAACGCTTAAGAGGCGCTTGCTCTGCCAATTGAGCTACAGGACCATTTTGTGGCTGATATTATAGCACAGCCAGGTGAAAAAAAAGACCTCTGGTTTCCCAAAGGTATTTCTTTTTCAGCTCCCCGGAGAGGACTCGAACCTCTAACCTAGCGGTTAACAGCCGCCCGCTCTGCCGATTGAGCTACCAGGGAAAGCAGAAACCTATTATATGGAGAATCATCGGGGGTGTCAAGCAAAATCGCCCCCACCTCACTCCGCCATCACCTCTACAGGCTGTTTTCCCTTCCCTTTGGAAAGAAACCAGGCGTAATACATGCTGATGGCAATCACACAGGAGATTGTGATGCTACTAAAATCCCAAGCAAAGCCCTGTAAAGGGTACAAGGTTTTTTTACTGTCTGGCGTCATTGTTTTAATAAATGTTGCATAGCCATAGTAAAACCAGCCTGCCATGTTATGATTTTCACCCTGTTTAGGTCTAAGGCTTCCTGCAACTCGGTGGCTGAGAAATAGAGTAACTGCTGTTCCTCCAGATCGTCTGAAAGGACAATTTGGTCTGTCTTTCGAGCGTTTTTTGCCAGAAAGTAATAGCCTTTGCCGTTACCGCGGTTGGCATCAGTGACGAAACAGCCTAAATTAATCCAGTTTTCCGCCGTATAACCCATTTCTTCCAACAGTTCTCGTTTGGCAGCTAATAGAGGTTCCTCCCCTGGTTGGATGTATCCACCAACCGGTGCCAGGGTAATACCTGGAGAAGCATACTTGGTCTGCTCAAAGACTAAGAATCGGTCTTGTTCATCAATGGCCACAACGATGACAAAATCGGGCGTATCGATCCAGACCCATTGATCGAGCACGCTTCCATTAGGAAGTTCGATCTGGTGTTCTTCGAGCCTTATCCACGGTGGTTTCTCGAAAACGATTTGCTTTGAGAGTGTTTTCCAAAGTTTCATGGTTGAATCCGTTCATGACGATAAGTCAGATTATTTCAGTTCATCTGCGCACAGATAAATGCAAATCAAATCTTACTCCACCTCTGCCAGCTGTTTCCTCTTGCCTTTGGCAAGGAACCAGGCGTAATACATGCTGATAGCGATCACGTACGTGATGATCGTGATGGTGAAAGGCCACTGGAATCCCGAGCGCACCTGCAGCAGACCGCTGATGGTCGGACTGAATGCCCAGCCAAAGTTGCCTGCCATGCTCGAAAGGCTCGCTATCATCCCGCGCGATTCGGGGTCGACCCTTTCCATGGTAAAAGTGGAATATATCGGTCCGCTCATGTTCATCAGCGTTAGCCGGATGTAATACGCCACCACGCTCACTTCAAACCAAGGCGCAAATCCGAGCAGCGCCAGGAACGGGATCGAAAGCGCCTGGGTAGCCGTCACCAGTTGGATCTTGCCAAAACGCTCCGCCAGGGCTGGCGCAACCACCAAGCCGATGCCCATCGCCAGGCTGCCCCAGGCGAAAATGACGCCGATTGCCGTGTCGCTCTGGCTGTGCACGTTGCGGAAGAAGACGTTCATGAACGGCATCACCATGCCCGCGCCAATCGATATCACCAGGCTGGGGAGAATCAGTTTGCTGAGCAAACCCGGATTCTTGCGCACGAAGCTGACCGGCGCAAAAGCTGTCCGCTGGCTGACAGACCGCATCTTTGTCTTCATCAAAATGACCGGCACTGCCGACGCAATCGATAGAAACGCCATCACCCACAACGACCAGCCGTAAGCCTTTGAGCTGACTGCGCTGACCGCAATAATCCCTGCCGCCCAACCGGGCAGGTAGCCGCCGAGCCATTCCCCAATCGAAGTCGCGGTCATGCGCAGCCCGGAAGAAAGACTAAACAGGTAGGTGCGTTCTTTTGGACCGCCGTTTTCCATCAGGAAGGGTCCGGTTGCAATGCCTGAAAGCGATTGTGCAACCCCCTGCAAGACGCTCATGGCAATAAAAATCGGTACAAATGGGAAAACCAACATCAGCGCCATCGAGACGCCAAACGCGAGGTAGCCTATCAGAAAGGCGTTCTTGCTCCCGATGCGGTCGGTCAGGTAGCCCATTGGCAATGCGGCTATCAGCGAGGTGAGGCTGCGGGCAGTGACCAGGTTGCCAAGCGTGGCTTCGTTGTAACCCAGGCTGAGCACGTAAAAATTGAAGAGCAGCTGGCTGATGCCCATGGCAACGCCAAAAAACAGAAGGCTCAAAAGGAACAGCCTGGCATTGCCCGTAAAAGCACGCACCCGGTTCAGGTAGGTACGCAAAACCGAGCCGTGTTCGCCAGGCTCGGCTTCAGGGTTAGCGTTTTTCAAGCTCACTCCCCCTGGACAAAAAGCTTGAGCAGGTCGATGGTGTTTTCGAAGCCATCGTAGCGCGGTGAGAATTGGCGTTCGCCTTCCTCACTGAGCAGGATCTGCACCATACCCGCCATTCGCAGTTGGTTGAGGTGATGCAGCACTGTGGGCGGGCGCAGGCGCAGGGCACGCGAGAGCTCTGTGGCAGTGCGAGGCGACTGCGCAAGGTAGCGCAAAATGCGCAGACGGGTGGCGTCCGAAAGGGCTTTGAGGCTGCGGATCAGGGCATCCGGCACGATGTCGCCTGGGATGACCGCCATCGAATCAGGTCGCGCGCCAAAGACGACCATCAGCGTGTCTGAACTTAGTTTCTCGAGGAACATGTAAGGTGAGCCCCAGAAAGACGGCGCCAGGACAATTTTTGAGTAGCTGTCGATCTTCTCAATGCGGACGCCGCTGGTGAGCTCTTCGAGCAGCACCGGCAAAGCCAGGCTTCCAGCCCGCATCTGGGCGTGCGACAGACCGTGCTTAAGCACGGGCAGAATGCGCTGCTCCTCTTCGGCAAAAAAGTTGTCGATATAGGCTTCAAGTGCCTTGATAAACTTGTTTCCGAATGCTTCGCGGTCAGACCAGGTCTGTTGGAGCCCGTCGAGGTAGGCTGATTGTGTGTACTGCTCGGAAAGCCGGGCATTTTCGAGAAGGATCTGCTTTTCGGCAGGGGTCCACTTGTGCCCCGGGTGGATGCTCAGCAGCGTTTCTTTGAAAGCAGAGGAGGTCAGAAAGTGAAATGACAGCGCTTCCAAAACGCGGGAAGCCGGCATCTTTTTAAGGGCTTCAAGGACGGTAGCCGCGTTCTTGGGAGCGGGCAGGCTGTGGACGAAGAAAAGCGGCGGGCTGATCTGCCTGACAGCCAGGTCGAGGGTTTGGCGGTGCTCGGCTGGCAAGCGCGAGCGCACGCCGGCAGCCCAGGATGCCCTGACGCCGAAGACGTCGGGGTCGTGGAGCGCGCGCAGGCTCACGAAGAGGTCATACGCGGTGCCGGCGTCCCATTGGATTTTGGTTTGGACAGAAGCGCACATAGTGTTTCTCCCGGTGGTAGATAATAATCTATTTTATTAGGTTATGGTCTTAAGTTCAAGGGGGCGTTTGCGGATTGGATTCATGGTTGGCGTAGGGAAAAGGCGGGCCTTTTCCTCGAATGCCTTTTACAATAATTCCTGGTTGACGCATCCCGCAAGGGAGGTTTTGTAAGGTCATCAAGCCTACGAGGCATCCTTGATTTGGTGGGTTGGGTGGTAGGGGCACGGCACGCCGTGCCTCCACGACAACCTCGTTTGTTACCCAGGCAGACACGGAGCAGGCCACGCAATCCGGCCTACGAAAAACCCGTTGTATGGGTCACCCACTGTGGTGACCTGCTGTTCCTGACCGGTCAGGCACGGCGTCCCGCAAGGGGAGGCTTCTCACTGCCTTGCCCCTACCGGAGAAAATTCGCATGGCGACCCTCATTCCTGGCAATCTGTTTCCCGACCAAAAAGATGGGGTTCTTTTGGAACAAATGAGGAAATTAGGGCAGAAAACGAGGGTAGTAGTGATAAGATTATGAGACGGAAGTTTTCATTCGCACATTCAAATTGGAGGAATTCACACATGCAAAAGAAGTCACGTCTCACCTTAGTAATGATGGCTATCCTGCTGATGGTTGGCATGGTGGGCATCCAGCCCGCCAAGCCCGTCCAGGCGGCAAATCCCTTACGTATTTCTCAAGCTTATGGCGGTGGGGGAAACGCAGGTTCCACCTACACGAACGATTTCATTGAACTTTATAACTCTGGTAGCTCAGCTGTCAATTTGGCAGGCTGGAGCGTTCAGTACACATCTGCTACAGGATCCAGCTGGCAAGTTACTCCGTTAACCGGGACTATTCCGGCTAATGGATACTACTTAATCCAGGAAGCTGCAGGTGCAGGTGGCACCACCCCATTACCGACACCAGACGTTATAGGTACTATAGCTATGAGTGGCACCGCGTTTAAGGTTGCATTAGTAAATACAACAACAGCATTATCTGGCACATGCCCAACTGGTGTGATAGATTTTGTCGGTGCAGGAACTGCAGGATCTGTTAATTGTTTTGAAGGTGCAGCCGCTGCGCCGGCCCCATCCAACATTAATGCTGTGATTCGCAGAGAGAATGGTTGTAAGGATGATGATTACAACTTAGCGGATTTTCAAGCACTTCCTCCAACCCCGCGGAATACCTCTTCTCCTGCCTATGTATGCCCTGTTGGAGATGTTGCCCCCACGGTTACCAGCACACTGCCTGCCAATAACGGCACGGCGCAGAAGTCCGATAACATCGCGATTACCTTCAGCGAACCGGTCACGGTTGTGGCACCCTGGTTTGGCATCTCCTGCACGACCTCCGGCACGCACACCGCCGTGGTCACCGACGCTGACCCGCTCTTCACGCTCAACCCGGACACGGACTTCACCGTTGGCGAAACCTGCACGGTCACGATCGACCACACCAAGGTCACCGATGATGACCTTGACGACGCGACAGCTGATATGATGCTGGCTGATTACGTCTTCAGCTTCACGATTCCCGGCGGCTGCGGCGACCCCTACACCTTCATTTACAACATCCAGGGCACTGGGGCTGCCTCTCCGCTGGTTAATACCACCGTCACCACCGAAGGTGTGGTGGTGGGCGACTTCCAGGTTGGCGGCAAGGCTGGCTATTACATCCAGGAACCCATTGCGGATGCTGACCCACTTACTTCGAACGGCATTCTGGTTTACAACACCTCGGTCAACGTAAATGTTGGTGATCGTGTACGTGTTACTGGCTTGGTTACCGAATGGGTAACTGGTACGGGCGGCACAATGACCGAGCTCACGCCCACCGCTCCAGCCAGTTCGAATGTGCTGCTCTGCTCCACCGGCAACACCGTCGCACCGACTCCAGTCACATTGCCAGTGACCGCGGTCAACGACTTTGAGAAATACGAAAGCATGCTGGTCACCTTCCCGCAGAGCCTGATCATCTCGGAATACTTTAACTATGACCGCTACGGCGAGATCGTCCTGACCTCCACCCGGCACATGACCCCAACCGCGTTGGTGGAACCTGGCGCGCCTGCCCAGGCAGAAGCCCAGGCATATCTGCTGGACCGCATCACTCTGGACGACGGTCGCACCAATCAGAACCCTGACCCCGCCCTTCACCCCAACGGGTTGACCTTTAACATGACCAACCTATTCCGCGGTGGCGGCACGGTAACCAACGTCACGGGTATTCTGGACTTCTACGCGAGCCTTTACCGTGTTCAGCCTACCATCGGCGCGACGTACGCGGATGTCAACCCACGCACTACCGCTCCCGATATCACCGAAGCAGACCTGAAAGTGACGAGTTTCAATGTCTTGAACTACTTCGTAACCCTCGATGGCGGTTCAGCGGCGTGGATCTGCGGGCCGAATGGAACTCAGGAATGCCGCGGCGCGGATAACGCTGAGGAATTTGGTCGTCAGAAAGCCAAGATCGTGGCTGCTCTGGCTGCTATCGACGCGGACGTTTACGGACTGATGGAAATCGAGAACGATTCGCCCGTTGCTGGTAATGATGCTGTCGCAGACCTGGTGGCTGGTCTAAATGCCGTCGCAGGTGCTGGCACTTATGACTATATCGACACCGGCGCGATTGGCGGGGACGCTATCAAGCAAGCAATCCTTTACAAGCCCGCTGCCGTAACCCCCGTTGGAACTTACAAGATATTGGATTCCAGCGTGGACACACGCTTTATTGATACAGCTAACCGGCCGGTCTTGGCACAGGCTTTTGCCAGCGTTGACGGCGGGAACAGCTTCGTGGTGGCGGTCAATCACCTCAAATCCAAAGGCTCTGCTTGTGTTGGCGATCCGGATCTAGGTGATGGCGCAGGTAACTGCAACTTGACCCGTAAGGCAGCCGCTGAAGCACTGGTGGACTGGCTGGCTAACCCCGCCTACTTCCCGGATGTTGAGAAGACCCTGATCATTGGCGATCTGAACTCCTACGACAAAGAAGATCCGATCGACATGATCAAACTCGGCGCGGACAACGCTGCCGACACCGCTGACGACTACCTGGATATGATCTTTGAAAAACGCGGTGACTACGCCTATGGTTATGTGTACGATGGGCAGTCTGGTTACCTGGATCACGCCCTGGCGAACCTTTCGTTGGCAGAGAATATTGTGGACGTCAACTTCTGGCACATCAATGCTGATGAGCCCGACCTGATCGACTACGATACCTCTTTTAAAGCTCCCGCGCAGGATGCTCTTTACGCGCCGGATGCCTATCGCTCTTCCGACCACGACCCCGTGATCCTAACTCTTGACGTGCTTACCCTCGAAGAGCAGATCACCGCGGCAGTGAGTTACGTCTATACTCCTGTCTACAATTACGTGGGGTTGATCGCCTTTGATGATCCGAGCAATATCTTCACTGGCACTTACACTGACGCTCAATTCGCGGCTGGTGGTCCAATGAACGACCTTGCTCGCTACCTTGGCGCGCTTTACCGTCAGAACGACTCGAGCATCGATAGCATCGTTTTCGATGGTGTTACCTACACCTGGAATCCGGGCGGAACTAAAAAGGGCAGCAACTGGGAAGACAATTCCGGTAACAGCCTGGTTAGCGCGTTGGTGAATTATTTCTTCAGTGTAGACTATGACCCTGCGGTTGGTTTACAGATTACGGTTAGTGATGAGGTAGCAACAAGTACTGTTACATTCATGCTAATCAATGAATACGCGGCTCTAACCTGGTTGCAAGCCCATACCGTGCTAAGCTCTGTGAGCGGCACGGTCGCGGACCTGACAGCAACCTTCCCAGCGAGCATTCCCCCTGTGATTGTGGCTGAACCCTACACGATTAACTCACGCTTCACTCTTGCTACTGAACTGCCGGCAGGCACGATAGTAACAGTGGTGAGGGACGGCGTAGAAGTCTTTAGTGGACAATTACCGGCAGGTTTGACCAGCTTCCTTTACACAGATCTTGTGGGTGGAACACCGGCGGCATTTGACGCTGGATACGGTGGCGCGGTCGAGCTGTATGAAATCACTGTAACCGGACCTGGCGGCAACCCGCTAGCCTTTGCCACGACCGTATTTGTTGAGTCGGTCATCTCGAAGGATGGCTTTACAACTGAGACCGTTCTGGACGACATCACGCTGGCTGTGAACATCCCTGCGGATGAACTGGCCGCACTGGAATGGCTGCAAGCCCATACCGTGCTAAGCTCTGTGAGCGGCACGGTCGCGGACCTGACAGCAACCTTCCCAGCGAGCATTCCCCCTGTGATTGTGGCTGAACCCTACACGATTAACTCACGCTTCACTCTTGCTACTGAACTGCCGGCAGGCACGATAGTAACAGTGGTGAGGGACGGCGTAGAAGTCTTTAGTGGACAATTACCGGCAGGTTTGACCAGCTTCCTTTACACAGACCTTGTGGGTGGAACACCGGCGGCATTTGACGCCAACTATGGCGGCGCGGTCGAGCTGTATGAAATCACTGTAACAGGCCCTGGCAACAATCCGCTGGACTTTGACACAACCGTGTTTGTTGAGTCGGTCATCTCGAAAGATGGCTTCGCGACTGAGACCGTTCTGGACGACATCACCCTGGGCGTCCATATTGATGACGCAGTCGCTCCTACGATTGAATCTGGTATGGCAAAATCTGCCTCACACGGTGATGTCGCGCTGGTAGACGGAACGTTTACTGTTGATCAAGGTTTTGTGGTGGATGGCATCGAAATCACCATGGACGAACCTGTGCTTGTGGACCTCGGCACGATCGTCGCCATGGAAGGTTACGGACCTTACGGTACCATCACAGCCAATGTTGACGGCGTGATCACGATCACACCTTACGCGGGCAATGAAATCGCGGCTCTGATCGGTACATTTACCTTTACATTACCTGACGGGTCAATAACTGACCTGAGAGGTAATGAATTTGTTGGAAGCATCACTTTGGAGGTCTTGAACGTTGCGCCGCTTGCGGTTGATGACGCTTACACGACCGATGAGGATATTGCGCTGACTGTTCCTGCTCGCGGTGTGCTCGTAAATGATACTGACTTTGACCCGACGATCCTGACCGCGGTCTTAGTTGCTGAACCCACCAACGGCAGCGTGGTGCTGAACGCGGACGGTTCCTTCACCTATACCCCCGAGGCTGATTTCAACGGCACAGATACATTCACCTATATGGCCAATGACGGTCATGACAACTCCAATGTCGCGACCGTCACCATCACTGTGACCAACCTGAAAGATCAGGTCCAGGCAGTGGATGACGAATACGCCACCGACGAAGATACAACCCTCACAGTTGCCGCACCTGGTGTGTTGGCAAATGACATTGATGTCGACGGCAATGAACAAGCCGCCAGCCTGGTGACCGACGTACTGCATGGCAGCCTGTCACTTTTGGGCGACGGTTCCTTCACTTACACTCCGGATCCCGATTTCGTCGGCACCGACAGCTTCGTCTACAAACTCATAACCTACCCGGCTCCTCAGAGCCTGTGGACCGACACAGCGACCGTTACAATCACGGTCAATCCGATCAACGACGCTCCCGTTTTGGGCTTGATCCCGGACGCGACCATTCCTGAACTGGTGGAGTTTAGCTTCGCCGCTACCGCGACCGACGTAGACCTGCCCGCCCAGGCGCTGACCTTCACATTGGTCGGTGCTCCGACGGGTGCGGCGATCACTGAAGACGGCGTCTTCACCTGGACACCAACTGAAGCCCAGGGTGCTGGTGTTTACACTTTCACCGTTAAAGTCTGTGACGATGCCCTGCCCGCCCTTTGTGACGAACAGGAAGTTACCCTGACTGTAACGGAAGTTAACGTTGCTCCTGTCGCTGATGACCTGACCGCTACCACTCCTGAAGAAACCCCCGTGGATGTCACTTTGGTGGCAACGGATGCTGAAAATGATCCACTGACCTACTCCATCGTCGATCAGCCGACACACGGTTCTGTGACCCTGGTTGGAAATGTGGCCACCTACACCCCGGAACTAAACTACTGGGGCGTTGACAGCTTTACATATAAAGCTAACGACGGCGAGCTTGACAGCGAAATGGCTGTGGTTACACTTACGGTTATGCCGGTCAACGACGCTCCTGTGGCTGAGGATGATACCTACTCGACAGATGAGGACACGGTTCTCACTGTGCTTGTGGCTGATGGCGTTTTGGCAAACGATAAAGACGTGGATGTCGGCGACTTACTTTCCGCAGTCTTGGTGGATGATGTGAGCCATGGCACGCTAGTTTTGGAAGATGATGGTTCCTTTGTCTATACTCCTGACGAGAACTACTTCGGCACCGACAGCTTCACCTACAAAGCTTCAGACAGCACGCTGGAAAGCAATACCGTCAACGTCACCCTTACCATCAACCCCGTCAACGACTGGGTGGAGGCAAACGATGACGAATACGAGACTCCAGCCGGTGTAACGCTCGAAGTTGCCGCTCCTGGTGTTTTGGACAACGACGTGCTGCTGGATCCAAACGAAACTGTCACTCTGGAAGTGCTCGTTCAGCCCGTTGGCGGAACAGTCATGCTCAACGATGACGGTTCCTTCACCTATGTGCCCAACGCCGGCTTCTTCGGTGTGGACACGTTTGAATATCAACTCAACTCCACCGTTATGCTGAATGGTGAATTCAGCGATACGGCTATTGTAACGATCAAAGTGACCCCAAGACAGATCTTCCTGCCGCTGATCCTCAGATAGTTGATCATAAGTTTTAGAATGGCAGCGCCCCGTAGCTCGGGGCGCTGCTTTTTTTAGGGGGCATGCGTTTTACCAACAATCCTTCATCGCGAGCGTGGCAATCTGCCTTACTTTGATCGGGACCTATGTGTTTCAGGCGTAGGGGCGAAGCATTTCGAAATAAATTCAAGCCCAATTCCAAGCCATCCGGTTTGATTGCTTCGCCCCTACCGGCAATTGGAGAAAATCGGTTTTGCCATAGGGAAGTGGTCCGGAACGGCGCACCCTATCCGCTTCGCTACCAGGGCAGGGCCCATTCCCTACGGGCTGATTGACCGATGTAGATTTGGTAGGGGGTAGGGGGGTAGGGGCACGGCGTGCCGTGCCCGCCCAGGTCGCCACAGCCCTCAAGAGGGTGGTTCCCAAGGGGTGATTACTACCCGGTAATAAGTCGTAGGTCAGGTCATCGCGCTTGGTTATGATTGAACACCCTATATAATATAGAGCTTAATCCAGCGCTCTACCGAGCTGGAGGCGTATAATACAATTTGCTTCACTGGAGTAGCTATGATTAAAACACAAGCATTGAGCAAAACTTTCCAAATTGGTAAAAAACACGAAGTAGACCTGAAAGCCGTAGACGCGTTGACCCTCGAAGTGCATGAGGGCGAGGTTTTTGGCTTCCTGGGCCCCAACGGCGCTGGCAAGACGACCACCGTGCGCATGCTCACCAGCCTGATCCGCCCCACCAGCGGCACTGCCAGTGTGGCAGGTTACCAGGTGGGGGTGGATGGCACTGAGATCCGGCGCAATGTCGGTCTGCTGACCGAATCGCCCGGCATGTATGAGCGCCTGAGCGCTGAGAAGAACCTGCGCATTTTTGCCGAACTCTACGATGTGCCGGATGTGAACAAAAGCGTAAACAAGTATCTCAGCCTTTTCGGGCTGTGGGACAGGCGCATGGACGCCGTGGGAAGTTTTTCCAAAGGCATGCGCCAGAAGCTGGCTGTCGCGCGCGCGCTGCTGCACGAACCCAAGGTGCTCTTTTTTGATGAGCCCACCACCGGGCTGGACCCCGAAGCGGCACGCATCGTGCGCGACTTCATCCTGGAGTTCAAGAAAGAAGGGCGCACCATCTTCATGACCACCCACAACCTGGACGAAGCTGAAAAGCTCTGCGACCGGGTTGGGATCTTCAAGCAAAGCCTGCTGGCGCTCGACAGCCCCGCCAATCTGCGCCAAAAGATGTTCGGGCGCAAGGTGGTATTTCACTTGAGCGGGATCAACCCGCAGTGGGCTCCATTGGTGGGTGGGCTGGAAGGTGTCAGCGCTGTTGAACTGCTGGAGAACAAAATGGTAGTGGCATTAGCAGAGCCCAAAAAGACCAATCCCGTCATTACCAGGTTGCTGGTGGAGCAAGGCGCGGATATTCAATTTATCGGCGAGGTCCGTCAATCGCTGGAACAAATTTATCTCGAAATGCTGCACGGCGAAGATGAAGCGAGGCAGGCATGAAACACATCCGCACGATCATAAACAAAGAATGGTCCGAGGTTTTCAAAAACAAACTTGTGCTTTCCGTGGTGCTCATGCTCCCGATTCTGTTCGCAATCCTGCCGTTGGTGATGCTGGGGGTGACTTCCAGCACCTCGATGCTGGATATCAGCCCGGAGGAAGCCGGTCTACCGCCGGAAATGTTTTCCTCGCTTTGCCAGGATATGAACGCCGGGGAGTGCACACAGGTATACATGCTCAACCAATTCATGCTCTTTTTTATTATGATGCCGCTGATCATCCCGACCACCATCGCTGCCTACAGCGTCGTGGGTGAGAAAACCACCCGCAGCCTCGAGCCCCTGCTGGCAACTCCAACTACTACCCCCGAACTGTTGGCGGGCAAATGTTTTGCTGCAGTGATCCCTGCAGTCGCTGCGACCTTTTTGTCCTTTTTGATTTTCAACATTGGCATTCTCATCCTTGGGATAAGCGCGAAGGTGCATGCCTACGTGCTCAGCTCAACCTGGCTGGTGGGGATCCTGCTGCTCGGACCGATTCTTTCGATTATTTCAGCTATGTTTGCCATTTTCGTCTCCTCGCGCGTCAATGATCCGCGTGTGGCAGAGCAGATCGCAAGCGTGATGATCGTACCTTTTATGGGCGTATTCCTGGCCTCATCCTTCGGCGCGATTACGCTGAATGTCAACTCAATGGTTATCGCTGTAATCATATGCGCCATCCTGGCTGCTGGACTTTTGTACCTGGGTACCCTGATTTTTGACCGCGAAAATATTTTGACCAAGTGGAAGTAAAGGAAAACTATGAAAAAACGCATCATAATATTGCTTGTACTGGCGATGGTTTTCGCACTGAGTTTCAGCGCGGTAATGGCACAGGACTCGCCGTTTTCCCTCCGAATGGTGCGGGATTGGGGCTATGGCAACGGCACGGACATCAACGGACGCATGAGCCTTTCGATAAAAGGGGAGGAAGCGCAAATTCGGCAGGTGACCTTCTTCATCGATGATGAGGTCATGGCAACTGTCACAGCTGCACCGTTCAAAGTGCAGTTTGACACGAACAACTTTAAGCCCGGGCTGCACCGCCTGACTGCTGAAGTCAAAACTGTTGCAGGGGAGACACACACCACCAATGGGCTGGTCTCAAATTTTGTGGAAAAAGGCGCAGCCAACCAGTCTATGGTAAAGATGCTGCTGTTAGTAGGTGGGATTGTCGTGGCGAGCATGGGCATCCAGTTTTTCATGCAAAAGAATGCAAACAAGAACACCAAGTACGACGAAAATGGTCACGTTCAATACGGCGTTTGGGGCGGCGCGGTTTGCCCCAGCTGCGGGCAGCCCTTCAATCGCTCATTTTTAGGGATCAACCTCGTTGGGGTCCGCCTCGAACGCTGCCCGCATTGCGGCAAGATGGTGGCAGCCAGGCGAGCCATGCCGGCGGAGCTCGAAGCTGCCGAGCGCAGGTTCCGCGCCGCGCCTGCAGAGCATCCACCCGTCAAAACAGAACTCGAGGAAAAGCAGGAAAACTACGACGACAGCAAGTACACGGATATATAAACGTTAATTGTAGGGTGGGTTGGCGTCAAACAACCTATACCAACCCAAGCCTTGTGTCAGAGCTGTAGGGTGGGTTGGCGTCGTTAAGCCTGAACCCACCTTATTCCAGATATAGCCAACCCACCGGACAGTATATTTTTTTGGCGGGCGTGGATTTTAGATCGCCGCGTCGCTCCGCTCCTCGCGATGACGAATCATCTGTCATTCTGAGCCTCTCTTGCGAAGAATCTGAATAAAAACGATCAGATCCTTCGCTTCGCTCAGGATGACAGTCTGTTGTAGGTCGGCTCATCGTGCTCGAAGAGTATGCGTATTTCAAGCCGACATTCCAGTCATTTTGAGCCTCTCTTGCCCTTGTGTCTTTTTACAAGGGTTGCGAAGAATCTGCTTACAAACGATAAATCCTTCGCGTTGCTCAGGATGACAAATCCTCTGTCATTGCGAACCTCTGTTGTGAAGCAATCTCAACTGGTAGCAGACTGTAAACGTGAGTGGTAAAGGGATCAAGCTGATTATCCACGAAAGGTTTGTGAACCTCGTGAGAACCTTTAGGGCAAGCATCATAGATTGCTTCGTCCCTCGCGATGACGAATCGTCTGTCGTTCTGAGCCCCTGTTGCGAAGAATCTGATTACAAACGATAAGATCCTTCCCACAAGGGGACGCAAGCAGCCGCGTAGCTCAGGATGACAGCGTCGGCGATGAGATCGCCGCGTCGCTCCGCTCCTCGCGATGACGAATCATCTGTCATTCTGAGCCTCTCTTGCGAAGAATCTGAATAAAAACGATCAGATCCTTCGCTTCGCTCAGGATGACAGTCTGTTGTAGGTCGGCTTGCGTATTTCAAGCCGACATTCCAGTCATTTTGAGCCTCTCCTGCCCTTGTGTCTTTTTACTAGGGTTGCAAAGAATTTGATTACTAGTGAATAGATCCTTCGCTTCGCTCAGGATGACAATATTTTCAATTGTAGGGTAGGTTGGCGTCAAAAAACCTATACCTTCCCTGGGCTTGTTCTAGCCAACCTACCGTTGAGGCTGTTGTAGGTGGGTTGGCTTTTTGAGACCTCCGAATTACCAACATCTTTTTACGCCAACCCACCCTACACCTGAGATACCCAAATTGCCACCATCCGTTTACACCAACCCACCTACGTCTGAGCTTCACGCCAAGCCTTATGCATGCTTTAGCCCTGTTTGGCATGCCAAGCGTGGTAAAATCGCACCATAACAACAAACTATCTTGGAGGTTGCATGGAAGAACAAGTTTCTGGTTTCGCGGTCAAAAAGGGACTCGCGGAAATGCTTAAAGGGGGTGTGATCATGGATGTGGTCACGCCTGATCAGGCAAAAATTGCTGAAGATGCCGGCGCGGTTGCAGTGATGGCGCTGGAACGCGTTCCAGCGGATATCCGCGCGGATGGCGGCATCGCCCGAATGAGTGACCCGGAACTCGTCCTGAAGATCATGGAATCAGTCAGCATTCCGGTTATGGCAAAATGCCGAATCGGTCATTTTGTTGAAGCTCAAATCCTTGAATCGCTCGGCGTGGACTACATCGACGAATCCGAGGTGCTCACCCCGGCAGACGAAGCCTACCACATCAACAAGCACGACTTCAAAGTGCCGTTTGTCTGTGGTTGCCGCAATTTGGGCGAAGCCCTGCGCCGGATTGGCGAAGGCGCGGCAATGATGCGCACCAAGGGCGAACCTGGCACTGGCGACGTGGTGGAAGCCGTGCGCCATGCCCGCTCGGTGTATTCCGAAATCCGCCGCCTGACCTCGCTGCCTTTAGAAGAAGTGATGACCTATGCCAAGGATATCCAGGCGCCTTACGAACTCTGCCTGAAGGTACGCGATCTAGGCGCCCTGCCCGTGGTGAACTTCGCCGCAGGTGGCATTGCCACGCCCGCTGATGCAGCCCTGATGATGCAGCTTGGCGTGGACGGCGTTTTTGTTGGTTCGGGTATCTTCAAGTCTGGGGACCCCTCCAGGCGCGCCCAGGCAATCGTCAAAGCCACCACACATTACAATGAGCCCAAAATTTTGGCTGAAGTCAGCCGTAACCTGGGAGAAGCAATGGTTGGGCGCTCAGCAGTCAACCTGCCCGACGCCGAAAAGATGGCCCCTCGCGGCTGGTAGAGGAAGTTTGCCGATGAAAATTGGCGTTTTAGCCCTTCAGGGTGATTTTCGTGAACACCGCATCAGCCTCGAGAAACTCGGGGCTGATGTAAAAGAAGTGCGCCTGCCTGAACACCTGGAAGGCTTACAAGGCTTAATCATCCCCGGCGGTGAGTCGACTACCATCGGCAAACTGATGGTCGCTTATGGTCTTCTGGAGCCCCTGCGCGCCTTTGGGCAGACCCGGGCGATCTGGGGCACCTGCGCCGGCGCGATCCTACTGGCAAAAGAAGTTGGGCGCAATCAACCGCTTTTGGGTTTGATGGATATGGAAATCAAGCGCAATGCTTTCGGACGCCAGATTGACTCCTTTGAAACAGAGATAGCCGTTCCTTTTCTGCAAGCCCCCGAACAACCCTACCACCTCACCTTTATTCGCGGACCAATCATTACACGCGTTTGGGGTGAAGCCCAGGCTACACTGAACCTGCCCGATGGTCGCACCATCGCAGCCCGGCAGGGCAAGCTTTTCGCCACGTCCTTCCACCCCGAACTCACTAACGATTTGCGTTTTCATCAATACTTCCTGGAGCTGACAAAATCGGAATCCACCGGCTGAACCCCAAAGACCTTTCGGTCATCTTGCGTCGG
>CAYRYL010000018.1:0-40813 GCA_964428425.1 uncultured Anaerolineaceae bacterium | reverse complement strand
ATCCTGGCGGAAGTGGAGGCAGAATGCGGTTGGATGTACGAAACCTGGCACCCCAACTGCGATGACCCCAACCGCTTGAAGGGCAGGATCAACTACACCGTCTGGTCGGACGTATTCCGCTGCCCGCACTGCGGCAAAGAAATGATCTTTTGGGATGTGGTGGTGGACCAGAAGGCTGGCACCGTCAAAGATTCTTGGGAGTGCCCTAGTTGCGGCAGCTCTTTAGCAAAAACCCCCAGGAAGGATAGCGGCGCGCTGCGGGTGGAACGGGTGATAGACACCCTCTACGACCGCGATCTGCGGGAAACTATCCAGCAAGCCCGCCAAGTTCCGGTGTTGATTAATTACTCGGTCGGAAAGAAGCGCTTTGAGAAAACACCAGATCCGGAGGATTTGAAACTGATCCAGGCAGTAGAGGAATGTGACATTCCTTATCCATTTCCAACAGATCGAATGCCTGAAGGGGGTGAGAGCCGACGCAACGATGACATTGGCTTGACCCATGTGCATCAATTTTATACAAAGCGGAATCTCTGGATATTAGCATCCGTTAAGGCAAGAATTGATAAAATAACAACACCAAGGCTAAATAAATATCTGAGAATTTGGTTCTCATCATCCCAAACACGCCTTTATAAACTAAACCGATATATGCCTGAACATCATCGTCATGTTGGGCCGTTATCCGGAACTTTGTATGTGAGTTCAATCATTGTGGAAATTTCGCCAATCTATTTTGCAGGCCTAAAAGCGAAGGATCATGCATCATTAAGTACCCCAAAAGGGAAAACCATAATCTCCACATCGTCCAGCACTCAAAATCAAGATCACAATCACTTGGTCGATTATATATTTATAGACCCACCATTTGGCAAAAACCTGATGTATTCAGAACTAAATTATTTTTGGGAGTCGTGGCTGGAGGTTACAACTCAAAACAAAGATGAGGTCATAGTAAATGAATCTCAGAAAAAAAGACTGATGGAATATCAGCAGTTAATGGAATCCTGTTTTGTGCAATTTTATAGGTCATTAAAGCCCAACCGATGGATTACTGTTGAATTCCACAACAGTCATAATTTGATCTGGAATGCAATTCAAGAAGCTCTTCTTCAAACTCGATTTGTTGTAGCCGATGTAAGGACTTTAGACAAACAGAAGGGCACAACAAAGCAATTAACTTATTCGAATGCAACCAAACAAGACTTAGTAATCTCTGCTTATAAACCGACCACTGAGTTCGAGCAGCAATTCTCTGTCCAAGGGGGTACTGTCTCGGGAGCTTGGGAGTTCATTCGTCAGCACCTCGAGCAGCTGCCCATGCCCGATGCACAGGCTGGCAACATCCAAATCCAGGCGGAGCGCACGCCTTACCTGCTCTACGACCGTATGCTGGCTTTTCACCTGGTGCGCGGGCTGACCATCCCGCTTTCCTCCAGCGAATTCTACCAGGGGCTTTCGCAGCACTGGCTGATGCGTGATGGCATGGCGTTCACACCTTCCCAGGCTTTCGCTTACGATCAACTGCGGCTCAACTCTGAAAAAGTGGAACAGCTCGCGCTTTTCGTGACCGACGAAGCCAGCGCCATCCAGTGGCTGAAGGCGGAGCTGGACCCCACTACAGGCAACGGATCGCAAACCTACAGCGACCTGCAGCCCAAGTTCCTCAGGCAACTGCACCAGGAACGCTACGAGAAACTGCCTGAACTGCAAGTGATCCTAAGGCAGAGCTTCCTGCAGGATGAGGAAGAACGCTGGTTCGTGCCTGATCTGGAAAAACAAGCTGACCTGGAAGCTCTGCGTGAGCAAGCATTGCTGCACGAGTTCAATGAATATTCACGCGGCACCGGCAAGATCAAAGTCTTCCGCGCTGAAGCCATCAAAGCCGGCTTCAGCAAAGCCTGGGCGGAACACGCCTACGACCGCATCGTGCAAGTAGGCGACCGACTGCCTGAGCAAGCCCTGCAGGAAGACCCCAAGCTGAAACTTTACTACGACAACGCCCTGAACCGAGCAAGGAAACAACCCAAGCAAGACCAACTTTTGTAGACCAGGTCACAAACGAGGGAAAACGACATGCCAACTTTGATCGAATGGGAAAAACGCCTCAAACCTTTTTTTGACAGCCGCCTTCGGATCATCGGTGAGATTCCACTGTCGGAAACAGAAGTTGATGAATTGGGAGAAGAAGTGCGTCGATTCCTGGGTGGATACGATAAATTCACACAGGCCACAAATATCCTAACCAAGCGCTTCCCATACGTTTTCCTGACGCTTCTGGCGCATTTTTCCATGTATAACGACCAGTCTGGTTACTGGCACGCTTTGCAGCGCATGGTGGGAGCTGACCAGGACCTTCATATCACCCGTTGGCATCAAAAATTTGTGGACCTCGCGCGGCAGAACGATCTGAAGACCTTTACCGAATCGGACACTCCCAACTATTATGTCGCTTCGATCCGATTTCATGGAGGGATTCCTTCCTATTATTTGCCTGACTTCTTTGAACGCATGGTCTTCCCAGCTGTCACCCAGCTGGATCTCAGAAAAATCCCGCCCAAAGAAGCTTTGAATTATTTACTGCAGCGTGCCTATTTGGGGAGACCTGTTTTGGACTTCCTCGAAAACAGCGGAGACATGGGCTTGGCATGGTTTGAAGCCTGCTGTAAGCTGGTTCGCCATGCCAGGGAGAACCATGGTGAAGTGCTGCCAATTTCGGCAGTGCCTGAGCTGCCCTACAACATCCACACATTTTTTGAGCAGTACAACGAAGAAAAAGAAGAACGCGGCTTTCATTGGAGCCGACCTTACCTTGAAGTTAACCCTCTTTCTGAAGAGTCACCAGTCATTTTGAGAATACCCGAACAAATTGTCTCAACGCAGGCAGCCAGCCAATTATTGCAGTGGACAATTACCTGGTCTGGGCAAAGTGAACCAATTATAAAATTCTGCGAGGTTTATCATCGCAGGTTAGGTGAATTCACAAACGAAGTAATCCAACCTATTCCGATCCCGACCACCCAGGTGACAGTCTCCTTATCTTCAAGTAAACAAGACGAGCAAGAAGACTCAGAACTGCGACGTTGGACGCTTCCCTTGATCCCGCCGTCTGACCTGGCACCTCTTGTTGCCTTTCGTGGAAACTACCGCCAGGTCCCGAACGCCAAAACACTGCCAGCCCAAACCTTGTATCTGCTCCTACCTAAAACGGCTGAATTGGAATTGGATCCATCAGCGACAGAACATGTGGATTCGTTTTCTTCATTTTCTGGCGGCTGGAAAGACTGGAAGTTGGAACTGTGGGACCTGACCAACGCGATTTCACTATTGCTTCATCAGGACGGAGAAGTACTCGGCAACGTAGTACCGGTGGCACGGGAAGTAGACCTGCCTGAGTTATGTGGTGGGCATTGCTTTGATTACCAGGAAAAACTTGATCAGCCTTTATACACTTCCGAGATACCTTGTGTGAGCATCCCCATCGCACTAAACCTCCCCAAGTACCAGGCTCTAAGGGATTGGAAGTTGCGTGTAACCTCAATTGGAGAAGCCGCACCGCGCATTGATCGTCAAGTGTCATTTTTGGAATACCAGGATGATCTCCAATTTGAGGGGCTTCGTGCCATGTTCCCACTAGCGACACTCTTAGGGGAAAAACCCGCTGGAATCTATGAGATCAAGGTCAGTGGTCCGCATGGGGTAAAGGCTGACTACCGCTTGCGGCTTTGGCCAAAACTCTTGCTTCAGAACTATTCCAAGGAACTGCCAATAGCGGAAGAGTCAAGATTGCCAGTAAGGTTTAATATCTACTTGCAGGGAGGGGCATGGGTGGAAACACAACCAGGTGCGATTCCTGTGGAGATCGCCCCTGAAGCCAATGGATTTTCCATTGAAGCCCGTCCTGATTTACGTCGGGTCGAGCTCGATCTGGTTACCACCACTCACAACGGGGGGCAAGTCCGTGTGCCAGTCAGCATACCCGTAGTGCGCCTGCGCTGGGGTTTGATTGAAGAAAACTCCCCCAGCATGCTTGCTTTTTCTCAAAGCGTCCTCCACATCTCCAAAGAAAGATTTGCTGAATACGAAAGTAGTGCTTTGCATGTGGAAATGCATGGATTGGGTGAAATGTCAGGACGGTTGAGCTGCCAATTGGTCGAGAGTGAGAACGAAGCCAACCTTTTACAGCGTGCTGATTTTAAGAAAACAGGCTTCTCAAACGATTGGCTTAAGTGCTCTTTGAAGGGCTTTAGCGACACTATTTCAAATATAAACACCCAGGTCCAATTTCAATTGGTGTACCAACAAAACTGGCAAAGCCCTCTTATCAGGTATGCGCTTTTGGAAGTCAGCCCTGAATTGGATGTGTCCGATGCAAATTTGCAGCAGGTGAATGAGTGTGACTGGAAATTGACCTGGAAAGAAGACCTACCGCTTAAAAATCGCCGCGTGATGCTCAAATCTATTTGGCAACCATGGGCACCTACCATTGAACAAAAGATACCAGATGAAAACAGGGGTGAATTAATTATCACAAATGTTGCCCTGCCACAATCGAGTTATGATATTTATTTCTACACCAAGTTCAAATGGGAACCAGAAGCAGTGGTGCCGCCAGAAAACGCAGCTTGCTTGAAGTTTAACTTGATCTCACCCGCTGAAAGGCTGGCATTTCTTGAAACACCCCCCTTGGGGCATGATGCCCAGTTTCGCTATAAGATCGAAAAGGCGTGTATCCTTGATTCAGTCGGGGAGACTAAGGCACGAGATGAAGCTGTGTCCGCTGCCGCGATTCACCTTAAGCATCTGCATGATGTGCAGACACTGGTTGGTGCGCTTAAGTGGATACGAGAAAAGAAAGACATGTACCAGCCAGTCAAAAGCTTCTTTTATCAATTTCCTTTCCACCAACATCTGGTGAAGGCAATGCTGGACAAGTACCCTCAAGATGACCCTAACCTGGTTGAATACCTGCACATGATCACACCAAGCATTTATTCCGAATCTGCCAAGATACTGCTTGAGAAAGTGGACGACCCGCTCGTTACTTCGACTTGTGTTAAAACATTGCTTGCTCGCAAAGATGATGGTTTGTTGGAAATAGTTGTTTCGATGATCAGCCAGGGACGTGTTTCTGCTGAAAGTGCTGCAGAACTGTTAACAGAGAGCGTGGAGCAGGGCTTGTGGGCATTGGAAATTATCACAAGTTTAGATCAGTCTGCTGTCTCGGATAGCTTAATAACTGCAATCCTGCCCTCAGTTGTTGATGAAAAAACCGAAACTGCACCAGAATGGCTGCAAGACGCAATGTTGCGCGCGTTAACAGTCGAAAGATCCAGAGGGCTGATCTTGCGATATTTAAAGGTCCTCGTTGGTCTCAAACGAGACGAGGTTTGGCAAATTCTGGTCGATAAGGAAAATTTTGAACAAATAACACACCAGGATTTCATCGAGTTTGTTAGGCTTGAACCTGAAAAAGGTTTACAGGTTCTGAGACACCACAACGATTCAGACCGCTATTCCGATGATATCTTGAAGCTGGAAGAGGAATTTCCTTATGCAGCTGGTCTATTAACCCCTGGAATGACTTTATCCACGCCATTTGGAGAAGTTCTAATTGTTAATATTAAGCTCTTAGACGGCAGACTTGCTTCATCAGTCAGGAAAGCGGATGCCAACTTCATCCTTAGGGTAACAGCCGGCTCAGGACTTGACAGGATTGAGGTTGATTTGGACTTTAGCCAGATGACCTTGCAATTTCGGAATGAAAAACAGATATACTGCTGTAGTGTTTGCAATAAGTTTTATCATCCCAAGCAACGCAGCTTGAATGAACATCAGCGTCAAAAGCATCCATACGATCCGCAAGCCTTTATGCTCCGGCGGGGCAGCATCCCGTTTACATTAGATGAAATTCAACACATTGACAATACTAAGTAGAGCGAGGCATAAGACATGGCAATTCATCCACTCGAAACAACAGAAAAAATCAGAGCAACTTACATTAATTACCTGAAGACAATCAAGCCGTTCCAGAACGAAGAACTGCGCCAGGAATTTGCCCATGCGATCGAAGCTCAGGATATGCTCGTGAAAGGACCGCTGCTGCAGATAGCGCTGCCTTATCTGAAGGATAAGAGTATCCATGGGTTGGTCGACGAAGGTGTGCTTTCACCGCGCTTTGCTCAACTATGCTCGAAAGCCCTCGAGTATGACCGTCCTTTATACGCGCACCAGGTCAAAGCAATTCGCAAAGCCGTGAGCGGACGCAACCTGGTTGTCAGCACGGGTACTGGTTCCGGTAAGACTGAGACCTTTTTGATTCCAATTTTGGATTACCTATTGCGCGAGCAGGATGCTGGCACATTGAGCCAACCGGGGGTGAGAGCTCTGTTGCTTTACCCCATGAACGCGTTGGCAAATGACCAGATGAAGCGCTTGCGTCGCATTCTGGAGAACTACCCAGCAATCACTTTTGGACGGTACATCAACATCCAGGAAACGCCAGACACCAAGGCGCAGGCGGAAGCCAGTTTTAAGAGTATGTATGGCGAATCCGAACCCTACATCGATAATGAATTGAAATCACGTGAGGAAATGCATGCGTCCCCACCGCACCTGCTTGCGACGAACTATGCCATGTTGGAATACTTGCTCCTTCGACCTAATGCGACGAATTTGTTCGACGGCGAAACGGGCAAACATTGGCATTTCATTGTGCTTGATGAAGCCCATGTCTATGATGGTGCGAATGCTACCGAAATCGCGATGCTACTGAGGCGTTTACAGGATAGGGTTGCAGGTGATAAACACGGCAAGATCAAGGGCATTGCTACGTCTGCTACCTTAGGCGCCGGTGTAAAAGATTATGGTGAGGTAGCAACGTTTGCTTCCAATCTATTTAATAAGAGCTTTGTCTGGGATGCCACCAATCCTGATGAACAGGATGTTGTTGGAGCGCAATTCCTTCCTGTGGATTCTCTTGGACCTACATGGGGTAAGCTAAGCCCAAGAGACTACCAGCAGCTCAATGAGATCGCCTCTTCCGATAGGGATCCGGCAAATGCGTTGTCGGAGTTAAAAAGAGTGCTGACCGAGGCCGGGGTATCCCCCAAGGTGATTACGGAAGCAGAATCGCGTAGTCAGCTAATACCGGACCACAGGTCACAGGCATTTCTGTACATGGTTCTCAGCGGGGACAAGAACATCCGTATGTTGATTAACTTTCTCAAAGACCAGCCTTCCTTGCTGCACGTCGCTGCCTCGCAGGTGTTTCCTGGCGATCCAGAGGCAGAACAAGGACTTATCGATTTGGTGGCTCTCGCGGTCATGGCAAAAACCGGAGAGGATGAAATGCCTCTCCTGCCAGCTCGGTATCACACCTTTGCTCGGGCATTGGAGGGTGCCTTCGTTTGCTTGAACACGACTGACCATCCTAAGGATAAACCGCGCTTGTTCTTACAACGGAAAAAATTCTGTGAGCATTGCGGCAGTCGCGTGTTTGAATTAGCTAACTGCACACGCTGCGGAACAGCCTACATTGTTGGAACAGCGACACCAGGCAGCGGCTTGGATGAAAAACCTGAAGGGATTGTAATCAAAAATAACAATCAATATCTCTTACAGGATAGCAAGATTAACATTAGTGAAAATGTAAGAAACACAAATTACTATATATTTGCTAATGAGCTTTCTTCCTCTAACGAGGATGAAAATGTCACTACTGGAGAAGACGTTGCTGAAGATGAAGCCTACGAAAACGCTACTGAAGTCAGACTTTGTACTAAGTGTGGGCAGGTGCAAAGTCCTCTTCAACCCCCCCAATGTGACTGCGGTAGTGAGTACTTACAAAAGATGCACAAGATTGACCTAAAGGGCAAGAGAACCCTAAAGCGCTGTGTTAGCTGTTCAACAAGGAATAGTTCCGGGGCCGTCTACCGCTTCCTAACAGGTCAGGACGCGCCTGTCAGTGTGATTGCTGGCAGTCTTTATGACGAACTTCCTGCTTCCAAGAATCAGAATGAGCGTAACAACCCTGGAGAAGGTCGCAAGATGCTTAACTTCACAGACAGCCGCCAGAATGCCGCCTTTTTTGCGCCCTACATGGAACGAGCTCACATGCGCAACCTTCGACGTGGTCTTATTCTGCAAACAGTTAAAGAGCAATTACGGGGGCCAATTAGTGATCTCAGATTGCAGGATTTGCTCGCTCCGCTAGTAAACAGAGGTGATCTGATCGGTCTGTTCAAGACGACAGAATCGCCAACTGAAAGACAAAAGAAGATGGCGATCTGGCTGATGCAGGATTTTACCCCACTTGACCGACGCATCAGCCTTGAAGGCTTAGGCTTATTGTCTTTTGAACCAGCTATCCCAGATACGTGGCAAGAATTCCTCAAGGACTCGGTTTTACAGTTGGATCGAAAAGAGACCTACAATTTGCTTAGGCTTTTACTCAACAGTTTGAGGTATCAAGGCGCGGTGACTTACCTGATGCCCGATCAAAACATTTACAAGGAAAATGAGTTTTCACCACGCAACCGCCTGCTATATTTTCGCTTTCAAGAAGCTGATCCCAAAGCAGGAGTTTTCTCCTGGATGCCGTCAGAAAATCATGAAAACACCAGATCGGAGTACTTGAAACGCTTGCTGATCTCAAGGGGTAGAAGTGAGAATGAAGCGAAAAAAGTGTCAAACGACTTGCTGAAATATATTTGGGACTTCATTAGAAACTCTGAATGGAATCATGTTCTAAGCAACGTTAACCACAATAATAATCGTTTAGGTGTCGTATATTCCTTGTCACATGAAATGTGGAGGGTAAAACTCCCGTCAGATAATTTTGATGAATGGATGATCTGCAGCCACTGCAAGAATATTTATCCTGTAGGTGTTGGTGAAACTTGTTTGACCTACTTTTGCCCGGGTCCACTGGAGCCACTGGCAAGCCACAAGGCTGAATTGGAGGCCAATCTCTTCCGGATCAATTACAGCAAAAAACAACTGATCCCGCTTGAAGCTGAAGAGCACACCGCCCAGTGGACTGCAAAAAAGGCAGCTGAAGTTCAATCTCAATTTATTAAAGGCGAAATCAACCTTTTGAGTTGCTCAACCACATTTGAATTAGGTGTGGATGTGGGTGATTTACAAGCAGTGATGATGCGCAATATGCCGCCTACGACAGCTAACTATATCCAGCGTGCTGGTCGGGCAGGCAGGCGCACCGATAGTGCTGCATATATTATGACCTACGCCCAAAGAAGGTCACATGACCTGACCAACTACACCGATCCAGTTGGCATGGTGTCTGGAAATCTGAAACCGCCCCATACTCCATTGACTAATGAAAAGATTTTACGACGTCATCTCCACTCTGTGGTCTTTGCTCGTTTCCTCAAGTGGATTAAGAGCGAAAACGGTATTGAATACAAGAATGTGGGTGATTTTTTCTGTCCTGAGAAGGGTCCCGATGGACGGGAGTACCTCAGGCAATATCTTGATTCAAAGCCGAACGATCTGATGACTGAATTGCTCAATATAGTTCCTAAAGGCATGCAGGAAATCCTTGGTGTAGAAGATTGGTCCTGGGTTCAACAACTCACAAATGAACAAAACGAAGGCGTCCTAGATTTAGCTCATGAAGACATAAATGATGATGTTTCCTACCTAAAGGAAGAGATCTCCAGACTGTGGAGTGAAGCCAGCGCGGCTCACAATACCAGATTAATCGACAATGCCAAAGGGAAAGAAAGAATCATCAATCAAATCACTTCAGCAGAATTGCTGGGTTTCTTAGGTTCCAGAAATGTACTACCCAAATATGGCTTCCCTGTGGATGTGGTTGAAATGCAAACCAAGCATCTGGACCCAAAAAGTGGATCCAATGATGTGGAATTATCGCGAGATCTACGCGTGGCTATTGCGGAATTCGCCCCTGGCAGTCAGGTAATTGCTGGCAAGAAGATTTGGACAGGCGGTGGACTCAAGACTCATCGGACAAAATCATGGGAGCAGGTAAAGTATGTCATTTGTAAAAACTGCCAAAAGATGCATCAGGGATTTGAAAACGAAATTCCTGCAACTTGCAGCTGTGGCGAACCTTTATCAAATCCTCGCGAATTCATCATACCAGTGACAGGGTTTATCGCTGCTCCTGAGGTTGGATTGCCAGGCGAAGAACCACCCCAACATACCTATGCCAGCAGTGTATATTTTGGTGATTATGAACAAAAGAAATCAGAAAGATTTGATTCAAGCACAGAATTTGTTTTAGACAACTCACTTGGACTTCCTGCACTTGTCCGATATTCCCGATTCGGATATATGATCTTGGTAAACAAGGGCTATAACAACGGGTTTTATATCTGTAAAGAATGTGGATATGGAAAGGTTGTGAATTTTGTTGATGGTGGAAAACCAAGAAGCCACAAAAACCCGATCACGGGCAGAGATTGTCGTGGAGAAATTTTACCTAGGATAGACCTAGGACACCGTTACCTCACCGATGTTCTGGAAATAAAGTTAAGTCTTCCTCCCGCTTTTCGAGGAACGAACTCAATGCTCAGCTTAATGTACGCATTGCTGGAAGGAGCAAGCGAATCACAAGGTATTCGACGATCTGACATTGACGGGACTCTCTACTACCGATCAGGCGGTGAAGCACCATCTATCATATTGTTCGATGCTGTGCCCGGTGGTGCAGGACATGTGGAAAATATTAAGGATCATCTACGAGATGCTGTCCGTGAAGGCTACAAGAAAGTCAAGAACTGCCAGTGTGGAGAGGATACCAGTTGCTATAACTGCCTTCGCAATTACTCAAATCAGCGTTTCCACGACGACCTCCAACGAGGGTATGCTATCAAAACCATGGAGATGTTGTTAAACAATGGGTTCTAAAGATATTTCAGTAGGTGCAGATAGATTTCTGGCTTTACAATGGGCTAATTTCGCCTATGAACTTTTTTTATCATCAGAAGATCGGGAGACTTCAAGAAAAATTCTTCGGGAGTATCTCGAGGGTCAGATGTTGGGACAGGTTTCAACTCGGAAAACAACAGATCAGCTCTTCAGGCTTTGGCTTTATCCCAGTGACCCGTACTCAGCATTACGAGATCTAACGGATTCCTTTTCAAGAATGATCAGCAAAGCCCAGATGCCTGTGCTCCATTTAGGTATGGCAGTAAATGTCTTCCCTATTTATTATGAGACTGTTCGTGTCATTGGAACCTTGGAGCGAATTACCGATCAAATCTCAACCAAGGCAATCTCTATGAGGGTTGTAGAAAGATTCCCAACTACGTCGTCAATACCAAGAACAGTTGACCGGGTTCTCCAAACCCTGAAGGATTGGGGGTTTATTGAGAATGCTGATGGGAGTGTTACCGTCAAGAAGGTTTTATTGCAGGAACCTAAACTTGTGAATTGGTTCATCCTGGCTACTCTTAAAGCAACCGGGCAGAATGAAATTACCTTACTCAAACTCGAAAATTGCCCGCTCAAATTAGGGATTGATTTTACACATCCGAGAAGTGTAGTTAACGAATCTGAGGACTTATTTTTTAGTCGAAATCACCAAGGGGTAGAGGTGGTTCGACTTAAAACACAATAATTTGAATTCTGCGTTATTCGATTAGAATCTATAATGCCCAGTGCACACTGGGTGCACTGGGGTTTGGTACACTCTCTTCCAGTAAAGGCAGGTGGCTATGTCCCAACGGCAGCAGTTGGAACGGATCATGGAAATTGACAGGCGCATTCGGGAGGGGGCGTACCCGAACGCGGAGAAGCTGGCGGAGTCCCTGGAGGTCAGCAGGCGGGTTATCTTCAATGACCGCAGTTTCATGATCTACCGTTTGGGGGCGCCGATTGAGTTCGACCGTGAGCGGGGCGGTTGGTTTTACACCGATAAGACATGGTCACTGCCGGGGATATATGTGACTCAAGGTGAGTTGATGGCTTTCTTTCTTTCTCTGGAGATCGCGAAGCGTTACATCGGGACCGACCTTGAGTCACCTCTCCGCTCTGCCGCGGATAAGATCGCCAAAGCGGTCAAGGGTCCGGTCAGCATCGAGATCAACGAGCTGCGTTCCCACTATACTTTTTCGGAATTCAATACCATCAGCCTGGATGCACAATTGCTGATCGACCTGCACCAAGCGATCCTCAACCGCCAGCAGGTCTGGATGCGCTACTACTCGGCCAACCGGGGCGTGGTTTCGGAACGCGTCGTGTATCCCTATCACCTGCATAACTTCCAGGGGGATTGGTTTTTGGTCGCTTTCGATACCTTCCGCGGCGATTTCCGGCTCTTTTTGGTTGGGCGTATCCAGGAGATGAAGCTGCTAAAGGAGAAATTCGCCTGGGATGAGAGTTTTTCGGCGGAAGATTGGATCGGCAGCGGCTTCCAGCTGCACGCGGGGGGAGAGGCGGAAGATGTGGCGATCTGGTTCAGCCCGAACAAAGCGCAGTTCATCCGGGAGCGCAAATGGCACCCCAGCCAGACGATCGAGGAGCAGCCCGATGGCAGCTTGATCTTGCATTTGAAGACCGGGGGGCTGATGGAGGTGCGCAACTGGGTGCTGCAGTTCGCGGATGACGCGGAGGTTCTGAAACCTGATAAACTGAGGGAAGATATCGTAAAAACAGTCAAAAAGCTATCCGCTCGCTATGGCGTTTCTCGAGATGCGGAATGATAGAATTGAAACACAAATCTGCTGGGAGGAAAGATATGGTTGAAAAGACAATCATCTACGGAAAAACCAATTTAGGTTTATTGTTTGTCCCCGAAAGCAGGGCGAAGGAGCTGGCGGAGAGCAACCAAGCTTTACTGACAGCCAAAACCTGGGGGGAGTTCAAGGCGCTTGTATCGCCGGAGATGTACGTTTTTTACGCTTGTAACTCAGACCACTACGAAGGTCCTTTTGATCCTATCTTTGATCCTGAGGATGAAGACTACAATTTCTACGACATCCCCCCAGAGACCCCTTTCACTCCCAATGACGTTGTAACCTATGATGTCCTACCGGCTTATCCGGAGATTGAAATGTCTGAGTGGATGCCGGAGGAAATTCAAGCGAAATACGGCCACAAGACGCGCTACTCTGCCATGGATATGCACGTTCCCGAGGGCGAGATTCTAATGTTGAATGAAAAGCAGATGGATGAGATCGCAGCTGAGTTGGAGAAACATGGCTATGCATGCCGGCGGGATGATGACTTGCTTATGGCAGGCACTACCCTGGATTTCGACCCGGATGACTATCCATATATTGACGATGAAGAAGAATAAGTAACGCAACAGAGGAGGTTGAAATGCCAAATTGGTGTGAGAACGAACTGAGGGCTACAGGGAATAAGGAAAGCATTGACGAATTGCTTAACCTGATCAAGAGCGATGACTTGACCTTTGACTTTGAAAAAGTAATTCCACATCCAGAAGGAATCAAGCACAACTCAGAAGAGGGATACTTTTTTCGAGTCAATAATTGGGGAACCAAGTGGCGATTGGAGGAAGACAGTATAAGCATTGATCGGGAATCAGACCAAGAAACTTGTATTTGGTTTGATACTGCCTGGGCGCCTTGCTTACCAATTGTTATTAAACTCGCGGAACTTTTCCCAGCGTTGAAGTTTAAGTACACCTACGGAGAATCGGGAATGGATTTTAGCGGATTTGCCACCTTTGAAAATGGAGATCTAATTAATAGTGGGGACGGTGAATATAACGATTACACAAGCGATTGGTACGAGGAAGATGAGGACGAAGATGATGATCAGGACGACGATATGGATGGAGAGAAGGTTTCTGGCGAAAATGAGGTCGCTAAAACACAAACTGCTGCTTCTACAGAACCTGGTTTTTCAAACACTTTTGATGGATCCAAATGGGTAATTACAAAAAAAGATGATAGGACACTGAAAATTGAGAAATATCTTGGCAAGGACACATCCCCAGTGTTTCCCCAAGGTGCGACTGAGATTGGAGTTGGTGCTTTTACAGGTTGTTCTACCCTGAATTCATTGGCAATCCCAGATGGAATTAAGGAATTAGCCGCTTATTCTTTTGAAGGCTCAAGCCTAACATCAATAGTAATACCTGGAAGTGTCGAATTGATTGGCGAAGGCGCTTTTAAGGGTTGTAAAAAACTATCTTCATTGATCCTACAAGAGGGAATAAAGTGTATTGATGAGAATGCGTTTAACGAATGTTCCAGCCTCTCATCAATCGTGATCCCAGGAAGTGTTCAGGAGCTTTACGAAGCCTTTAAATGGTGCATAAATTTGTCCTCAGTGATTTTCGAGCAGGCTAGGGAAGATGTCGAAGGTGGTATCTACATTGGCGGAAACGTTTTTAACGGCTGCATAAACCTACAATCTGTAAGTATGCGAGGGAGTGAATACGAGATCGATGGTGATATGTTTGAAGGGTGTCCTAATGTGGTAATTCACGCGCCAAAAGGCAGTTCAGCGATCGAGTATGCGAAAGCTCAAAAAATCCAATTTATCGAGGAGTGAAGAGAAGATGGATGAGATTGTGGTTGAGTTGGGGAAACACGGGTTTGTATGTAGGCGGGATGATGACTTACTCTTGGCCGGCACCACCCTCGATTTCGACCCGGATGACTATCCTGGAAATCCAGATGACGAAGATGAAGAAGACGATGAAGAAGAATAACAAATTCTGTAGAGGAGATTGAAATGCCAAATTGGGTTAGCAATGAAATTAAGATTCACGGAAGCAAAGCAGATATTGACGATTTTGAGCAGTATCTTTCCAAAAGCGATATTCCTTTTGACTTTAATCTGTTCCTCCCTTATCCAGAGGAATTCAAGATATTGGATGATGCCTACAATGAAGCTGAAGCCGCAGGTATACCCAGGGACAAACTACCAAAATCAGGGTACGCACAAGGTGGCTATGATTGGTGCGACTACAACTGGGGCACAACGTGGAATTCAGAAAGCGCGTCTGTTGAGCGTACTTCCGATGAGTCTATTTCTGGATGGTTTGATACCGCATGGTCACCCCCTCTCGGTGTGTTGCAAGCCATGGCAGTAAAATTTCCTGCGCTCACATTTAATCTAAACTATAACGAAGGTGGAATGGGATTTGCAGGTTTTTCCAATTACGCCAACGGTATTGAAGTAGATGCCAAAAAATGGGATATTACAGACGAAGAATATGACTAGGACCAGGACCAGGACGACGAGTAATTCACTCAGAGGTGGAAACACATGGATCAAACGATCATGACCGAAACAGGAGTTAGAAATGTCGAACGATTGTTCAAATTGGATACAAATTATTGGTGATAAGGATGTAATTGCACGATTATTTGAACTTGTCAAATCAGAGGAAAGGGATTGGGGAAAGATCCCTTCACCCAAATTGACAGAGGAGGAAAATCGGAAATGGTTGGGTTTGGAATTTGATTTCAATCGAGTTATTCCTTACCCACTGGAATTCAAGGTCCTGGATGATGCATATGAAAAAGCTAAGGCAGCAGGCGTGCCGTGGGGTGAACTGCCAGAGTCTGGGTATAAACATGGTGGTTACATGTGGTGCCTTGAGCATTGGGGAACCACTGCACCTTCAAATGCAATGACTGGCTTTATAGACCAAAAAGAAATAGAAGAAGTTGAAGGCTTTAGATTGTCTGATTATAAAAATCCAGCTTGTGGAAGGATATATTTCGCTACGGCTTGGAGTCCCGCCTATCCTGTGACAGAGACATTATCAAAACAGTTCCCAGAGTTAAGTTTTAAACATTACTTTGAAGAATTCGGTATGTTGGGATCTGGTTACAAAGTTTGGAAGGCAGGCATTCTTGTGGCAGAGCATCAAGATAATATTTGGGACGAACAGGAAGAGGAGGAAGAAGCAGAAGAAGGGGTGGATCCCGACGAGGGTGAGTTTGGTATTTTACACTTAACTGATTTGCCAGATTTAGGTTCTGCAAATATTAGTGTTGAGTCGACGTGGAATATCAAAAAATTGGAAAATGGAACACTAAAAATTGAGAAATATCTCGGCAAGGAAGCTTCACCAACCTTCCCAGAAAATGTGGCAATAGTCGGACCTTCATCATTTTCAGGGTGCACGAGTCTGGTTTCCATAGTAATTCCCGAAGGTGTTAAAGAAATCGATAGACAAGCATTTTTAGACTGTGTTAATCTCTCTCAAATCTCTCTGCCACAAAGTCTGAAATTCATCTATTGGGGGGCTTTCCAGGGATGCAAAAAACTATCCTCTGTCAAATTGCCACAGGGTCTACAGGAACTTGCTGGAGAAGTATTTAGTGGCTGCAAGAAATTGACCTCCGTGGTAATTCCAGATAGTGTAGATTACATCGGGGAAGGAGCCTTTAAAAACTGTACCAGCCTAGTTTCAGTGACTCTTCTGCAGGGTATTACTTCCATCGGTTCACACGCCTTTGCAGGATGCAGTAATTTGACATCGTTGATGATCCCAGATGGGGTAACAGTGATAGATGTATATGCTTTTGAGGGCTGCTCAAGCATAACCTCTGTTATCTTCCCTGAAAGTATGGACCAGATTTGGGTTGGTGCTTTTAAAAACTGCACTGGCTTGGAATCTGTTGTTAT
Organism: uncultured Anaerolineaceae bacterium; assembly: GCA_964428425.1. GTDB lineage: Bacteria > Chloroflexota > Anaerolineae > Anaerolineales > Anaerolineaceae > Mesolinea. The sequence continues at coordinate 24,208 of CAYRYL010000018.1, read as the reverse complement.
CCATGCGAGAGCAAGAATTTATGATAGTGCTTTTGACGGTTGCCCTCGCTTGGTTATTCATGCTCCAAGGGGAAGTTCTGCATTCGATTATGCAAAAGCAAACAGAATACCTTTTATTGAGGGCTAACATTAATCTTCCGATCATCTTCCCAATTCAGTGTCCTATGATTCAAGAGAATGGAATCTTTTTAGCACGTTCTTGTCTCGAAATGAACAAAGCATGTGTAAACTATGACAACTAAACTCATCATCGCTCCACCTGCTTCAGGCAAGACCGCTGCTTGCATCAATCGCATTCTGGCGATCCATAAAGAGCAACCGCTTGCCCAGGTGTGGGTAATCGTGCCTGATCGCCAGAAAGCCCCATATTTCCGCCAACGACTAGCAGAAGCTGGAGGAGGGATGGGAGTACACATCGGCACCTTCCGTGATCTTTATGTTGAAATCCTGGAAAACAATGGCATATTCACGCCGGTTGTCACCCCAGCTTTGGATAATCGACTGGTTCGAGAGACAGTTGACGCAACATTAACTGCCAATCAACTGGATCATTATGGGAACATCGCACATAAACCGGGCTTCATTCTTGTCTTGCAGGATGCTTTTGCGGAATTGCGGGGTGCTTACGTCACTCCGGAGGCTTTCCTTGATTACACACTTACATCCTCACCAACCAGAGTCGAATTGGCGATCCTATATGATCGGTATATTGCTCGATTAAAGGACTTGAATTGGATCGACCTGGAGGGACAAAGCTGGTTGGCAGTAGAAGTGATAAGGAATAACCCACAAGCTGTAAAAAGGATCGACTATGTAGTGGTAGACGGCTTTACCTCCTTTAGCGGGGTTCGGCGGGAGTTCCTGAGATTGTTATCTTCGCAGGTTGAAGAGATGACAATCACTCTGCCTGGGGAGCAGGATTCATCACGCATGGTGTATCGTAAATCAAACTCGGTCATAGAGCAGCTAAAGGAGTCTCTTCAAGTACAAGAGCAATGTCCTGTGCTGGAATCCCATTTACCTAAATTCCTTCAACATCTCGAGAAACACATTCTCGATAATGGCGACAACAAAAAATTAGAAACGCCTCAGCCAATCATGCTTGAGTTATCTTCACAGGTCGAAGAAGCTCGTGAGGTTATCCGTTGGTTCAAGGCCTTACACCTGCGCCAAGGAGTTGCGTTAAGCGATTGCGCTATCTTCGCAAGCAACTTGGACACCTATCAGCCACTATTGCGTTCCGCTGCAAATGAATATGGTGTCCGTATCCACTTTTCACATCCGCAACCAATCCTTGATTCTCCCGCTGTCAAATCGCTTTTAGCCTTGCTTGCTCTTCCCGGCAAGGATTACAACACGCGATCGGTTTTGAATATATTACACTCGCCCTATTTTGATTTTGGGTTGGACGCGAAGATGCTGGAAGATCTCGAAAAAGTCAGCCAGCAGGCGATCATTGTGATGGGTAAAGTCCAATGGGAAGACGCCTGGAAGATGCTGGAGGTGATGAATCTCGAGGATGCGGATTATCTTGACGAGGACAGGCACAAGGTTAACTTGCTTAAAGGCGTTGACCTGAATGCCTTGCGTACATCTTTCGAAAGCTTCTGGCAATTTTTCTCTGGGATCGATGCTATTCAATCTCAAAAGCAATGGATCGCATGGCTTGAAGATCGCCTGACAAAGATATACTTTGTGGAAAAACTTACGGGCGAGTGGGATTGGGAAGCCTATCAATCGCTGGGTGAGGTGTTGAAAGCGCTGGTGATGAGCGAGAGTGTGACTGGCGAGCGTGATATTGATTTTAGCCAATTTCTCAAAGAACTGGAGGGAACCTTAAGCGGAGCGAATGTGGCAGAACCGCGGGAGAGCCGCCAGAACGCTGTATTGGCAGGGGGTATGGTTGAAGCCCGTGCTTTCCGGTTTAAAGCAGTTGCTTTGATGGGTTTGTCTGAAGGTCAATTTCCAGTAGTTGAAAACCCTGACCCTTTTCTGGATGAAGCGCTGCGACACGACCTCAAGATGGAACCCCGTTTGGAGCGTGAGCAAGCCAGCATCTTCCACCAGGCTTTCACCAGAGCGGATGAACACCTGCTGCTTACGCGGCCGTACCTCGCAGAAGACGGTGAGAAATGGGATCCTTCTCCTTATTGGAATTCAGTAATTTCTCTGTTTGACAAAAATAGTCTGAAGAAAATACAGCCAGCAACCCCACGGCCTCAGGCGGATGCCTGTTCCGCAGAAGAATTGCTGTTTTGGGCAACACAACAAAATGAATTATTTATTGAGTCTGATGAGTTAATCGAACGTCGGAAACGGATTAAAGAGGGCGGTAATATTCTCAAAGCCAGACGTGCCAAGCTCGCAGCTGGAACACATGAGGGATACACAGATCAATTGGCTGATTTTCTGTGTACGAGTTATTCTCCCAAGAGGATTTGGAGTCCGTCCCGCTTGGAAGTGTATTCCACTTGTCCATTTTACTTTTACGTCAATCATATTCTCGGTCTTCAGGAACGCGAAACGCCTGAATTGGGGTTGTCGCCCGCTCAAAGAGGATCGATCTATCATGAGATCCTCGAAATTGTCTATCGAAACTCAGAGGGAATCAAAGACGTAGACACCCTGCTTACAATCCTGCAGGATTGCGCAACCCATATCTATTCCATCTCCCCCCGAAAGCAAGGTTTTCGTGAGTCACCTCTTTGGGAAGTAGAAAAAGAGGAAATGACCACAAAGCTGCGGGATACGATCACCGCCCTTGAAGAAAAATGTAAGGACTGGGTCCCCATCCAGTTGGAAGCAAAATTCGGGAAATCTGAGCCATTTGGAATTGATATTGGAACTGAGGAAGTACTCGTAAGAGGAACTATTGACAGGGTGGATAAGAATTCGAGTGGTGAAATACAAGTAATCGATTACAAAAGCGGGGTCAGTAACCTTGCGAAGTCAGATCTGATAAACGGGCGTAGGTTGCAGATCACTATTTACGCTCTGGCAGCGCAAAAGGCTTTGCGTTACGGAAATGTTGTTGATGGTTTCTACTGGGTGATTGGGGCAAAGCAAAACCAATACCTGCAGTTGTCGAGTTTCGAGCATGAAGAGTTTAAAGGTCTGGATGGAGCTTGTGAAATCCTACGAAGACATCTGCGAAAGATTGTCACTGGAGTAAGAGTTGGGAGATTTCCGCCTAAACCTCCAAAAGGAGGTTGTCCTTCTTATTGCCCAGCTGCAGGGTGGTGTTGGCGTTATCAAGCAAAGGTGGGCTAAATCATGACAGATCCCAGAATTGTAAAAGTCCTGAATGTCTTTCACGAACTGAACGCTGACCAGCTTGAGGCAGTAGAAGAACGTGGCTGTGACGTGGCGGTAACGGCTGGTGCGGGTAGTGGAAAAACCTACACCCTCGTGGCGCGTTATGCTACGCTGCTTGCGGAGGGAATTTCCCCCCGGCAAATTGCTGCAATAACCTTTACCAAAAAAGCAGCCCTGGAAATGCGTTCAAAAGTGCGAGATGCACTAATTAAACTACAAGTTCAGGCGAAAGGCGATAAAGAGGAACTCCAAAAATGGACAGATCTTGCGGCAAAAATGGATTCAGCACGCATCGGCACAATCCACAGCCTGTGTACTGAAATCTTGCGTGCCTTCCCAGCCGAGGCAGGCATCGACCCGCGATTTGAAGTGGTGGATGAGGGCGTAAGTAAGGCATATCAACATCAGGCAGTGGAAGATACTCTGAAAAGCCTTGTTGCTATTGACCGATTTTTGCCTCTATTGAAAAACATCAGTTTATCTACATTAAGAGACATTCTGCAAACATTATTAGAGAAACGTTTCGATTCTGTAGAGGTCTTTCAGACCAACATCGATAACCGGAAAAGATTGGTACAAGAATTCCAGAACCGGTTGGGCAAGCCTGATTTTCAAGAACCAATCCGAGAATTGAAGTCGATGTCAGAGGCAGCCCTGATTGCTGATGGGGGAGAGAACCTTGCTGGTGTCCTTCTTGATGTCAGGCGATTATGGATGGATGCCGAAGCAGCATTGGAAGGTGGAGATCCATTTGCATGCGCGACGGCTTTGCATGACTTGCGTAGGTGCCTGACATTAACTGGCAAAATGAGAGATTGTGATTCAAAGGAAATTTACGCAGCACTTAAAACTAATTTTGATCTCTACCTGAATCCACTCATAGGCGGTAAAGAAAAATCTGACGGGTATCCTTTAGTAGAGACAGAAAATCTCTTTGAGCAGCTCCTTCCGCTTCTGAGAGAAGCTTTTGATGCGGTTCACAAATCTTATCAGGACCTATTGGAAAACGATCAGGCATTGGATTTTGATGACCTGGAATATCGGGCACAACAACTTCTGAAAATTCCTAAGATTCGTGAATACTGGCAAGGTGAACTGCAAGCGCTGCTGGTAGATGAATTCCAGGACACAAACCGCAGGCAGCAGGAAATCGTGCGGGCGTTAACCGGCTCTCAGGGCAAGTTGTTTATGGTGGGCGATCCACGCCAATCAATCTATCGTTTCAGAAAAGCAGACGTGACCGTTTTTAGGTCAGAGGAATCACGCATAAACAGGGAACATGGTCACGTGATCGATCTCAAACGTACCTACCGAGCGCATGCTCCTCTTCTGGATGCGACTGGCAACCTGTTAGCGGGAGTGATCAATGCTGAGAGAACCTCAGCACCTGATTATTATATCCCTTACACGCCTATGGTCGCGGACCGGATTGATCCTGATAGCGGATACAGCTCACCTCACGTCGAATTTGTCTTGGGTGAGGGTGAGGACGCAGAGTCAGCCAGACCTCAAATGGCCAAGGCACTGGCAGCCCGCCTAATTGAGTTAAAGGCGGAGAAACAATTTCTAAAGTGGGATGAAGTTGCATTATTATTCCGCGCTTCATCTGGGTTCCCTTACTACGAAGAAGCTTTTGAGGAAGCGGGTATTCCCTTTGTGACAGTGGCAGGCAAAGGCTTTTATGACCGTCCTGAGATCCGGGACCTAATAAACATATTGCGGGCACTGGCTGACCCGATGGATGACCTGGCATTTGCCGGGCTATTACGCTCGCCGGCTTTTTGGCTTAGCGATGCCGCCCTTTACTTGCTAAGTAAAACAGGTCAACCTTACTGGTTAGCGCTGCAAAAAGACCTGCTTGCGCTTTCAAGCGCTGATCAGCTCTCGGTAAGACGAGCACGGGAAATTTGCGCAAACCTCATACCGATGGTCGATAGGATTCCGGTGGGGGAGCTGCTTAAACGGGTGGTAGACACGCTGGATTATCGTTCGTTGCTTGCAACAGCCGATGACAAAGGGGATGATCCAACTGCCAAGGCGTCGGGTGGAAGGCTATGGCGAAACGTGGACAAGCTGCTGCGCGATGCTTGGAAAACCGGACAAGTGAGTGTGAGGGCGTTCCTGGATACCCTGGAGACCTTGAATGATGCAGGTGCCCGAGAAGGGGAAGCTCCAGCAGAGGCAGATGGTTGCGTAGTCTTGATGACAATTCACAAGTCCAAGGGGCTTGAGTACCCAGTAGTGGTTTTGGCGGATGCAGGCCGGACGCGCAGACCCTCGAGTGAAAACGTGTATCTCTTCAACGAATTTGGTGTCACGTTTAAATTGGAACAATCCCCAATGCTGTATAAAATGGCCAAAGAATTGGATGGGGACCAGGAGAAATGTGAAGATTTGCGTTTACTTTATGTAGCGCTTACACGTGCGAGATCCAAGCTGTTGATCAGCACCCATTGTACACCGCACAAGAAGGATGGAATTGCTCTTGCTCAATGGGCCAAAGAACTTGTCCAAGCATCAGGTATCGCGACCCAAGAAATAACGCAAGCAGCGGGCAAATCGTTTGAATACCAAATGGTAAAAGATTACCCGCTGCGATTTTGGTGCGCGCTTAAGGATAGTCAGATCGTAATGCCAGATTTACCACTTCCGGAAAAGGAACCAATCCCCTTTAATAATCTTGTTCCTCTTTATCAACCGATTGAGGGCTTCCTTGCAGAAATCTCAGATGCAGATCTGAGCCACATTTGGCAAATTACAGACCAGAAGGGGAGTGTGCCTGGAAATATCCAGGGGAAAATCCTGCATAAAGCCATCCAACGCTGGCTTTTCCCTGGCGATCCGCGACTGAATGCCTTGTTGGAGATGGAATCGTACAACGCCGGCTTGGTGACCTCCGAACAACGGCGGGGAGTGACCGAGCGTGCAATAGAATTGCTAAAAAGATTGCAAGCCCATACTTTGTGGAAAGAAATCAATCTAGCACAGGAACGTTATTCCGAATTACCATATTCCGATATGGTGAATAATAAAGTTGAGAATAGGGTCATTGACCTGCTTTACCGGGATAATTTTGGCTGGCACATTGTTGACTTTAAGACCGATCCTATCCATTCATTTGTGCAAAAAAACCATTTGATTCAGGCGTACACATCCCAAGTCGACAAGTACAAGGCCTTTGTAAGATCCAAACTGGGGCAGGCTGTGAGCGGGCAGCTTTGTTTCCTCGATGACCAGGGCGAAGTTAGTGTGGCTGAGGTCTGAGTTGCAGATTCGTGTGAAATGTAGAAGGAATTGCGTAACCAATTTTCAACGTCAAAGGATTCATACGCATTGAAGATGGCGACACGAGAGGGTGATTAATGGGTTTAGACCAAAATAATAACTCAGGCTGCCTTTTCCCTTTCGGGGATGACTTTCTGCCCGTTTTTATGTTCTTTTTCCACCTCAACCAACCAGACCCTGGCGCGTCTGGCTTCGACGAGGAGGATGAAGAGGACGATGAGCAGGATCAAGATGAATAGTACGACAACAGTCAAGCCAATAACTTCTAAGATGAATTACAATTTAGCCCTAATGCCCAATCTTAGATCGCTGGCTAAGGGGACTCTGAAATACAGTGGATGTTAATCTAGATCCTGACGCTCTAAACCAGGCCAATCAACTTGCCAGGAAGATCCTTTTGTTTTCCAGGGATACGCTGCTGGTGAACCTGCGCTTCCTGGACGCTGCCATCCATCAACTCAAACTGCAGCAGCTGGACGAAGTCGACACGTTGGCGACGGATGGGCAAACCCTTTATTATGCTCCCTGGTACATCCTCAATACCTACAAACAGCAAAAGGATTCCATCGGTCGCAATTACTTGCATGTGATCTTTCACTGCCTTTTTCAACATTTGTTCGTTAATAAACTGGTGCATCAGGGCTGTTGGGATCTAGCCTGCGATATCGCCGTGGAGAACGCGATCAACGATCTGGATGTACATTCCCTCGCCAACCCCCGCCAATCAGCGCAAGCCAAGGTCACTGACAAACTGAAAAAATCGCTCAAACTGATGACCGCTGAAAAGATCTATCGCTATTACCTTGACCTAAACCTCAGTGATGAAGATCTCGCTTCTATTCGGCAGAATTTTTACACAGACAACCACGCCCTCTGGTACGCTCCACCCAAGCAGGAAACATCCGATGGTGAAGGTGAGGAGGGGTCATCTGATAGTGAGCCTGGTGAAGGTAATCCAGGCAAAGCCGGAACTGGACACGGGATGTCATCACAAGCACTGACGGATCTCTGGAAACAGATCAGCGAACGCGCTCAGGTGGATATCGAAACCGCCTCGAAGAAGTGGGGCAACCTCGGAGGCGGGCTGCACCAGGGGCTCAACCAACTCAACCGCGAAAAATACAATTACGCCAACTTCCTTAAACGCTTCGCCGTCCTGGGAGAGGCCATGCAGGTCAACGACGATGAATTTGATCTGATCTTCTACACTTACGGTCTCAAGCTGTATAAAAACATGCCCCTCATCGAGCCGCTGGAATATAAGGAAGTCAAACGCATCAAGGAATTCGTGATCGCCATCGACACTTCCGGGTCAGTTTCTGGGCTAACCGTGCAGACGTTCGTGCAGAAAACCTACAACATCCTCAAGCAGACCGAAAGCTTCTTCAGCAAGATCAACATTCACATCATCCAATGCGACGCGGAGATCCAGCAGGATAGCAAGATCACCAATGCAGAGGAATTTGAGATGTTCATTAAAACGATGGAATTGCGCGGTTTTGGCGGAACGGATTTCCGCCCGGTCTTTACCTATGTGGACAAGCTGATTGAGCAGAGGGAGTTCGAGAATCTCAAGGGGCTGATCTACTTCACCGATGGCTTTGGCACTTACCCAAGCAGAAAACCAAATTACGATACGGCCTTTGTCTTTTTGGATGAAGATTATGTTGAAACACCCGACGTGCCCGCATGGGCGATCAAGTTGGTATTGAGCACAGACGATGTGATGGAAAGAGGAGCACTTTAATGAATATCAAGGAAGCCAAAGAACAGATCAAGAATGCGATGTCGGCCTATTTCACGCGCGATGAATTTTCAAATTACCTGATCCCGATCGAGCGGCAGCGTCCCATTTTCCTGATGGGCGCGCCTGGCATCGGCAAGACCGCCATCATGGAGCAGGTCGCCCAGGAGTTGGGGGTCGCGCTGGTCTCGTACTCCATGACGCATCACACCCGCCAAAGCGCGCTTGGGCTTCCGTTCATCATCCGCAAGAACTTCGGCGGGGTGGAATATGATGTTTCCGAATACACGATGAGCGAGATCATCGCCTCCGTCTACGAAAGCATGGAAAAAACCGGCCTCAAGCAAGGCATCCTCTTCCTGGATGAGATCAACTGCGTCTCGGAGACGCTTGCTCCGTCTATGCTGCAGTTCCTGCAGTTCAAGATCTTTGGCCGCCACCGTGTCCCCGAAGGATGGATCGTGGTCACCGCCGGCAATCCACCTGAATTCAACAAGTCGGTGCGCGAGTTCGATGTGGTCACGCTCGACCGCCTAAAACGCATTGATATCGAACCTGACTTCGCGGCTTGGAAAGAATACGCCTACAAGATCGGCGTCCATCCCGCCATCATGACCTACCTGGAGATCAAGAAAGGGGATTTCTACCTGGTGGAGACAACGGTGGATGGCAAACGATTTGTTACCGCCCGGGGCTGGGTGGACCTCTCCGAGATGATCCAGCTCTACGAACAACATGGGTTCGCGGTGAACGAAAAGCTGGTCATCCAATACCTGCAAGACGCAAAGGTCGCCAAGAATTTCGCCATTTACTACGACCTGTTCAACAAGTACAAAGCCGACTACCAGGTGGATACCATTCTGGCCGGTAAAGCCACTCAGGAGATCAAGGAGCGTGCTTCCACCGCCAGGTTTGATGAGCGCCTTTCCTTACTGGGGCTGTTGCTGGACGCGGTTTCCGTGGAAATGCGCGATGTCGTGGACAATGAACGCGCCTTGACCGAGTTGATGAAAGAGCTCCAGATCGCGTTGGGCAAAATGATGATCAAAGGCGCGAAACCAATCGAGGTGATGGAGAAGCAAATTGACGCGCTCCAGAAAAAAGTTGCAGCCGGCAGGCAAAACAACACGCTCTCGTCCGAGGCGATAAGGTCAGGCAATATCGTGGTGGACCGAATGCAAAAGCAAAAAGAGATGCTGCTAAACACGTGGGAAGACCTGGATGGGAAGTCAGCCTATCCGCTGCTCAAGAAAGACTTTGATGGGCAGTCCGCAGCGCTTTCTAAGCAGGCAAAAAAGGCAAGCGAGTCGCTCGCGAACGTTTTCGGCTTTGCTGAAGAAGTGTTTGGCGAGGGGCAGGAAGTGCTGATCCTTGTGACCGAGTTGACCTCGAACAACCACACCGCCAAATTCATCAGCCGCTTCGGCAGCGACGCCTACTTCAGGCACAACAAAGAGCTGCTGTTCTACGAACGCCAGAAAGAGTTGATCCTGGAGATCGAGAACCTGAAAATCACCGAGAGTAACTGAAGGAATTGGAGGAATTATGATCCTGAAAGTCAAATTCAAAGCCAACTATCCATCTAGGGGGATAAAAACACTGCGATTATCAGAGGTGATCAGGCAGGATACTCCTGATGGCAGGGATACTCACGCAATTTTCGAGCCTGATCCTTTCAGGGAAAATGAATCCTTATGTGTAGATTTCTTTCTTTGGGAGACAAATGAAGGTGTCTTGACCCCCGATATGCAGGACTTACTACAAGGAATGGAAACAATAGAATTGCCCACCAATTTAAAGATCTTGTGGGAACGAGCCTTTGCAGGCTTGCCTCTTCTCAAGGAAATCCGAATTCCTGACGGGGTCACACTGATCGGTCCAGAGTGTTTCAAAGACTGTAACGCTCTTGAGAAAATTGAGATCCCAGATTCCGTCAAAGAGATCGGAGAAAGTGCGTTTGAAAACTGTAGCAAATTGGTCAGTATTCAACTTCCAGACGAATTCGAGTCTATTCCTGCAGGTTGCTTTAAGAACTGCTCAGAGTTAAAAGTAATCGATCTTCCAAGCTCAATCAAAGAGATCAACGCTGAAGCTTTTTTGAACTGCAGAAATCTAGTCAGCATGCAGCTTCCCGATGGACTTAAGGTAATTTCTAAACTCTGCTTCTTTGGATGCGAGACCCTGAGAGATATCAAAATTCCAGATCCAATCAAGGAAGTTGGTTGGGGTGCGTTTTCGGGCTGCAGCAGCCTGGACAAAATCACCCTTCCGGAAGGAATCGAGTCAATCCAAGCATATAGCTTTGGGCCTTGCACATCGCTCAGAGAAATCGTCCTTCCCAATTCTGTTGAAGCGATAGGAAGAGGTGCCTTTAGAGATTGTATTAGCTTGGTAAAAATTCAACTTCCTGAAGAAATTAAGTCCATTCCTCAATATTGTTTTACCGGTTGCACGTCGCTCGAGGACATCACCATCCCCAAGTCTGTTCAGAAATTAGGTGAAGGATTTCATTTTGAAGACGACAGCGTTTTTGAAAATTGCACTAGCTTGACCAACATTCAATTGCCTGATGGAATTGCAGTAATCGGAAGAGCCTGCTTCAAGAATTGCACATCGCTAAATGAAATCCAGATACCTGATTCTGTCCAAAATATTGGTGAATGTGTGTTTGAAAATTGCATTAATTTGACCAACTTACAACTCCCTGAAGGCGTTGCAGAGATTCCCGAAAGTTGCTTTAATGGCTGTACAAATCTTAAGGTCATCGACATTCCAAACTCAGTCAAAAAAATCTACGCTGAAGCGTTTAAGAATTGTCAAGCCCTGGAAACCATCTGTATACCAGATGGAGTTTCCGAACTTGATGATCATTGCTTCTCTGGCTGTAACTCTCTTGAACAAATTATGATACCTGATTCCGTTGAAGTTATCGGAGAAACTATATTTGATAACTGTTCTAACTTGAAGAGTGTCACGCTTCCAAAGAGGATGGCGAAAATAGCCCAAGATCTTTTCACGGGAGGTCACCTACCAAAAGATACAAAATATTATGAAGGGCAAAATAATATTTTAGAACATGGTCTACTGATCTCAAACAATGACGGGACTCTCCTCAGGTCAAACGCAGAGGTTCAAAGAGAGCTTATTCTACCCACTAGAATTCGTGTGATCTCAGATCACGCATTCGAGGATGTTCTGGATAGGATCGATAAAGTAATCATCAGGCACGCAGTCAAGTTAGAACTGGACTCATTGTATAGAGTCAAACTAGTTCAGATCTTAGATAATGTTTTTGATCCTATCCAATTTGGAGCTTATTCAAAATCCCGCATCCTTGAGATCGTCGATGAGAACGGTTTGGTTTTGGGAAGGTTATCCTTTACTCATTTGCGCTCAAGTTTTAAATATCAAGAACCTGAGTTGAATAATCTTAACGAGTATGATAACTACGCATTTAGGTGGAACGTTGGAAAAGAAACCAAAATCTCTATCGCTGTCGATAGGTTAAGCTTCCCCTTTGAACTCGGAGAGGAAGCAAAACTAAAATATGTCTCATACATCCAAACCAACAAACTCGATGTCATTAATTGGTTTTTCCGAAATGGACGCCTAGATGATCTTCAAAAGTTAGCTGGTTATTTGATCACCAGATCTAACTTCGACAAGGTCTTTGAGTTAGCCAACACAAAGAATAGCACAGAACTGCTGGCATTTCTCCTAAATTATAAGAACAAGTCATTTACGCTCGAACCTTCTGCGGTCAGTTCGAGGAATTTAAAACCTGAATTACCCAAAGGTCCCGATTCGTTCAGAGAGATCCAAAAAGAATGGCGGCTGTCTGACCTCTCTTTTCCCGAATTGACTTTATCAGGTTATAAGGGTGCTATCCAAACAACCCTCACACTGCCTCCTTTTGCAGGGAATAAGCCCATTACGAGAATTGCTAATAGGTGCAAAATTTCAGCTGAAGAGATCATAATTCCTGAAGGATATAAGACTATTGAATTTTATGCATTCTCAACGGGATATAAAATACAAAGGGTCTCAATGGCTGATAGTGTCCAAGAAGTTGGTATTGCTGCATTTGTTTCTTGCGATAAATTGTCTGAGATCAAGCTGAGCAACAGATTGTATCGTATAGAAAAGGAGACTTTTCGGGATTGCCTTTCGTTGTCAAAAATCAACATTCCTGCAAATCTAAAATCCATCGATAAGTGGGCTTTTCGAGGCTGTATAAGTCTTGAGAAACTTGAGATGAGTGATAATGTCGTAGACATCGCCCCGGACGCGTTTTCAAACTGTCCCAAACTTGTCATCCACGCTCCAAAAGGATCTTATGCCATCGAATATGCTAAGAATCACAGAATCAAGCGTCTTGAAGTTTGATCGGTTTCTTCAACTAGGCATAACTGACTGAAACAGGTATTCCTGGAGATCGTGTCCTGAAAATTACTGAGAAAAACTGAATCCATTGGAGGAAAAGTGATCCTAAAAGTCAAGTTCAAAGCCAATTATCCCTCTGAGGGGATCAAGACTATGAGGTTATCCGAGGTGATCAGGCAGGAAACCCCTGATGGCAAGGACACTCACGCGGTCTTTGAGCCAGGTGTCTTTGTTGATGACGAGACTCTTTGCGAAGGTTTTTTCCTCCCCGAAACCAAAGTGAAAGTGTTAACCCCTGACATGCAAACATTGCTCGATGGTATGGAAACCATCGAGTTGCCAACTACTATTAAAAAGCTACGTCCAAATACATTCGAAGGCTGCCGCTCACTGACCATACTTGACATCCCTGAAGGGATAGACAGCATACCAGAGTTGTGCTTTAAGGACTGTGAAGCGCTTAATCAGCTTAACATGCCTGACACTGTGGTAGAGATCGGCCCGTCTGCATTTGAGAACTGCATAAGTTTAGCAGGTATCAAGCTTCCAGATGGAATGGGATCCATTAGTTATAAATGTTTCAAGAATTGTAAGTCTCTTCTGGAAATCGATATTCCGAGCTCTGTAAAAGTAATTGGTTCATCCGCATTTTCGGATTGCGATAACTTAAAAAGAGTCTCATTACCCGAAGAGCTATTAGCTATATCTGATCATTGTTTCTCAAATTGTTGTTCTCTTGACACAATAAATTTTCCAAAATCATTACAAGTTATTGGGCCAGCCTCATTCTATAACTGCAGAGAACTTAATGGCGTGGGTATACCTGGTGGGGTCAAGAGGATTGGTCAATTCTCCACCGAAGGAACACATAGTGGTGGATACAATGGTGTCTTTGAGAATTGTAGTAACCTGGAAAAAGTCAACTTAGATGAAGGCATCTCATTGTTGAGTGAGAATTGTTTTAAAAATTGCACAGCACTTGAAGAAGTTAAGTTCCCACAATCTTTGGAATCAATAGATCATTCAGCTTTTGAAAACTGTATTAATTTAACTCACATTGATCTGCCAGTTGGCATTCAGGACATTGATGACGATTGCTTCTCAGGTTGTATTAATCTTGAAGAAATCATAATTCCCGATTCAGTCGAAAGGATCAGCTATAGAGCGTTTAGCGGATGTGAGAAGTTGAGTAGCATTTCACTGCCGGATTCTGTAAAAGAAATAGGCCGTTGTGCTTTTCAGGACTGCAGTACGTTACATTCTATATCCCTCCCGATCGGTATAGGGTTAATACCAGACGTGTGTTTTGCAGGTTGCACTAATCTTGTAGAAACTGTTATTCCTTCTTCTGTAACAGAAATTGGCATTAGCTCATTTGAAGGCTGCAGCAAACTTAGTAGTGTTTTATTGCCTGATGGGGTCAAAATAATTGGGCATAAGTGCTTCAAGGATTGTCTATCGCTGGTTGAAATATTTATTCCAGATTCAGTGATCGAGGTCGGCGAAAATGTCTTTGAAAATTGTTCGAACCTCAGAACCGTTACACTTCCAGCGAGGATGAAGAATCTAGCTGAGCAATTATTTACTGGAAACTGTCATCCAGAAACGATCAACTATCTGGCAAGCGACAGTTTCATTTTAGAGAATAACCTGTTACTTTCCGGAGATGGCAAGACACTTATTAAATATCAAAAATCAGATCAAAAAGTGTTTACAGTTCCCGAGAATATTGTGAAGATAAATGAGGACGCCTTTGCCGATTCAAGGACTAACGGGCCTGAAGTACTTGTTTTCAGACATCTGTTGGATAATTTGAAATTGAATTTGAAGTGGGAAAGTATTAAGAAAGTAGTCATCTTAGATGAAGTATTTCTGCAAAATGTTAATAGTTTTATAAGGATGGGAGTACCAATTGAAGTAATAAATTGCTCCGAAAAAATTGTGGGCAAGTTTATCAATGTAGATTTCTATGGAACTAGCTCTGAGTCTATAGCGAAATTTGATGACTATCAGATTGGTAAGGGGGTTTATTCAACTAGAGACCAGGAGGAAAAAATCGAAAACTTTCTCACCAGATTGGATTATCCATTTGAACTTGGCGAACAAGCTAAACAAAAAATGATCGCCTATTTGAAATCTCACAAAAAAGAAGCTCTTGAATTGATATTTCGGAATGGGCTTTTTGAAGAACTGCAAAACAATGCTGAGTACCTGGTGACCAGGCACAACATCGACGAGGTTATGGAGCTTTCAAGTAAAAACGAAAACCCTGCGCTCTCGGCTTTCCTACTCAACTTTAAAAAATACAATCTCAAAATTGACCCCGCGAAGAATAAAACGCTGGACTTAACACCTACAGATCTTAACTCATTTCGAGAGGTTCAGAAATTATGGCGACTAACCGACCTTTCCGCTCCTGAATTGACTCTGTCAGGTTACAAAGGCGCTCCCCAAACAACGCTTGCACTTCCGCCTTTCGCAGGAGATAAACCAGTAACTCGTGTTGCTTATGAATCCAAAATTTCTGCTCCAGAGCTCATTATCCAAGAAGGCTATAAGACCATAGATAGTTATGCTTTCTCAAAAAGATGTGAGGCGGAAATAATTTATGTGGCTGATAGTGTTACAACAATTGGCAATAATGCATTCAGCTTTTGTAAGAAATTGAGAGAAATTAGATTGAGCGATCGGTTAACCCGTATTGAAGAGGAAACATTTCGAGGTTGTCTGGCACTAACAAAAGTACACATACCCCAAGATCTTGTTTATATTGGACCAAGTGCATTCTCCCGCTGCTTAAAGCTTCTGAAGCTTGAGATCAGCGAGAAGGTTGTCGAAATAGGAAAAGACGCATTCAATAACTGCCCCAAACTGGTGATCCACGCTCCAAAGGGTTCATACGCGATCGAATATGCCATGAAAAATGGGATCAAGTACGTTGAGGTTTGAGTGTTTTCATCAACCAGGTATGACTGGTTGAAAAAGGTGTTCCTGGAGATCGAGAACCTGAAAATCACCGAGAGTAACTGAAAGGCATTGGAGGAATTATGATCCTAAAAGTCAAGTTTAAAGCCAATTATCCCTCCGAGGGGATAAGGACGATGAGGTTAACAGAGGTGATTCGGCAAGAAACGCCTGATGGCAGAGATACACATGCGGTTTTTGAGCCTGAAGCCTTCAAGGAAAATGAAACCTTGTGCGAAGGTTTTTTCCTCCCTGAAACCAACGCAAGATTTTTAACACCAGAAATGCGAGCTATGCTCAAAGGCATGGAAACTCTTGAGTTGCCAAGAAGTCTAAGGGTGCTAAGAAAAAACGTATTTTATAGCAAAGACCCATTTGTTGATAGCGATCGTTTTATACCCAAAAAAATCATTCTCTTCCACCCTTTATTACCTGAAAGGGATGCGCTTCGCTCTGTCGAAATTGTTCAAGTACTCGATAAAGTGTTTCTACTAGATACAGAAACATACTTCAGGGCAATCAATAACTTGGAGGTGGTTAATTCCGATGGAGATGTAGTTGGAAGATTCGATACCTTGGATTTACTGCGATATTGGTATGGCATTCAAAAATCTTACCCAATTACATCCCCCGAAAAATATGATGAATACTTATATTCATTCAGAACACCGATCAATGGGTTGGAAATTACTTGGAAGTATTCCATGATCATCGATAGGCTCAACTTACCCTTTGGGCTCAAAGAGGAAATCAGACAGAAATTCCTCAATTACTTAAGAACAAACAAAGAAAATGTAATAAATTGGCTACTTAATTCAGAACGTGTTGGAGACATACAGAAGTACGCTGGCAGTTTGATCACAAAATCCAACTTTGACAAGGTGCTAGAGAATGCCAACAAACAAAACAATATCGAACTCGCAGCGTTTCTTCTCGAATTTAAGGAAAGTAATCTTAAAGCCGACCAAGACAAAACAAAAACGTTGAAGGTAAAAATTGCTAAGCCAGTCGATGCAAGCTCATTCAGAGAAATTCAAAAAGAATGGGCGCTAACTGACGTTTCGGAGCCACAATTGACCCTATCAGGGCGTAAGATGATGACACTAACAAGCCCTGGAACTCGGAGTGGCGTGCTGACGTTGCCAACCTGCGCGGGAAATAAACCAATTACAAAGATCGGGTTTAACTGTAATCTTCACGCTGAGGAGGTTGTGGTACCCGAAGGGTACAGAATAATTGAAAAGTCAGCCTTTTCGATGAACAGAGGTGGGAGAAAATTCTACATCGCAGACAGTGTAGAAGTGTTAGGTGAAACGGCGTTTTGGAATTGTGATCAATTAACAGAAATTCGTTTAAGCGATCGTGTGGAACGCATCGAATCGAAAACCTTCCGAGGATGTACAAATTTGACACTGATAAATTTGCCTGCGGATCTTGTTTTCATTGGTGAGCGAGCATTCCAAAAGTGCTTGAGCCTGGACAAGCTTGAGATCAGTGGAAAAGTTACAAAAATAGAGGACAAAGCCTTCCTTGATTGCCCAAAACTTGTCATCCACGCCCCAAAGGGTTCATACGCGATAGAATACGCCAGGGAAAATGGGGTCAAGTATGTTGAGGTTTAAGCGTTTGGTCCTACTGGACAACATTGACAGGAAAACCAGAAGTATTTTTTGAACTTTGTGACTAAAAAAGCAGGGTTGACATTGTTCGTCAACCCTGTATTCATCCCCGCTATATCTGTATTACCCCACAGATTGGCAACACATCGATTTCTTACAACTCCAAATCCGCAAAAGTGTAGGGGAAGTGGTCGTTTTTGTAGTTCATCAGCCAGGCGGTAACTTCCAACTGCTGAGCCTTGATCGAGACATCGATCAAATGCTCGATGGTCTTCGCTGTAATGACATGGGAAACTGCTTGCACCGCTGCGATGTCACCATTCCTTACTCGGTTTGAGATAAGCACCTTATACATGGCGTAGATTTCGTGATTGATTGCCCTTCGGGTACCAATGATTCTGACATTGCGTAATTTTACGATATGGTCGTAAGCCAGGCTGGGTGCAACATACAAGGAATGTCGATCGTCATAATCTACTCCCGCACGTACCGCGTGTCCAATAAGTTCTAAATAGGCATGGTCATCGTCGTGATCATATTCTAGTTTTACACCCTCTCTCGACAATCCTTTAAGCAGATACAGTGGAAGTTCGACTCCTTCATAATGTTCACTGACTACAGCCGGGTCCATATCGATTACTGGTTCAAAAATCTGGACAAACGGCTGAGCGATCTGATTCTGGGAGAGCAATTCCCTCCAACACTCCAATTCGTCAATGGGAAGTTCCACTGGATGAGCCAGGCATATCGTCACTTCATCATTCACCTCGACTGGCTGACCTGAACAATCGATGAAGGAACCGTCCATAAGCAGCATAAAGCGGCTGGTTGTTGTATTTAAATTCCACTGCCATACTAATAAGGAAGCGATACGCTTAAGCACATAGTTTTGTGTGTAAGAAGTCTTCCAGTCTGAAGCTCTGCTCTCTGATGCGGAAACAAAATCCTCTTTTAATTTGTTGACCTTGCTTTTGACCGCGTTTTTTATGTTTTTCTTCAGATCCGCTAAATCCTCTGAAGCAATTGAAAGTTTCTCCGGGTCCGCGCCTTTTGTAGGCAGTAATCTAACGTTTTTTCCGGTGGTTTCATTGAAAAGGTGAACGGTTAGATCTTCCCTCAACGTAGCAACAATCATCGCGTTACCAAGGTCGTAGCGCTTGCTGCCATCAGCATCTAGATCAAATTCCGTCAAAACGGTATCGCGTAGAATATCCGCGGTAGTGTTCTTTCGCTTTGCATATGTATCGAGGAAACCCCACTTATCGATTATTAACATAGCTTCGCGCGTGTCATTCAACATTATTGCCTCTTGAAATAGAAACTTTCGGTCACTTACAGTCTCACTTCTCAAAATTTGCCAGGATTTGAAGTCAGCAGATATCTTCTTCATTTGCGAACCATTTCCATAACGACAATATGGAATCAAAAGACGCCACTTGAACGGATCTTTGTATCTTTCGACCAGTTGCTCTAATAATTGTTGGAGATCCTCCCGGTCTAAAGTCTCAGCGATCGCATCCGCTTGAGAGTCTTTTTCAACTTTACATCCGTAATATTTTGGAAATTCTTTGAATTTAAACATATATGGATAAATAGCGCATTTCACAACAAATTCTGGGGCAAGCGATTCTGTTCCCTGATAACGAACTCCCGTAAAGAGTTTGTGAGAGACGCCATATGCCTTTAGATCAAGATCTATGGTTGTTTCTCTGAACTGCTTCTGACAGATGGCTTCAATGGTATGGCCTTCATTGTTTAATGTTTTCTCCAAAAGCTTGGCGATGGATTTAGCTCCCACTTTTTGCAAATTATCGTAGAGGGCTAGTGATTTTTCCCTTGGAAGCTGGTTGCCACAATATTGCGCGAAGGTTGTCATCTTTTTTAACACAGGAGCATTACCTTTGAATGATTCAATCAGTCCAAGCATTGCATCTACTGAAAGAGAGCAATCCTCAAACAACCTTGCTTCACAGGCCTCAATAACAGACTTCGTTTTCTGAGTAAGGAAAATCTCAGCTACTTTGCCAACATATTTAGCTTCTTTCCATGGATTTTGGATTAACCAAACGAGTACCGTTGGGTTAATTTCACAGCCGCTTCGAATTAATGCAAACAGGTTATTAATCTCTTCCAGATTTGAGCATCCGTCTAAGGCATCCTCCCCAATGCTGGTGAGACCTTCAGGCAGGATGATGCTGGTCAACTTCTCGCAACCTTCGAATGCTCGATCTCCAATGCTGGTGACACTTTCCGGGATGATGATGTTTGTGAGCTTTGAACACCTCTCGAAAAGGCCATCTCCGATGCTAGTGAGACCTACAGGCAGGGTGATGCTTGTCAGGCTCTCGCACCAGCTAAATGCATATTCCCCAATGCTGGTGACACCATCAGGAATGGTGATGTTGGTCAAGCTTTTACAGTCGCCAAACGCTTTATCCCCGATGCTGACGACGCCCTCAGGGATGATGATACTTGTCAGTTTTTTGCAGCGTAGGAACGCTCCCACCCGGATGCTGGTGAGACCTTCAGGCAGGGTGATGCTTGTCAGGTTCTCGCACCAGCTGAATACATATTCCCCAATACTGGTGACGCTATTAGGGATGGTGATCCTGGTCAGGCTTCTACAATCACTAAAGGCGTAAGCCCCAATGTCAGTAATGCTCTCTGGGAAGATGATGCTTGTCAATTTTTTACAGTAAAGGAACGCACTCTCCCCAATGCTGGTGAGACCTTCAGGCAGGTTGATGCTTGTCAGGCTCTCGCAACCGGAGAACACCTTGTCACTAATGATGGCGGCGCCATCGGGAATGTTGATAATTGTTAGGCTGCTACAGACTTCGAAGGCACTCTCTCCAATTGTGGCAAGAGTCTCCGGGAGGGTAATGCTGGTCAGGTTGCTGCACGAATAGAACGCACTCTTCCCGATGCTGGTTACGCCTTCGGGGATGGTGATTCTGGTCAAGCTTACGCACCATGAGAACGCCTCCTCTCCGATGCTGGTGACTCCCTCAGGAATGACAGCCTCTGTAATACCTGGTTCTTCTGTGTACTTCTCCAACACTCCGTTATTGATCTTAAAGCCCATTTTTCCACCTTCATTTCTGTTTATGTGCTGTTGCTTACAACTCCAAATCCGCGAAAGTGTACGGGAAGTGGTCGTTTTTGTAGTTCATCAGCCAGGCGGTGACTTCCATCTGCTCAACTTGAATGGAGACATCAATCAGATGCTGCACTGTCTTGGCTGTGATCACTCGGGAAGAAGCTTGAACGGCTGCAATATCGCCGTTCCTCACGCGGTTTTCGATCAAGGCCTTGTCCATAGCATAAATCTCGTGGTTGACCGCCCTGGGAGTGCCCTCGATCTTGACTTTATTCAACCTGACAATTGCGTCGAACGGGATAGCACGCTCGGTATAAAAGTACCCACCAGAAATAACATTTGCATTAATCGTTATCGCCTTGCCTTGAATATGCAGCCAACCACCCTCGTACATAAAATCAATGTCATTAACCCCTTCCTTTGCCAATCCCCTCAGCAGGAACATGGGAAGTTCGATGCCTTCATACTGAGCCACAACCACAGACGAGTCCATATCGCATATCGGCTCGAAGATCTGGACAAAAGGCTGCGCGATTTGCTTTTCAGTGAGCAGAGTCTTCCAGCATTCCAATTCCTCCGCGGGGATCTCAACCGGATGTGCTACTGCAATCGACCCCTCGCCTGAAACCTCAGCAGGTTGGCCATCGCAACCGATGAATTTGCCGTCCATGGTCAGCATAAATCGCATGGTGGATTCTTCATGCTTCCAATGCCAAATCAGCAGAGAAGCGACGCGCTTGAGCACGTAATTATTCAGGTAGGATGCTTTCCAATCGGATGCCTTGAGTTCTCTACCTGAAACAAAGTCATCCTTCAACTGTTCAACCCGGCTCTTGATGGCTTTCTTGATATTCTTCTTCAAGTCCGAAAAGTCTTTGGAAGCGGCAGCGTACTTTTCCGGGTTCACACCTTTTTTAGGTAGCGATTTCACTTCTTTGCTGTCGGTCTCGTTGATCAGGGAAACCGAAAGATCCTGCATAATCGAAGCGGCGATCACGGCGGTGCCGAGATCGTAGCGTTTGCTGCCGTCCGCATCCAGGTCGAATTCCGTCAGAGCAGTATCCCGCAGTACTTCTGCCGTTGTATTCCTGCGCTTGGCCAGCTCATCCAGCAAGCCCCACTTCTCGATCAGCAACATGGCCTCACGACTTTCGTTCAACAGCATGGCACCGTGCAGAACGATGATATTACGCCGACCTTTGGCTTGGTAATTGTCCCAATTATTCCATTTCCTGCCTAATGAAGCTAAAGCATTCATCTGCTTGCCGCTGCCATAGCGGCAATAGGGCAGCAGAAGCCGCGGCTGTTTGAGCAGGTCAATCTCTGAGACCAAACGTTCCAGCAGCTGCTGCAGTTCCTCGCGTTCGAGTCCATTAGCTATTTCGTCAATCTGACTATCCGGTTCGACAATAACGAAATCGGATCGGTAATCGCCGACATTACTCGGCAATTCTGTTAACTTTTGCATGTATTGGAAAATCGCACATTTGAGAACGAAGGCGGGGGCAAGCTTATCTGAGTCCTTGTAATGGACACCCTCAAAAAGATCGAGCGGTATGTGGTAACTTTTCAACCCCTTGTCCACGAACGATTCGGAGAATCGCTCCAGGCAAAGCGCTTCGATAGGATGGCCAGTGCTTCTTTCCTGTTTTGGCAAACCGCTGCTTTGAACTGCCTTTTCCAAAAGTTTCGCAGCAGTTTTTGCGCCAATTTGTCGTAGAGCTTCGTAAATAGCTGTCAATTTTTCTTTGGGTATCAGGCTACTGCAGTTCAATGTGAAAGTTGCGATTTTCTTTAAGGCCAAATCATTGCCAAGATTGTTCTCTATCAACCCAAGCATGACATCCGCTGAGGCTGTGTAATCAGCGAACAATCGACTTTCACAGATGTCTTTAACTAATTTTCCCCGACTGACTAGATAGACCTGGGCAGTCTCACTCAAAAACTCCGGACCGTTCCAAATGTTTTTCAACAGCCAGTATTGAACTGAATTATGAATCTCGCTACCGTTTAGGATCAGCGAAAGGATGTCATCTACCTCCTTTAATGCAGTACAACCTTCGAAAACGTCCTCTCCAATACTGGTAACACTCTCTGGGATGGTGATGCTGGTCAGACTACTGCATCTTTGAAACGCGATACCTCCTATGCTGGTAACACCCATTGGTACTACCACACTGGTCAGGCTGCCACAGTCTCCGAAAGCTTGCGTCTTAATGCTGGTCAATCCAGCACCGATTTCGATGGTTTTTAAGTTTCGGCAATTCCAAAAAGCGCTATTTCCTATGCTGGTCACACCCTCCCTAACAACCACACGCGATAGGTTCGTGCAAAAAACGAATACACCCACTCCGATGCTGCTCACACCCTGCGGAATAACCATGCTGGTCAGGCTTTTACAGCCAGAAAAAGCATAATCTCCGATGCTGGTTACGCTCTCCGGGATGATTAGGCTTGTCAGACTCTCGCAACCAGAGAACGCACCACCTCCAATACTGGTGACACTCTCTGGGATGACAATGCTGGTCAGGTTGCTGCAACCAGAGAACGCCTCACTTCCAATACTGGTGACACCCTCAGGGATGATGATACTGGTCAGACTTTCACACCCAAAAAATGAGCTATCTTCAATTTTAGTCACGCTCTTCGGGATGTTTACGCTGGTCAAGCCTTTACAATATTTGAATGCACCTGCTCCGATACTTGTCACGCTCTCAGGGATTACGATACTTATCAGGCTACTACATCCCCAGAACGCACTATCCCCGATGCTGGTTACACCCTTGGGGATAACGATGCTTGCCAAGCTTTTGCACGCAAAAAACACACTATCCCCTATGCTGGTCACACCATCTGGGATATTTATGCTGGTCAGGTTGCTGCAACCGTCGAACACGCTACCGCTGATGTTGGTCACGCCTTGCGGAATGACGATGCTGGTCAGGCTCTCGCAATAATTGAATGCACCAGACCCGATGGCAGTCACACTCTTCGGGATGACGATGGTGGTCAAGTTTCCGCACCACTGGAAAGCGCCCTTGGGGATGATAGTGATTTGGTCTGGAATGATTACACTGGTCAAGCTCTCGCAGCTACCGAATACCTTTTCTCCGATGCTGGTCACATTCTCCGGGATAACAATACTGGTTAAGCTCTTACAATTTCCGAATGTACCATCGTCAATACTGGTCACACCCTCTGGAATAACTACGCTGGTTAAGCTATCGCACCCCCAGAACGCCTCCTTTCCGATATTAGTCACACCTTCGGGAATGACGATGTCGGTCAGGCTGTTGCATCGCTCGAACGCCCTCTCGCCAATGCTGGTGACACCTTGCGGGATGACGATGGTGGTCAGGCTCATACACTTAATGAAAGCCTTCTCTCCGATGCTGGTAACGCCATCTGGGATGACAATCTCGGTAATACCCGCTTCTTCCTCGTATTTTATGAGCAAACCATTATCGATCTGAAATCCCATATTTCCACCTTTTCCCATTAATGATTTCGCTTTGATTTTTCATACTTTGGATTCTTGACCTTGCAACTCAGCCCTTTCAAGCCCCGAAAATTCCTGATTGAATCTATCAGAAAATTATACTTGTTCTCAGCAACACAACAAACAATCTCTGCCCTTCGGTAACTTCAGTAATGTCCAGCCTGTCTGGCAATAATCACTTGACCGTTGTTTATGTATTAGCGCACCTCAATATCGAGGAGCTAATTCATGAATCGAGGTAACAGCATGGAATTTTTCAACGAAGCAATCAATCTCCTGAAAATATTAGTCATTGCCCT
>CAYRYL010000017.1:0-42726 GCA_964428425.1 uncultured Anaerolineaceae bacterium | reverse complement strand
TCTGTTTACGTGGCACGATCAAACTCCTCTAAGAAAATCCAACGGCTGTTAACAACCCAGCCGTTGGTCGATAAACCAAAAGGAAATTATACCAGAAAATTGCCGTTGTCAACGGCTTTTTTTCACTAACTCTTTTTTGGTGTGAGCATCATGAACATCGTGCGCCCTTCCATGTTAGGGGCTTGTTCAATTTCGCCAACATCCTTCAGTTCCTCAGCGATTTCGCGTAAATCTTCCAGCGCCAGTTCGGGGTAGGTGATCTCGCGCCCTCTAAAGCGGATGGTAACGCGCACTTTCATACCTTCCTCTAGCCAGCGGCGGGCATCCCGTACCTTGAAACCCTGGTGATGGTCACTGGTTTTTGGGCGCAGACGGATCTCTTTGATCTCGATCTTGGTCTGAGCCTTGCGGGCTTCGCGTTCCTTCTTCTCTTTGTCATAAAGGAACTTGCTGAAGTTGATGATTTTGGCTACTGGCGGGTCTGCATTGGGAGCGATCTCAACCAGATCTAAGCCAGTATCACTGGCACGGCGAAGAGCGACTTCGATGGCGACAACCCCGACGTTCTCCCCGTTTTCGTCCACCAGGCGAACTTTGTCGCTGCGGATGCGTTCATTAATGCGATAATCTTGTTTACTACTAATCTTCTTATTCTCCTTACTTTTACTGTCAGGGACAGATGTAACCTATTCGGCGTATTGAGTACCTATGATACCATAACCTCTCGATAAGCGTCAATTCTTTCGTCTTTGTATCGTATATTGTCAGAATCTTCCATAGTTTCGCTTTTGATAATACAATATCTCCTGGAGGAACAAAAAACATGGATATTAATGGAAATCTTGAAAAATATGCTGATCTGCTCGTTCGGATTGGGCTCAATCTACACGCTGGAGATAATCTCACCATTCGCCTTAGTGAACATTCCCTGCCACTGGCACGCCTAGTGGCTAAAAAAGCCTACCAGGCTGGTGTGGGCGACATCCAGTTGATGTTCACCGATGACTCAATCACGCTCGACCGCTTTTTGGAAGCCCCTGAGGCAAGCTTTGAAACCTTCCCGGAATACCTGGTGGATTTCTCGGAAAAACTCTTCCTGGATAATCACCACGTTCTCAGCCTGCATGCACCCAACCCCGACTTGCTCAAGCCTGCTGATCCAGCGAGGATCGCCCAGTGGCAGAAAGTTGCTGGGATGGCAAGCAAGCGCACCATGAAATACACCATGCAAAACAAGGTGAAATGGTGCGTGGTGGCAGTGGCTTGCCCAGCCTGGGCAGAAGCAGCTTTTCCCAGCTTGCCTGAAGCCGAAGCCATGCAAAAACTTTGGGAAAACATTTTCATGGCTACCCGTGTTGATCAGGACGATCCCGTCGCGGCTTGGGAAGAGCACGATATCCGTCTTAAAGCACATCGCGACTTCCTCAACACCGCGCGCTTTGACCGGGTGCACTACAAGGGACTGGGCACAGATTTGATGGTTGGAATGGTAAAGGATCATTTCTGGGAGGGCGGCTCAGGTTTTAGTGTATCAGGCGATCGCTTCTTTGCCAACATTCCGACCGAGGAAGTGTTCAGCATGCCCGATGCCGACCGGGTGGATGGCACCCTGCGCGCCACCATGCCCTTGTCCGTCCGCGGACAACTCGTGGATGATTTCCACTTCACCTTCAAAGACGGCAAAGTGGTGGATTACAACGCTGCCGTCGGCAAACAAATCCTGGATGACCTGCTTGCAACAGATGAAGGCGCGAAACACCTGGGTGAGATCGCTTTGGTGGCGGATAATTCCCCCATCAGCAACACCGGCGTCCTCTTCAAGAACACGCTTTTTGATGAAAATGCCTCCTGCCACTTTGCCCTGGGAGCTGCTTACAGCGAGAACCTGCCGGGTTCAGATCAGCACAGCGAGGAAGAGAACCGTAAACTGGGCATGAACGATTCGGTCATCCATGTGGACTTTATGGTTGGCGGTAAAGAGGTGACGGTGACTGGTATCAAAGCGGATGGGACAGAAATTGTTTTGCTGCAAGATGGCGAGTGGATGATTTAGTTCCAACTGAACATAATGATAAACAATAGAGCCCGGGTTAACCCGGGCTCTAACTGTAACAATCAGGTCACTCTTTTTCGTAAGCCTCGCCTTCGGCGGCGGGGGCTTGCCCCTTGCCGATGAAGCCGGCCAGGACGATCATGGTGATCAGGTAAGGCGCCATTGCCATGAACTGCGGCGGGATGGCGCTGCCGAGGAGCGAAAGCTTGGAACCAATCGCGTCCGCAAAACCAAACAACATGCCTGCTCCAATCGCGCCGATGGGCATCCAGTTGCCGAAGATCATGGCTGCGAGACCGATGAAGCCTTTGCCTGCCGTCATGCCTTCGTCGAATCTGCCGACCGAGCCAAGCGTGAAGAACGCGCCAGCGATGCCAGCCACCAAACCGCTCAAGATCACGCCCATGTAGCGCGTGCGAATGACGTTGATACCAAGCGTGTCCGCCGCTTTGGGGTGCTCGCCCACGGAGCGCAGGCGCAAGCCCCAACGGGTTTGGAAGAGGGCCAGTTGAAGCACGATCAGGATCACAAACATCAGGTAAACAAAGATGTTCTGGTTGAACAGGATCGGTCCAATCAGCGGAATGCTAGCCAGCCCTGGCAGTGGGACACGGGTGAACATTTGGGGGTTATTGAGACCCTGGATGTGCTGCAGGAATTTTTGCGAGATGAAAGCTGTCATGCCAGCCGAAAAAATGTTGATGACCGTGCCGGAAATGGTTTGATTGACCTTATATTTGATCGATAGCACACCCAATATCAGAGCCAATAGAATCGATGAGAGAATGCCCCCCAGCAACCCAAGCCACGCATTTTTCGTAACGCTGCTGACGATTGCTGCAGCCATGGAAGCCATCAGCATCATACCTTCGATCGAAATGTTGATGATGCCGGACCGTTCGGCGAGGATGCCGGAAAAAGCGCCAAGGGTGATCGGCACTGCCAGTAGGACCGCGCTGGAGAGCATCCCAGCCAGGTTGAGTTGCTGGTCAGCTGCCTGCCAGACCAGAAAACCAAAGATCAAGCATAACGCGCAGATCCCGACCAGAAGATTAGTCCACTTTTTGAATCCTTTGATCAACTGGAAAAGACCAATCACAAGAGACACAACCGCGAGGATCGTCAAAGTGGTTTTCGAGGGAATTATCCAATCTGCCATCAAACCTTGATCGATTCCCCCAGGCGTCATTACAAATTTTGTGAGAGCTTCTCCGGTTGTTCTTGCTGCAAAAACAAGGTAGATCAGCAACCCAATCAAGATTTCCACGATTCCCATCAAAATCTTTCGGGTGGAAGAAATCTCCGCAACACGTTTGTGTTCGATAACGCGGGAAATTGTTGTCATGATTGACCTCCCCAACCGCTCAGGAAGATTTGCTGTTCTTCCTGTTTTGGCTTGCGTAGACGATAGATGGAGCGAATAATGGCTGGAGCTGCCACAAACATCAGGATGATCGCCTGAACAACATCCACAATATCAATTGGGATGGACGAGACCACCATCATGCGGGTTGCACCGTTGCGAAGTGTGCCAAATAAAATTGAAGCGAGCACAACCCCCACAGGATGTGTATTGCCGATGAGCGCCAGCGCGATGCTGTCGAAGCCGTAGCCAGATGAAAGCCCGAGTGCCATACTGCGGTTGACTGCAAGGGTCTGCACGGCGCCTGCCATGCCAGCCAGAGCTCCTGAAAGTGACATAGCAAGGATGATCGACTTCGTTGTACTCAGCCCGGCGTAACGGGCAGCGCGGGGATTGGTGCCGACGGTGCGGAGATTTAAACCCCAGGTTGTTTTGAATAATAACCACCAAACCAGATAAGCAACTGCCAGGGCAATAAAAAAGCCCAGGTGGAAGCGGATCGGCGAAGGGAAGAATTGCGGGATCTCAGCAGTTTTTTGGATGATCGGGCTGATGGGCATTCCACCTGAATCAGGTCTTGACATCGGTCCAGAAAGCAGCCACTCGGTAAGGCGGAAGGCAATCCAGTTCATCATGATCGTATTGATCACCTCGTGTCCACCGGTTTTCGCCTTCAAGAAGCCAGGCACAAAGCCCCACAGGGCTCCTCCGAGCGCGCCTGCCAGAAACGCCAGCGGCATGTGGATCCAGGCGGGTAAACCTGTGATCGAATATCCCACAAAGGTTGCGCAGGCTGCTCCAATAAAGAGCTGACCTTCAACGCCGATGTTAAACAAGCCCGATCGGAAGCCCAGCGCCACTGCCAGCCCTGCAAAAATATAGGGGGTGGATTGCACGAGGCTCTCGAGGAATGGATTGAATGCCTGCCGGATTTCCTTGGCATCATTTCCACCCACAGCGTTGATCATGCGGATCGGGTCTCCGATTGCACCGGTGAAAAGCGCTTTATAGGCAGTACCAATTTCAGTAAAAACCGTCAGGAAACCTTTTCCGATTGACTCGTCAAACGCTGCATAAACCGTCTGGCTGGTGATCGCGATCAACAAAGCTCCGATGACCAGACCGGTGACGATCGCCAATAGTGGAATGGCAGCTTTGCCAAGAAA
Source organism: uncultured Anaerolineaceae bacterium (assembly GCA_964428425.1). Classification (GTDB taxonomy): domain Bacteria; phylum Chloroflexota; class Anaerolineae; order Anaerolineales; family Anaerolineaceae; genus Mesolinea. Next base: position 38,144 of record CAYRYL010000017.1, on the reverse strand, counting down.
AGGCTTTTTGCGTTCTGTTTTTGTGTGATCCTGGGTTATCTCTTTCAGGATCTCTTGCCCTAGATCTTTCTTTTGTTCGCTCATTTTATCGCCATCCGGACAATCTAAAGGGTTGCTTCCACAACCGCAGTGTCATCAAACTGAATCGGTTCTTCTGGCACCACACCTGCCATCAATAAACCAATGTATTCTTTCGTAATGCCCTTATTGGGAACCACCGCGATGATTTTGCCCCGGTACATCACGGCGATCCGATCAGAGAGCTCCATGACTTCATCCAACTCCGGTGACACCAACAACACTCCACAACCTTCATCGCGCTTCTGCACGATGCGTTTGTGGATGTACTCAATCGAACCGACATCCAAGCCTCGGGTAGGCTGGGATGCAACCAGGAATTTGATAGGTCGGGAAAGTTCCCTCGCGATGATCACCTTCTGCTGATTTCCGCCGGAAAGGGAACCCACTGAAGTAAAGGCGTTTGGCGTGCGGATGTCAAAATCTCCGATCAGTTTTTCCGCGTTCTTCAAGATCACGGGGTATTGCAAAAGCACGCCCTTCGAGAAAGGTGGTTCGTGATAGGTGCACAGCACCAGGTTTTCGGCTATCGGGAAAGGCAGCACCAACCCATCAGCCTGGCGGTCTTCGGGAACGTGTGCAGAACCCAATTCAGTGATTTTCCTGGGTGAAAATTTGGTAACTTCCTCACCGAGTAGAGAGATCTTGCCGGAAAGGGATTTTTGCAGACCCATGATTGCATTTACAAGTTCTGTTTGACCGTTTCCCTGAACGCCAGCAATACCAACAATTTCTCCGGAGAAAATCTTGAGCGAGACATCATCCACAACGACGTTCTGGAACTTGTCTGCCACGGTCAGGTTTTCAATAGAACAGACCAACTCGCCCGGTTTGCTTTCGGTTCTGTCGACTTCAAGGTCTACGGCACGCCCAACCATCATAGCTGCCAAAGACTGTTTGTCTGCCTGGGCAGGCGTGGTTTCGCCCACCATCGCCCCGCGTCGAATTACCATGACCCGGTCGGCGATGTCCATCACCTCGCGCAGCTTATGGGTGATAAAAATGATCGACTTGCCTTGAGCGACCAGCGAGCGCATAATCTTGAACAGCTCGTCAGCTTCTTGCGGAGTCAAAACGGCGGTTGGCTCGTCGAAAATGAGGATTTCAGCCTCACGGTAGAGCAGTTTGATGATCTCAACCCGCTGCTGAACACCCACAGGCAGATCCCGAATATAGTCATCGGGATTGACTTCGAGGTTGTAATGGTTTGAGATTTCGAGGATGCGGTCGCCAGCCTTCTTGCGGTCCAGGAACCCGGCTTGTTTCACCGCTTCGTTGCCCAGCATCACGTTCTCGGTGACCGTAAAGACGGGGATGAGCATGAAATGCTGATGGACCATGCCGATGCCCTGGTTGATGGCGTCTGTTGGGGAGCTGATCGTCACCTTGTCACCGTTTACCAGGATTTCGCCTTCATCCGGTTGGTACAGACCGTAGAGAATGTTCATCAAGGTGGATTTGCCAGCGCCATTTTCACCCAGTAAGGCGAGAATTTCACCCTTATTGAGTGAGAGATCGATATGGTCGTTGGCCAAAACCCCTGGGAACCGCTTGGTAATCCCTTTCAATTCAAGAATTGGGGTCATAGTTGATACCGTTCCGTTCTCTATAATTTTTTCAATGTTACCACAGCCTTAAACAAAATAAGGCTGGAAAAAATCCAGCCTTATTTTTCTAACGACGGGTTACTTTAGTGTTAATGTTCCGGCGATGATGTCAGCCTTGAGCTGCTCAATTTCAGCTGCAAGTTCAGCAGGAACCAGGCTTGCGAGGTCATGGTAAGGGGCGAGACCAACACCGTTGTTGGCAAGCGTACCAACCACATTTTCGCCGCCCTTGAAGGTTCCATCCACAACAGACTTAATCACCTGGAAGGTGGTGGCATCCATCAGTTTTATGACGGAGGTCAAAGTGATGCCAGCATATTGAGTGTTGACAAGAGCCCAGTCAGAGTCCACACCGATCAGGTAGGCGTTACCGCGTTCCTGGATTGCGGCAGCGGCACCCAAACCAACGGAACCAGCAACAGGCATGATGATGTCAGCGCCTTCGTCCATGAGGGACTTGGCGAGCTCATTACCCTTTTGCTGATCGTCAAAGGACATGCTGAAAAGACCGGTCTGAGCAACTGCATCCCAACCGAGGACTTTGACATCAGTACCCTTGACTTCATTGTACTTGGCGACACCCTTGACGAAACCATCCATGAAGATAGTGACGGTGGGGATGGGCAGACCACCAAAGGTACCGACCTTGCCGGTTTTGGTGACGCCAGCGGCGAGGTAGCCAGCCAGGAAGGCGGCTTCATCGGTGTTGAAGATCTGACCAGTTACATTGGGAATGGCGGGATCGTAGGCGTAGTCAACGATTGAGAACTTCTGGTCGGGGTTGGCTGCAGCAGCTGCCGCAGTGGCGTCGCCAAGTAAGAAGCCAACGGTCACAATCAGATCACATTTTTCTTCAATGTAGGCGTTGATGTTCTTTTCGTAATCGGCTGCTTCTTTGGACTCGAGGAATTTACCCTCGATACCAAGTTGGGTCTGGGCGTCAGTGACACCCTTCCATGCGGTTGCATTGAAAGATGTGTCATCGATGCCACCGGTATCGGTGATCTGGCAAGCTTTGACCTTGGGGGCCTCAGCGGGGGCTGTCGTGCAGGCTGCAAGCAGCATGCTGCCGACGATTAAAATGGACAAGATGGCGAATAATTTTTTAGTCATATTTTCTCTAATCTCCTTATTAGATTAACGATAGTCACCGGGAATGACCGGCAATTAACAGTATATTAAGTATACGGCAGCATATAAAAGACCGCAAGTTCAAAATTGCGGTCTTTATGCAACAAAATCAGATCTGATAGACTACGATTTTGCTTCGCCAGACTTCATCCCCAGGATCGCGATCAATGCCGCGACCATAAAGATCGGTCCGATGATAAAGATGGATGCGTAGTCATTGCCGGCGAGTTTGACGATCCAGCCGTTAATGTTTGGTCCAGCGATGGCAGCCAATGTGGAAAAGAGGTAATACAGCCCCGTGAAGGTGCCGATGTGAATGGCGTCGGTCAGATCCACAACAACCGGCAGCGAGTTGATATTGATGCACGACCATCCAATACCTGCCGCGAGCAGGAGGAATGTGAGGGTCATGAGGTTGCCAAGGATCGGCAGCTTGCCGTGAACCTGGAGGAGCACATCTTTGGGGAGGAAATAGACGCCCAAAAGCACCAGGATCATGATCAGAAGACCAATTGCGATGGTTTTCTTGCGCCCCAGTTTAGCCCCAATGAAGCCAGCGGGAATGGCAAAAAGCAGGAAGGAGAAACCGACGCTTGTGATCAGCTTGCCCGCTCCTGATTCATCCAGGCCGAGGTGGTTGATGCCGTAGAGGGATAGGAAGGCTTCGATGGCATTGTAGGCAATGAACCAGAAGAAAATTGCCAGGAAGATGCGGATCGCGTCGCCTTGTTTGCTGGTGAAGAGCTCTTTGAGGCTCTTCCAGAGGTCCGGTTTTTCGGCGTTGGGGTTTTCTTCGTACACTTTGGGCTCACGCACGAAAATGAGCACCAGCGCGGCTGCCACCAGCATCAATATCGAGCCAAACCAGAAAGGAAGAGCCGCATTCTGCTTGACGAGCATCGAGCCGATGGAGGTCCCAAGCACGAGACCCAGACCGCCCATGAAGTTGATGATACCGTTGGCTTGAGACCGCAGCCTGGAGGGGGTGACATCCGGCATTAGTGCGACGACGGGAGTGCGCCAGAATGCCATTGCCAGGATGGTCGTGACAGTGCAGGCAACAAACAGGGGCAGGGATGCTGCGAGTGGCACAAGACCAAAGGCTATCGCGGCGATTGGAGCGCCGATCAAAATGAACGGGAGGCGCCTGCCGATCTTGGTGCGCAGCCGGTCAGACCAGGCGCCAACGGGCGGTTGTATGAAAAGCGCGGCAATGTTATCCAGCGACATGAAGAAGCCGATCTGGGCTGAGTCCAGCAGAAACTTCTTTTCCAGCAGGATGGGAACGTAGGTGTTATAGAGGCTCCACAACACGCTGACACCAAAAAAGCCAAAACCAATAACAAACAGCTTACCGTACTTGAATTTGGGTTCCTCTTGCATTATTCCTCCGATGATTGACACTCTTCAAGTTTCTGATTGATATAACAGGCTAAAAATTCCTGGTCTTCTTTTGTAAGGGGGGCATCGCGCAATAGATCCGGGCGATTTTCGAGCGTGCGGATCAGGGATTGCTGCCGTTTCCACGTTTGCTGGTTGGCGAGATGTCCATTAAGCAGGATGTCGGGCACAGTCCAGCCGCGAAACTCGACTGGTTTGGTCCATTGGGGATACTCAAGCAAGCCATCGACCGAGAAGGAGTCGTCCTGGGTGGCGTCATCGTCCCCGAGCACGCCGGGTATGAGCCGACCGACAGCGTCCATCAGGATCAGGGCGGGCAGTTCCCCGCCGGTGAGCACAAAATCGCCGATCGAGATGACGTGGGTAGCGAGGTGCTGGCGGATGCGTTCGTCGAAAGCTTCGTAGCGCCCGCAGATCAGCGCCAGGTGGTCATAGGCGGCAAGCTCACGGGCCATTTTTTGGTCGAAGCGTTTGCCCTGGGGGCAGAGCAGGATGACCGGGCAGGTGGGAGGAGCCCCGAGCACGCTCTCGACCGCGGCGAAGATGGGCTCAGGTTTCATCACCATGCCGCCGCCCCCGCCGTAGGGAGTATCGTCAGTGGTGTGGTGCTTGTCGGTTGCCCAGTCGCGGATGTTGTGGGTGTGGACCTGGATCAGGTCGTTTTGGATCGCGCGTTTTAGGATGCTGATATCGAGATAGGGTTGAAAGACTTCCGGGAAGAGACTGAATACGTCAAATCGCATGAAGGAATTTTAGACGAAAGGCGGAAATTGGGCAAGCATCAAACGTTTGAATCATTATTAACCGTTTTTCGTCCTTGGACCAGGCAATAATGTATTGCCAATCGTAGGCCGGGTTCCGATGTTGAACCCGCCAATGATTTGTGGAAAAAGAAATGCCGGATTGAGAAGCGCAATTGGGCCTACGAAAAGAAGAGAATGCAGTTGTAGTTGTAGTTGTAGTTGTAGTTGTAGGCCGGGTTCCGCGTTTGAACCCGGCAAATGGTTCTTTAATAAGCCGGATTGAACCCCGCAATCCGGCCTACGAAAAGACTATTCCCCAAATGTATATCCCTTTTGGTTCATATCCTCGATCTGTTGTAGACTGGGCTTGTTATCTTTGTTGCTTGAATCACTGTTTAGACTTGACCATTTCCATTGATCAACAGAGTCAACATAGCCATGTTTCACGGGGTTGTAATGGATGTAATCGAAATGCGTTTGCATATCGAGATCGTCCCTGACGGTGTGCTCCCAGAACCTATCTTGCCAAACAACTATGCCGGGATGTTCGAGGTGTTCGCGCACCCTTGCTGTGACGGATCTTTTAATTTCTTTGATGATTGTTGAATAATTCTTATCTTTTTGGGGAAGGCTCAAAAGAACGTGGATGTGGTCAGGTAGGATGCAATAAGCGACGAGATCAAAGGGATGGTAGATTTTGACTTTTCGAGGCAGGTCATGAATATTTCACACAAGACAGGGTCATGAAAGAAAAGTTTCCGGTTTTTCGTAACGATTGTAAAGAAGTACGTACCGCCTTCAACGTAATTGCGAATGTATTTCCTCATGGACACGAGTTTATCATTACTCGTTGTGTTGTGTTGTGTTGTGTTGTGGTTGTGGTTGTAGGCCGGGTTCCGCGTTTGAACCCGGCATTAATTCGAGTGACGACAAAGCCGGATTGAACCCCGCAATCCGGCCTACGAAAAGCAAGCGATGGTAGATTCGTAATTGTAGGCCGGGTTCCGCTATTGAACCGGGCATTTATTCGAATGACGACAAAAGCCGGATTGAACCGCGCAATCCGGCCTACGAAAAGCAAGCGATGGTAGATCCGTAATTGTAGGCCGGGTTCAGGATTTGAACCTGGCAATGATCAAAATACAAAGAAGCCGGATTGAAGTGCGCAATCCGGCCTACGAAAAGAAATCGGCAGTACAACCTCCGCCTCGGTCATAATTGACAAAGCGGCAGGCAGAGAGTACACTTTCCTCGTTAGTTGATTAATCTTGTTATCTAAAAAGGAGTAGTAAAAATGGCATTCAGCTTCAAAAACTCAAAAGGTAAAGAATATTTCCTGCACGTAAAGAAAGTCGTTCGTGCATCTGGGAAAGAAACCGAACTGTATTACTTTTCCACTGATGTCCGCAAGGGTCAGGAAGTCGCAAAAGTTCCCGCCGGCAAGACCGTCGTAGAATTGGCTTCCGGTCTGCCCGTCCTGAAAAAGATTTAATCTCGATCAGGTTTATAAAGCCGACCCTGTGTAAGGTAACATGCTAGTGTTTGTTGCAGAGAGCATGTTTACATGTTAGTTGTCGCATAATCTCCAGATGATAATGCTATAATTGATTCAATCTCAACAGTTCTGTAGTTTAAAACTGGTCAACAACCTCAGGGAGAGGAATTTTCGTTCGATCGACCACTTTTGTTAATCCACTTTTTTCCATTAAAACATAATAGGAGATGACGATTAATGCGCAACAACTTTCAGTTCAAACAATTCAACATCACACTTAAATTACTTATCGTCACAGGAATCATTCTGAGCTTGCTCAGCGCACCCATACTGCCAGGTTTTGCAAAGACCCCAATTCAGTCGAAAGAAATCATCAAAGTGGGATTGATACTCACTGAAACTGGGATCGATGACATGAGCTTTAACTACATGGCAGTCCAAGGCCTGTTTCGCGCAGCCACAGATTTTGGCATAGAGGGGGCGTATTACACTCCTGCCGGTCCACTCTTCTATTCTGAGATGGTGCAGAGTTGTATTACTGATGGCAACGTCTTGTGTATCGCCGTCGGTTTTGGATTTACCGACATCATTTCCGCGGCTGCTGTTGCCAACCCTACCGTGCATTTTGGGATCATCGATGTTTCATACGATAGTTATCCTGACAACTTGCGCGGAATGATTTTTGATGTTGCTCAAGCAAGCTACCTCGCTGGTACGCTGGCTGGATTGATGACTACCAGCGATGTTGTCGGGACAATCGGAGCATTTGATATCCCTCTGATTAATGACTTCTTGACGCCTTACCGTAATGGGGCGGGATGTGCCAACCCGGATGTTAGTGTATTGATTGACTATACCAATAGTTTCACCGATCCTGACCTGGGTTCCCAAGTAGCTCAAGCGCAGTTGGCACAAGGAGCGGACGCGATCTTCCCCGCTGCTGGGGCTGCAGGCACCGGTGCTCTCCTTACCACCACCGCAGCATCCAAATGGGCGATTGGCGTTGACAACGATCAATGGGGTACTATCTTTAACAGTGGTACTGTGGAAGGGTCTGAGTTCCTGCTAACAAGTGCGATGAAAAAAGTGGACAATGCGGTCTACAATACGATTGCTGATGAGGTAAATAATCTATTTACCAGCGGAACAGTAGTGTACGATCTTGCTCTGGACGGTGTTGGTCTGGCACCTTACCATGAAGCAGATCCCAGTATTCCCCAGGCTTTCAAGGACCAGGTGAATCTGGTCAAGGATGGCATATTGGCTGGAACTATTGATGTTTGGGAGCCTTGCTGGAGCCACCAGGTTTATTTGCCTCTCATCCTCAACGGATACCCCAAACTGACTATCTGGGTAGAACAGAACCTGGTACCTGTCATGCAGGAATTGGCTACAGCTTATGAAACCACCCACCCCGTGGATGTGATTGTCGAGGGTCATGTTGGCCTTAGGGATGACTTTTTAGCTGCCGCTCCAGCTGGGACAGGTCCGGATATTGCTATCTTTTTTCACGACCAGATCACTCAATTATTTCGAGAGGGGCTGCTCTCATCTATCAATTTTATCGGTATAGAAAATGACTTTGTTCAGACATCTTTAGATGCTGTGACATTCAGTGGCGATAGGTACGCGCTTCCTTTTGCTACACAGAATCTTGCGTTATTTTACAACACTGAGCTGGTTCCTACACCGCCAACGTCTTGGGATGAACTACACACCATAGGAATGGCACTCCAAGAATCGATGGATGTTACCTGGGGATTTGCTCTAGCGGGAACCTCCTATGACGCTTATCCCCTCATGACTGCTAATGGCGGTTATGTGTTTGGCAAGAATCCGGATGGCTCCTGGAATACCGGAGACCTTGGCATTGGTGGTGCTGGTATGATTGCCTTTGGTCAGCTTGCAAAGGACTGGATTGATGAAGGATTTCTAAACCCATCTACTAATTCGTCAGAGGCGCAGAACTTGTTTAAAGCTGGCGAGGTGCCATGGCTCATTACAGGCCCCTGGGCGTTGGGTCAAATTCGTTATTCAGGCGTTCCTTATGCCATACAAAACTTCCCCAGCGGTTTTCCGTTCCTGGGAGTTCGGGGTTTTGTGATCAATTCCTTCAGCACGAAGCAGACTCTCGCTGCCAGCTTCCTGACCGAATTTATGGCAGACGTATATCCGATGACTCGTTTGTACGAGGAGGGCAATCTGCCGCCAGCCTACATCCCTGTGTTGAACACGATCACTGATCCGGACATGGCTGCCTTTGGGCAGGTGGCCGCATATGCGGAACCCATGCCCAGCATTCCAGAGATGGGTTGCGTGTGGGGACCCTGGGGCAATGCACTCACTTTTATTATGGCTGGCACCAAGATCCCAACTGAAGCCTACACTGATGCCCACAATCAAATCCGCGACTGCATTGATAATCCTTCACCAGGTATGGTGAATGTCCCGGGGTCCTTTCAAAGTGAGGTAGGTTGTAGTGGAGATTGGGATACAGCCTGTGCACTCACTGCACTGATAGAAGGAACCGACGGGTTATTTCATGGTACCTTTTCAATTCCCGCTGGTGACTATGAATGCAAAGTTGCTCTAAATGGCTCCTGGTATGAAAACTACGGAGCTGGCGGAGAAAGAGATGGGGCAAATATCCCGTTTAGTATCAGTGTGGATGGAGACGTCAGTTTTACCTACCACCCGGATACCCACATATTGGATATCCTGGTACCGTAATCCTGTTCTAAACTTCCAGCTAACTGAAGAGACTGCGTCATTGAGATGCAGTCTCTCTTTTAAGAATGAGGATGGTCCACGTTGTGAAAACAAGCTAGAAAAGGAGTACTTGTTGTCTGAAGGTTGGGGTACCGTGGTTATGGCACAATTATTGCTACCAAAAAGGCAAGAAGCATGTCTGTTTTTAAGGAGATTGAAATGAAGAAATCATATTACCTACTGCTTGTCCCGTTGATCGTGGTGCTCGCGCTTGCGGGCTGCGTGCGGAAAGCCTCCACGCCGCCTGCCACCACACCCCAGGTGATCGACGTTGCGAATACCCCATTGCCTGTTGATCAACAAATTTTGAGTGCCACCATGACCGCGCAAGCCATTATGCAGGAATTCAACATGCCGACACAAATTGTGCAAAATCCCCAGGGCACGCCCCAGGTGATCACGCAGGTTCCTCCCACCCCAATCCCCGTTGGGACTGCCACGCCAACTCCACTGCCGACCATGATGCCAATGACCAGACCCACCACCTGGACCGTGCAAGGCGGGGAGACGATCTACTGCCTGGCGCGGCGCTTTGATGTTGACCCGGAGGACATGCTGGCGATCAACAATCTTTCTTCCGGCAGCATGCTGAGTATCGGTGATGTGCTTGACGTCCCGCAGACGGGTTCCTGGCCAACTGACGACCGCTCTTTGCTTGATCATCCGGACACATGGAATGTCAGCGAGGGTGAGACAGTGTATCGTGTGGCCTGTGCATATGGCGACGTTTGGCCAGAGCAGATCATTCAGCTGAACGGTCTGAAAGAACCCTACGATCTGACTGGCATATCAACCCTCCAGATCCCATAAACGAAACCCCGGTTACAATATAGGAGGCTCGCGCCTCCTATTTTTGTTGTTAAATGGAGAAAACCATGGAACCTGCAATCCTATCAAGAAAAACTCTCTTGCAACTTCGACCTTTTGATGTTGAGCGTGTGCATTTTCGATTACCTGACGGGCGGGAGCGCGATTACGATTTGGTTCAACATGTTGCAGCAGTCACGATCCTACCGGTGGATGAACAGGGTCAGGTATACCTGGTGAGGCAGTATCGTATTGGGGCGGAGCAGGAATTGCTCGAGCTGCCGGCAGGGGTGATGGACCCCGGGGAGGAACCTGAGGTGTCGGCAAGGCGTGAGTTGCGGGAGGAAATTGGCAAGGACTGTGGCGAGCTGATCAGGTTGGGCGGCTTTTTCATGGCTGCGGGATATTCAAGCGAATTTATGCACGTATTCCTGGCGCTGGATTTGAAAGACTCCCCCCTGGAGCAAGACGAGGACGAATTTCTGACGACAGTGGTGATGCCGATAAGAGAGCTGATGGATATGGCGCACGACGGCAGACTGGCGGATGGCAAGAGCCTCTCAACTTTACTGCTAGCCAGACCAGAACTTGTAAGCCGAAATTTGCTGTAAAAAAGAACCATTCTTCAGGTTTGATTTGTGTTACATAGCAGAAAAAAACAGCTATTTTGCGTTTTCATTAGAATAGAAAAGCCCCCAGTTTGGGCTTATAAGGTACAATTCAGAAACGTGAACCTCTGCCACTCGTGGAGGGTTCTAAAGATGTGACTAAAACGGCAACGTTCGATAACAACTTAAAGGAGTTTTTCTAAATGACACGGGAAATGGTAATGACAGATGCCAACGAGGCAACCGCATATGTTGCTTACAGGCTCAACGAAGTAATCGCAATTTATCCCATCACACCTTCTTCCACCATGGGCGAGTTCGCAGATCAGTGGGCTGCGGAACGCGTTCCAAACATTTGGGGCACGATCCCTTCAGTGGTGGAAATGCAGTCTGAGGGTGGTGCTGCTGGAGCAGTGCACGGCGCGCTGCAAACTGGCGCCCTTGCCACCACATTCACCGCCTCCCAGGGCTTGCTGCTGATGATCCCCAACATGTACAAAATCGCTGGTGAATTGACCGCCGCGGTCTTCCATGTTTCAGCCCGTTCGCTGGCTGCCCAGGCACTGTCCATCTTTGGCGACCACCAGGATGTGATGGCTGTCCGCCAGACTGGTTGGGGTCTAATCGCCTCCAACTCACCACAAGAAGCCCAGGACATTGCCGCGGTAGCCACAGCCGCATCCTTGCGCTCCCGCATTCCTTTTGTGCACTTCTTTGATGGCTTCCGCACCTCCCATGAGATCAACAAGATCGAACGCCTTACAGACGAAGACCTTCGTTCCATCGTCAATGCAGACATGATCCTTGAACATCGTAAACGCGCTTTGACCCCGGACGATCCTGTAATCCGCGGTACTTCTCAGAACCCCGACATGTATTTCCAGGCTCGTGAGACGGTCAACCGTTACTATGATGAGACCGTTCGCATTGTGGAAGAAGAATTGGATCGCTTCGCTGACCTTACCGGTCGCGAGTACAAGATTATGGAATATCACGGCGCACCTGATGCAGACCGCGTAATCGTGATTATGGGATCCGGCGCAGAAACCGCCGCTGAGGTTGCCAAGTATCTGAACACTCATAAAGAGAAAGTGGGTGTGGTGGTGGTACGCCTCTATCGCCCATTCTCGGTCAAACATTTCCTGGGTGTAATCCCTGCCACTGTCAAGAAAATTGCCGTGCTAGACCGCACCAAGGAACCCGGTTCCATTGGCGAGCCACTTTTCCAGGATGTTGTCAACGCTTTAGCAGCCGGTATTCTAAACGGCACATCTCCCTGCCAGCAATTGCCCATAATCACGGGTGGTCGGTATGGTCTTTCTTCCAAGGACTTCACACCTGCCATGGTGAAGGGCGTGTTTGATGAGCTTGCCAAGGACCAGCCCAAGGACCGTTTCACGGTTGGTATCGTTGATGATGTCACCAACCTCAGCATTGATTACGATCCTGCTTTTGAGATCTTGGCTGATAACGTCATCCAGGCAATGTTTTACGGGCTTGGTTCGGACGGTACGGTCGGCGCAAATAAGAACTCCATTAAGATCATTGGTGATGAGACCCCCAACTTTGCCCAAGGTTACTTTGAGTACGACTCAAAGAAATCCGGTGGTGTGACCGTCTCGCATCTGCGTTTCGGTCCCGAGCCGATCCGCGCACCTTACTTTATCTCTGCAGGTGAAGCCAACTTCGTTGCTTGCCACCAGGTGAGCTTTGTGGATCGCTTTGACATGCTGAAGTTTTCCCGTCCGGGTTCGGTTTTCCTGTTAAACACCATTTACGGTCCCGACGAAGTCTGGAATACTCTGCCTCGCGAGATGCAGAAGGATATGATCGAAAAGCAAATCAATTTCTACGTGATTGACGCTTATAAGGTTGCTGAAGCCACAGGTATGGGCAACCGCATCAACACCATCATGCAGAGTTGCTTCTTTGCCATTAGCCATGTTTTACCGCGCGATGAAGCCCTGGCGCAGATCAAACACGCCATCGACAAGACCTATGGCAAAAAGGGCGAAGCAGTTGTTCGCAAGAATTACGAGGCAGTGGATCAATCCGTTGCAAACATGAAACAGGTTGCCTACCCCCATGAGGTTACCAGCAGCCACAGCCGTCGTCTGCCAGTACCAGAAAATGCCCCCGTGTTCGTGAAGGAAGTTTTGGGTGAGATGATCAACCGTAATGGTGATGCTCTCAAGGTCAGCCAACTCCCCGATGATGGCACTTACCCCGTCGGCACCACCAAATGGGAAAAACGCAACATTGCGCTTGAGATCCCGGTTTGGGAACCCGATCTGTGTATCCAATGTGCCCGTTGTTCATTTGTCTGCCCGCATGCAGCCATCCGCACCAAGGTCTACCCCACTGCATTGCTCAAGGACGCCCCGGAAACCTTCAAATCCACTGCGTCGAAATTCCGCGAATGGAAAGACGGCTATTCCTGGACTGTCCAGGTTGCCCCTGAGGATTGTGTGGGCTGCGGTCTGTGCGTTGAGAACTGCCCTGGCAAGGATAAGACTAACCCCGAACGCCATGCCATCAACATGGGCGAACAAACTCCGATCCGCGAAAGCGAAGCGAAAAACTGGGACTTCTTCCTCAACCTTCCATTCCTCCCGCGAGAAGAGATCTCGACCCACCTGGTCAAGAACTCCCAACTACTCGAACCTCTGTTTGAGTTCTCGGGTGCCTGTGGCGGCTGCGGTGAGACTCCGTACATCCGCCTGGTCACTCAGTTGTTTGGTGACCGTATGCTGGTCGCCAACGCTACTGGTTGTTCCTCTATTTATGGCGGCAACCAGCCGTCTACTCCCTGGGCAAAGAACTCCATGGGAAAGGGACCTGCCTGGTCGAACTCCTTGTTTGAAGACAACGCTGAGTTTGGCATGGGTATGCGCCTTACCGCGGATAAATTCATGACTTACGCCAAGGAATTGGTGCAGAAAAACGCCGATCACATCGGCCGCGAGTTGGCAGATGAAATTTGCAATGCCAGCCAGAACGGCGAGGCGGAGATCAACGCTCAACGCAAGCGAGTCAAGCAATTGAAAGCACTGCTCAAAGACGAACAAAGCGGCGAACTCCGCAACCTCTACAGCCTGGCAGATTACCTGGTCAAGAAGAGCGTCTGGATCATGGGCGGTGACGGTTGGGCTTACGATATCGGTTACGGCGGTCTGGATCATGTGCTGGCTTCCGGACGCAATGTGAACGTGCTGGTGCTGGACACCGAGGTCTACTCCAACACCGGTGGTCAGAGTTCCAAGTCCACCCCGCGGGGTGCTGTGGCGAAATTCGCTGCTGATGGCAAGGACAAACCCAAGAAAGACCTGGGCATGATTGCCATGACCTACGGCAACATCTACGTGGCGCGCATCGCGATGGGCGCAAGCGACTCGCAGACCTTGCGTGCCATCAACGAGGCAGAGGCCTACGACGGTCCATCCTTGATCATTGCCTACTCGCACTGCATCAACCACGGCATCGACATGTCGAAGGGGCTTGTGCAGCAGAAGATGGCTGTCAACTCCGGCGCCTGGGTGCTCTTCCGCTATGACCCACGCCTGGCTGCAGAAGGCAAGAACCCACTGCAGATCGACTCCAAGGCACCCAGCATCAATGTAGCTGACTACGCCTACAACGAAACCCGCTACCGCATGCTGCTCCAGCAGGACGAGGAACGTGCTGAAGAACTGATGAAGGGCGCGCAAGCAGATGCCAAACGCCGTTGGTCGCTCTATTCACAGATGGCGGAGATGGATTATTCACAGATGATCGAAAAAGCGGATGATGTGTCCCAAAACGCTGACGAAGCAGCACCAAAAGCTGATAATTAGCCGAAGAGTAAGGACCACACCGCTTCTAGTTTGGGTGAATAGAGTTTAACAAGCAAGCAGGGTCGTGCCAGCCACGACCCTGCTATTTTTTATAAACATCCATTCAATAAGAAAACTGCTGATTTGGCAAAACCTGTCATAATTCTCTTTGAAAAGATGTACAAACCAACCTAGGCTCTCACGATACGCAAACTTGTGCTTAACTAAGGTAAAATTATCGAGGTGGGCTAGTGTAGTAACCTGAGCTTGAACCCTGAACCACACCACAAACCTGAGGTAATGGATGACTGTTGTAGATGACATCAAGGATCGCCTGGACTTAGTCGAAATTGTTGGTCAGACGGTCAAATTACGCCGCACTGGCAAAAACTACATTGGTTTTTGTCCTTTCCACAGCAACACGCGCACTCCCGCTTTTGTGATCTTCCCTGAGACCCAAACGTGGCGCTGCTTCGGGCAGTGTAACGAGGGTGGAGATCTCTTTGGCTACATGATGAAAAAAGAAGGCTGGGATTTCAACGAAGCCCTGCGCCAATTAGCCACTCGTGCTGGCGTTACGCTCGTACAACACACTCTTGAAAACGCGGCTGATGAGCAAACCAGGCAGGACCTCAGCGCTGTCCTGGAGGAAGCCGCCAGTTTTTTCCGGCAACAGATGCTCACCACACCTGCAGGCAACAAAGCGCTTGATTATTTTCACAAGCGCGGTCTGACCGACGAAACCATCAAGGTTTGGAGTCTGGGTTATGCGCCTGCAAGCTGGAATGCCTTGCTCGATCACTTACGCCTGAAAAACATCCAGCCTGCCGTTATGGCAGCCGCAGGACTGATGACCGAGCGCGATGATGGCAGCATTTACGACCGCTTCCGCAACCGCCTGATGTTCCCGATTCGTGGACCTTACGGTCAGTTAACTGGTTTCGGCGGACGGGTTTTGGACCCTGATGATGTGCCGAAATATCTTAACTCTCCCGCGACGGACTTGTTTGACAAAGGTCGGCTGCTATACGGGCTCGATCTGGCACGCAAGAGCATACGTTCGATGAACCAGGCTGTGATCGTGGAAGGCTACATGGATGTCATCGGGCTGCACCAGGCAGGCTTCAGCAACGCGGTCTCCCCGATGGGTACTGCCCTGACGGAAGATCAATTTCGCCTGATCAAACGACTGACACGCAATGTCGTCCTGGCGCTTGACCCTGACGCCGCTGGTCAGAACGCCACCCTGAAGGGGCTCGAGACTGCACGAAAGGTGATGGACCAGGAGTCCGAGATCCGGTTTGATTCCCGCGGGCTCATGCGCTTCGAACAACACTTGAACGCTGATATCCGCGTGACGGCGCTGCCAGGATTGAAAGACCCGGATGAGATTGTGCTTGAGGACCCGGAGGCCTGGAAACAGATCATTGCCAGGGCGAAACCAGTGGTGGTGCATGTCATGGAAACTCTGGCTGCCGACCAGGATATTAAGGATGCCAAGGTAAAACGCGATATTGCCGCGCAGGTGATGCCGTTGATCGACGATGTGGCTGATTCAGTGGAACGGGAGGCTTATCGCCAGCAATTGGCCACTTTCCTGCGAGTCGATGAGCGTTCATTGAAAAGCAACAAGCCTGAACTCGCGCATACTCGTCGGAAAAAGATTGAGAGCGACCAGTCGGAAGTCATCCCCCCAAGTATGTTGGGCAAGCCATCACAGAGAAACCAGAAACTTGAACGCTACCTGTTGCATGATCTCTTCCTCGATCCTGAGGGTATATTCCGCCTGGATAAGACCCTCTGCAATCTCGGGCTTGATCCGATCATGGAGACTGATTTTCAGAGCGCCGATACCCTTGCGGGATTCCGCTTAGTAACAGAAAGCGTGCGCCAGGTGGAGCACACGTCCGCTGACTACATTGAAGCCCATATGACCTCCGCGTTGGATTTTGAAGAAAACCCCAATTTCGTTGAAGTCCAGTACGCAACCACCAAGGAAAAGCGTGACCAACACCAGGTCCGGGCTGTCGTGCGCATGCGTCTGAACCGTTTGGAAGACCGGCTGGAGGAGATCAAATTCTTGCAGTCGGACGTTGTTGATTCGAAGACCTACACCGATGAGGAAGTCCAATTCCTTTATATCGAATTACTGCAGAAACGCCGATTGCTAGACAAAGCCCTGCTCGCGCCAGAAGCCGGCGGCAGCACGCGTGTGCGAAGAACAACTTCCATTAAGAGCAATTCCAGAGATAAGGCTTGAGTAGATGTCTGATAACAACCCGGATGAGTTTGAATTGAGCGACGATCCTTTGGAGACCCCCCCTGAAACTGAGAGAGGTGGTTTGCTTGAAGATCCAATTCAACTCTACCTGCGAGATATAAACCGAGACGAGTTGCTCCTGGCGGAGGAGGAGTTTTACCTGGCGATCTTTGTCCGGGCGAAGGAGCAGCTCAACCTGTATCGTGCGGGTGAATCTGGCCTAAACCTGGAAGGGATCCACGCCGACATGAAATCCACCTGGACGCAAGTGGAGATGGATGCTGCCAGGTTATCGCATCCTGCGCCGGAAGGTTTGAGGGTGTTGGCTGAAGCCATGCAAATGCAGCAAAAGTTAGCGATGCCAGATCCACCTTACATCCGTAGCTACCTGGATGATCCCCGATGGGGCAACGACAAACACTGGGAAGATTTGGCGCGTGATCTGCTGCGCTTCTTTGTAGATGCTTATCTTCTCCCTGAGGGGTTGATTGAACGAGTGAGTTTGGGTCGGGCGACGGGTTCTGAGCCCATGAAGCTCACAGCCAGCAAGGAAGATATCCAAGCCAGCATACGACGCGTGGAGAAAGGCGCTGACTTTGCAGGCGAGAAGTTGGTAGAGTATAACCTGCGTCTGGTGGTGAGCATCGCGAAGCGTTACAACAACAAGGGTATTGCCATGGAGGATTTAATCCAGGAAGGCAATATGGGGTTGCTGAGGGGTATCCAAAAATTTGACCCAGCCAAAGGTTTTCGCTTCAG
Organism: uncultured Anaerolineaceae bacterium; assembly: GCA_964428425.1. Lineage (GTDB taxonomy): Bacteria > Chloroflexota > Anaerolineae > Anaerolineales > Anaerolineaceae > Mesolinea. Next base: position 20,674 of record CAYRYL010000017.1, on the reverse strand, counting down.
CACCTATGCCACCTGGTGGATCAGGCAGGCTATTACGCGCTACATCCATGAAAATGCGCGCACCATCCGCATTCCGGTACACATCGTCGAAGCTATCAGTAAACTGGTAAAAATCCAGCACAAGTTGGTGCAGGTTTTGGGGCGCGACCCTACCTTCGCGGAAATGGCAGTGAAATCGGAGTTTCTATCAGAAGAAGATGTGAACACGATCCTCGAAATTGGCGGAAGCCGTCAACTTGCCGACCCGGGCTTGCTTCACCGCTGGGATGAAGCCACGCAGAAGGTGGAGGCGGTCTTGAAATCTGCCGAAGAACCAGTCTCGCTGGAAAGCCCTGTGGGGGATGCGGAAAACAGCACCCTGGGCGACTACATTCCGGATCTGGACGCGATTGAACCAATGGAAGAAGTGATGCGCGATAATCTGCGCGAGTCGGTGCGGGAATCTTTGGATGGCTTGCCTGAACGTGAACGGGAAGTCCTGGAATTGCGTTTTGGAATCAAAGACGGCGTCTATCACTCCCTGGAGGAAATTAGCAACTTCTTCGGTCTGACGCGTGAACGTATCCGCCAGATCGAGAGCTCAGCGTTGCGGAAACTGCGGGATCCAAAACGCCGAAATTCGCTCAAGGATTATTTACAAGGGAGTTGATCAGTGAACACGGATCAGGGTCTTCAACTTCACCAGCGCATATTTGACGTGGTTGAAGCGATTCCCGTTGGAAAAGTCGCCAGTTATGGTCAAATTGGCAGTTTGGTTGGCGGCTGCAGCGGGCAGCTTGTCGGTTTTGCCCTTGCATCTCTGCGCTACGCAGCCAGCCGAAAAGTGCCGTGGCAACGTGTGATCAACCGCCAGGGCAAGATCAGCCTGACCGGACCGGATGCGGCTCTGCAGCGGGCCTTGCTCGAGGATGAGGGTGTCCGTTTTGATGCGGACGGTGTCATTGACCTGGCTGAGTTTGGCTGGAAACCCTAAGATTTGTTTAAATTGAGGCAGACTTGTTCACTATAACGTTCTTTACCGATCCCCATGAATATTACGATCAGGCTCGCCCTCTTTGGGAAGGTGCTGAAACACGCAACAACCTGATCCTGGGGTTAGCTCTGCGCTTGCAGTCTGACTTGCATGCTTATGGGAAGGACTTGCCCCTGATGGCGCTGGTAAAAGACGAAACGGGAGCGATAGGAGCCTCAGCGCTGATGACTCCACCCTATGCGTTAATTGTGCAAAGCGAGCCGGTGAATAAACACGCTCTTGAGGCGCTAGCGGACTCTCTGATTGAGGCGGGTTGGCATTTGCCCGGTGTGAATGGTGTTGCTGAAGTAAGCGACTGTTTTGCTGAAATCTGGCAGCAGAAAACAACGTGGTCAGCCCGGAGAATTGTGAACACGCGGGCGTATGAAATGCGGCAGGTGATACCGGTGAGTTATCCCCCGGGAGGCATGCGGCTCGCGGAGGCAGGCGATGCGAAACTCGCGGCTGATATGCTTAATGCCATGAGCGAGGAAGTCATTGCGGGACCAAGACGGATTTATACGGCAGAATTAGCGCTGGAAAGCATCCAACAAAGGAGAACCTTCTTTTGGGTTGACGAAGGCGAAGTGGTCTGCATCACGCTCGCCACCCGTCCGCAGATCAAAGGCATCTGTGTTAGCGGAGTCTATACTCCACCAGCCTTCCGTCGGAGGGGTTACGCCAGGGCACTGGTGGCGGAGGTCTCAAAAGAACTGCTTGCGCGTGGGTATAAATATACCAACCTCTTCACCGACCTTTCCAATCCGACCAGCAACAAGATTTACCAGGAAGTCGGTTACCAGCCTGTTTGTGACTACCATCAGTATGAGTTTGTTCAACAAGCCTGATTTTTACCCCCTGAACGGGTTCCAGAATAAAAAAGAGGCTGACTTTTCAGCCAGCCTCGGTGTTCGTGCAAGTGTTTACTCGCTCTCGTGCAGTTCTTTCTGCCGGGCGTCCATAATTTCGCGCGCCATCTGGGTGGGAACCATTTCGTAGTGGTCAAATTCCATGGCGAAGATACCACGTCCGCCGGTCATGGAGCGCAGGTTGGTGGTGTAGCGCATCATTTCCGAAAGTGGCACGTGAGCGTTGATGGTGGACTTGCCGTGTTCGGTGTCCATGCCCTGAACGCGGGCACGGCGGGTGTTGAGGTCGCCCATGATGTCGCCCATGTTTGCTTCTGGCACTGTGACTGCGACGCGCATGATCGGCTCATAGAGAACAGGATTTGCTTCCTTGAAGGCGATCTTGAAGGCTTCGCGACCCGCAATTTCAAAGGCGATAGGCTTGGAGTCGACGGGGTGTTCTTTTCCATCCACAACCGAAACGCCCACGTTATGGACTGTATAACCAGCCACAACTCCTTCCTTCATGACACTGCGGACACCTTTTTCAATCGGACCCATGTAGTTGTTGGAGATTGCACCGCCAAAGACATCGTTCGAGAAGGTGAAATCTTCCCCTTCGATCGGGAAAACCTTAAGCGAAACTTCACCAAACTGCCCGGAACCACCGGTCTGTTTCTTGTGGCGGTAGGTTGCGGCGCCTTCGCGGGTGATGTGCTCTTCGTAGGGCACTTTGGGTTCGAGGGTGATCAGGTTTAGCTGGAACTTCTGCTCCATGCGTTTCATGGCAACATCGATGTGCTGATCGCCCATACCAAACAGCAGAGTCTGGTGCGTTGCAGGATTCATTTCCCAGGTGAGGGTCATGTCTTCTTCGGTCATGCGGGTCAGGGTCTGGCTCATCTTGGCAGCATCGCTCTGGGTTTTCGGGCTGATTGCAACACGGTAGAGCGCGTGGGGGTAACTGGGGACGGGCAGGGTGATGTGCTGTTCCTTGGTGGTAAGGGTGTCGCCAGTGGTGGTAACGCTCAATTTGGCAACCGCGCCAATATCACCGCTGTGGATCACGCTGACGGGCAGCATGTCTTTCCCGAAGGGCACCTGCACACCGGCAAGGCGTTCTTCCTCGCCTTTGTTTGTGTTCCAGACGCGCGTGTCGGAGGAGACAACACCGGAATAGACCTTGAAGTAAGTCTGGCGACCAACAAAGGGGTCAGCAGTGGTTTTCCAGACGTACGCCGCAAGGGGTCCTGCGTCATGATAGGTTAGTTCAATTTCGCCCTTGGGAGTTTTGGCTTTGACAGCCGGTAATTCAACGGGGCTTGGGGCGAGAGCCACGAGCGTGTCCAGCAGGGGTTGGATACCAATGTTTCGACCGCCAGCAGCGACGAGCACCGGGATGATGTTGCTGTTTTGGATGGCTTTGCGCAGACCCTGCAGGATTTCTTCGGCGGTGAGGTCACCATTCTCGAAGTATTTTTCAAGCAGGCTGTCTTCGCCTTCAGCGGCGGCTTCCACCAGCTGGGTGCGGGCTTCGGCTGCTTCATCCTGGAAGCTGGCTGGGATTTCAACCACTTTTTTCCCATCGCCTTCGTAGGCTTTCATGGTAACCAAGTCAATAACACCCTTGAAATCGGCTTTTTCGCCCATCGGCAACTGCATTGGAATGAGGCGGGAGTCAATCCCGTCCTGAACAGATTTGAGCGCTTTCTGGAAGTTGGCATTATCACGATCCATCTTGTTGATAACCATGATCCTGGGCATGCCAAAGTTTTCTGCATACTGGAGGGCAACCTCAGTACCAACTTCGAGACCACCAACTGAATCCACCAGAATCAAGGCGCAGTCCGCAACGCGCATCGCTGAAACAACCTCACCGACGAAATCGGTATAACCGGGAGTGTCGAGCAGGTTGAGTTTCAGATCCTTGTAGATCACTGGCAAAACAGTGGTGAAGAGCGAAATGCCACGGCGCTGTTCTTCTTCGTCGAAGTCCGAAACGGTCGTTTTGTCTTCGATGGTGCCCAGGCGGGTGGTTGCACCGGTAAAGTGCAGCAGGCTCTCCGCTAAAACTGTTTTTCCGGAATTGCTATGAGAAGCAAGGACGATGTTGCGAATGGAGGCGGTTGAATATTCTTTCATGTGTGTGACCTTCCTATGATCAAGCATGGTGCCCGGCACCAGGCGGATTTTAATTGGCAATAAGGTTACCTTAAATGCCGAATTTTTATTATATCAAAAAAGAAATGGAATCACACCCGATTTCAAGACTTATTGGGCAATTGGTGAGAGAAATGGCAGATATTTGGAATTGGATTGTAAAAACTTTGAGGGGGTTGTGCAACTTACTGATCGATTGTGCGAAAGAGGAAGGTAAGTGGGATATGAACCCGGTTTTTCCAGGCTGTTGTGGTGTGGTCGTCCCCGGCGAAGTGCCAGCTGGCGAAATCTTTTCCCTCGCGATAGTCTTTCTGGCGCAGAAGGGCGTCCACCCCGGTTTGCCAGGGCTCGTACTGGCTGTCAAGCCCCTCGCTGCCGTAGTCGAAGTAGAGCTTGTGTTGACCGGGCTGGGGGAGGTGCTCGTTGAGGTATGCCAGCATGCCTTCGCCAACAGCAGGCCAATGCGTGGAAAGGCAGGCGGTCTTCCCAAACACACCCGGATGCTCGCACAGGGCATAAAGCGAGATCAGTCCCCCCAGGCTTGAGCCTATCAAGGCAGTGTTTTGCGGATCGCTGAGCGTGCGGTAGCGGGCGTCGATGGCGGGTTTGAGCGTGTTGACCATCCACTCGACGTAGAGGTCTGATACTACGTTGCTTGTCGCAGTCTTGCCAGCAAGGTTGCTTTCTTCAAATAAGTCAGGCTCGCCAGGCACGCAGCGCGCTTTTGCGGGTAAGTAATCCCCAGCGCGGTTGAGCGTGCTGGAGATCGCGACAACGATGGGAGGGTAAATTTTCTCCTCGTCCGCGAGACGGGTGATCGCCCGATGAATTTCCCAGCCTCCAGTGCCTCTTCTCCAATGGTCGAAAACCGTCTGCCCATCCTGGACATAGAGCACCGGAAACAGCTGGTTTGGGTTGGCATGGTAGGCTTCAGGCAACCACACATCCACCCGTCTGCGATTGAGTCCGGGAATGTTGAGATCCCGATGAGTTTCTAAATTTGCTTTTTCCATGGCAGTCCCAGTTCAAAACATTATAAGTGTATAATTCCAATATTCCAAACGGAGGCATTCCATGAAAAGTTATAGATTAGATCCAGATAGGTTGAAAGGACAAACGCGGAATGTCATACTGTTGTATGGCATCACCCTGGTGGCCATGTTGATACTCAATTTCTTAAGGTATCGGGGGCAGGAGGTAAATAGCAACACCTACCTGACGCTCGGTTTGATCACCGTCATGTTTGTTCTGGTTGGCTGGAACTCCATTAAGCAGCGTAAAGCCCTCTGGGATCAATATGAAATCATCGTGGACGAGTCTGGGATCAGGCAGAAACAGCCGAAAGCAGCTGAGATGTTTGTGCCCCGCGCAGAAATAACCGGTTTCAAGGAATCCAAATTTGGATTGACTTTGATGGTTAAAAATGGGAAACCAGTGATGGGGATTCCAAAAATGTTGACGCCAGCAGATTATGAAGAAATCAAGGGGATTGTGAATGGCTGGGTGCAGAACGCTAAACCGGTAGTTCTGGACGTGGAAGTGATTGAAGATGTGCGAGCGCTCTTGCCAGAGGATGAAATTGAACTGGAACCTGAAGTAGAACCTGGGGATCTGTCCCTTGAAATACCTGAAGACCAACAACCTCCCGAGTTGCCAGAAGCTTAATTTTTTCCCAACTAACCTACAAGCCCGAAGCATTCCTTCGGGCTTTTTTTATATTTTTTTAATCATTTTCCAGGCAGGCTCGCGGCAGGTCTGCCATTCGCCATTTTGATCCTGGTAGCGCCAGACGCCGGGGTCTGGTCCGATCATCCGATATCCGTGTTTCTCGTACATGCGGCGAGCCAGTGGGTTGGCGCGTGCCACGTTTAACCTCAGAAACCGGAAACCTCTTTCACGCAGGTAATTCTCAACCATTTCAAGCATGAAACCACCCAATCCCTGTTCCCGGTAAGTGGGTTTGATGCGAAATGAAAAAAGATAAGCCTGAAAGACCCCATCAGCAAGTTCACGTTGCCGCGAGAGGAGCAGCACAAACACCTGCCCAATCACCTCCCCGTCTGCATTTACTGCTACCCAAATCAGGGTATTGCCATCGAGGCTGTTTTCATAATGTTGATGGTAAAGCTTACGGAAGTGGGCAAACTCCCCATCCCATTCCAGACCCGGCAAATCGGATTTTTCGAGCGGGCGGATATGGATCAGCCCACTCGAGGGCATGACATAATCAGCCTCGCGTGTGGCGGTGTGGTTCATCCCTGTTCCAATAAGCTTTTCAAGAGATCTTTTTCCTGGGCTTCAGACTGGATCTGACCGTCCAGCCAGGCTCGTTTGAGAGCGCTCAGGATGACGTCGTAGCGGGGTGAAGGGGCTAAGCCAAGCGCGCGCAGGTCATTCCCAGTGGTGAAGGGACGCACGTGCTTGTATGAGTCTTCGAAGATTTGCAGGATTTGGCGGAGTTCCGGTTGTTCACAAGCCCAATAAACCGCCTGGATTGGGGTAACGTGGAAGTTCTCGAGCTGCTGCGTCACCTGGCTCCGACGTTGCCCAGCGAGGGTTGGCAGCAATTGCCACAACTCGCGGGTTTGCGCGATCCAATCGAGCAGCTTCCCAGAGAGGCGCATGCGCTGCCCAACGGATTGCAAAGCTTCGGGTTGCATATCCTCCAACCATAAACACCAGAGGATTTGAAGTTTCTCGGCTTGAGAAACGGTTGTTTTTACTTCAGACAAACTCGCGAGCCCAATTGCGAGGCGGTTGATGCAGGCATCATCCCAGGGCAGGGCGGGATCGATGGCAGCCAAAATCCCCAGCAAGCCAAGCTGCCTGAGCATTTCGGGTGCCTTGCTTTCGTTGAAGATCAGTTCAAACTCGTGCGTCAGGCGTGCACCACTGATTTCTGCAATCAGAGGCAAGCTGCCTTCGATCAGGCTGAGAGTCTGAGGTTCAATTTCGAAATTGAAGCGGGTGGCAAAGCGGACAGCCCTGAGCATGCGCGTAGCATCATCCACAAATGAGAGGGCGTGCAGCACACGAATTTCCTTCTGCTGGAGGTCGCTGTAGCCTCCCCAAAAATCGAAGATCTTACCGAAATGACTGCCGTCAAGCCTCAAGGCGAGGGTGTTAATCGTGAAATCCCGGCGATGCAGGTCCATTTTAATGCTGCTGCGTTCCACAATAGGCAGGGCTGCAGGCTTGTTGTAGAACTCGGTGCGAGCAGTGATCAGGTCGAGGTGTTCGGGGAGGTCAGTGGTGTTGAACCCGTCGTCCCTGGCAGAATTTATCCTGTCCTTCAGGTTTTCCCGGTTGAGGATCCATTTCGCCGTGCCAAAGCGTTTGTGCGCCACAAAACGCCCGCCAAATTGTTGCACGAGATGTTCCGCGAACGCCATCGCGTCACCTTCAATCACGATGTCAAAATCCTGGCTGGGCAATTGGAGTAACAGGTCACGCACAAAACCACCGACGATAAAGGCTTGCACACCCTGGTTGTATGCTTCGTCTGCGACTGCGTGCAGTAAGGCTTTACGGGCAGGCGGGAGTGCCTGAGAGAGCATCCCGGCAATCTCGCCTTGGGTAGGCAGTTCCTCATCTTGATTTAGTGTGTTGATCAGGTCAGTGCGGGTGACAATGCCGATAATCTCGTTGGAGTCAGGGTCCAGAACCGGAACCTGTCCCCAACCGCTGGTTGCCATGCGTTCTTTGAGTTTGGAGATCGGATCATCCGGATAGACGCTGATCGAGCCGGCAAGCATCAGATCTCCAGCGTTTTTCTCAAGTTTGTGGGCAATCGCCCGGTCCACATTGCGCCGGGTGAGCAGCCCTACCAGTTGTTTTTTATCCACCACTGGATAACCTTCAAATCCATAACGTTTCATCAACTCCGCCGCGTCTGCCGCACTGATGTCAGGACTAAGCGTCAGCGGGTTCTTGGACATCATTTGGCTTACTTTGATGCTCGGAGTGACTATTTGGGGGATGGTTTCGATCACTCGTTGGGTAACTTCAGACAGCCTGGCGTCGGTGATATTAGCATTCGAACGCCCTTCTTCGCGAATCAACGCGGAAGAGGCCCGCTTGTGTCCGCCACCGCCAAAATGAATTGCCAGTTGCGCCATATCCACATTATCCGTTGTGGAGCGGGCTACCAGGCGAATTCCCTGCCGGGTGGAGACAAGCAACACCAGCCCATCGGGCGTCAGAAATTCACGCATCTTATGGGCTACCGTGGAGATCTCGTCGTTGAGGTCGTTAGCGATCGCCTTGGAAACCAGGATGCTGTAGCCTTCGATATCCAACTGAACAAGGTCCTTCAACAGGCGGTCATAAAGCTGCTGTTGGGCATTTGAAAGGGGCGGATTCAAGTAAATGGATGCGATGTTGAGGTCGGCACCCTGCTCAAGCAGGAAGGCAACCGCGCTGGCATCGCGGGAGGTGGTGCAGCTGTAGGTCAGCGAGCCGGTATCCTCGTAGATTCCCAGTAACATCAAAGTGGCTTCGATAGGCGTCAAAGTTTTGTTTTGTTCACGCAACTTTTCGACCAGGATCGTGGTGCAAGCGCCAGTAAGATGCAGCTCGACCTGCCAGGCTGGGTGGATCTGGACCTTGCGGGGATGGTGATCGAGTACGGTGACTATGGTTTGCTCGTTCATGCCGCGCAGTGTCACCAGCGATTGTGTATCCACCAGGAAGACGCTCTTGATGGATTCGTGAGGCAAAGCCTGGTAATCCGAAAAGGGTAATTCATTAACGTAACGCCTGAGGAATGCCTTACCGTTTCGGTTGATCTGGCGGGGTAGCAAGGCGATGGCTTCGGGACGCAGCAAAAAAGCCCCAAGCATGGAGGCGAGACCGTCGAGGTCAGTTTGTTCGTGCGTCAGGATCAGGTCCATTTTTGCCTAAACCCGAAAGATTCAGTTTTCGCCATACCAGGCGGCCTGATTTTCGGGGTTGTAAGCATTATAAATGGATTGGGAGAGCTTGGCAAAAAGCTGGTTGGCAGTGTCGTAGAGGAATTGTTCTTCGGTGTAGGCAAAAATCACCAGAACGTAGTCCCCCCCCGGGGTGTAAACCACGCCTGAGTCACTGATGGTGTGGATCAGACCGTCCACGTCGTTCGTCCAACCGTGTTTGTGGGCGGTGTGACCTTCAGGCGGCAGACCTGCCTCAATCAGGGCGTGAATGCGGTTCTTGCGCAGATAGCTGAGCATTTGCTGGCATTCCGATGCGGTTACCTGACCGTCGAAAAGGAGCTCGTCCTGATTGGCGCAGCTATAAACCTTCCAGAGGAGATCGCCCGTTTCGGAAGGAACGGTTTGATTATAAAAATCAGGGTCGAGAAAGATATCGCGGCGCTGATTGGCAGGGGTGCTGATGCGGTCAAGCAGGGGTGAACCGGGCTCAAAATAACCAGCGAGAAATGTGTTCTGATATCCCAATTCGCGTAAATCAGCCGTGACCATCAGGGGTCCGGAGTCGTTATCCATGTAGGCTTTCATCAGCCCGTCTGCTGGCGGGTTCAGGGAATCGGCAATCATTTGGAACATCCAGTTGCTCGCCTGGGAAGGCAGTGGTTCTTCGAGCCGGCGCATGGCGGAGACCATGATCGGAATCTTGATGGTGCTCGCGGCAGAATACGCCACATCCGGAATGATATTTTGGTTGGCTTGCAGCGCGATGTGTAAGATCTCACCGGTATTGAGGTCGCGTTGGTAGACCTCGATCAAGCCGTTGAACTTTTCGAGCTGGATAGTCTGCTTCAGGAAGATTTCGAGGTTTGCCCGACCAAGTGGCAGAGCAGGGGTCTCCTGCACATCCAGCTCTACGACACGCTGGTCAGGCGAGAGCAGAGCAGCTTGGATTTTTTCAGCAGATGCGGGTAAGGATTGCAGAGAAAAGCCAGGCAGACCGGGAGTGTAATTCGTGCTGTAAAGGATCGGCAACGTGGGAGTGGCGGGTTGCTCGTAACGGGGGGAAACGACCTGTGCCAATAGCGATTGGGCTTGGTTGAGGTCCACCTCAGCAATCAATTGCATATCCGTGGGGCTGGAGACTTCGGCCTTACCCCAGAGGTGCCTAAACCAGGATCTTTTTGGCAGGCTTGTGTCGATCTGAGAAAGAGTTGCAGCGTAGTCTGGTTTGAAGCCAAGTTCCATTGGGGAAAACTGCAGGCGAGCATCGCGGTATTGCAATTCAACTGGCAGTGAAAAGGCTTCTGCAAGCCGTGCTTCAGCCTGGGTCCGGTCAAGCCCACCCAAGGGAACTCCTTGGACGCTCACTCCGCTGGGATAGACGGTCTGAGGTCGTTGGAAACCGATGTAGTCGACGATAGCGATCAGTAAGGCGAACAAGAGGAACAAACCGCCAAAAACGGCAGGCAGCCAGCGCATTGAGGGTGACCTCTTCCGCCGGGGAGAGTAGCACGATCGCTTCATGAGCTGGATTTTACCATTTTAGCAGCATGCAATTCATTTTCGGTCATCGCGAGTGAAGCGCCTGTGCCCGCGAAGCAGGCTTTGGCGATCTGCTTTTGAAATCCTAATAAAAGCATCCACCGTAGGGCGAGATTGGAAGCACTGAGAAAACTTTCATGCAGAAATCTTAATGTGCTTCCAATCCGCCAGCATAATCAGATTGTTGTCACATTCCATCTTTCCATCCACACCAAAATTGTGACACCAGAAAATACCCGACTCGTTCTAATATATAATTGAACAAGACCACAAAACGAACGGAGGTCTGGATGACGAAAAAAACAGCAGAACACGGTAAAGCCGCAGGTTGGAGCTTGGGCAGCCTGGCAGCACTTGCCTTGGCGCTCAAAGCAGGTTGGGTCTTCTACAGTAAAAAATACATCGATCACCACGCAAAAGTGAACCTGATGCTCGACGCTGAGCACCACACCTTTGAATCGGACACCGTCGGAAAAATCAATTATTACGAAAGCAAAGTCGAAAGTAAACAGACTCCCATCTTGCTCGTTCACGGGGTCCACCTGTACGCTGGCGGGCATGATCTGACACCTGTCTTTGAGGCATTCTGTGCTTATCGAAAGGTCTTTGTGATGGATCTGCCTGGTTTTGGGGGCTCTGAAAAATCCGACAGACCTTACCGCCCTGCGCTCTACTTAGCAGCAATTTCTGAGTTTGTCCGGGATCGGATTGGAGAACCGGTGCATATCGTCGTGATGGGACAATCAGCTGAGTACGCAGCTATCGCGGACGAGCAGGACAGTGGATTGTTCAAGTCGATCGTGATGATTAATCCCAGCGGGATGCAGATGCCGCGCACCGGGCACATTTCTGAAAGCAAATGGTGGGAGCAATTCCAGAATCTCGGCTTGACTTACCTTAAAATTCCGCTGTGGAGCTTGCCTTTTTATGATCTGTTAGCAAGCCGCTCCAGTGTTTTGGAATATTACCGAAAGCGGTTTACCTATACCCCTCCCTCGGACCTGGTAGATCTTGCCTACACCTCATCACACCAGCCAGGCGCGCACTTTGCACCCATCCTGCACACCTGCGGCAAGCTTGCCGTAGCAGATGTTCGGACGAAATACTACGAAAAAATCACCAAACCGGTGCTGGTAGTGTTCGATAATGAGCCCGGACGCCAGTTCGACATGCTTCCGATCCTTTTGCGAGAACGCCCCAATTGGCGGGCTGTTCGCAGCAGTCACACGCGCGGCATGCCTCATTTTGAGAATCCCGGCGAAACCTTTCGTAGTATTGAAACTTTTTGGAAACAGTATGACTAATTTTTCAGAAAGGCACTGATATAATTAACACGGTCCAAATATGCAAACCAAACCGACTCCAAAAATTCACCCACTAAGCATTCTCGGCGTATTGCTTGTTGCTGGCGCATTAGTTGGGATCACCTGGTTGGTTTTTTCAACCGCAGTTCGCCAGGCTCCACGGATCGAAGCTACCCCACAATACAATGTGACCGTCATTCCTGCTCCAACACAAACGAATACTGTCATCGCTCCGACTGATCTCCCCACTCCCACCCTGGAGGCGCCGGTTGTTTTGCCGGATGGGGTGATTGGCATGAATGTCTACGTCAAAGTCACCGGGACGGAGGGGTTGGGTTTGCGCATGCGCTCTGCTGCTGGCACAGGTTCGGATATCAACTTCCTGGCAATGGACGATGAGGTTTTCAAGGTGGTTGGTGGACCGGAAGTGAGCAATGGATACACCTGGTGGCGGTTGGAAGCACCACTGGATGAAAACAGAACGGGTTGGGCAGCTGAGAATTTTCTGATGGTGTTTACTGTGGGCACGCCGACCCCGTAATGTGTGTGGCGTTCATTGAAAGATGAGGGATTTTGAAGTTATTTGGTTCCAAATTGTTTGATAAGCTTTCCTCCACACCTGATCCACTTAAACAACCTCTTTTGGAGCGTCTTACCGTGCATGCTTGCAGTGCTCAATCTGTTGGTAAGACGCGGACCCATTTGGAGGATTCAGCTTTAGCTTTTACCATGGAATTGTTTCTTCCTGAAAGACCAGTAACCTTGGGTATTTACATGGTTGCGGATGGAATGGGAGGACATGATCATGGTGAGGTAGCCAGTAAGATCGCAATCCAGGTCAGTGCGGCTGCGCTGACCCAAACCCTAATCGACCCCCTGCGCCAGGGAGAATTGTTGCCCTCCCACCAGGAAGTGCTTGCCCTGATTGAAAAAGCTTTTTTCCAGGCACAGGAGCAAGTGTTGCAAGACGTCTCAGGTGGCGGGACTACGCTCACACTGGTAGTGCTGTTGGAGAAGCACCTTTATTATGGTCACATCGGAGATTCCCGTCTGTATTTTCGCAGCAGCCATACTGATTTCCAGCCTCTCACGCAGGATCACTCATTAGTGCGCCGGCTTGTGGATTTGGGGCAAATCTCTGAAGCCGAAGCCCTTCATCATCCTCAAAGAAATGTGCTTTTTAGAGCTATCGGGCAAACTGAGGGTTTCAAGGTGGACCTGGGGCATCTGGATCTGATTGAGCCAACCCAGTTGCTGATTTGCACCGATGGGTTGTGGGGTCTGGCGGATGAGGAAGGAATGCTGGAAGTGATCAAGTCGGGGTACGGAATCGGTAATATCGCCGAACAACTTTGTGAGCTCGCCAATAATGCAGGTGGGTCCGATAATATCAGTGTCATTTTTGTGGAAATCAGATAAGGATTTAATTATGGGAGAACCAAGCGCGAAGAAGAAAATCTTAGTTGTGGATGATGAAAGGGGATTGGTGCGCATCATCCGTTTGAACCTGGAACATGACGGATTTGAAGTGGTAGAAGCAAATAACGGCAGTCAGGCGATTGACAAGTTGCGCACTGCTCTACCAGACCTGGTCCTTTTGGACGTGATGATGCCGGATTTGGATGGATTCACGGTATTAAAGATGATCCGCGAAGTGGGTCCCACTCCGGTTATCATGCTGACGGCCAAAGGTGAGGAAGACGATCGCGTGAAGGGGCTGGAGCTTGGCGCGGATGATTATGTTACGAAGCCTTTTAGCCCGCGGGAATTGACCAGCCGCATCCGGGCAGTGCTGCGTAGAGGTAACGTTGCCGAAGAAGATGAGACTGGCAAAATCCTGGTGGATGACCGGTTGACCATTGATTTTGACCGTCACGAGGTTTGGGTGGAAGGAGAACTTGCCAGACTCCGCCCGACGGAGTATCGGCTGCTCTACCATCTGGTCAAGAACGCGGGTTGGGTGCTTACGCATGACCAAATTCTGACCAAAGTTTGGGGTTACGAATATGAAAACGAACCACACTATGTGCGGCTATACATCAACTACCTGAGAAAGAAGCTCGAAAAAGATCCTGCCAACCCACAGTACATCCTGACTGAACGTGGTGTTGGATATCGGTTTGTGGATTACAAGCGCGACAACCGCTGATTTTGTGGCAGGGGGCTGAAAACGAAAGGTAGGTCTGGCAAAATTCCACTTGGCAGACTGGGTGTTGATTGTATAATTGAGTAGTCTTTTGCGTCCAACCCAACCGATTGAGAGGTTAGCATGGCAAAAAGTAAATCCAAAACCGAACACAAGGCAAGTAAGAGCAAGTCTGAAGAGAAACAGGTCGAGGTGAAACCCGCCCCCAAAGTTGCGCTACACGGAGAGAAAAAGAAGGCACTTTCCGACGCCGTCTACGAGCGGGAGTTGCGGAAACTACAGGTGGAGCTGGTGAAGTTGCAGCTGTGGATCAAAGAGCGTGGATTGAAGGTGGCTGTCATCTTCGAGGGACGGGATGCGGCTGGGAAGGGTGGCACCATCAAGCGCCTGACTGAGACCCTCAACCCCAGAATTGTGCGCGTAGTCGCGCTGCCGGTGGCGACCGAAAAAGAAAAGACCCAATGGTACTTCCAACGCTACGTGGCGCACTTACCTGCGGCAGGCGAGATGGTGGTGTTTGACCGGTCCTGGTACAACCGCGCTGGCGTTGAGAGGGTGATGGGATTTTGCACCCAGGAGCAGGTGGAAGAGTTCTTCCGCAGTGTGCCGGAGTTTGAGAAGATGTTGATTCGGTCTGGCATAATCCTCATCAAGTACTGGTTCTCCGTCAGTGACGAGGAACAGGAAAAGCGCTTCCAACAGCGGATGGACGACATTACGCGCCGCTGGAAGCTCAGCCCTATGGACCTCGAGTCACGCAAACGCTGGGTGGAGTATTCCCGTGCCAAAGATGATATGTTCCGCTTCACGGACACGAAGCAGAGCCCCTGGTACGTGGTGCAGGCAGACGACAAAAAACGTGCCCGTCTCAATTGCATCAGCCACATGTTGACTCTGATCCCTTACGAGGATCTTACCCCACCAAAGATGGAGCTGCCACCCAAGCAGGTGGATGATTCATATGTGCGCCCTCCGTTTGAGGATCAGACGTTTGTGCCGGAATACGTGATCGAGGAAGAGAAGAAGAAATAAGGCCGCGACCTCCGAGGATTTGTCATTGCGAGCGTAGCGAAGCAATCTCCCAGCTGAATTTACGGTAGATTGCCGCGGTCGCTATCGCTCCCTCGCAATGACGGACCCATTACTGGTTTCCCGACTGTGCAGATGGTCTGACCGTCAACTTTAAAAAGTATCTGAGATTATGGCAAGTTGAACAATCGCCTCGCGTTAGCTGTTGTGATTCGTCCCACTTCTTCGGTGCTTATGCCCCAAATCTCCCCGACCTTAGCGGCGATGAGAGGAATAAATGCCGGCTCGTTCCGCTCACCCCGATGCGGATGCGGCGGCAGATAGGGACTATCCGTTTCGAGCAAGATTTTTTCTTGAGGCAACATTTCTACCAGGGTTTGTTTATCTTTGCCATTCTTATACGTGACAGGACCACCTATCCCAAAGTAGAAACCAGCTTCCAAAAGGCTCAGTGCTAATTCCTTCGGACCAGTGTAGGAGTGCATCACTCCAGGGCGAGTTTTAAGGGGATGGGCGTCTGGTAGGGAGGCTTGCCAATCGAGCAGAATGGGACCCAGATCTTGCGCGGCATCGCGGTTGTGGATTACCAGGGGCAAGTTTAGCTCACGTGCCAGCTCCAGTTGGGGCAGGAGCACCGCTTTTTGTTGAGCAGGGGTAGCGTAATCCCAGTGATAATCCAGCCCGATTTCACCGATGGCGACCACGCCAGGCTGCACAGCAAAGGATTTGAGCTGCGGTAAGCAAGTGGGCTCCACCTCGGCGGAATAGTTTGGGTGGATTCCGACGGTAACGTAGAAGAAATTGGGTTTTTGGCGGGCAAGCTCAAGCGCGTTTTTGGCGGTGGCGCAGTCGAGGGCAGGGATAATAACGAATTCGAGACCAGCGTCTATTGCCCTTTGTAGGACGACATCAAAATCCTCGCTGAAAGCAGGCATATCTAGGTGGCAATGCGTATCACAGAAAAAGTTTTGCTTGGTTTCATCAGTCATGGGATTATTTTACCTTTATCTTGGTCTTGGTCTGTTTAAGCGTAAGTAATTGAAGAACCTCAGAAATCCACCCCCTTTAATTCCCCCTCCGCGGAGGGGGTCGTATAATGTCGATACCACCCCTCTTAAGAGGGGGTCAGGAAATGGTACCAAATCCCACTCGGGAAAGGGTCAGGAGAGAGTCAGGATCGTCTGGGAGCAAAAATAAGAGCCCAGCAAGGTCGAATTTGGCGGTTTAGTGATATCATTGAGGCATAATTAAAGTCACTTTTGTAACTACTGAGGACGATTAATGAACGTATCTACCTACATTTTTGGATGGATCCTGGCAACCCTGCTTGGGGCTGTCTTCCACCTTTGGAAAGATGGAGGGTTCTGGAAACTTGTTATATATATCGTTCTGAGTTGGATTGGTTTCTTTCTTGGTCATTTAATTGCCAAAAGCGCAGGCTTCAACTTCATGAATGTTGGTTCACTTCATCTCGGCGGCGGCATCATCGGCAGCATCTTCGCGCTCTTTGCCGGGCACTGGTTTAGCCGCATCGAATCCTTCCCCGGTCAGAGTAATTAGGGATGGATCCTTCCCAATTCGAATCGAGTAACTTCGCTCGCGAAGGCGACATGGTTCAGCTGCAAGGCGCTGGGTACAAAAGCCATTTGTTGCGCTTGGTGGCAGGGGGTGTGTTGCAAACCCATCGGGGAGTTATCAAACACGACGATATCATTGGTCAGAGATGGGGCACCCGGTTGGAGTCTCACCAGGGTAACCCCTTTTACTTGCTACAGCCAGGTATCGCTGACCTCATCAAGAGCATCAAACGTACCACTCAGATTTTGTATCCCAAGGAAATTGGTCAAATCATTATCACCATGGGGATCGGTCCGGGGATGCGGGTGTTGGAGTGTGGGACTGGCTCGGGGGGGCTGACAACTGCTTTTGCCTACATGGTCGGGGACAACGGGCATGTGTATTCCTACGAACGCAAAGAGGATGTCCAGGCGCTTGCCATAAAAAACCTCGAAAAGGTCGGCTTGCGCGATCGCGTCACGTTCAAAGTAGGTGACGCTTCTGAGGGGTTTTCTGAAGAAAACGTTGATGCAATTTTTATGGATATGCCCAATCCATACGATTACCTGGTTCAAGCCCGCGCCAGCCTGAAACCTGGGGGCTACCTGGGCATGCTTGTGCCAACGGTGAACCAGGTGCAGCTCTGTTTGCGCTCGCTGATGCACAACAACTTTGCTTTTGTGGAAGTAATGGAAGTACTTGTTCGTTACTACAAAACGGATTGGGAACACCTGCGTCCGGTGGACCGTATGATCGCCCACACAGGTTTTTTGCTGTTTGGCAGGGCAGTTGAACGCCTGGGTCTCGAGAAATCGGATGAAGTTGAATCCACTGAAGTCGATGAAACCGGGGAAGCGCTTTGATGGAGATTCTAAGCTTACCGCATGACATTGGCGCTCGCCTGCGGGCGCACGCAACTCAATCCTGCCTCAAGGATGGCAATTGGCTGCATCTGGATCCAGTACGTCTGCGCCCAGCGGCTGTGCTCGTCCCGTTAGTGAGGGAAAAGGGTCAATGGAGTTTGCTCTTTACCCGGCGCGCGATGGATTTGGAAGATCACAGCGGTCAGGTTTCTTTTCCGGGCGGCGCCTGGGAAGAACAAGACGGGGACCTTGAGCAGACAGCCCTGCGCGAAGCCAGCGAGGAAGTTGGGATCGATCCCGCTTCGGTCGTGGTGATTGGCAAGATGGCTTGTTTCGACATGGTGTCGTTTTTTCAGGTCACGCCTGTGGTTGGAGTGGTTGCCTGGCCGTGTGAGCTGAAGACTAACCCAAACGAAGTAGCTCGTGCTTTTACCGTACCCCTCGAATGGCTTGCCGACCCGCAAAATTACCAAATCAAGCTACGCCAGTTTGAAGACCAAACTTTCAAAATACCTTATTACAACGATTACGATGGAGAGATCATTTGGGGCGCCACCGCGCAGATCACACAGGAATTCCTGCGTCTTCTACGTCATTGATAAACGTCTATGGTTTGGATCTTACCGGAAATGAAAAACGACCGCTGTGAGGCGGTCGTTTTTGGTCTTGAAAATTGGCTGACTAATCAGCGTCTTCGAGTTTCTTGCCTTTTTCAAGCACTGCAGGTTCTCCCGCTGCGCCTTCAAAGGTGGGTGTTTCGACTTCTTCAGCAGCAATATAACCAACCGAAACAATCACTTCTGAGTGATCTGTAAGGATGATGACATTCTCGCCCAATTTGAGGTCAGCGATGGTAATTTCATCTTCAGGGGTCTTGATTCCGCTGACGTCAACCATAACCCGTTCGGGCATGTCCTGAGGGAAGCATTCGATTTCGATTTCGTTCAGGCTGTGATTGAGCAAATAAATCGGGTTGTCGAGCACAGGGGCTACACCAGTGAGCTCGAGCGAAACCGCGGCGCGCATTTTCTCGGTCATGGAGACAGCCAGGAAGTCCAGGTGAGTCAGCTGACCATGAAGTACGTCGCGTTGGCGATCGCGCACAAAGGCTTTGATTTTGTCCCCAGTGACATCAATCGTAACCAGGGTGGTGGGGGTGATTCTGGACAATTGCTGAGACACGGTGTGGCGGTCCATTTGGATAGCCTGGGTGTCGACTTTGTGTCCGTAGATTACGCCAGGCAGAATGCCGGTGCGGCGTAGTTGGGAAACCTGTTTCCCTTTGACGGTGCGCTTTTCAGCTTTGATGATAATTTCTTCTTGTGTAGACATTTTTCCTCCGAGCGCCTCTCACCATCTTTCAGGTTACCCTCGCTCATAAATTTACCGGGTAAACCGGCAACTTTTAAGTTTACCCATTCAGGGGTCTGGCGTCAAGGGTGAAGACGCAGAAGTTTCTGATTGAGAAAAATGGTTGGACAATTTAGATATTGCCGGGTTGGAAATCGCAACCCGGCCTACGAAAGAAGGGCGAAATGGGGTGCCTAACGTAGGCCGGATTCCGTTTATGAATCCGTCTCTGTTTTATTTGCCGGGTTGAACTTCGCAACCCGCCCTACGAAAGACCCGATTCAATTGTCGACTTTGCCAGGTTGATGCCAGGAGGAACCGGGAGATTGTATAATATCTGCAAGTAACCAGATCACGATCGGAGAGATTATGTGCGGAAGATTTACCATGGCAATTGACTCAGACGATGTGCGCACACAGCTTGCGCTGGGGCAGATGCCGCTCGATTGGGAGCCGCGCTACAACATCGCCCCCTCCCAGGAAATCGCCTGCGTGCCTTTCGCCGAAACGCGCTCGGTGCACTGGTTCCGCTGGGGTTTGGTGCCCTTCTGGGCGCAGGACCCATCCATTGGTAATGGCATGATCAACGCGCGTGCCGAGTCTGTGGCTGAAAAGCCTGCCTACCGCAATTCTTTCAAAAACAAACGCTGCCTGATCCTTGCGGACGGCTTTTATGAGTGGCGCAAAGTCGGAAAGGTGTCGATTCCTTTTTATTTCAGCATGCGCACTGGCGAAGCCTTTGCCTTTGCGGGGCTGTGGGACGATTGGGAGCCCAAAGGAGTCAATTCGGAGCCTGGTCTGCCCGGCTTGACAACCTGCACTATCATCACCACCAACGCAAACGCCATTGTGGCTGAGGTTCATCCGCGCATGCCGGTTATCCTCAAAGGGCAGGCAATGTGGGATTGGCTGGTGGAAGGAGACGCGAGTAAGCGCCTGAGCCTGTTGCAGCCTTTTGACCCGGGGCAGATGCACAGTTGGGAAGTCGGCCGTGCGGTCAACAGCCCGGCGCAGGACGATGCTTCGCTCATCCAACCGGTTGTGGGTGGGCTATTTGACTGAAAGCAAGGATTTTCGGCTGTTATAGGCCATATTCCTGCCTGCGAACCAACCTCTGAATCGTGTAAAATTAACCACACAATCTGTGGGGGGCAAAACTCCCTGCCAATGGTGACCATCCTGGAGATGCAATGAAAAAGCGTGCCCTGCCCATTATTCTGATGATAGTTTTATCCCTGGTGCTTTCAGCGTGTAAACCTGAAACCATCGTGCCCGAACCTGCCGCGACTCAACCCGAACCTGCTGCCACACCGACCGCGATAGAAGAGACTCCAGAACCTGACGATAGTCAGGGCTGGTGGAATGATGTCGTTTTCTATGAGCTATTTGTGCGCTCTTTTAAGGATAGCAACGGCGATGGCGTTGGCGACTTCCGCGGAATAATCGAAAACCTCGATTATCTCAATGATGGCGACCCCAATACCACCACCGACCTGGGGATCAGCGGAATTTGGCTGATGCCGATCTTCCCTTCGCCTTCCTATCATGGCTATGATGTAACCGACTACCAGGCAGTGAACCCGGATTACGGTACCCTGCAGGATTTTCAGGATATGCTCGCAGCCTGCCACGAACGCGGCATCCGTGTGATTATCGACTTCGTGGTCAACCACACCTCATCGGAACACCCCTGGTTCCTGAGCGCGAAGGATAAAGCCAGCCAGTACCGCGACTGGTACGTTTGGTCGGACACCAAGCCATCCCAATTGGGACCCTGGGGCCAAAATGCCTGGTACCAATCGGGCGGCAGTTTCTATTACGCGCCTTTCTGGAGCGGCATGCCGGACCTAAACTACAAGCAGCCAAAAGTGACTGAAGCGATGTATGACGCGACCAAGTTCTGGCTGGAGATGGGTGTGGACGGGTTCAGGGTGGACGCAGCACGCTACCTGG
>CAYRYL010000016.1:0-43243 GCA_964428425.1 uncultured Anaerolineaceae bacterium | reverse complement strand
AAAGTGTTACCTATGTCATTGCACAGTGTGTTACCTATCTCTATGCACTATACAGACTATTCTTATCCTTCAATGCGGGAGCTTCTCTGCCAGGACCCGCCGAGTGGGTCCGGCTACGAGGGCTTGACACAGGCAGACATCGAACAAATGCCGGTGATGATCCCGACCGTCTTTGAGAGTCTCAAAGAGGCATTGCCGTCTGCCACGTCGGTGGATTACGCAAAAGGTTGCGATATATCTGGCAAAGATAAATCTGGCTTCGCAGAAGCAGTCGACCTCGCCAAATCAGCCGATGTAGCGGTGGTCGTGCTTGGGCACAAATCTGGGCTGGCTTATAACTGCACGACGGGTGAATTCCGAGACTCAACTGATTTGGGATTGCCGGGTGTGCAGGCTGAACTGCTCCAGGAAATCATCGAGACTGGCAAGCCTGTAGTGTTAGTCCTAATAAACGGTCGACCGCTGTCAATTCCTGAGTCTGTAGAGGCTGCCAACGCAGTGCTTGAGGCGTGGGTTCCGGGCGAAGAAGGTGCGAGTGCCATCGTCGGTGCGCTTTTAGGTCATCTCAATCCGGGCGGAAAGTTGCCTGTTTCGATCGCGCGGTCTGTGGGGCAGGTGCCGCTGTTTTATAACTACAAACCCTCCGGCATGCGCTCGAACATCTATGGCGATTATGTCGATGACACGGTCAAACCGCTGTTTGCTTTCGGTCATGGCTTGAGTTACACCCAGTTTAAATACTGCAACCTGCGGCTGGACAAAGAGCATGCGGGTTTGGGCGAAACACTCCAGATCTCTTTTTATGTCAAAAATATTGGAAAAGTTGCAGGCGACGAAGTTGTGCAGCTATACACCAGCGATGAGTACGCAACTTTTCCACGACCGGTGAAAGAACTGCGCGGGTACGCGCGCGTGCATTTGCTGCCGGGCGAACGGAAGAGCGTCCGTTTCGATTTGCCTGTCAATATGTTGGCGTACTATGGCGAAGGACTGAAATTGGTTTTGGAAACCGGGACCGTGAAAATCCTGGTTGGCAGTTCATCTGAGGACATTCGCCTGCAAGCAACTTTTGAAGTAAGTGGTAAAAACAATCGAATAGTTGAAGACCGCGTGCTGGATTGCCCGGTCACGATATCTTTATAGGAGGGTTGCCCATGGCATACTATCTGGGGCTTGATGTTTCAACCACCAGCAGCAAAGCGCTGCTGATTGATCGGAAGGGCAAAGTAATTGGCGTTGCCTCCTCACCGCACACCCTGACTTCCCCTAAACCACTGTGGTCCGAACAGGACCCAATGGAGTGGTGGCAGGCGGTCGTGCAGAGCATTCGCAGCGTGATCGCTCAGACCGGAATTGCAGCGATTGATATCGAAGCGATCGGTCTGACAGGTCAGATGCACGGTTTGGTGCTGCTTGACGCTGACGGTGAAGTGCTGCGTCCCGCGATTTTGTGGAATGACCAGCGCTGCCAGGTGCAGTGTGACGAGATCCACAGACGGGTCGGGAAGGAAAGGTTTATCCAGATCAGCGGAAATGTGGCGCTGACCGGCTTCACCGCGCCTAAGATCCTGTGGGTGGCTGAAAACGAGCCAGAAATCTACTCCCGTGCTCGCCACGTCCTTTTACCCAAAGATTACATTCGCTACAAGCTGACGGGTGAATTTGCCATGGACAAGGCAGATGGCTCGGGGACTGTGCTGTTTGATTTGAAAGCACGGGACTGGTCGGAGGAGCTGCTTAGAGAGCTGGATATTCCGCGCGAATGGATGCCCCCAACCTTCGAAGGTCCGGAGGTTACTGGCACTGTCAACGAGGCAGCGGCTGCTTTGACCGGCCTGCCGCAGGGTGTTCCTGTGGTTGCGGGCGGTGGTGATCAGGCCGCTGGCGCGGTGGGGGTTAGGGCGGTTGAGCCAGGAATTATCGGGCTGACTGTCGGAACAAGCGGGGTGATCTTTGCGACGACTCCTGCGCCGTTGGTTGAACCAGAAGGCAGGTTGCACGCATTTTGCCATGCCGTTCCTGGTAGGTGGCACTTTATGGGTGTGATGCTATCCGCAGCCGGCAGTTTGCAGTGGTACCGCGACACACTGGCACCGGGGGTCAGTTTTGATGATTTATTGCATGAAGCTGAATCGTTACCTGCGGGCAGCGAAGGATTGCTGTTCCTGCCGTATTTAAGCGGCGAGCGCACTCCACACCCCGACCCACTTGCCAGGGGAGCCTTTATCGGTCTGACGCTGCGCCACACACGCGGGCATATGACCCGCGCCGTCCTGGAAGGTGTCGCTTTCGGTTTGAAAGACAGTTTCAACTTGATCCGGGCTGCCGGATTGGAGAACGTCAGCCAGGTGCGTGCCTCCGGCGGGGGAACGAAGGGTGCCTTGTGGCGCCAGATTCTGGCGGATGTGCTCGAAAGTGAACTGGTCAGCGTCAACACGGCTGAAGGCGGGGCTTTCGGAGCCGCCCTTCTGGCTGGTGTTGGTGTAAGCGCATGGCCGGATGTGGTCACAGCCTGTCATGAAACAATCCAGATTACAGGCAAGACCGATCCCAACCCTGGCACCTTCGAAGTTTATCGGCACGCATATCACATTTATCGGGAACTTTACCCGTTATTGAAGAACACTTTTACTCAACTCAACTAATCGGCAAAGGAAAAGCGTCATGACGACATTGTTAGAATTTCCAGAAAACTTCTTGTGGGGAACTGCAACCTGTTCTTACCAAATCGAAGGCGCGGTAAAAGAGGACGGCAGGGGGGAGTCAATCTGGGACGTGTTTTCCCATACTCCAGGTAAAACGCACAATGGCGATACTGGCGACGTTGCCTGCGATCATTACCATCGCTGGCAGGAAGACATCCAACTGATGAAGTCGTTGGGCTTTAGAAACTACCGATTCTCAATCGCCTGGCCGCGCATTCTGCCGGAGGGTCGTGGAAGGATCAACCAACCTGGTTTGGATTTTTACAACAGGCTGATTGATGGACTTCTGGAAGCGGGGATACAACCCTTAGCAACGCTCTACCACTGGGACCTGCCAACTGCTCTGGAAGGGGGCTGGCTAAATCGTTCGACCTCGGATGCGTTTGCGGAGTATACAAATATTGCAGCACGCCAATTTGGGGACAGGGTAAAGATGTGGTTTACCATCAATGAGCCCTGGTGTGCCAGTCATCTGAGCTATACCCTTGGCGAACAAGCCCCGGGGTTGAAAGACCGCTCGAAAGGCATCCTGGCAGCTCATCATGTTCTTCTTGCTCATGGCATGGCGGTCAAAGAACTGCGAAACGCGGTTCCCGACGCGCAGGTTGGCATCGTGTTGAACATGAGCCCGATCCACACCAATCCTGAAGCTCCTGTAAGTGAAGAGAAGATCCGTTTCATGGACGGGGAGCTCATTCGCTGGTTCACAGACCCCATTTTTGGGCGTGGTTACCCCAAGGATATGCTAGAGGACTACGTGCACATGGGTTTGCTGAGTTCAACTGAACCGGATTTCATCCAGCCCGGCGACATGGAATTGATCGGGCAGGAAACGGACCTTTTAGGGATCAATTATTACACCCGGATGTTCGTTTCAGCAAAATCGAATGACTTTCACAACGAGAAACGGGATGTACCGCATACTGATATGGGGTGGGAACTCTACCCAGAGGGTCTGTATGAAATCCTTGAGCGAATCAACCGTGAGTACCATCCCAAGCAACTAATGGTGACCGAAAACGGCGCCAGCTACGCGGATGGCCCGGACGAAACGGGAAAAGTCCACGACCAGAGGCGCATCGATTACCTGCAGACCCACATCCATCAGATTTGGCAGGCAATCCAAGCGGGCATCCCCGTGACAGCCTACTTGCAGTGGTCGTTGATGGATAACTTCGAGTGGGCCAGGGGCTATTCCCAGCGCTTTGGTGCCATCCATGTCGACTACGAAACACAGAAGCGCACGGTCAAAGACAGTGCTTACTGGTACAGCGATGTTATCAAACGAAACGGATTGCTATCAGACTGAGGTTTTAAAAAATCCTTAGCGATGGAGGTTTTACGCCATGCCTTCTAATACTGTACCGCCTCTGATTGGGGATACTTTGCTAACGCCCCCGCCGTTTGAACCCGTAGGGGGTTTTGTTGATGTAAAGGGCGAGACTTTTTACAAAATTCAGCACTACGATGCCATGCCGCCATTTTTCATGAGCATCGTCAGCGGCGCTGATCATTGGCTCTACATATCCTCAACGGGCGGGCTTAGCGCGGGCAGAATCAATGCGGAGCACGCCTTATTTCCTTACTACACCGAAGATAAACTGACTGAGAACAGTGAAAACACAGGTGTGAAAACGCTCTTGCGTGTCACGCGTGGCACGCGAACATACCTCTGGGAGCCATTTTCACTTCGCCAGGATGGGCAATACAATGTCGAGCGCAATCTATACAAGAATATTCCCGGAACTGCCCTGATCTTTGAAGAAATCAATCAAACTCTTGGGCTAATAATGCGCTATAGCTGGCGGACGGGAGATCGCTTTGGGTTTATCAAAACTTCCTGGCTTAGTAATCTCCAATCAACTCCGTACGATGTGGAAGTGCTGGACGGGCTGCAGAATATTCCGCCGGCGAACGTCAGCTCAGCAACCCAGAACATTTTCAGCTGCTTGCTGGATGCCTATAAACGCAGCGAATTGGATGAAGAGACAAATCTTGGTTTGTTTGGTCTTAATTCGCGATTGACAGATCTGGCTGAGCCCAGCGAATCATTGGCTGTGAACGTGGTTTACCAGATAGGGCTGGAACCACAGTCTGTTCTACTTTCTTCCAAACAGCTTACCAATTTCCGTTTTGGGGGAAGCCCTGAAACTGAGATGGAAGTTCGGGGCGAACGTGGGGCGTATTTTGTGCACGCGAACCTGCACCTGGAAGCTGGACAAACGGCGAATTGGCACCTGGTGGCGGATGTGGATCAGGATCACGCTTCGCTTGCACAGCTACGGGACTTCCTGAAAACACCTCTGGCTGCACAACAGCAAGCCCTTGAGCAGGACGTTGAAATGAGTGCGCGTAGCTTACATAAGTATGTAAGTAATGCTGATGGCATTCAGATCTCAGAAAAAATCAGCGCCAGCTCGCACCATTTTGCAAATGTACTTTTTAACGTCATGCGCGGCGGAATCTTCGCGCAAAACTATTGGATCCAAAAATCCGACCTGCTTGATTATCTCTCCACCCACCAAAAGGATCTTCCCGTCACACACGCTGACTTCTTTTCAGCTTTACCGGAAAGATTTAGCCTATCTGAGATGCGTGAACACGCTGCAGAATTAGATGATCCCAATTTGCGCCGCCTATTGAACACCTATCTGCCTCTGACATTCAGCCGCAGGCATGGGGATCCCAGCCGGCCATGGAATGTGTTTTCCATCAACCTGAAGAATAAAGACGGTTCGCAACGCCTCGACTACGCCGGAAACTGGCGTGACATTTTCCAGAATTGGGAAGCATTGGTTTACTCCTTCCCGCAATTTGCGGAATCCACGGTGGACAGTTTTTTATGTGCCACCACGCCGGATGGATACAACCCCTACCGCATAAGCCGTGCTGGCAACGATTGGGAAGTTCCGGAAGAGGGCAATCCCTGGGCGAACATTGGCTACTGGAGCGATCACCAAATTATCTACTTACTCAAACTTATGGAAGCCAGCGACCATTTTCACCCTGGAGAGCTGCGTCAACGGTTGGATACTCCGGCGTTGAGCTTTGCGAACGTACCCTATCGGATCAAACCCTACGAGGACTTGCTGAAAGATCCACACAGCACGATCGTGTTTGATCACACACTTCAAGAGAGCATAGTACAACGAGTGCATCAGTATGGTACCGATGGGCGTTTATTGTCAGACGCAGACGGGAAGGTGATCCATGCGTCGCTCACGGAAAAGCTGCTCACACTTCTACTCGCAAAGCTGGTCAACTTCGTCCCCGAAGGCGGAATTTGGATGAACACACAGCGCCCGGAATGGAACGACGCGAATAATGCCCTGGTGGGTTATGGGCTTTCTGTGGTCACGCTTGGATACCTACGCCGCTTCGTCGCGTTTTTCCGCCACCTGCTTGAAAACGAACAGGGTGGGTTTGCCGTTCACACCGAAGTTGCTGAATGGCTCAAGACAATCTCAACGGTTCTGCAGAGCTTCCATCCGAATTTGGCAGGCGAATTCACCCCGGAAACGCGCAGGCAAATGATGGACGCACTTGGCGAAGCTGGCAGTGGCTATCGCTCTGTGATCTACGAAGACGGATTCAGCGGAACTCAGAGCCAATTGCCGGCTGATGACCTTATCGCGTTTTTGGAAACCACGCAGGAATACCTGGAGCATAGTTTGCGCGCCAACCGGCGTACAGACGCGTTGTATCACTCATACAATCTGCTGCGCCTTGAACCGAATTGCGCATATGTGGACCACCTCTATGAAATGCTTGAAGGACAGGTTTCCATCCTTTCTTCTGGTCTGTTAGGCGCTGAAGAATCGCTTTTACTCCTGGACAGGTTACGCCATAGTTCGCTCTACCGGGCGGATCAGCACACTTACATCCTTTACCCGGATCGGGCGTTGGCCTCTTTCCTCAATAAAAATACCTTGCTTCCTGATCAACTGAGCCATCTGAAGTTACCCTTCAAGTTGGTAGAAGGTCAGGACACCAGCCTTTTCACCAGGGATGTTCATGGTCAGTTTCACTTTGGCAGCAGCCTGCGCAACAAAAAGGATGTCCGGAAAGTTTTAGATTCCCTGAAAAGCCAACCTGAATATGCGGCGCTGGTGGAACAGGAAAGTGATGCCATTCAATACGTGTTTGAAGAAACCTTCCACCACGCCGAATTTACCGGTCGTTCCGGCACCTTCTTTGCGTACGAGGGGCTCGGAAGCATCTACTGGCACATGATTTCGAAACTGCTTTTGGCCGTACAAGAAACCGCGGTGCGTTTCAAAAATGAACCCGTTGCAGGAAAGTTGTGCGATTTCTACAGCGATGTTCGCGCGGGGTTGGGGTATCAGAAAACACCTGCTGAATATGGCGCCTTCCCCTCGGATCCATATTCCCACACTCCAAAAGGGCGAGGAGCGCGTCAGCCGGGGATGACCGGCATGGTGAAGGAAGAAATCCTGACCCGCCAGTTGGAAGTTGGAGTGCGGTTCGAAGAAGGGCGCCTGGTCTTCGACCCTTATCTGCTCGATCCATCAGAGCTTCTCTCTGCGCCTCGTGAGTATACCTTTATGGATGTCCTCGGTAAGGAGCAAACGCACCATTTTCCGGAAGGAACCATGACCTCCTTTGTCTGCCAGACCCCTGTTTTGATTCAATTCGGCGACCGCGATGAAATAGAAATTCACCATGCGGAAGGAACCTCCCGTAAACTAAGCGGACTAAGGTTGGACGTGGAATCTAGTCAGCATATCTTCTGGCGGGATGGCGTGATCAAGCGACTGGTTGTGACTTTCTCACAAAGCACCTGAGCACGAGTCTGACCGCACAAAAACGCAACCAGCGGGTCAGGCTTCCCCTAACTAAACCAGATTGATAATCAAAAAGTCACTCTACAAAAATGAAATGTAGAGTGACTTTTTAGATTTTTACAGAGGTCCTAATGTGGGTCGGACCTATTCATTTGGCATTCAGGGCACAATCCTTCGAAGAAGGCGCGATGTTTCTCAATGATGTAGCCTGTTGCGCTTGCCGCTTTTTCATCGAGCCGCGCATCGTATGGCAAAGGCGCATCACACACCGCACCACATCCTTGGCAAATTAGATGATAATGTTTTTCAGCATGCCCTTCAAACCGATCCGAATCTGGCAGTTTTACCTGGAGTACTTCTCCCTGTTGAGCCAAAACATTAAGATTGCGATACACAGTGCCGCGACTGATCCTGTCGTCAAGAGTTCGAACATCCAGGTAGATCTGATCCGCGTTGGGATGGTCGCAGCGTGCTCGAACTGCTTCCAGAATTAACTGGCGTTGATGCGTGTGTCGCTGGGGTTTCATCAGCTTTTTTCCAGATGGCGTGGGCAGTGCCTACACGGAACCGGGTAAAGTCGCCTGGATCAACCCATTGTTGTCCAATTTAGCGAGCTCCTGCACTTTGGCAAAGTCCAAACCCGCGGCATGCGTGAAGCGCTCACCATATTCAGCATCCGCCAGGAAGCAATGGACAGCATGGCGGTATTTGATGTTCTCGGTCACGGAAGCAATATCCCCAGCTGTATTTTCGATCAGAATCTGCTTCTTGTCTTCTGTCAACAAGCGCCATAAATTCCCTCCAGCACGGAAGCAATCATCAGTGGGATCATCCTTCGGGTCAAAACGGTACATTGCTCCTTCGAGGTCCAGTGGGGGCTCCATTGATTCAGGTTGAGCCGTCCAGACGCCGTAGCTATTGGGAGTATAAGCTGGCGCGGCGCCATAGTTGCCATCCACTCTCATCGCACCATCGCGGTGGTATTCGTTGACTTCCACCTTGGCACGGTTCACTGGGATATGGTTGTGATTGACACCCAGGCGATAACGTTGGGCATCGCCGTAAGAGAAGAGTCTACCCTGCAGGAAACGATCGGGGCTAAACCCGATTCCAGGAACGACATGGGCAGGTGTGAAAGCAGCCTGTTCAACTTCAGCAAAGAAGTTTTCAGGGTTGCGGTTTAGTTCCAGAACGCCGACTTCAAGCAGGGGGTATTCGGCGTGGCGCCAGATCTTGGTGATGTCAAATGGGTTTTCGTAGTGGTTCTTCGCCTGCGCTTCAGTCATGATTTGTACATACATGGTCCATTTCGGGAAGTCTCCATGCTCAATTGCCTCGAATAGGTCCTTACCATGGTACTCACGGTCCATGCCATTAATCGTGGCAGCTTCTTGATTGGAGAGATTCTTGATACCCTGTTGGGTTTTAAAATGGAACTTGCACCAGAAACGCTCATTATTGGCATTGTAGAACGAGAAGGTGTGCTCTCCGAAGAAGTGCATATTTCGGAAAGAGGCCGGGATGCCGCGATCACTCATCACGATTGTGATCTGATGGAAACATTCAGGAAGCAAAGTCCAGAAATCCCAGTTATTTTGAGCAGAACGGCGACCTGTTTGGGGATCGCGTTTGACTGCACGATTCAAGTCCGAGAAATTGTGTACATCGCGAATAAAGAACGTGGGGGTATTGTTGCCAACCAGATCCCAGTTGCCCTCTTCGGTGTAAAACTTGACTGCGACACCGCGAATATCACGCTCGCAATCGGCTGCGCCTCGCTCGCCTGCGACAGTTGAGAAACGTAAAAATAGCTCAGTCTCTGCGCCTGGCTGAAGAACCTTTGCCTTGGTGTACTGGGAGATATCGTGAGTCACGGTGAGCTTACCGTAGGCACCCCAGCCTTTGGCGTGCATACGTCGTTCGGGGATGACTTCGCGGTTGAAGTGTGCCATTTTTTCCATCAGCCAAACGTCCTGCATCACAACCGGACCTCGTGGCCCCGCGGTAATAGAGTTTTCGTTATCAGGAATGGGAGCACCTACTTCGTTCGTGAGCTTTTTGTGGTCGTCCATAATTTGATCCTTTCGTTTGTTTGTATGTGTTTTTCTCAGGGATACGTGCTGCTACAGCGATAAGCAGATCGCGAGCATCCATGAATAGGCACAGATTTTTGGTAGCATCAGCATTCCGATGCGAGGATTTTTATTAGCCCATAATACAACGGGTAGATAAAACGCAAAACTGAGAATGATTGCAAGCCACATGAGCGATAGTCCGGGGATAACAATTCTGTTGGCAAAATTCAACGCGGCAACAAGTAAGCCTTGCAAGAAAAAAGGAGCATTACGATAAACCCCCCATTTCACGGGAGGAAAACGCTCCTTCCATTGGTTTTGGGGAAGAAAACAGAGGAAAATACGAATGGCAGTTAAGGCGTAAACCAGGAAAGACCAAGCATTAACCCCTTTTGGAGAAAATACCAGCAAGCCAATCTGCCAAAGAAGCAAGTAGAAAATGGAAATGGTGATTGAGGTTATCTGCTTGCCGATACCGAGGGATTTACGCAGTTTTTCTTCTTCGCCAGTCTTGATCACCATCAGGCGTGGCACCAGGTGGAAAGCATCCCCGCCTGCCAGGCTCAAAGCCGCTGCGCCCGCAAGCAGTCGTGCAGGGTTTCCGGACGCAGTGGCAAAAAGCACAATGCTGATTGTCAGCGCAAAAACCAAGTACGACGTGTCAAAAATTGCTTCGATCGTACCAAATACCCGCCTCATTCAGGTTCATCCTTCGTCTTGGCTTTGGCGATCGAACTGATATGAAAGGTGACACTTGCCCCAATGATGATTAATAGCACGATGATCCAGACTTTCTGGGTTAGTGCCATCGAGAGCAGAAGAGTTGACCAAAGCCAAATCAAGCTGGTTCTGACCGTCTTCGGGGAGAGCCCGGTTCTGCGCTCATAGTTTTCGATATGCTCGCGGAAGACCGGGATTCTTAATATCTGAGCTTTAATTTGAGGCGCTGATGAAAAACAAGCGACAGAAACCAACACAAATGGAGTTGTAGGCCAGACAGGCAGCAATAATCCTATGGCTCCCAAGCCTAAGAATATAAAACCCAATCCCACGAGAAAAGCTGTCTTCAGCTGCAAACCACCTCCATTTTTTATTGATATTAGGACTTATTACTAATATAACATCGATGTGGAAATTCGTGTGAAATCAATTGGCTCCCACCTGAAGCCTACACTTTCACGACTATTAAAAATGCTAACAGGTTCAGCAATGTTCTTATAAGGAACTTCTACATTGGCGTAGAGAGGACTACCAGTGATTCTTGTGAATTCTTTCCTTCAGTGAATATGTCTTCTGCTCGACCTGCACGGCATCGTCCTTCGGCTTTCCAATTGCGATGAAGCAAGGCATTAGGTAGTCCTCTGGGAAACCAAGTACGTCTCTTACCCATTCAGCTTCATTGCCTAATGGGATTCTTAGGGTTGCCCCTAATCCTTCGGCTGTGGTCGCCAGGAATATGTTTTCAATACAACACCAAATTGAGGCAAAGCCATTCAAATGCGAAAGACTTTCCGGATGGAGAATATCTGTTTTCTGCTTCAATAGCGGGATAACCAGAAAAGCTGCTTCAAGCAGCATTCTGTGCTGCTTTGGGACAGCGATTCGATAAGCCTCTTGTTGGCATTCATCATCCAGATGCCAGTCACGGATAATTGATTCAACATCACTGTCAGAAAAATGAACCGGAATCCGTTCTATGCACCTTGCTGTTACAGTTTTGTACGTGATTACGATGAAGTGCCAGTCCCGCATGTGATCATTTGTAGGCGCTTTCATTCCTGCGCCAATGATTCTCTCTATAACCTCTTCCGGAATGGTATCGGTTGAAAAATCCCTGATGGTTCTTCTTGAATTTACCACTTCATAGAAATCCATTTTTTTGCCTCTCTTGTAATACGTACTTGATGATACACCTGCTCGATGACTACATTCACCAAGTAGAAATCTCATCCTTTGTTAAAATATCTAAGGATGGTCAGCGCTTTCAGGGTGATGAACATGCTCGGTGTCCTGACCTCTTCCATCGTGAAGTGCACATTCCCCGGATGCTGGTTTTCAAGAAGCCAACGCCCATCACTTTTTTGTTTGGCTCGCAGCCAGTCCAGGGCTGGCTGGATGCGAGGGTCATACGGAACCTGCTGATGGGCTAAGTATTCCAACACTCTTAATAAGTCATACCGATATCGATTTGGGTACGACCACTTCCGATACCGTTTGTCCGTGTTATCCATGAACAGTCGGTTGAACAGAAGATATCCAATGGCATTATCTTCCGCATCTTGGAGCCCTGAAAGTCCGTGACCCGGGACGGAAGCGCGGAATTGCGCCAGACCTTCCAGGACGCAGATGGTGGTGTGTGGGTCTCCCTTTTCGGAATCGAGATCCCACGTAAAGCCCCCATCCCGCTTTTGAACGTCGATGACATGCTCTGCAAGCTTGACGATTCGCGGGTCGTCAGGACAGAAATAGGAGGCGTAGTTCAATACCATCCCATCCACGCATGTGTCACCGGGATGGTCTTATATTTTCGATAGATTCATCCCCCCATTCGGTTTCTGGCACTGGTCAAACATCCTCAGCACCATCTCCCGGCAGGGTTTGACCGTCGTCGAGATGCAAAGGTTCTTGAGATCTAGCAGAGTGTAATGGGTGGAAGTCCACTTGGGCTGGTAGTAATAAATTCCCCAATGTCCATCAGGGTTTTGATGGAAGAGAAATTCTGCGCCATACCCTTCCACTTCAATTCTGTTTTGCAGTTCCTCAAGGATTGCTTGGTCCGAGCCCAACAGGTATTTATGAGTCAGGTACTGGATTGAAACGTCTCCCCCGAGCAACCAGCTTATTACATGATCCATCTATTACCTCACCACCAAGCTCTTAAATTGGTTCTGTGTCTTGACCGATATCCGGGGTTTCAGCATGGCTGAGATAGCGCTCAATCGAGTTCGTCATCACAGCCATAAGTGAATCCACCTCGGCTTCTAACCCATCCCACTTGTCAACAACATCGCCCAGGTAAGCTTTTCTTGCCTGATCGAGCAAGGCTGCCAGGTCATTCGGTAATTGCGGATAAACCCACTCTGCAGCCAGATCTTTGGAGCCTATTTCGCCAGTGGCAGCAGTCAGCCACATGCGAGCCAAAGTTAGGATCACGTTGCGTTCATCCCCTTTAACGCTCGCGATCAAGCCGGGCAGGCAGTCTCTCATTGCCCTTTGTATGTCAAGCTTTGGAATGGGTTCAAACACAGCTTCGGCTTTTGGTCCAAATAGATTGACGCTGTTCTTCCTCAATTGAGCTAAAAGAATCGTCAGATCAGGATCGATGGATGCGCCAGTGATATCCCCTTTCTCAAACTGATCTCTTAACCACTCCCCGTACATGAATTCAATTTTTGGAGGAAAACGCCAGGGAACAACCTCTTTTTGGTTGACAACTGTCACCTCGAGCGGTCTCACAGCGTTTGGCACCCCAGGTCTTCCGGAGATTAGCATCAAACGTTTGGCAAGCTCATTTCGAGTGTGTTCGGATAAGCTGCAATCTGTCACAACTAAAATGTCTACATCGCTGTTGACCCGCAACCCACCCATGACAGCGGAACCGTATAAATATACGCCTACCAGCAAACCTTCAAGCAGTTCCGTAATTACCTGTAACGCCTGGACAGCTTCGTTGGGTATTTCTTTGTGGTCCAAATCAATCCTCCGCTTGGATCAGCCTTGATGAAATAATTCTAGTTCAGTTTTGCTCCAAAGTAATTTTTATGATGTTTGTCGTTTATTGGCTACTGTTCATCCAATGCTTTCAATCTCTCAAGCCAGCGCAGAATGCTTCCGTGATTAAAGAAATCCAACAAGGCCCCGTCCCAGAATCGTTCAGCTCTCACGGCACCAACCAAAAGCGCTATCACACATTTTGGTTCTAAAGCAGACACATCCGCAGCTTTCATGGATTCTCCGCTCCATTCGAGCCCACTTGCCGCGAGCGTTTCAATGTACTTTGTGTGTTCAAGTTCAGGATGCAATTCGCAGTACCTGAAAAGGTCTTCGCGGAAAGCATTAACCATCTCAGAGTAATTCACATACGGCATTTGAATTGGATGTTCTGGAGTTCCATCATTATTTGTATCAATCGCCCATTCGCCAATGTTGCCATTTTTGACCAGAGGTATGTACTTTGTCAGTTGTTCAAACTTACCCATCGACCCTGTCCTCGTTGCGTGTGATGCTAAATCGCCCATTTAAATTATCTACTAAATCAGTTCTCAAGCAGGCAGTTCCCAACTGGTTAGTTGTGTTGTATTTCAAGCCGGCTCAGCCAGGCTTCGAGGATGACACCATAAACGACACCAGCGATGAAGCTGATCGGGTCTTGGAAACCCGTCGAACTGTAAAAAGCAAACGATACCAAAAGCCCCAGAATCGCGCCACGCAGCAAGGATTTATTCCTACCCGTTGCCAGCCATGGCGCACCAATAACCAATCCGATAATGACCCGGTTGAACCACAGAGCAAAAACGAAAGTTGGCGAAGCTGTCCCTCCAGAACGAAGATACGCCCCAACCACGCAGACAATCCCCAACACAGCCCCGCCAAGTAGTGCCAGTTTCAATCTTTTTGTCATGATAACCTTCCTAATCCAGTGCCAATAATAAGCTTGTGAGTAAATGGTATCACTATCCTTGACGAAGATGTCACATATATTGGGTGACTACTTGTTCGCCGAACTCAGCCAACATGATCACGCAATTCGACTAGCGATTTGGAGAGGATTAGAGTTTTACGAGACTTTAGAGTACGACTGACGTTCCCATCCAGGCAGCGGTGACTTTAACTTCTGGCTTTAGTTCCTGGCATTTTGCGTACACTTGCGAGAAGTGGCTCGTGTCCCAAAAATCGTCAGGCTTGCGAGCCAACTCATGAAGGTGGGTGACCACGATCTGGCAGGGTGCGGGTTCAATGAAAAAGCTGCAAAACTCTTCAAGCAAAGCTGGGTTTTGCTGCAAGGCGCACTTTTTGCCCAGCCAGAGGTGTGCGAAGATCCCATCGAGGCTGCCAAGTTTGGTCAGGCTTTGCGGTGGGAATACGCGTGTATCGCCAGGGAAAGCCCACCTTTTGCCGGAAAATTCCGCCAAATAGCCCATCTCTGGCACCCCGTGACCATTCCTGAAGTGCAGCCCATCGAACGGCGTCAGGACCAGGTCCTTGATCTGAATTGAAACTCCCGGTTGCGGTGTGATGATCCTTGACGTTTTGCCCCTGAAAATTGTCTGCATTTCCTCCAGCAAAAACTCCGGTACGATCCAAAGAGTGGGAAGATCAACGAGGTCAGACAGTAGTTCAAGATCAAGGTGGTCGGCATGCCTGTGGGATAAAACCACTACGTCCAATGGAGCCAGATCTTTGCTGAAATCCATCGGGTTGGGCAGGGAGAGGCGCGAAAACAGGGAGAGTGGATCGAGCGCCCAACGGACACCGGCAGTATTAAAGAGGTAATTGGCGGAGTAAGTCAGCCAGGCAGCATCTGTTTCGGTAGTCCGCCACTGCGAGACCATTTGCTCCCAAAGAGCAGGGTAGCCCTCCACAGCGGTTTTTGTCAGAAGGGCTATCCTGGCTTGTTGGTCTTCGAAATTTATCCTAAGCGTAGTATTTTGCAATGAAGTCTTCCACTTCGGCGATGGTTCGGTCGAAAACGCCCAATTTTTCCACTTTCATGCTGGTAACGGCAGCAGCGTATTTTCCAGCCTCGCGGGGTGGAAGGGAGAGCCGCGCGCTGACGTAAGAGCCAAGGCAGGTATCGCCTCTGCCGCTGCGACCATCCATGCTTTTGGAGTGGAATTCGTAATGATGGTTTTGACCATCCGCGTGCACCAGAACTCCACTGGCGTGGGTGAGTAAGATTTCGTTTGCGCCTTGTTGGGCGTAAAAGGCAGCCGCTTTCTCAATGTCGGTCTCCCCGGTCAGATATTTGGCTTCCATCGCGTCGGATTTCAAGATATCCAGGTCCGAGAGAACCTCTCTCATTTCATCCCAGGGTTCATAGATCAGGTCCTGCCCGCGCAGCACCCTCACAAAACCCTGAACGTCTGCAGCAAGCAAAACCCCTTCACGCAGGCGCATGGCATGGAAAAAGGCTGGTTCCACTTCCCCGCGGATGCTTGGGCTGACCGCGATTGCGCGGGCCGTAAGCCCCTCCAGATGTTCTGGATGGATGGTGCCGGCGGTGTGGGTCACGTAGAGATCGCGTTTGTCCACATCCAGGGTTTTGTATTCGAGCGTCATTAGCGTGGAGGACGGGCTGTAGATGGGGTAGCAATCAATCCCATCCGTGCGCAGCATCTGCACCACGTGGTCGTCTTCCTTTGCCAGTCGGGTCACTACCGCGCCGCGCAACCCAAGAGCCTTGCCGGCATGGGCGGCATAATTCATGCCACCGCCATCCACCTGACGAGTTCCTGCGGGCGTGATGATGGTGTCCTTGGTGTAGTTACCGGCAAAAATTACATCATAATGTTTTTCAGATTTTTCCATTTTCTTCTCCAGAAAAAGACAAATTCGTTCTAAAGTGCAAGCATTCAGCTCAAGTTAGGCGCAACAGATCTGACAGACGGTTCTCGATTAGAAAAGCGCTAACAGAGCAGGCAGTGCGTTTTGGAAGAGCCAGTAGAACAACCCACCAACGACCATGGTCGCGGGGATGGTGATGACCCAGGCAATCATGATCTCACCAGCCACACCCCAACGCACTTTGCTCATCCGTTCGGCAGCTCCAACACCCATGATGGATGAACTCACCACCTGGGTTGTGCTCACGGGGCTCCCCAGCAGGGAAGCGGCAATGATCACGATCGCGGATGTAATCTGCGAGGAAAAGCCGTGGACCGGACGAATTTTGTAAAATTTTGAACCAAGGGTTTTGATCAGTTGCCAACCGCCAAGCGCTGTGCCCAGGGCAATGGCTGCCGCGCAGGCCAGCACGACCCAATTTGGCACATGGAAGCTTGATTGAAAGCCGGTGATAACCAAGCCGAGTGTAATGATGCCCATGGTTTTCTGGGCGTCGTTTGTGCCATGACTGAGTGCCAGCCCTAAAGACGTGATCACCTGCAGCTTCTTGAAAACCCCGTTAATTTTTGGGGTAGCTTTCCAGGAAAGAAGATACACGATGTTGGCGATGATCACACCTGCCACGAAACCAATGACCGGCGAGGCGAATAAGCCAATCAAAATCTTGGTGATGCCCTTGATGAGTAGCACCTTGAAACCGGCTTTGACCACCACCGCGCCGATCAATCCACCGATGATCGCATGCGATGAACTGCTGGGGATTCCCAATTTCCAAGTCAGGAGATTCCAAAAAATCGCGCTAAAGCAAGCAGCCAGGAGCACCATCATGTTGATGTGTTCAGCAGCCACAATGTCGTTGCCAATGGTGGTAGCAACCGCTACGCCGAAGATAAACGGTCCAACGAAGTTCGCGAGGGCGGTCATCAGCAGAGCGATCTGAGGGCGTATGGCGCGGGAGGAGATCATGGTGGCTACGATGTTGCTCGAGTCGTGGACACCGTTGAGGAAATCGAAGACCAACGCGAAGATGATGAGAAGAATCAGTGAAGCTTCCATAATTCCCGGCGTTACGAGGTCTTGACCACAATATCCGCCAGGACGTTGGCGGCTTCATCACTTCGATCCGCGGCATTGCTCAAGTGGCGATAAACTTCGCGCATTTTCATCGCTTTTACAACGCCCTTCAGGTCTTCCGTGTCCTTGAACATATTTGCCAGGGCTTCCCGGTACACATGCTCAATCTTGTTTTCAACCTTTTTCGCGCGGTTGGCATGTTCGGCGGTCACACTTGGGTGATCCTGCAAACACTCCACAGCTTTGAGCATTTCAAAAGTGGATTCCTTGAGGAGTTGGCAGATTTGCACCATATACTCGGTGGGTTTTACCTTGAAAATGACGATTTCGGTCATGGTGCTGTAGGCGTAATCGAGGATATCGTCAATAGCCCTGGAAAGCGCGAAAATGTCTTCGCGGTCGAAGGGGGTAATGAAGGTGCGATTTAATTCATCGATCAACAACCGGCGCGCTTCATCCGCCTCTTTTTCCTTTGCCGTCAGCTGATCGGCTATCTTCGTATCAGGATTAATCATATAAGAGAGTAACAGATCCACCCCTTCCAGGGTCAGATTTGTT
The DNA here is from genome assembly GCA_964428425.1 of uncultured Anaerolineaceae bacterium. Lineage (GTDB taxonomy): Bacteria > Chloroflexota > Anaerolineae > Anaerolineales > Anaerolineaceae > Mesolinea. The sequence goes on along the minus strand of CAYRYL010000016.1, from coordinate 25,462 downwards.
TGCTCCTGAATTCTTTGCAGGAAAATATCCCGGCGTTTCTTGAAGATTTTTAACATGGTACATTCCTCCGTTCAGAGTTGATACTAGCAATACAGCCAGTCTTTTCTAATAATTTCAGACCAGGCAGGAAATCCTCAAACGCAGCTGCGTTGTTGATCTCGAGGGTCCGGACTGCGTGGGCTGGCAAATAACTTGCCAGCCAGGCAAAGTCCACATCCCCTGTGCCAGGGAGTTGATGATCCACGAGGTCCTGCACATCATGGAGGTGGACGCCAACCATCCGCGGCGAGAAAGCCTCCAGCCATTGTTTGAAAGACATCAATCCAAGTCGGTCATGCACCTGGATGTGACCAACATCCAATTGCCAGCCCACCCAAGGCTGCTGGAATTCATCCAACAAGACTTCCAATTCCTCAAAGATGGGGAGCTCATAGTGGTGCAAGCGATTTTCCAGGCCGAGAAACAGTCCCAAATCCTTGGAAAAGTCCACGATCTCGGTCAGACTGCGGATCAATGCTTCGAGATGGGGTTTTCCGCGTTCAAGCCGGTCTTTGATTAATTTTTTCCGCAGGTTTTCGTATTCCTGGGTTCCCTTTAGCCCTTCGCGATACATGTCCCTCAGGCGGCTGTCCATTGAGTGGTCGCCGTCCACCCGACCAGGGTGGATAACCACGAGCCTGGAACCCAGGCGATAAGCCAATTCAATTGTACGTTTTAGCGTGTCCACTCCGACGCGTCTGCGCTCTTCCACCAACGAAGTGACCTGGAAATCCCCCAACTCGAGCTGTTTGTTTGGGATCACAGCCGGGCAGGGATCGTGGACCGATCCCATGTGGTAGCGATTGAGGTCAAAGGTTTCCAATTCTTCGGGAGTGATCTGATGGTTCAGCTCAAACCGCGCGAAGCCCAATTCGCGACCCTTGCGGCAAAAATCGTTGGCGCTATCGGTTGAACGAGACCACCACATCGTTGAGAGCGCTGCGTCATAGAGCGTGTCTGAAGCGAGGGTGGGGGTTGTCACAAAATGTGACCGCGCGCCAGGAAAAAATGCCAAAATCTCCTGCAGGGAACTCACGGTGACATCCGCTTGCATCGGGCATGGATTTTCTTCGCGCAGTTGGGTCTGGGACTCTATCATAACCACCAGGCTAATGCCTGCTTCACGCGCGCCGATCAAATCCCGCGAGGGACGATCGCCCACATAGGCGCATTCTTCCGGGCGGACACCAAGAGCCTGTGCTGCGGAGATAAATGGCGAAGGATGCGGTTTGCGTTTGCCGAAATCAGCGGCCTGCAAAGTAACCTCAAACAAATCTTTGATGCCAGCTTTTTCCAGGAACCTGGGTGAGGTGTGGCTGACAGAGCCCAGGCGGTAACCCCGTTCCTTCAACGTTTTCAGTGCCCGGATTGTTTCGATGGGGATGAAACGTTTTCCGCGGGAGTCACCCCACCACGTCTGCAGTTTTTGTGCATGCTCCGTGATGAATTCAGTGGGGAATTCTGGCAGCAGATATCTGCTCCAGCGTTCGGAATAGGACAGTTCATCGAGGGAGCGGTAAGTCCACTCCTTGTATTCCTTTTCGCGTTGGGTGAGCTTTTGGATGAACCTTTCCAGACTTTCATCAAGGTTTAAGAATTGAAGCATCTCAGATACGATTTCAGGGTCCCTGGAATCGTGGTTCAGTTTTTGAACGATTGTGCCACCCAAATCAAATAAGATAACCTTGAGCTGGTTTTGACTTTGTGTGGCGAGAGCTACTTGCGAAGAGCGATTAAATTCCATAATGAATCGTTTTTATACCTTCTTTACGCAGCCATGCTCGACCAATACCTCGAGACCATGAGCAATTTGATCTGTTGTGCAGTCTGGCGAAACCTCAAGAGTTTGCAAAACACCGTCTCTCAAGTAAGGAGATAAGCTCGAAAAATCGATCTCTCCCATACCAGGCGCTAAATGATCCTGCAAGCCATTCACATCATGTAAATGCATGCCAATCAGGCGGCGGTGGAAGCGGAGAAGCCACTCGCCCTTTCCGACCATCCCCAACACTTCAAGGTTATGGGCGTGTCCGACATCGTACTGAAAACCAAGCCATGGTTCATCACACAGTTGCAGGAGGGTTTCCATTTCATCCGGCAGCGGCAAGTCGTGATAACGGTTTCGGTTTTCGAGACCGATGAAGATACCGGAACCCCTGGCGAAGGCAATCATCTCCTCCAAGCTGCGGAGCACCTGATTGAGGTGCAGCTGTTTGTGTTGGTCTCTGTCAGCAATGTAGTCCTGTTGGAGTAGGATGTATTCCGGAGTGCCCGACTTACCCTGGAGATACCATTCCCGGATGGTTGTGTCCCTGGAATGATCGCAGTGTATCGAGCCGCAGTGCACCACCACAGAGCGTGAGCCAAGGCGGACTGCCAGGTCGATCGACCGTTTTAGATTGTCGACTGCCTTAACGCGATGGATTTCATCCAAACTGGAAAGCGAGATATCCCTTTTCTTTAACTCGGTATACCCAAATTCAGACGGGCAGGGGTCGTGGAGCGTGGCGACGTAATACTTGTTTCGATCCCATTCCTGGTACAAGCGAGGTGTGACCTTGTTGCTGAATTCAAACCCGGTAAAGCCAAGTTTGCGGGCTAAGGTGAAAGTCTCAGGAAATGGCATCTCCTGATCAGCGCTCCACATCGTGGAGAGCGAGATGTCATAAAGCATTGCAGGTTGAGTGGGTTCGATCTCCTTTGAGACAGTCCCATCTACACCATGGAAGATCTTCAACAACTCGCCAAGGCAACCGATCCGATATTGGGGTTTGGTCTCCGTGATGGTTTCCGCCTGGAAGTCATCATCCGGGTCGTACTCATCCGTTTGGTAACCGTTCATATTGATGATGACAACCGAGCCAAACCCAGCCTGCATCGCCCCAATTAGATCCCTGGCAAGATTATCGCCAACATAGGCGCAATTTTGCGGCAGAACGCCCATTCCGCGGGCGGCTTGCAGGAACATGGATGGGTGCGGTTTTCGGCTGCCAACCACACAGGATAGAATCACCGGGTGAACATACTCTGTCAGACCATTGTCAGCCAGCAAGGCGTGAGCCTCAATGGACGAGGTGGTGTTGCTGACGATCGAGAGTTTATAACCTCGTTCTGCAAGGGTTTTGATGGTGTTGACCGCGTCCGGGAAAATCTGGTTATTCCGGGAAGCCCTCCACATCTGGTTGAGCGTGACTGCGTTTTGCCAGACGAAATCGTGGGGAAAGTCGGGCAGGATAAACCTCGTCCAAAGTTCCGTCTCGGGCAGCTCGAGGAGAGTCTTCTTGCACCACCTGCGGTATTCTTTTTCGCGTTTTCGCAGCAAGCTCAGGAACTCAGCCGGCTCACCCTGCACCCCCAGGAAGGATTGCAGATTGCGGATGTAATCCAGGTTCCCTTCCCGGTTTTTAATTGTCGCGCGGAGTGTGCCACCAACGTCGAAACAAATCGCTTTTATTTCATCAGTCATATTTGGGTCCTGTCTGTTTTTATCAGCCCTGCAAGCAGGACACCTTTGGAATTTCGCGAATGTCGTTTATGTAAGCGTCTGCCAGGGTTCCAGCGTCATAGTTTAGTGCGATGGTTTTCATGCCGATCTCGCGCGCTCCGTCAATCTCTGCCTTCTTATGTCCCACAAAGACCGCATCGCAAGGATCGACGCCAACCTGGGTCAAAGCGCGCTGGTACATTTCGGGGTCAGGCTTGCGCGCGCCCACTTCTTTTGAGCTGATCACAGAATCCCAGACTCTGCCGAAACCATGCTGGTCAAACCAATTTAGTTTGATTGAGAACGCCATTGCGGTGTCGGTGATGATCCCGAGCATGTACCCCTTTTCTTTGAGTTCCAGGATCGTTTCTGGAGCGCCGCAGATGATCTCGACGTTGTTGTCATCGGTTTGCATCGCCTCCACGCCCTCAGCAATCAAATCCGGATCCGTGATGCCAAAAAACCGGAGAAGCTGTTCATAATAGCCGTGGCGCGGGAGCTTGCCTGTGAATGCGAGCGCTTTAAGTTGTTTTCTCTCATCATCGAAACCCTTTGGAAATTCCAACTGGTGTGAATCAAGAAACGCTCTGAGATGCTGATCTTTATGCGGCCTGGTGTATAGGATGTCGCCGGCGTCAAAGAAGATAGCCTTCACTCTGTGCCCATTATCGTTTTGAGCTGTTTGCGCGTCCTGGTCAAGGTATTGTTTGATCAGGGGGATCAGATCCAGCATGTTTTCGATTTGCGCGTCAGGCTCAGCGCCTTCGTCGGGTTCACCATTATCATAGATATGGTGGATCTTGATGGCTGCCCTGAAGCCAGCCCTTTGCGCGCCCAGGATATCCCGGTTGACCTTGTCCCCGATGTAGATGCAGGCGCTGGTTGGCACCTGCGCCAGGCGTGCTGCGTGGTAAAAAATTGCCGGGTCAGGTTTGCGCCTTCCATATTCGGAAGAGAGGACAACCGGGTCAAAGTAGGAGTCAATCCCGTACTCCTTAAGGCTGTAAGGGACCTGTTGACTGCTCTGCGTGTTGCTGATGCAACCTATCTTTAAGCCCATTTTCTGGATTTCAGCCAAAACCTGGGGGATTTCAGGGCGCATCTCACGCGTAAACAAGCGCGTTTCGTAGATGAAGGCCAATTCTTCGGCAACCGGTTCCAGATCCGCAGGGTTCAAGTGCAAATCTTTCAGAAAATAAGTTGCCCAAATCTCCGCTGGTTTGAGCTCCACGTTGGTTACCATGTTCCAGCGCAGATACTCTGATGTGCCTGCCGTGATCATGTCTGCCAGGCATGTGTCTGAACAGGTGGTTATGATGCCTGTACGGCTGAGGCATTCGCGTACCGACGAGACAGCCTTAATTCTCTGCTCCCTGGTGTAACGGAATGTATCAATCGTACCTCCCATGTCGAAAAAGACAGCTTTAAGCATCATAGTATCACCGTGTTGTTTTTGTAATGTTTATGACCCGCACTTTTTATCAGGCACGAATTTTCTGAGGATTCGTGCCTGATGTATCAATGTCTCAGCCGGATTGGGTTATTTGCCCAAATTCAGCAGGTAGAAATCACGTGCTTCGAGCATGTGATCGTAAGCGTACTGCTCGGAAATGAACCAGGTCACATCGAACATTTCCTGCAATGGTTTCTGTCCCTCTGGAACCACGTAGGTTGAGTCCGGGAAGTAGGTGCCGAATCTCGCCCAAGGTGTGCGTCCTTCCGGACTGGTGACAAACTTTATCCAAAGTTTAGCTGCGTTTGGATGGGGTGCCTGGTTGATAATACCCACATAGCTCTGACTCTGGACACCCAGTTTGGGCTGCAAGCCCCAGCAGGGTTCAAAGGTCAGGAGACCTTCCTGGACATCAGCCATATTGGAATAGGAGGTCAGAGCCATATAGCTCTCGGTCATTCCAGGGGTCGCGAAGGCGGAATCGACTTCGTCACCACCGGGTTGGGGGATGGGACCATTCTGCGCGAAGCGCTTGAGCCACAACCAACCAGCATCAGGAGTATCCGCGTCCAAAACAGGCTCGCTGCCGTAGAGATCAATGTAAGCTTGTTTGACTTCTTCAGGATGGGCTGCATAGGTAATCAGCTTGCTCAAGGTCGAAGAGTCGTTCAGGGGGTCCTCAATAAAGAATCTTCCCTTCCATTCCGGCTGGGTGAGTTCCCAGATATTCGTAATGGGGCAGGTGTCATTCAGTTCGTCGTTATAAGCAAACAGACTGGTGCCAAAACGGCTCATCAGAAGCGGTTGGGTGTACTGTTCAGGTGTGTAGGCGGCAGTGGAATCGGGCACGAAGCGCCAAACATATTGTTTAGGCAGCACTTGCCCAACCAGGTCAGCGCCACCACTGCTAAACCACACATCTCCAGTAAAGGCACCGGCCTTTTGCTCCTCAAGTGTTTTCATGAGGACATCATCACCGCCAAGATCGTAGGCTTGCACGTTGATCTCGGGATAGAGTTCCATAAAGGCTTCAGCAGCCTTCTCGACTTTGGACGTGTTAGCATAGACCAACACGGTCCCTTCTGCCTTGGCTGCTGCCTCAATTGCCGCCCAATCCTGGACGCCGGTTTCGTACTCGCCCAGCAGGTTGGCCTTCAGCCATTCTTGTTGAGGGGTGAGGACTTCTGGTTGAGCAACAGGTTCAGTTGCGGCAGGCGCTTCGGCTTTGGGTCCACAAGCGACGAGCATTGTGATCACGAGAATCAACGCTGCTAATCTAAAAAATGCTTTCATTTCTTTCTCCTTCTTTTATTGGTTCAAAGTTGACAAAAACATCGACTGTCCATTGCTCAGTTTTCTTCTCTCTAACGACCTCCTTGGCAGGTAACTATATGAGTCCATTGAATCCTCGATATTCTCTACGCAGTGATCAGAGATTCTGTTTCTTTATCGTAAAGGTTGATCGCATCTTCCTTGAACGACAACCAGATGGGTTGGTCCATCTGAATCTTGCTGACACCCATTTCCTTAATGGTCAGCTCGGTGTCTCCCTTGCGGGCAATGATCGTCGTATCGGCGCCTGAGGGTAAAACGGAATAGGCGGCGAATTCGACCGCTCCATCGGTGGGTTCTTTGTGGACGATGATATCTTCAGGACGTAAACCCACCACGACGTCACCCGTTTTGTCATAGGTTTTCACGGGAATGTTGAATTTACCAATGTCCACCAGGTTCTGAGCCGACACCCATCCGGGCATCAGATTCACCTTCGGATTGCCGATAAAATCGGCAACAAATAGATTGGCTGGAAAGTGATAGACCATATCGGGGGTGTCCATTTGTTGGATGACGCCCAGTTTCATGACGGCAATTTTGGTGGACATGGTCATGGCTTCAACCTGATCGTGGGTCACATAAACCGTCGTGGCATCAGAAATGTGGTGCAGACGTTTTAGCTCAGTGCGCATATCCATTCTCAGGCGAGCGTCCAGGTTTGAGAGGGGTTCGTCCATCAGGAAGACCTTTGGTCGGTACGCGAGCATGCGAGCCAGGGCAATACGCTGCTGCTGACCACCACTCATTTCGCGAGGGTAGCGGTCTTCATAACCCGACATCTGTACTTCTTCCAGGGATTCCTTGACACGGGTGTCCATGTCTTCTTTCGACATTTTTTGAATTTCAAGCGCGAATGTGATGTTCTTATAGACGTTCATATGCGGCCAGAGGGCATAATTCTGAAAAACCAATCCCAAGTCCCGCTGCCCGGAGGGGAGTGAGATGCCCTTTGAGCGTGAATAGACCAGCTTGTCGCCAATGATAATCTCGCCATCATCCGGGTCTTCCAAGCCTGAGATACAGCGCAAGAGGGTGGTTTTACCGCAGCCGGAAGGTCCCAAGAGCGTCAGGAACGAACCGGGCTCGATCGTCACGCTTACGTTATTGACCGCAACGACATCCCCGAATTTTTTTGTTAAGTTCTTAATAATGATAGGTGTATCCATGTTCTCCTCGTTTTATAATCCCAAGCCTTTTTTAAGGCTTCCGCCGCGGAACCGGCTGATAAGAAAGTTGCCCGACAGGACAAGCACGATCAGGATGATGATGACCGCGTTGGCTTGTTGTTCATTTCCATTTTCGATGTACCGCATGGTCTGGCTGGACAAAACAGCGGTGGTGGGGGTGACCAGCAAAATGATCAGCGAAAGTTCGCGCATGGTCGTGATGAAGGTCATCAGGAACCCGGAAACAAAACCGGTGCTGGTCAGCGGGAAGATAATACGCTTAAACCGTCTCCAGGGTCCTGCGCCCGCGATGGCTGCCGCTTCTTCCAGCTCTTTACCCACCTGCAGCATAGCTGACACGCCGCTGCGGGCGGAATATGGAATATGCTTTGCGACCGATACCACGACCAACAAGGCAAAGGTGCCGTACAGGGCAGGGATCGGTCCCACCGATTTTGTAAACATCGCAATGTAAACCGCACCAAAAGCAATACCCGGAATTACATAAGGAATAAATGCGATTTGCTCGACAATTTTCGAGAGCTTGGTGCCCCGACCTTTGACGATGGCATAGCCAAGGATCACCCCTAACAAGGCCGTGAAGGTCGCGGTAAAGAAGGCAAGCTTAAGCGAATTCCAGGCTGCCAGGTAAATCTTCCTGTTCAGCAAGACACCCGGCTCACCACTATTGATGGTGATGATGCCTTTACCTATCCAGTGTTGAAGGGTTAGATTGCTAAAGCTGTAGTCCCCCCCCCTGAGCATGAAGGTGCTGTAGATCAGCAGGGAAAGGGGTAACACCGCGATGAAAAATTGGAAGATAACCACTAAAGCAGTGAGCAGACCTTTGTAATTGCGAAGTTTCTGCTTTTGGGCCATAAAGCCGCGTCCGCCGATTGTTTCGTAACATTTCCTGGTGCCCACAAGTTTTTGGTTAATCATGATAGTCGTCATGGCGAACAGGATCAACACAATTGCCAAAACGAAGCCATCTCCATAATTCCCGATGCCCGTGTTGGATCGCAGCATGGTCGAGAGCGTGTAGTATTGCACAGGAACGCCCAAGACGTTCGGTCCACCGAATGTGCCCATCGTCTTGGAGAAAGTCATGATGAAGCCGGACGCGATCGCTGGAATGACCAGGGGGAAGGTTATCTTCCTCATAATGCGCCAACGACCCGCGCCAGCTAATTCGCCTGCTTCCTCGAGGGAGGAGTCAATGGAAAGCAGCGCTGCTGAAACAAACAGGAAAAAGAAGGTGTAATAATGCAGAGCACTGCTGACGATGATCGGAACCGGACCGTATGCCAGCCAATCGGGTGTTGGGCTGCGCGTTATATATTCCAGCAATCCAGGCATTCCTCCGGAGGTTTGGTTCTTAAAAAGCACTATCCATGCCTGGGCGATGGTCCAGGATGGCATGATGTAGGGAACCGTTGCCAGGGTGTTGATGATTCCTTTGCCCGGTACGTCGGTTCTGACCACCAGCCATGCCATCAAGCCGCCAATCACCAGGGCAAGACCTGTAGCGCCGAGGGATATGGTCAGCGAGTGCAGGAGCGGCTCATACGTCATGATTTGGCTGATTTTGCCGGTCAGCATCCTGATCCAGTGATAAAGAGTCAGATCTCCAACTTCGGCGCCAGGAATGGCGCGAAGATCCATCTCCTGCACTGAGAAGGTGGTAATGATCATGCGGTACAGTGGAATAATAACCATGTAGACCATCACTGCCAGCATGATCAAGGAGAGCACAACATGCGGACTGCTCAGCCAATGGAAAAACCGGCGTAAGCGCGCGTTCCAGTTTTGGCCGGATGATGGAGCTGTTTTTGATGCTACAGCCATCTTGTCTCTCCTCTCTGTATAACTACTACCTTTACTTGTCTCTTGTGCATATTAGAACATTGAACCTCCAGGTATAAAGATTTTCCAGTATTTACATACTGTTCATCACTAAAAGAGTCACTCATCCGCGCAGGTGTTAAACGCCTTTAACTGATCTCGTAGATTGTCAAGCTTGTCAAGCAGCGTCATGGATTTTTCCTGTTCCATGCTTGCCAGCGAAAGTAACAGAGAATTGATGACAGTCATGGGCACGACCAGGGAATGGAATTCACCTATCGGACCGCGTTTCGCTGACAAGACCACATCCACTTTGTCGCCGAGGATCGCTTCGAGCGTGTCGGTGAGCATGATGATGGTCGCGCCGACTTTGTTGGCGTAATCAATGACCAATTTGAGGGCGGGGTTCTGATCAAAGAAGCAGATCACAAATAAAAGATCCTTTTCTCCCATCATTGTGAGGTATTCGAGGAACTCGCGACCCGAATTTGTTAGTGGAACAACTTCGCGTCCGAATCTGCGCAGCCGGAGTTCGAGGAGGTCTACCAATGAGACCGATGGACCGAGTCCAAAGACAAAAACGCGGTCGTGTTCGTGGAGAATCTCGACCGCGTTGTTTAGTTCTTCGCGTTTAATGGAATCTAACGCCTGGGACAGAAAATCAATTTCTGTCGCAGTCAGACGTTCAAAGATGTCGCCGCCGTCCCGGAGATCGTTCAACCTTCCGCGTAAACGTGCGGAGTGGGTGACCCGCCGCCGGAAATTGTCTTGCAGAACGCTGCGCATGGCAGGATAACTGCTAAAGCCAAGGCTGCGGGCAAAACGAACCAGGGTCGCCTCGCTGAGATCCAGGCGACTGGCGATCTCGCTGGCAGAGAGAAATGCAGATTCCTCCTGGTTTTTGCGCAAAAAATTGGCGATCCGCTTTTCACTCTTGGTCAAGTCGTTGAAATGATCTGTCAGGACCTGGCTGAAATCTAACTTTTGTGGAGATTTGGAAGGGCTATTCATGAAACCTCGGTGTTTTCCATCATAAAATGAGGACAACAATATTTGTGTTTATGAAACGCAACTTACATTTGAAACAGTATACGGCAAATGCGCCAAACATGCAAGAATAATTGCAAAAATTCAGGCAATCTACTCGCGTTCTCTGCCTAACAGGCTCTGTACTGATGGAGTTGCCCAAATTTCAGCCCGGGAGGTGTCCACCACTAAATCGCACAGCTCCATTTGAGGTTTGTAGACCTGTTCTGCCATTAGGAATTGTTCACGAAAGTAGCGATTCAGGAAATAGTACAGTTCGTATTTCTTTCTGAGGTCCATGTCGCGTCGCCATTTTCGTTTCAGACGCACGGCATCATCGGTGAGGTACATAACTTTGATGCCGGTGAGCGCAGCCACATCGGGTAGCAGAAACGGGAAGTTCCCTTCCATGAAGATCACGTCGGCGGGCTCAATTTGCAGGGTGTCACGCCCTGGCTTAAGTTTGCCATCTATAGAATGGCTCGAAGTTGCAGAGATAAAATCATACTGTGGCGTGATGGCGGTTTTGCCTTCTCGCAGGTCCTGGAGCGCTCTTGTCAGCATCTCAAAATGCAATGCTTCCTGCCCCAGCGAGTCTATTCCGCGTGCTTCGCGGTAATCCCGATCCAGGAGGAAGTGGTCAATCTCCAGACCTGAAAGGCTCTTTCCCGAGTTTTGAAATGCCTGCTGAAGGCGTTCGACGATTTCGGTCTTGCCGGCTGCAGTCTGACCTGCGATGGCGATCAGGATGGGAGTACCTATCTTTTCAACCAGTGTTTGAATGATCATGGTAAAGGCTTCATCGACTTCCTTGTTCGCTATCTTGAAATCTTTGTAACCAACAGCAGAGACATTTCGAAAATTGTCCTGCAAACGTTCGAAAGTCAGAAAAGGCTTTCCACTTAAATGCGCGACGATGCTCTCGGTGTAGTATTCCGTTCGGTGGATGAAGTAAAAGCCGCGTGGATCAAAGCTAAAGTGATTCTCCACCCAGTCCATTGGGTAATTCTGAGTAACCAGACCCACAAAGAGCATCCTCAAGAGGGAGAGGATCTGCGGGTCCATGATGGGTCGGTTATCCAGCCTGGGTTTGAGTTGAATCCCCGCATAATAATCTGAGTTGCGGATCATTTGCTCGATTTCATCTTTGCTTTTCAACTCCACTGTCTGCCAACCCTGTGGCGGGGTGATGTTTTCGAGGCAATACCTGAATTCGAACAGCTCAAGCTCGTTAAGAGCCGGGCAGAGTGTACGCATCTTCTCAAGTAGCTTTTCTGAAAAGAGATCATTTTTCTTGAGGGTTGGGTCGTCCATCTTTTCTACAATTTCCATTTTCTTAGGCTCCATACTTGGACACTCTTCCGGCATTCGCAAGTGCGATTGGCATAACTTGAAAAGCGGGGATCTGGCCCAGGTTTCCTTGCGCGCAGTTGGTTTCCCCAAATTCTGTGAATTTGTCCGCGCGAACATACTTCGCGTACATAAGCAGCGGCACTGGATGCCAGCTGTGGGATTTGAGAACTGCTGGGGAAGAATGGTCTCCCCCGATGATCACCACGTCAGGTTTCAAAGCCATCAAGCGCGGCAGTTGGGCGTCAAACTCTTCGATTGCTTTGACTTTTGCGTCGAAATCCCCAATTTCACCGTGAGTATCTGTCTTTTTGAAATGCAGATAGAAGAAGTCATACTCCCTCCAATGCTTTTCCAGGCAGTCAAATTCATCGCTAAGCTCTGTGCCGTCGACCGGGAGCACGTTCATGCCTACCAACCTGGACACTCCACGGTACATGCCGTTGACGGCAATAGCCGCGGCGTTTAATTTATAAATATCCGGATACTTTGGCATCACTGGGAATTTGGCAAAGCCGCGCAGCAAAACCATGTTTGCGGAAGTTTCGTTTTTGAGGACCACTTCTGCCTGTTCCAAGAAGGCATTGACCAGGGCGGCGGTTTGCACCGAGCTTTCATCCAATGCCTGTACCTTCAGCGGCGCTGCGCCTGTGACCAATGGGTCAGAGTCCGTCAGCGAGGTTCCCAGGCCGGGAGCCCTGAGAACGAGCACGAAGCGGTGCTCCTTGACAACTTCCACGAACACTTCCGCGCCTTCCAACTTGATGGTTCGCAGTTTTTGGACGAGCCTTTCACTGTCACAAGTAGGAAGCCTGCCAGCCCGGCGGTCCACCAGCAAGCCATTTTCGTCAACGACGCAGAAGTTACCCCTGGCGGCCACATCGTCCGGACCCAGCTCAAAATCCACACCCAGGGCTTCCAAGGCGCCGCGACCAATCTGGTATTCCAGGGGGTTGAAGCCAAAGATAGAGAGGTGACCGGGACCACTGCCGACTGTGATGCCAGGACCAGCGGGGATGGTCATCCCCAAGGCTGATTTGGCAGCCAAGGCGTCCATGTTGGGTTTGCAGGCTGTTTCGAGTTCGGTCTTGCCACCCTCTTCGCAAGGGAGCCCGCCCAGACCGTCCATGATCAGCATGACGATCTTGGTGTTTGCTTCCACAATCTGCCCAAGTAAGAATTCATCGAACATGGGGTGCCTCTTCTCTCTTGTTTGCTCTGTCCATACGTCAATCAGCCAATTGGGCTTGCAGGTCAGGATGGAGCCATAACTGCGCGTTGCTGGTATCGACGATGATGTCACAGCACCGCATCATCGGTTGGTAGATTTCCTGATTCCGCTGAAACTGGGTGCGGAAATAGCGGTTTGCCAGGTATTGTGGGTCGTATTTCTTGCGGAAATCCACATCTCTTTTCCACTTTCGTTTCAATCGGATGGGATCGTCGGCAAAGTAGACAATCTTCAGATTGATCAGGCTGGCGATCTCGGGAACGTGGAATGGGAAGTTGCCTTCGAGGATGATGATATCGGCTGGTTGAATGGTCTGGGTGGACTGACCCGGGCGCAGGTGACCCTCCAAATCGTGGCTGGATGTTGCCTGGATGAAGTCGTAGCGGGGTATTTGAGCTGCTTTTCCCTGCAAAAGAGCATTGAGCGATTCGATGAAAAGCGGGTAATGAATCACAGCCGCATCTGTCGGCTGACCGTCGCGAAAGATGCGGTCCTTATAGAAATTGTCCATTTCGACGGAGGTACAGGAAAAACCCGCACTGGACAAAGAGTTCAGCAACCTTGCGGTAATTTCTGATTTGCCCGAGGCGGTTGGACCAACGATGGTTAGCAACAACGGTTTATTGCTGGTAGATATCAAGGATTTGACGACCTGGATAAATGCCAGGTCAATTTCGTGGTTAGCCCGGGCGAAATCTTTGTAGCCGACCTCGAATATGTTGTCGAGAAGCGCTTGCTTTGCTTCATAGCTTCGGTATGGCGAGCCTCCAAACCGTGCTTGAATTTCCGGAGTGATGTAATTGGTGCGCGTAAAGAACACGAAAGACCGTACGTCAAAGTAAAAGTGCTGATTAACCAAATTTGGTGGGTAGAGTCGCGCAACCAGGCCAACAAAAAGCTGCCTGGTGAGAGAAGTAATGGTGTGGTCGAGAATGATCTGGTCGCCATTTTTTGGTTTCAGTTGGATGTTTGCAAAGAATTCCGGCCTGGCGATTCTTTCCAGCAAGCTTTGCATGGGTTCTGGCTGGACACTTGCCCAACCTTCTGCAGGTTGGAGGTTCTTCAAGGCGTATTGGAACTCGTAGGGCTCCAATACGCCGACACCCGGGTTTATTTGCTGCAGCTTGGAAAACAGGTCGTGTGAGAATTGATGAGGGTCTAAAATATTTTCAGGCATTTGTTTTGCGCTTTTCCCCCGGGTTACCAGGGGGTTCCTTGTCCAAGCACCATGGCTTCGTAAGCTTTCTTGATCTTGGCGTAATTACCATCACGGTCGAGGGCAATCCCTCTTCCGACGGCAGTAACAATCGACCCGATCCCGATCTCACGCATTTCTCCTTCCAGCTTTTCCAGCAGGGCTGGGGCGCTGCCTGGTTCCGTACTTCGACCATCAAAAATCAGGTGGAGGAATACTTTCGAAAGGCCTTTTTCTTTGGCCATTCGCAGGAGAGCCAGGGGGTAGTCGATCGAGCCGTGCGAGCTTTTCTCGGTCAGGAGGCCGATCAGGTGCAGGCTGGTCCCTTTGCGCAACACGTTTTCGATTGCCTCAACAAAAACCTCATTCTTCGCGAAAGAGCCGTCTTTCAGCGCCAGATCCAGGCGCACGTCATCCTGGAGCACGGTCCGACCCGCGCCGATATTCATGTGACCAGCTTCCGAGTTGCCCGGTTTGCCAGCTTGCAGGCCGACCGCTTCACCGGAGGCTTGCAGATGCGCAAGCGGAAAATCCCGGCAGAGTGCGTCCCAATTTGGGGTTTCAGCTACAAAGATCGGATTGTTTTCATCCTGGCTGCCTTCCCCCCAACCATCGAGGATGATCAGCAGAACCTTGCGGTCTTTTCCCCAATCGCGGGGTTGCACGAGAAGCGTACCCGTCATGGAAGGATGTTTTTCGACGTGCAGGATGTCAAGAATGGTTGGGGTGATATCCTGCAAACTGCCATCAGAAAGGCGGATGTCATCGTCCGCTTTGGGGTCGATCACGATGAATGGCACCGGGTTGGAAGTGTGCGAGACGTGCGGCTTGCCTTCGGCGGTAAGCAGCACTTCAAGGTTGCCGTGGTCGGCAGTGATGAGCGTGACGTAACCTTCCGCTTGGGCAACCTGCACAACCCGGGCGAGGTGCTCATCCACAGCTTTTGCGCAAGCGATCTTCGCTTCGCTGTTGCTGGTGTGCCCGATGACATCTCCGTTGGCAAAGTTGGTAACGATGCAGTCAACGCCTAGTTGCAGTCCACGAATGACCTCGTCAGCCACAGCGGGCAGACTGAGCTCCGGAACCTGGTCAAAGGGGATGCCTTTGGGCGAAGGAATGCGGATATCCACTTCACCAGGGTAGGGTTGATTGTTTCCGCCATTTAAAAAGAAGGTGACATGCGCGAACTTCTCGGATTCCGAGCAGCGCATTTGCGTTTTGCCAGCTTTGCTCAGCACTTCCCCCAAGGTGTGATCGAGTTTGGAGGGTGCAAAGGCAACTGGCAGGTCTTTGAATTTATCGTGATACAAAGTGAGGATAACAAAATCCAGGTCTTGCAACTTATTGCGTTCAAAGTGAGCAAAATCAGTTTCAGTGAAGGCTTCGGTGAGCTCAATTTCCCGTTCGCCCCGGCGGCAGCAGAAAATGACCGCGTCACCGTCCTGAACCATGCCAACAGGTTTTCCGTTTGAGTCCAGGCGCACGAGAGTCTCCATTGAATAATCGGTCTGTCCGCGCAAGTAAGCTTTTCGAACTGCTTCAGCGAGGAGAAAGCCGCCGTGTTTATCTTCACTCGTGTTCATGCGCTTTCCTCCAGAAAGATCCCCTATTTGTGTGCCTGAAATCTTTTATCAAGGGCTACTTTCGGGCATGATGGGAAGATTTCGAGTAGATCTGTAAATTGGTGAATGATCAGGTCTGGCCGGTTTTCATCCGTGATGGTTGCCTCGGCTAATTCTTCCGGGCTGATCAGGATGATCGTCATTCTGAAGCCGGCTGCCCGGGTTCCGGTGACATCCCGTTTAAGATTATCACCGACGTAGGCGCAGCGCGATGGGACTACCCCAGCGTTTTGCGTAGCAATATGGTAGATGGCTGGGTCTGGTTTGCGAATACCCAGAACGGACGAGAGGGCAACAGATTTGAAGTAGGGAGTAAAGCCATCCGCTTCCATCCACTCAGGGATTTCGCTGGTGGTGATCAAATTACTGATGATGCCAAGCGTGTAACCCCGATCAAAAAGGGTTTGCACCACTTCTTTTCCGTGCTCCACAACCACTCTCAACCCCATTGACTGGCGATATTGATAGGTCAATTCCGTGCCAAGCGGTCCGATGCGGTCCGCGGGAAAATCATAAGCCAGCCAGCGGGTCCAAAGTTCGGATTCGGGTGCTTCGCGCATGGTGTCAAATGCCCACTTGCGATAGACCTTGTAGCGTTGGTCCAACTTTTCGCAGAAAGCTACCGGGTCCTCCTCCGTTCCCACCAGCTCCACAATTCTCTGCCTGGCTCTGGCTTGGTGGTCGTCATTCTTCGTTAATATCCGCAGCGTGTTCCCAAGGTCGAGAAAAACCGCTTCAATTTCCTGGATCATTGTTCAGCCTTCCTATTTAATATTACCGTGTTTATGAACACGGAGGAAATATATCAAGGAGCTGCTTTATTTCCTTAATAACATAATCAGGTTTGAGGTCAGTCGATTGCGGTTCTTTGGCTAATGTGTCTGGTTCTTCAATGAGGACCATCATACCGTAACCAGCCGCCTGGGTTCCTTCGACGTCCCGAATGGGGTTATCGCCAAGGTACGCGCATTTTGCGGGGTCCACGCCCATCACCCTGGCTGCCAGCAGGTAAATTGCAGGGTCGGGTTTACGGATCCTGACCTTGGAGGAAAGGATCACGGTCTTGAAGTAGCCGGTGACACCATCTGAAATCATCCAATCTGGGATTTCTGTTTCTGTGATTGTGTTGGCGATAATTCCCAGTTTATAACCTCGGCGGTGAAGTTCCGCGACAGTATCTTTGGCGTCCTCACGGGGAACGCGCCTGCCATCCCGATCACGCCACAGCCGGGTCAGACGGCTTACATTCGGCGCGATGATTTCGATGGGGTAGTCGGGGAGGAGCCACTGTGTCCAGAGTTCCATTTCCGAAGCATCGAGGAGCGATTTCTTAGCGAGACTGCGGTAAGCCTTCCAGTTTTTTTCCAGTTTTTCAAAGAAAACTTCAGGAGTCTCAGTCGCGTTGACCAACGCCATCAGGTCATCTTTAGCCTGTTGTTGAAAAACGGGGTCTTCCACAACGATACGCAGCGTGTTTCCTACATCCAAGAAAATGGCTTCGATTTCAGGTGTCATTTTTCCTCCGTGAGCGTTTAGACTTGCAAAATGGATTAAAATGTAACAAATCTTTCAATTGCATATCTTACGACAAGATCGACCAATTTGCAAGTAATCTTGCGAAAACTATTGACTTTCAGCCCAAGTGCCTGTAAACTATATTCATCAATGCACACGTGTGCATACGGAAAAGGCGCAATGGCAGTTACCATTAAAGATATCGCAAAAAAGGCAGGGGTATCCCACTCCACGGTCTCCCGGGCATTACGGGTTAATCACCTGGTGTCGAGTGAAACTGCTAAGCGGATTCGCCAGTTTGCACAGGAAATGGGTTACCGACCCAGCGCGGTTGCGCGCAGCCTTAAGACCAAACAAACGCAGGTGCTTGGTGTGATCGTTAGCAGCATTTCCGACCCATTCTTCGGCGAGATCCTTAACGGTATAGAAGAAAGCGCACAAGCAGGAGGCTATAGCCTTTTTATTGCTGCTTCTCAGCACGACCCGATCAAGGAGCGGCAAATCGTTCAAACGATGATGGAGCAACGAACGGATGGGGTGATCATCTGCTCTTCTTCTTTCAGCCCGGAGCACGGACGGCAATTGCTAACATACGGATTTCCTGTGGTCGTGGTTAATCACCAGGGCAGTGAGAGCTTCAATTATTCTATTTATCACGATGACGTCGATGGCAGTTCCCAAATTACCCGGCATCTGATTTCCCTTGGTCACCAGAGGATTGCCTACCTGGGCAATTCGCAATCCGGCAGGACAACGCAGGACCGCCTGCGTGGTTTTCTGGATGCGATGGTCAACGCCAATTTGGAAGTTCCAGAATCTTATATCCACCACGTGGAAGGTGGCGACCCTATCCTCGGTCAGGAAAGTGTCGCGTACTTTTCAAAGTTAACACCCAGACCAACCGCGATTGTCTGCTTTAATGACATGCTCGCAATTGGCGTGCTTAAAGGGTGTCAGGCGGCTGGTTTGAGGGTTCCGGAAGACGTATCGGTGACCGGTTTTGACAATATCACCTACTCAGCTTTCACAACGCCTTGCCTGACCACTTTTGATCAGCCAAAATTTTCCATCGGACAGGAAGCCGCCCAACTTTTATTGGATTTGTTGCAAGCCGAGGATGGAATCATTCCGGACATGCCAAATGTAAAAATTCTGCAAGGAAAGCTGCTGGTCAGGGAATCGACCGGCATTCCTGGTGAGGTTTGATCGAAATATGAGCAATCCCTCTTTCATTGATTCAAACCATAATCTCTCCCTCAATCCACAATCGATCGTGAGTTACGAAGGGTTGGAATTTGGTTTGAAAGAGGAGAAGGGTTCCAGGCAGTTAGCCGTCCTGGCTGCTAAAGGTGAGCCCCGACTCAAGCCATTCGAAGGCACGCAAATTGAATTTGGTGGTGGCACACTCTTGCAGGGTCCGCTTTCTTCAGCCAATGCAGCAGCCTTGAGGGAATTACTGCCCTGGCTGCGTCCTCAATTATTGGGGTTGAAGACCTCAGCAGGCATGGGAGACCGTTTGGGGTTGGCTACACCCGGGCACGTTCGTGCTGTCCGCAGGTGCAAGGGGCAAGTTGCTCCCATCTTTGCGCAGCAATCCATCAGGGAGATGACACGAACCGGTCGCACACCTCAACAGGTCATGGACGATGCCATGTGGGGCGTCTTCCAGGAGAACTGGCAGGAAGGCTTCGGCGCGGACGCGGATCACCTGAAAACTGAAACCGACATAGATGCCTGCCTGGCGGCTGGCTTTACCTTCTTCACGATCGATCCGGGCGAATTCGTCAATGATCAAGCCGATAACCTAGCCTTGGAAGATCTACGGAATCTGGCTGTGGACCTGCCTTCCGCGATGAGAGAGTCCGAAATTGATTTGTTGAACTGCTCGCGAACCATTCAAGGGCTTGACATTCATTTTTCTGAAGTGATCTTGCTCAAGGCAATGGTGAAGTACGGGCACGCCATCTGGCATGTGGTAAAAATGTATGAACATTTGCGGATTGCCAGCGCTGGCAGGCCCTTTGAATTGGAAGTTTCTGTTGACGAAACGAAATCCCCAACCAGTCATGCTGAGCACTACTACATTGCCCATGAACTGAAGCGGATGGGGGTTCAGTGGGTCAGCCTGGCACCCAGGTTTGTGGGTGAGTTTGAGAAGGGTGTCGATTACATCGGAGATCTGGCCGCATTTGACGCTGATGTCGCCGGTCATGCAGTCATTGCAAAAGAGTTGGGACCCTACAAGATCAGCCTCCATTCCGGTTCAGACAAATTCAGCATCTATTCTGCTGCCGCACGCCGGACGAAGGGCCTGGTGCACCTGAAAACTGCCGGAACCAGCTACCTTGAAGCCATTCGTACCATCGCGGAAATTGACCCCCATTTTTTCAACCAGATCTATGAATTCTGCCTGGGACGTTTCGAACAGGACAAGCTCAGCTATCATGTTTCTGCCCGCCTGGATCGCGCCCCAGCGGTGCATGAGTCAAAATTACCCAACGAGTACCTGGATAACTTCGACGCGCGAGAGATCCTTCACGTCACCTTTGGCTCAGTGCTAAAAGAGAAAAACTCTGACGGCACCTGGCGGTTTTATGATCGCTTGATCGCATTGCTTTCTCAATACCCCGAAGTCTATGCCGGCAACCTTGAGCGGCACTTCCTGCGGCACCTGGAACCATTCTGCCGTGCCGTAGAGACACAACGAACAAGATGAAACAACAGGTGAAACTATGACCATGGACATAAAACAAATCTACGATTTTTCTGACCGTTGCGCGGTTGTTACCGGAGGAGCGGGCGTGCTTTGCGCGGAGATGTGCCGGGCTCTGGCAAGCCTGGGCGCGAAAGTCGCCATATTGGACCTCAATCCAGCCAACTCGGAAAAACTGGCACATGAAATCCACGAAAACGGTGGCACGGCACTGGGCATCGCCTGCAACGTGCTGGACAAAGAGAGTGTCCAGGCAGCCTGCGACCAGGTTCTGGCAGCCTATGGAAAGGTAGACATCTTGATCAATGGTGCCGGCGGAAACAAAGCCCAGGCTACGACGAGTGCGGAATTGCCATTTTTTGATCTACCCCAAGATGCCTTAAGGTGGGTGTTTGAGCTGAACCTCCTCGGAACCATCCTACCTTCGCAGGTGTTTGGCAAGGCGATGGTAGACCAAGGGCAGGGTGTCATCCTGAACATTTCTTCGATGAACGCCTTTCGACCCCTGACACGGATCCCAGCTTACTCAGCAGCCAAAGCTGGGGTGAGCAATTTCACCCAGTGGCTGGCGGTACACCTTGCACAGGAATACTCACCCAACATCCGCGTGAACGCGATTGCCCCGGGTTTCTTCGTTACCGAACAGAATCGCTTCCTTCTGACGGATCAGCAAACTGGTGAGCTCACTCAGCGGGGAAAGACCATCATCGGGCACACTCCGATGAATCGCTTTGGCACCCCGGAAGATTTAATTGGGACAGTATTGTGGTTGGTGTCGCCAGCGTCGTCCTTCATCACTGGCGTGGTTGTGCCGGTGGATGGCGGTTTTTCAGCCTTTAGTGGAGTTTAGACGATGGCTATCGGTTTAGGTTTTCAGGATCTATTTCTTGACGATGACACAGTCAATAGAATTGTGGAAGAGTCGCTTTCAGGCTTGGCATTGGACGGCAAGCGGGTCTTATTCCTGATCCCGGACGGCACACGCAGCATGCCAATGCCGTTGATGTTCGATCTGTTTGAAAAACACCTTTCCGGGCGGGTAGCCGCCCTGGATTATCTGGTCGCCCTTGGAACGCACCAACCCATGAGTGATGAACAATTGAGCCACCTTGTAGGCCGCCAGGTCACAAACGGAAAAGCTGGCGAAAGCCATATTTTTAATCACCAGTGGGAAAAACTTGAAACTTTCGTGCAAATCGGAGTAATTCCAGCCGAGGAGATTGCAAGCATTTCGGAAGGTCGCCTGGTGGAAGACGTTCCGGTGCGGTTGAACCGTCTCATTCTTGATTATGATCACCTCATCATCTGCGGCCCTGTGTTCCCGCATGAGGTTGTTGGTTTTTCGGGCGGTAATAAATACTTCTTCCCCGGCATAGCCGGTCCTGAAATTATCAATTTCACCCATTGGCTCGGGGCTCTGATCACGAGTTACAAGATTATTGGTTCCGGTTACACCCCAGTCCGGGCTGTGATCGATAAAGCCACAGCATTTATTCCAAAACCAGTGCACTGTTTCAGCCTTGTGGTGACGCACGAGGGGTTGGCAGGCCTTTACTTTGGAGAGGCGAAGGAATCGTGGGAAGCAGCCGCGGCACTCTCTACTCAGAAGCATATCGTCCACGTGGAGGAACCCTACCAAAAGGTCATCTCCGTCATGCCTGAGCTCTACGATGATCTCTGGACGGCAGCCAAGGGTATGTACAAAATGGAACCGGTGATTGCGGACGGTGGTGAAGTGGTGATCTATGCGCCCAATATCACCGAGGTCAGTTACACGCACGGGAAGTACCTGGATGAAATTGGTTACCACTGCCGCGATTACTTCACCAAACAGTGGAGCAAGTTTCAACACTATCCTCATGGGGTGATTGCCCACTCCACCCACCTGCGGGGCATGGGAACGTACGACGAAACCACCGGTGTTGAGCAATTGCGCATCAAGGTTACCCTTGCCACTGGCATCCCCCGGGAACGCTGTGAGAAGATCGGGTTGGGTTACATCGACCCCGCCACGTTTGATCCGCAAGATTGGGTTGGCAAAGAAGAGCAAGGCATCCTGGTGGTGCCGCGGGCTGGAGAAATGCTCTATCGACTCAAGGGAAATTCATCTTTTGATCAGAAGGAGAATTGATGGAATATAAAATTGGTCTTGTTGGTCTTGGGGTGATGGGGCGCAACCTGGCGCTTAATATTGAACGGAATGGATTTCCGATTGCGGTGTGGAATCGCAGCCCACAAAAGATGCACGATTTCATCAACGAAGAAGGCGAAGGAAAGGCTATTCTGGGGGTGGAAACACTGTCTGATCTGATGGCGTCACTCGAAAAGCCCCGTCGCGTTATCCTGATGGTTCAAGCAGGCGCTTCTGTTGACGAAGTCATCGATCAGATCAAACCCTTGATGGATCCGGGAGATATCCTGATCGATTGCGGTAACACCTACTTCACTGACACGGAACGCAGATCCAAAGCATTGGAAGCAGAAGGCTTTCATTTCATCGGCTCAGGGGTTTCAGGTGGAGAAGAAGGCGCCAAGTGGGGTCCTGCTATTATGCCAGGTGGAAACCGGACTGCGTGGGAGGCTTTAAGCGAAATATTCTACTCGATCGCCGCCAAGGCTGAAGATGGTCAGCCCTGTGTCGAGTATATGGGTCCTGGCGGGGCAGGGCACTACGTCAAGATGGTCCACAACGGGATCGAATACGGGGATATGCAGTTGATCTCCGAAGCTTACGACTTGCTGAGCCGCGGTTTGGGATTGGGCGCGGAAGAATTGCACACGATTTTCGCCCGCTGGAATGAAGGATTGCTCAAATCGTACCTGATCGAGATCACTGCCGACATCTTTAAGACTGTCGACCCCGAGACAGGGTTGCCATTGGTTGACCTAATTCTGGACGAAGCTGGGCAAAAAGGCACCGGCAAATGGACCAGCCAAAACGCGCTGGATATCGGCGTTCCGGTTCCGACGATCAACGCTGCTTTGCAGGGCAGGATTATCTCCTCCCTTAAAAAAGAACGCGTTTTTGCGGCTACTCAGCTGCCCACACCCGAACAAAAGTACGAAGGCGATCCAGTGGAACTGATCAATGCCATCGAGAACGCGCTTTACGCAAGCAAAGTGACATCCTATGCTCAGGGGTTGGCAATGTTGCGTATGGCTTCGCTGGAATATCACTACGACCTGAACATTCGCGACATTGCCAAGATTTGGCGTGCGGGCTGCATTATCCGGGCGAGTCTGCTTGGCGACATCATGGATGCTTATGAGCGTGACCCTCAACTTGTGAACCTGATGTTGGATGAAGCTTTCAAAAATGCCATTCTTGAAAGGTTGGAAGACTGGCGAAAAGTTGTTCAGATAGCTGTTGGGCTTGGAATACCTGTTCCAGCCATGAGCGGCGCGCTTTCTTACTTTGACGCTTATCGCAGTGAGCGCTTGCCCGCCAACCTGATCCAGGCACAGCGCGACTACTTTGGCGCGCACACCTATCGGCGCATTGACAAAGACGGAGTTTTTCACACCCAGTGGGTGTAGAAAGGTTAGCAGACTATGACGCAAACCTATGGATTAAATATTCCCGAAAATGGAGCCCTTGATTTTGTTTCACTGGGGGCTTTGGTCCACCGGCTCGATCCGGGCGTAGTGCCTTTCCGAAAAGCAACGGAGTGTAAGATCCATGTCAGCGGCGGTGAGTTCAATTGTGCCGCCAACCTGGCAGATTGTTTTGGTTTGCGGACTGGCATCGCCACCGCCATGGTGGACTATCCCATTGGCGACCTGATTGCCGAACGTGTGCGGGCGATGGGCGTTAAGCCGTTCTATCGCCACTTCAAGCACAACGGCGTAAACGGACCCAACATGGCGACCGTTTACAGCGACCGCGGCTACGGCGTTCGCCCGCCGGTGGTTTTCTATAACCGCAGTCACGAGGCTGCCGCCGAGTTGAAGCCAGGTGATTTTGACTGGCAGGCAATCTTTGGCGGAGGTGTACGCTGGTTTCATAGCGGGGGGATCTTCGCGGCGCTGTCTGAAACGACTGGTGAAGTGATCATTGAAGGTATGCGTGCTGCCAAAGCTGCGGGGGCTGTGGTTTCCTTTGACCTGAACTATCGCGCAAAGCTCTGGAACATCTGGGGCGGGCAGGAAGCCGCGCAAGCCGTTTTGCGCAAAATTATGGAGAATGTGGACGTTTTGGTGGGCAATGAAGAGGATATGCAACTTGGTTTGGGAGTTCATGGACCCCAGGTTGCAGGAGCTTCCAAGCTGGATCCGGGCGCGTTCATCGGAATGATCGATGAGGTTGTGCGGATGTATCCCAATGTCAAGGTTGTTGCCACCACGCTGCGCGAGGTGCACTCAACCAACCGCCACTCCTGGGGTGCGGTTGCGTGGATCAATGGTAGGACTTATGTGGCACCCACATGCGAGTTGGATGTGTTTGACCGGGTGGGTGGGGGCGATGGGTTTGCTTCCGGGTTGTTCTATGGGCTGCTTTCCGGTCAAACGGAACAGGAAGCCGTCAATCTTGGTTGGGCACATGGGGCATTACTGACGACTTTCCCCGGCGATACCACCATGGCAACTCTGGAGCAGGTGAGGGCTTTTGCCAAAGGAGGTTCAGCACGCATTCAACGTTAGAGGATCCTGAAGTGTGACTGACTTTTATTTATTAACGAATGCACACGTGTGCAATAATAGAAAACAAGGAGATTAAAGAAAATGGAAACTATGAAAGCGCTTGTCTTTAAAGGTGTTGGAGATCTGGTTTTGGAGCAGGTACCGATCCCGCACGTGCAAAATCCAGATGATGTGTTGTTGAAGATCTCAGCGGTAGGCATCTGCGGCAGTGATGTCAAAATTGTGGAGGGCAAACATCATTTCAAGCCCAACACCATTCTTGGTCATGAATTTTGTGGCGAGGTTGTTGAAATTGGCTCGCATGTGCATCATGTGAAACTGGGTGATCGTGTCGCAGTTGACAACAATATTCGCTGCGGTTTCTGCGACTTCTGCCGAATGGGTCTTACCAGCCAGTGCGTGGACATCAAAACCAGTGCACTGGGTGTGATGCGTGATGGTGGTTACGCGGAATACTGCCTGGTTCCTGAAAAGCAATGCTTTGTGTTACCGGACGAAATCGATGACGTTCTTGGAACCCAGGTTGAGACTTTGGCGACCGTGGTCAACGGCATGAATACACTGCAAATGTTACCCTACGATTACGTGATGATCATTGGCTTTGGTCCGATCGGATATCTATTTTCACAGTTTGCCAAAAACATCGCAGCAAAAGTGGCCGTCACCGAAATCGATCCCTTCCGCCGCGAACTTGCAAAGAAATGCGGTCTGACCGTCTGGGACCCCAATGAAGTCGATGTGTCTGAAAAGATTACCGAATTCACCTATGGTCGCAAAGCTGACATCGTGATTGAAGCAACCGGTAACGACCTGGCAACAGCTCTGAAGTGCGTCACCCCCGGTGGGA
>CAYRYL010000015.1:0-45618 GCA_964428425.1 uncultured Anaerolineaceae bacterium | reverse complement strand
TATGGCAAGATTGAACAATCAACCGATACAAGACGAAGATTCCCCCTCATCATCTCTAAACCGCCTAAAGGATTTTGCTCGAAAAAAGTCTTATGTGACTAACGATGATATCCTGCATTTCTTCCCGGAAATCGAGCAGGACATAGACCAGCTCGAAGGCATCTACAACGCGCTTGGCAATGCTGGCATCACAGTCGTTGAAGATGACATGCCAAGAATTGAGCCTTCCGATGAAGAATTATCGGAAACGATGGACGAGGAACCTCCCATTGATGACCTGGCAAGCATCGACACCGATGACACAATCGGACTTTACCTAAAAGAGGTCAGCCGTGTGCCGCTTCTGAATGACATTGAGGAAGAGGTCATTTTAGCTCAACGGATCGAACAAGGTCGGATGGCAAGAACTGAGCTTGCCCAGGGGAACCTGAGCAACAAGCGCCGCATGGAACTTAGACGATTGATTGAGGATGGCACAAACGCTCGTGACCACCTCATCACCGCAAATTCCCGCCTGGTGATCAGCGTCGCCAAGAAATATATGGGGCGAGGCGTTCCTTTCCTGGATCTGATCCAGGAGGGCAACATCGGTTTAATTCGCGCTACCAAGAAATTTGAGTATCAACGCGGACACAAATTCAGCACCTATGCAACCTGGTGGATCCGCCAGGCCGTAACCCGCGCCATCGCGGACCAGGGCAGGACTATCCGGGTGCCGGTGCACATGGGCGACCAGATTAACAAACTTCTTCGTGTTCAGCATCAACTGACCCAAAAACTGGGTCGTGAGCCATCGGTAGAAGAATTGGCAGAAACACTTGAAGTGCTGCCAAAGAAGGTCGAGAATATGATCCAAGTGGCACGCCGACCGCTCTCCCTGGAAACGCCAACTGATGATGAAGAAGATTCGGTGCTTGGCGACTTTATCGAAGACGACGAAGCTCCCCCACCAGATGAAACCGCGACGTTCAACCTGCTGAGGGAACATCTCGTGGAAGTGTTGGACACCCTCCCTCCTCGTGAAGTCCGCATCTTGCAGTTGCGTTACGGTCTGTTGGACGGTCAGGCATATACATTAGAGGAAGTTGGGCGCAAGATGGGTGTCACCCGTGAACGTGTGCGCCAGATCGAAGCCCAGGCTCTTACCCGCCTGCGCCACCCCAGCGTCAGGCGCAAATTGCGCGATTACCTTGGAGACTGATTGTGACCGAAGAACAAAAAGGAATTACCCAACCTGTTGTGATCAACCTTACCAACCCGGAGAAAAAACCTGATGAAGGCACGCAACCGGTAATTATCGCCAACGTGCCGCTCAGAACAAAATTGCCGGAATGGATTTTGAACTTCGCGTCAACCCCTGAGCAGTTGACAGACGAATCAGAGCTTGAGAACGAGACAGATCAACTTAAGACAAATTCTGAAAACCTGGAAGACGATCAGGCTTTTACGCCGCCATCAGTGCCTGTAGAGACTGAATGGCAGGAAATTTCAGATTTCCAGGAGCAGGAAGCCTTGAACCAGGAAACAGACCAGGAAGCCTGGGAAATCCACACTGAGGATCAGTTAATTGAGGCTGAAGTGGTCTATCCTGAATCGGTTCTGTTGGAAGAGGTAGAAGAAGCGATAACCCCCGACCCACAACTTGAAGCAGCAGAGAGCTTCAGACAGAATGTTCGTGACTTACTTTCTCAAGGGCAACGCGAAAGAGCTTTCACACTCATTCGTGATAACAAAGGTAACCCTCTCTTTCTTGAAGCGGCGAAAAAGACCTTGAGATCACAATTGACACTCGCCCCGGATACCGGTAGCCTATGGGATCTCTATAGCGAACTTAATAGTTAAGTGCAATTAAAAATTCACTTTTGGAGAATGGCATGGAACGTTCATTAGTGTTGGTCAAACCCGATGGTGTACAGCGTGGATTGATAGGGGAGATTATTACAAGGCTTGAAAACCGTGGGCTGCGCCTCGTTGCAGCAAAATTCCTGCGGGTCAGCCCGGAACTGGCACAGCAACATTACGCTGTGCACGCGGGTAAGCCATTTTTTGACGGTTTAATTTCTTTCATCACATCCTCTCCCGTCATGGCAATGGTCTGGACTGGACCTGATGCAATTGTTGCGATTCGCCAAACAATGGGCAAAACACGCGGCACCGAAGCTGACCCAGGTTCAATCCGTGCCGATTATGGTATTCAAAACCAGAAAAACCTTACCCATGCCTCTGACTCAGCTGAAAACGCTGAAGTCGAGATCGCCCTTTGGTTCAAACCGGAAGAATTGGTCGATTGGAAACGTTGCACCGAGGATTGGAGCTATTAATGGGAAGCCGGGGTCTGGATTCTTTTGTGACCGTTTACAGTGCGCATGGCCGCCTGGACGCTGAGACAATTAAAGCCTTCCTCGAGGCGCAAGGCATCCCTGTATACATTGATCAGGACACGCTGGGTCTGATTTACAGCTTCACCGTCGGAGACCTGGGTTCGGTTGGCATCCAGGTGCGCCCTGAAGATGCCGAAAAAGCCAAATCCCTGTTAGTCGCGATGGATGATGGTGATTTTGCGGATGAGGTCCTCGTCGATGATGAGAACGCCACAAACGCTCCCCACATTGAACCCCTCGACGCTGAGGATGATGACCTGAAGGGCAGGAAAAGAGTCCTTTTCCTTTGCACTGGCAATTCCGCCCGCAGCCAAATCGCTGAGGCGATCGTCAACAACGACTGCTGGGACAAATGGGTTGCCTTCAGCGCCGGCACAGAGCCGACCGGCAAGGTCAATCCATTTGCACAGCAAGTCATCGAGGAAGCCGATATTTATCATCAAGGACGTTCGAAATCAGTGGATGAGTTTTCAAATCAGAACTTCGACCTGGTTGTCACGGTCTGTGATCACGCAAACGAGACTTGCCCGCTTTGGCTAAAACAGGGTGAAAAGATTCATATCGGTTTCGAAGATCCAGCTGCTGTCGTTGGCACCGATGAGGAAAAATTGGCTGCCTTTCGCAAGACCTTTGACCTCATTCGCGCATCCATTCCACCTGTCCTGAAAAAGTATGCGGGTTAACTGAAGTAAAAACGGAAGATAGAAAAACTGCTCTGAATTCAGAGCAGTTTTTTGTCCTATAAATTTCGGATTCGGTAGAAATACTTTTCAACCAGGGCATCGTTATGAAGTTTGATGCTGGGGTCTTCGTAAGCCAGATGTCCGTTGTAGTAAACGTCCGGCTGGATACCCAGTGCGAGGAGGTTCTCGCAGGTCTGCACCAACAGGGCCGGAACGATGAACGCAACGGGTATCGTGGAGGTGGCTCCGACTTTCTGTGGATAGCCTGGCAGCTCCACCGCCGCATCACCGTAAAGTGAGCAGTTGTCGATGACGACATCGGCCACGTCCTTCAACTTTTTACCGCTGCTGTGATGAGTCGTTAGCTGATCGGCATAGGTGACGTTCGTGATCGCAATCACAGGCACGCCGAGTTCTTTTGCTCTGATTGCCACATCAACAGTGGCGGCGTTGTTGCCCGAGTTGGAGATGCAGATCATGGCGTCAGGCGGTTGAACGTGGTTGTAGTCCACGATGACTCTGCCGATGCCCTCAAGTTTCTCGATCTTGCTGGTCTTGGTAACTTCGTTGATTCCTGCTACCGCGGATTCAAAGATTGCGTGTACGTTCGCTAATGTGGCAGCCCGCCAAAAAACGTCCTCAGCAATCAAGCTGGAGTGACCCGACCCAAACAGGTGGATGATTCCATTGTTTTTGGTCGCAATGGTAAGAATTTCAGCTGCCTTGTCAATACTGGCCGTTTGTGTGCTGAGCACGTCCTCAACAACCTCCTGCATCACCTCAAAATAGCGTTGCCAACTTTTCATTCGAACCTCCAGGTTTTATTTAATTATATCCACGCTCTCGATGGTATGGTTGGATTATGTGCTAAACATCATGATTTCTGTTGCCTTTCTCTCTAGAATTATTACAGGGAGTCAAGTTGACAAGCCCTTTCCTTTGGTTTATAAGTCAGGAATGAAATTTGTTTACCGGTGGTTTATTCCAGTAATTCTTGGGGTCATGCTTGCCAGTGGCTGTGGTCCGGTAATAACCCCACCATCACCAACTCAACCAGCTGTTCCTACTTCTACAGCTCTGATTTCTGAGCCAACTTTGATGCCAATTGCGACCGCTGAAATCCCGCCTGCTCCGGAGGCAACCCTGGCGGATGCTGACCTGGCGCTGGCGTTTGGCGACTATCGCGAGGCTTACAAGCTTTATTCAGGCACACTGCCTGAAGACACCGATGAATTCAAAGCGGCAGCCCTCTTCGGCCAGGGACTGACATTTTTCAAACAGGAAGACTATTACCAAACCACCCGCAGTCTACAAGATCTGATCAACAAATACCCCGCCTCGTTGCCTGCCGCGAGAGCCCACTTCATCCTTGGCGAGGCTGCCCTTGCAGAGGACCGCAAGGATGAAGCCCTAACAGAATTTCAGACGTATGCAATCGCCCGACCGGGCATCAT
Organism: uncultured Anaerolineaceae bacterium; assembly: GCA_964428425.1. GTDB lineage: Bacteria > Chloroflexota > Anaerolineae > Anaerolineales > Anaerolineaceae > Mesolinea. The sequence continues at coordinate 41,100 of CAYRYL010000015.1, read as the reverse complement.
CGATCCCTATGTTTACGAGATAATCGGCGACTTGTTAAGCGAAGATAGCCAGGCAGAGGCTGCCTTCGAAGCATACAAAACTGCCTACCTGGCAGCGCCAGTAACAGATAATCTGAGGCTCGCGCAAAAAGTGGCGGCAGGTTATGCAAATTTGGGTGAGAACCAAGCCGCAATCGACATCTATAAAGAAATATTTTACCAATCGGGCAGTGAGTACACCAAAGCTCAAATGGATCTTATGATCGGTCGTCTACTGATCAACTCCGGAAAACCAGAAGAAGCCTACGGCTACTATCAAGACGCGGTGAACAACTTCCCTTACGCTTACGACAGTTTCTCTGCCTTACTGGCACTACTGGATGCAGGGCAGGAAGTTAACGAATTACAGCGCGGTTTGATCAACTACTACAGAGGGCAATACCCGCTTGCCATCGAGGCGTTTGATCGTTACATCCCAAACAACAATGTGGATCTTGACAAGGCCCTCTACTACAAGGGTTTGGCTTCAAGAGCCCAGGGGTTGGTTTTGGCGGGGATTGAATCGACCGAACGCACGCAGGCTAACTTCTCTGGAGGAACTGCAGAGGATAAGGCAGCAATCCAACTTTGGAGTGAGCTGATCACCAAACACCCAACCAGTCCTTATCGGCTTGATGCAATTGAAGCCATTATCGATACCCAAAACAGATACCTGGGGCAAATCCAATTGGGCATCGACACAGCGCTGAGCCTTGCCGCGGAGCTTCATTCTGATTTGGAAGCGCCAGACTTGCTCGATACTGCTGCCAGCTACCAGCTTTTTGACAATCAGAAACAAGCTGCGGCAGATTCCTGGACGCGTATCGCATTGGAATACCCAGGCTCTGAAAAAGCATTTAACGGTTTGTTTTTTGGTGGGTCAGTCTATTTTGAACTGGGTCAGTACGATAAAGCAGCAGAAAACTTCAATCGCATCATTCCCATGAGCGCGGAACCATTTGAACTTTCAGCTGCGAATTTTTGGCTTGGCAAAATAAACCAGGCGCAAGGGAAAAATGCCGAAGCCAGGCTCAATTGGCAAGCTGCAATCAACCAGGCACCCTATGGCTATTACGGCATAAGGGCAGCAGAGTTGATGGAAAATCGCCCGCCTCTCCAGGAACCAACGCAACTCAACCTGGCTGTCGATCTGCCAGATCTGCGTATCCCCGCAGGCGAGTGGCTCAAGACCGCCTTCAACGTTCCGATGGGAACCAACCTCGATTACTCTTCAGAGCTCTTCAATAACCCATCGTTCGTTCGCGCGATGGAGTTTGACCGGCTAGGGCTCTATGACATTGCTTCAACTGAGCTGAGCGCACTCTTGAGTGAGAACCAGTCTGATGCCCTCAACGTTTTCCGCCTCATCAAGGTATTCCTTGAAAGAGGTTACTACCGCTCCGCCCTGGAAGCCAGCAAGATCATCGCCACGCTCTCTGGATACGCTGACACACCATTTTCTGCGGCATACCCGCCCTATTTCACCTACATCGAATACGGCGCGTATTACCTGCCTTGGATCCAGGCTGCAGCAGAAAAATACCACCTCTCCGAGTTGTTGCTGCTGAGCGTGATCTACCAGGAGAGCCACTTTGGGGCTCAGGCTGTCTCTGGGGCAGGAGCACGTGGCATCATGCAAGTGATGCCTTCCACAGCAGAGCCAATTGCATATGAGACTGGATTTTTGACCGATTTTGAAGTGTCAGACCTGGATGTTCCTTACTACAACCTCGAACTTGGCAGTAATAACCTGGCGAGGATGTTTTACGCTTATGACGGAGATGAATACAAAGCCCTCGCAGCTTACAATGCTGGGCAAGGAAATGTAAACAGCTGGGCAAAGTTAACTGGTGACGACCCGGATGTTTTCCTGAACACCATCCGCTACCTGGAGCCAAGAGTTTATATTCGCAACATTGTTGAGATTTTCAACCGTTACTCACTGATTTACGGTCAATAATTCGGCAATAGTTGTTCGGCAAGCCTGAAAACCTGACCTTATTAAGAAAAACGGCTCCTCTAGAGGAGCCGTTTTCTAATGAACTAGAACAATTTTAGCCGTGCTTCAGCGCAGCCTGGGCTGCTGCGAGGCGGGCTAAAGGCACACGGAATGGCGAGCAGCTAACATAATTGTTGCCAATCATGTGGCAGAACTCGATCGAGCTTGGGTCACCGCCATGTTCACCGCAGATACCAACTTCGAGATCTGGGCGCACAGCCCGACCGTCATCCACAGCCTTTTTCATCAAACGACCAACGCCTTCGCGGTCAAGCTGCTGGAAGGGGTTCTTCTCGAGGATACCCTTTTCAACGTACACACCCAGGAAGGTGCGTTCCGCGTCGTCGCGGCTGTAGCCAAAGGTCATCTGGGTCAGATCGTTTGTGCCGAAGGAGAAGAACTCGGCATACTCCGCGATCTCACTGGCAGTTACGGCAGCGCGCGGAATTTCGATCATGGTTCCGAATTTGTAGGCAACTTCAACGCCCTTCTCAGCCATGACTTCCTTGGCGATTCGCACCAGGGTAGGCTGGACTTCCTTGAGCTCGTTCACATGACCGGTCAGCGGGATCATGACCTCGGGGTGAGGATCGAATCCATTCAGCCTTGCGTCACAAGCAGCTTCAAAGATGGCACGAACTTGCATCTTCATGATGTCGGGGTAAACAATGCCCAGGCGAATGCCGCGCAAGCCCATCATCGGGTTGCTTTCATGCAGTCCCATGACGACGTCGAGCATGTGCTGTTTTTCTACCAGACCCTCAGTGATGCCCTTGGCTTTCAAAGTCGCCACTTCGGTCAGCAGGTCTTCCATGCTTGGGAGGAACTCATGCAGAGGAGGATCGATAAGGCGGATGATTACCGGCAAACCGGTCATCGCCTCAAACAGCCCGTAGAAGTCACTGCGCTGGAGAGGCAGGATCTTCTTGAGCGCGCCGAAGTAAGCCTTGGATTCCGCAGAGTTTTCAATTTGGTCTTTTTGTGCATCAATCTCAGCCTTCAGAGCTGCCTTGTCCTTCTCGTTGAGGGTGCGTCCTTCCAGACGACCAAGAGCATAAGCCTTCTCAAGCTGTTCGAGATTGTTCAACATGCGCTGAGTGGCTTCTGAATTCATGATCATCGACTGCACATCAGGCAGACGGCTCACTTCAAAGAACATGTGCTCAGTACGGCATAGACCGATACCCTTGGCGCCGTAGCTGCGAGCTCGCTTGGCATCCTTGGGATAATCCGCGTTTGCCCAGACCTGGAGGCGCGAAACTTCATCTGCCCAACCCAGGAGGGTCATGAGTTCTTTCTGTTCCGAGAGGTCAGGGGTTGTCAGACCAAGCTGACCAACGAATACCTCACCGGTGGTTCCATCAAGAGAGATCCATTCACCTTCTTTGACGGTAATACCGCGGCAGGTCATCTGGCGCTTGTTCATATCAATGTCGATGTCCGCAGCACCAACTACGCAGGGAACACCAAACTGTCGGGCAACCACCGCTGCATGCGAGGTGGCTCCACCTTCACTGGTGAGGATGCCCTTGGCTGCCAGCATACCGTGCACATCGTCTGGCTTGGTAAACGGGCGAACCATGATGACGTCTTGTTTTTCAACATTGTGCATCTTTTCAACCAGGTCTGCATCGAAATAGATCCGTCCTACGGCTGCACCTGGAGAAGCGTTCACGCCTTTGGCATAATAACGTCCCTCACCACGAGCTTTTTCCAAATCAGTGCGAGAGAACTGGGGATGCAGCATCTGGTCGATTTGTTCAGTGCTTACACGGTTGAGTGCAGTTTTCTTGTCGATCAGACCCTCCAGCACCATATCGTGAGCAACCTTGATGGCGGCTTTCGCGGAGCGTTTGCCGTTACGGGTCTGGAGCATCCAGAGCTTGCCGTGTTCGATGGTGAACTCAACATCTTGCAGGTCCTTGTAATGTTGTTCAAGGCGTTCGGTGATGTCGTGGAATTGCTGGTAAACCTCGGGTAATTCGTCTTTCATGCCAGAGATCCTGGATGTGTTGCGAATACCAGCCACAACGTCTTCGCCCTGGGCATTCATCAGATAATCGCCAAACATGACATTTTCGCCAGTTTGGGGATCACGGGTGAAGGCTACACCGGTTCCGGAGTCACCGCCCATGTTGCCAAAAACCATGGTCTGGATGTTGACAGCAGTGCCGAGGTCATCAGGGATGTTCTCGCGGCGGCGATAGTCGATGGCGCGTTTCGCATTCCATGAGTCAAACACAGCCTTGGCAGCCAGTTCAAGCTGTTTGTAAGGATCCTGTGGGAATTCAAAGCCCATTTGTTCGTGAACAACTTTCTTGTAGGCTTCAGTGATGGCAGCCCAATCGGCAGCGTTCATTTCGGTGTCGCTCTTGTAGCCTTTTTCCGCTTTGTAGGCTTTTAAAGGTTCTTCGAAATGCTCATCATCAATACCCATTACGACGGTGCCAAGCATGTGGACGAGCCGGCGATATGAATCGTTGACGAAACGTTCGTCACCGCTCTTGACGACCAAACCTTTTGCCACTTCGTCATTGAGACCGATATTGAGGACAGTGTCCATCATGCCAGGCATGGAGAACTTTGCACCTGAACGGCAGGAAACCAGCAAAGGATTTTCGGAATCGCCGAATTTCTTGCCAGCTTGTTCCTCGACGGTTTTGAGGGCGACGAGAACCTGCTCCCAAGCCCCTTCCGGGAATTCGCGGGAAACCTGGAAAGCATTGCAGGCTTCGGTCGTGATGGTCAGTCCGGGGGGTACCGGAACGCCAGCACGCGTCATATCAGCAAGGTTGGCACCTTTGCCGCCAAGCAGACCGCGTACGCCATCCCAACTGCCGGCATAAGCCTCAGCTTGATCAACTTCATTGAATAAATAAACCCATTTTTTTGACATAGATCCTCCTAACGATCTTGATTATTGGTTATATCCACAATCTTAAATTTTACCATACTCGTTTTGCAGGTCGCCGGAAAATTCGACCTGTATAATATATTTCTTGGATTGATAAGCAGGGAAAGCCTTGGTTCCTATGCGAAACCTGATCAATCCTGATCCATCGTGGGCTCCCAACGGATTTCATAAAGATTGCGCGAGATTTTCGCCTCGTTATACTGCGTACGGGCGGGTTTCTCCTCAGCTGGGTGACCTACAAAGACAACATTTAAAGGGATGACCGATTCCGGGAGGTTGAGCACAGAACGGATGGAGCTCTCGAGCCGATTAATCGGATGCACCCCACACCAGACCGCTCCCAAGCCCAATGCATTAGCAGCCAGGAGCAAATTCTCAGTCGCCGCGCTGCAATCCTGTACCCAGAAGCGCTCCGTCACCAGCTTCTTAACTGAGCCCAGGTTTCCGCAAACACAAATCGCCAGGGGTGCCTGCATTTTTCCAAAAGGAAGGGGGTTTCGAAGGTCTGCCAGTTTATCAGGATCATCAACCACGACAAAATGCCAGGGTTGCATGTTAATTGCGGTCGGCGCAGCCATGGCAGCTTCAAGCAACAGCTTGATCTGGTCTTCACTAACCTGTTCTGGGGTAAAGCGTCGGATGCTGCGGCGGCTGAAGATAAAATCCAAATCAGTCATGAAACCTCACAAGCTAACGAGTAATGCGCCAAGAGTGTAGGGGACCTCGATCATCGGCATATGACCGACGCCAGGCAGGCAAACTTTCCGACCGTGCTGGGCGTGGTCTGCCGGCTCCAGGGCAATTTCAACCGGTAAAATCTGATCTTTCCCGCCGGCAATTGCCAATAACGGGCAAGTCAGAGAATTGACAACCGCCAGGCGATTGGGACGGTTGGCAATTGCGGTTTGCACGTTGGCAAAACCTTCCGCGGAAGAATTCAACACAACCTCACACATGTGCTCGTCAGGCTGGGCAAATTCGCCATCGGGCATCATGCGCTCAATCAGCGTGCTTGCCATACTCTGGGTACCTTCCGCCAACGCCTGTCTGGCGTCTTGCAGACGACTTTCGTGTTTTTCCGGGCTGTCCGCGCGGGCATTGCTGGTGACCATCACCAACCCTGCCAGGCGTTCTGGGTGTCCTTCGGCCAGCGCCAAAGCGATGTACCCACCCATGGAGTGACCTGCCAGGGTGAATTGTTGGTGACCTAGGTGGTCAGCCAGTTGAAGGACATCATTGGCAAACTGCTCAAGCGTGCCATCCGCATTTCCCAGCGGCGTGCGCCCGTGCCCGCGCAGGTCAGGAATGATAAATTGAGCCTGATTTTCATAGTAGTCTGCCATCTCCAGCCAGATGCTATGGTCCAGTGCTAAACCGTGCAAAAGGTAGATCGGTTTTCCATCCCCTCGGATTTCGTAATACATGTCAAGTTCAGATAAATGTGCAATCATGTCAAACATTCCTTGTAGATTCATATCGCGCAAAAGCAACAGCTTCTGCAGTCGTGGCAATGTTGCCCAGCACCTGCTGCTCACGAATCGTTTCGAGTAAATATCCGATCTTTGAGCCAGGAGCAATTCCCAGTTCATGCTGTAGGAGATTTCCGTCCACAAGTCGCGGTGGATCCACCGTATTCCCCTGCTCCGTGAACCATGTCTGAAAAACCTGCCTGCAGATTCGCGGTGAAAATTGAAGCAGCGGGGCTGGAGTTTCCGTCTCAACCAAGGCAAGTAGCGCGCTATCAAGCCCATAAGCGCCAAAATCACGGAAAAAACGGTAGTAATCCAGTTTTGCAGGTTCTCGGGTGGAAAGCTCTGCAAGTCGGTTAAATCCCCCGGAAACTGCTTTAAAGTAAGCCGTTTCTTTCTGCCCGATCAACAAAGCTTGTGAGATTTGCCCGGCAAACTGCTCTGGTTGCAACCTGACCCCACCGGGTTGGGCTGAATCAAAAGCGGGATGGATATGAAGCAGGATGGAACAAAGCAACAACAAATGGCGGCGCTTCCGCCCACCCTGCAGGGGTTCGTCTAACATAGTCTGATAAGAAAGCAGGTGCTCTAACTCAGAAACTAGTTTGGGTTCAGGTTTATGTTGCCCATCTTCAGGCTGGCTGTTTTTGCGAGACAATGACACGAATGATTCCGTGTCATCCTCAAAGGAATTAGGTTCAGCTGGGTCCACACCGAAAGTAAGCAGTCGCAGTTGATCCATCACTCCAAAATCACTCAACAACTGGGACGCGACATCGAAGTTGGATACCGCCAGGCATTTGAACAACTCATCCCGGATGCGTTCTCCAGAAACAACCCCCAATCTTTTTATGGCTACGCGCATCGCATCGATTATTTCCAATCCATATCTCAAATCGTAGCTGCTGATCAGGCGCACTCCCCGCAAAACTCGAATAGGGTCGTTGATCAACGAGTCCGGTCCGCAAAGACGCAATTGCATTGCTTCAAGGTCGGCCTCCCCACCCAGAGGGTCAATTAACTGACCTGGCGCATCCAAATCGACTGCCATGGCGTTGACCGTGAAATCTCTTTGTCGCAGATCCTGTTCGAGGTCCACTCCGATGAAGGAGGTGAAATCGAGTATCTGTTCGTCCTGTCCGCCCTGCCGCAGGATCACCCTCGCCGAGTGCCGTACATCATCGAGCGTGTATACCGCCCCGTTCAGACGGCGGCTGACCGCCCGCGCCAGTTGGATTGAGCCATGGGGTTGAACAAAATCGAGATCTTTGACAACTCGCCCAAGCAGCAAATCGCGGATAGCTCCCCCAACAAGGTACACACGCGTACCGCAAGCCAACTCCCGAACCAATTCGAGGAGCTGGAGCAGTTCGTTATCCAGCTGGAGGTTCATATTTATCCAGATCAACTGTCGCCACAAAAGGCAGGTTGCGATAGTATTCGTCCATGTCGAGTCCGTATCCGAAAACGAACTCGTTCTCAATCTTGAATCCGCAATATCGGATCGGCATGTCCACTTCCCGGCGTTCGTATTTATCGAGCAGGGTGCAGATATGGATTGATGCTGGTTCGCGAGTTTTGAGCAGATCGATAACCGAAGCAAGTGTGTGCCCACTGTCAATAATATCTTCGACGATGATGACATGTTTGCCAAAGATGGTGGTGTTCAGGTCGAGGGTGATGCGCACATCGCCCTGGGAAGAACGCGCGCCGGATCCATAAGAAGAAACAGCCATGAATTCGATTGCCAAAGGCACATCAATGTGGCGGATCAGATCGGTGAGGAACATCACCCCACCGCGCAGGATGCAGATTACCAGCAGTTCTTTGCCGGCGTAGTCCTGGTTGATTTCTGCTGCAAGCTCGCGGATGCGTGCCTGGAGCTTATCTTCCGGAATGAGAATTTTGTCCAAATAATCCTGGTATGGTTGGGGCATAGGCACCTAATCTCTCGGGACAGAGTGGCAGCGCCGGCAGCGGGCTTCATACATTTCCGCCGCTCCGACCACCACAATGGGTTCATCATATCGTGCGGGCTTACCCCCCACCAGGCGTTGCGTTCTGGTGGCAGGTTCCCCGCATACGACACAAATAGCCGTTAGTTTGTCGACTTTATCTGCTTTGGCAGTCATAACTGGCATGCAACCAAAAGGTTCGCCACGAAAATCCGTGTCCAGACCGGTCACAATCACCCGCAGACCACGGTCAGCCAGTTGGTTCACAACTTCCACGATGCCATCGTCAAAGAATTGCGCCTCATCCACACCAACAACAGTTGCCTCAGGGTCAAGTTTCTCAAGTAACTCAACCGAACTATTGACAGGTACAGCTTCGTAATCCATGCCAGAATGTGATTTCACTTTATAAAACGCATAGCGATCATCGATGACAGGCTTAAAGACCTGAACTTTCTGTTTGGCGATACTCGCGCGCCTGAGGCGGCGAATGAGCTCCTCGGTTTTTCCACAGAACATGGATCCGGTTATTACTTCAACAACTCCAGCTGGTTGTGACATTAAGCCTCCTGGTTCAGATAACAATAATGCTGAAAAGTATAAAGCTTTTATGGTCGACTGGCAACGCGGAGAATTAAAAAGGCAGGTTTTTCAACCTGCCTGATTTGTTGTACTGAAGACCTGTTTTAGATCTCGATTTCCTGGGCTGCAGCTGGGAGTTGATAACCCAGTTGGCGCAAAGATTTCTTGAGGTCGATCAATGACTTGCGACCGAAACCTTCAATATCGAGCAGGGCTTTCTCACCGCCCTCGAGTTTGGCGAGGACATCACCAACCGTGACAATTTCAGCACGATTGAGCGCAGCTACAGCCTTGGCGCCGAGGGTAAGCTCGGAGATCAGGCGGCTGGGAGAGGTTTTAGCCTGTGAAGCATTCTTCTGATCGGCAACATAGTCCTGGCGAACCTGGAGACGTTTGTAGAAGCGATCCACCTGACCTTCGCGGTCGAGGATGCGTGCCTGCTGTCCAGTGTAGAAAGGATGGCAATTCGAGCAAACTTCGGTTCTGATTTCGGGCACAGTTGAACCAGTGGTCCATTCAGCGCCGCAAGAGGCACAGGAGACCTTGGCATTAGGATAGTATTTGGGTTGAATCTTAGTTTTCATGCTTAGTTGCTGCCTTTCCCAGGCTCCTCACTCTGAACCATTACATGAACGCGCTTGCGTCCGCCGGCGAGAGTTTCGTATTTTACGTAGCCTTCTATAGTCGCAAAGAGTGTGTAATCACGACCCTGACCCACATTCCAGCCCGGATGCACTTTGGTGCCGTGCTGACGAACGAGGATATTGCCGCTGATGACATGTTCTCCACCGAATTTTTTAATACCGAGGCGCTGCCCCTGGCTGTCACGACCGTTGCGGGATGACCCGCCACCTTTTTTATGGGCCATTTCTCTACTCCATCACGATTGATTGAACCAGTAATCTGGTGTACTGTTGGCGATGACCAGCCTTGCGGCGGTAATCGATCTTTGGTTTGTACTTGAAGATCAGAATCTTCTTGCCCTTGAAATGCTCCTTGACAGTAGTGGCCAGGCTGGCACCCGTTATATAGGGAGTACCAATGGTAACCGTTTCGCCATCCACTAACATGAGCACTTTATCGAGGGTGACTGCGTCGCCGACATTTGCGGTCAAAAGGTCGACCGTCAGGGTCATACCTTCTTCGGCGCGGTATTGCTTACCGCCCGCTTCAATAATTGCATACTTCATATTCTCTCCAATCTTTACTTTACCGCTTACTGCGCGTGTCACCGCTCAGGTACGGGAAAGTTGGTTACATAATGAACCCCAGCCAACTTTCGCTGGGGCAACAACCGATTATTATAAAGCAATCTATCAACTGTGTCAATCACTTTTTGAGGCAATTCCGTAAGGAGGTCAGCTTTCTGCTACGAAGCTCCTCACATTAGTTTGAAAATTCGACCTTGACCGGTTAGGAAAACTCATGTAGAATACCTAACTCGATGCCCCTATTGTCTAGTGGTTAGGACGCAGCCCTTTCAAGGCTAAAACCCGGGTTCGAATCCCGGTAGGGGCACCAAGAACTTCGCTTTATGCGAAGTTTTTTTATTTTTATCCTTATCACCTAAAATTTTCCGTTTTTCACTTGAAACAGCTATACTTGGTGGAAAGAATTTCATTGAAGACGAGGGCAAAATGACAAAAAAATGGGAACTCTTGATCATTGAACGTATCGGAAAAGTGCGTTATTGGGGTACACGGGAGATTGCTGAGATGACGCACGAGCAATATCTGCAAACTTGCTACCAGGCCCAGGCAGAGCATCCAAACAGAGAAATCATTTATTATGCCCTGCAGGATGGCTGGGAACCTTTTTCCTACAACGTCTCTGCGATCGAGAATAGCGACACCATTGCATTTCGCAGGTTATCCAAGCCAGAGAAAGTCAAACCTGATTAGTGAAAGGTTGTGAAACGAGCAATCTAGTGAAAGAGTTTCTTCACTGATTGTATCCAAACGTCAGTCTGTCTTTTCAATAATTTTGACCCGAAAGGGTCAATTTAATTAATGAGACTGCTCTCAACGAAAAGTTTTTCCAGCATAGCCGCACGTGCTTCGGGGGTCATTAAAGTTGGCGTGGACCAGTTGAAGAACTGAACGGTAATCAACTCAACCCCAAGATACTTTCCATCATAGAAGATGTGGCGGTCAAGAAAAGCTTTGTCTGAATCTTCAAACCAGCCAAGTTGATCGAAGAAGAGGTTCCCTAGTCCATAGTGAATTAGGCTGTCACCATAAAACTCAAGCAGGTGGGGTTGGTGTGCCTGGCTGCCGCTCACAATCACCGCACCAGCCTCAGCCACGCGCTGAAAATCCGCGATCATATCTTCAGTTGGATTCCAGCGGTAGATTTCCTGGTGCTGAAATGTGAAGATCACCTCGTATCCTTCGTCCTTCAACAGCTTGATTTGTTCCACCATCTCATCCAAATCGCAGTGTAGTGCTCCAGGATTGTTTTCACTGGCGGTGGCATAACCCGGAGCCTTGGCATTACAGCCCAAAAAGGCGATTTTATTGCCGTTGTGGGTGATTTTCAGGGGCTGTTTGGCTTCTTCAATGTCAATTCCGCCGCCGTAGTAACCCCAGCCCTCTTCTTTGTACATTTCGAGCGTATGGTACATCGGGTCAGGTCCAAAGTCGCTGAAGTGATCCCCTGTCAGTTCAACCACATCGGTACCGATCTCACGCATCAGGTCAATGTATTTGTCATCCGAACAAAAAACCAGGTCCACTTCCTGTTGCCATTGTGGGGTCGGACAGTTGCTCGCGAAAGGCACCTCATTACTGACATGGGCAATATCAGCCTCGCGCATCAAGTCGCCAATGGAAACTGCCGGAGAGAGCACGCCATAAAGTTCCATTTCTTTGGCAGTAGCGCGCGTCAATGCCGTTACACCGGTCAGCACAACAGTTGTAAGCAGGTCAGATTGGCGATTTGTGGCGGGTACGGAATGAATTGCATCAGTAGCAATCTGGTACTGTACTTCGGAAACAGATGAAACGCCTTTGTCCCAGCCTAATTGCACCATTAGAGGGTAATTTTCGACGTCAAAATCCTTGTGAATGGGGGAATTCCCACTCAGGCCAATCACTTTCCACTTTGGCTCGAGCCTCTCGAACGGCACGATCGCCCAAGCACCTTCATGTGTCTGGCAGAAGGATAACAGGTCGCCTTCAGCCAATGGGCGAACATCTCCACGAGGATTGCCGAATCGTAACTTGAGCGTGTCGAAAATCGCCGGCGGCATCACCAACACACTCACTGGAAAATCAGCATTAGCCTGCCAGAAGGCTATAAAGGAATCTGTTGTGACGTCATCCGTCACAGTCGCAAAAGGCGCAGCTAGAGTGTAAATCCAGGAACTGACAGGCTCTTTGGTTTCGATAGTCAAACTGAGTAGTGCTTCTTCCTTATTTGTAACCCTCACCACCGTGAGCATGTCATCAAGTTGACCTAGAATCTCCTCAGGCAAGCGCGGGTCAATCCAGACCGCTGGAGGAACCGAGCTGGGTGTGGGCGAAGTCGGAGTGGAGGTTGGTACAAGGGTGGGTGCGGCAGTCTCGAAGGCTGGTTCGGTCGGCAAATTAGGTTGAATCAGCCCAACACAAGCGGAAAGAACCAGGCTCAGAACGATGAACGCTGAAACAAAAGAAAGTGTTTTTACTCTTTTCATGGCAAGTGGTTCCAAAGTCAATTAACCCTGAAGTATTGTACTTCAAATCGATTTCTCATCCCAAGAAAAAAAGAGCACCTCACTGGGTGAGGTGCTCCATGAATTAGAGTAATTTTGACTAATTGCCAGCCAAAACTGAGGGTAAAAAGACCTTGAAAGGTTGAACGCTTGTCACACAGCTCTGCAGCAGCACATCATCGATATACCAGCCTTCAGCAGAACCTGTCGATCCTGTCCCCAATCGGAAGCGGAACTGGACTGTGTTGCCTTTGTAAGGCGTGAGCTGTACCACCGTCCGAACCCATTCATTCGTTCCAAAACACCAGCCTGGTCTGCCGCCCAAAGGATTTACGACGCCCGACTTGATGGTCCCGTTATAAGGGTTTGTCAGCAGGTTGGCATTCGTAACCTGAGTCCAAGTGGCACCCCCGTTAGTTGTTACTTCCAGGAGCGCACCATCGTTGCATGCGGTCAGGCTGTCAAAGGTCCAGCGATGCCAGAAGATCAACGAAACTGGTTCGATTGTGTTGGGAATGCTCATCGCGGGTGAGAGCAGACGCTGATTGGATACTTCTGCTGGAACACTCCCCAGGACTGAATATACGGGGGAATATGCCCGCACGGTAGTTAGATCAAAATTAAACCCATAGGTGTCTGCAGGATTCTGCCATGAACCGAGACCGCCTTCGAAATTGTCAAGCAGGATCGCCTGGCGTTCTGTGCCCTCACCGCAATCTCCGGGACCGGGGTTGGTGCGGAAACCGAATGTCTGGGTGCTAATCACATTTCCGCAGATGTTCTCGGCAAAAACGCGCCAGTAATACGGCGTGTCAGTAGCCAGGCTCGCGGTTAGAGTGTGACTTGTCCCAACAATCCCGGGCTGGTCGACTACAATCATGCTAAAACCCGGGTCGCCTGCAACCTGCAGCCGATATGTTTCAGCATTCGCCACCGAACTCCAAGTAAAGGAAGTAAGTGGGGAAACATCCTTGGAGTTGTCCGCAGGGGTCAACAACTGAGGACCCGTGGTAATCGGCGCAAAGACCGACATTTGGAGCTCGGCTGTTTGGGTTAACAAACCAGACGTGCCGGTAAAGGTCATTGTGGTTACGCCAGTGGGGGCGGTTCCATCCCCGGCGATGGTCGCGACCGTCGAACCGGGAGGGGTAACTGGATTGGTATCAAAAGTCGTCGTAAACCCTGTCACAGAGGATACTGTCAGGCTGACTGGAGTGACATATCCGTTAATTGATGTCACATTGATCGTGGCGTCATAGTTGTTGTCGTTGCAGGTTTTCAGGCTAGCCGGATCTGCATTGATGCGAAATCCAGGGGATTTGGCACCCATCGTGATTACCAGGCTCGGATCACCGAAGACATGATACTCTTCCCAATAATAGTTCCCCAATGAAAACTGTGCGCCAACCGCCAGGAGACCTGCCTGGGTCATGCTCCCCACGCTAGGCACATCAATCAATTCGGGGTCCGCATAAAGTGTGTTAAAAATGGTGCGTTCCAGCATGTCGTCTTCGTCCCAATAAGAATTGTTACTGGCTCCGAAAAAGGTCAGTCCACCGTGTTCCGGTTCGATCACCCAGGTGTCTCCAAATGATTCAGGCTCATTAAAATCCGCGGTGATGCACGCATGGGAAGCAACGTACGAAATCGGGATCCCCGTCATATTTCGGATATTCGTTTGGTTGACATAGGGAGCGTCCCAAAAGGTTGTACCACCGTGACCAGAATAAACGATGAAGGAACGATGGTCATTCATGGAAGCCACAGCATGTGCTCCAGTGCCACCATAAGTGATCGCATAGATCTTATCCCCGCCAGGTTGAGGATTGTTTGGAAAAATACCAGTATAACCTTTAGGTAAGGTATAGCTATTGATCACATAGTTGTGAGAAGCCTCCGCCACATCGTAGAAACTTCCGTCATTCGAAGCAAGGAATTCAGCCTTCTTGATCCAGGGTTCTTCGCCGCTTTGAGCCTGATAAGCAACATACTTATCGACCATCGCGGTTAGCTGCGCGACTGTGCGGACAGGGAAGCGCGCGCCAAATATGTCTGGCACGTATTCAGTCTCACTATCCATGGTGTAATAATGCAAATCTGTACGAAAACCGCTATCCGTGCGGAAGATCCAATTGGTCAGGTCAGCCGCATTGCCTGGATAGTAATCACCGACCAATATTACGTAGTCTGGAGGAGTGTCACCCAGGTACTGAGTTTTGATGTAGTCCTTAATTGCGGCAGTAGAGTTACCGCCTAAATCTGACAGGTTTTCTACCGAAATAGTAAAGCCCTGGCTTTCCTTGAGTGAGACGAAGTCAGCAAGGTCCGCTTCGAACATATTCGCGGTGATGATCAGAATACGTTCAACTGTTTTTTGGTTGAGCGAACGACCCTGGTTATAGTTCAAAACTATCGGCTGCAGGATGCGATTA
Source organism: uncultured Anaerolineaceae bacterium (assembly GCA_964428425.1). Taxonomy (GTDB): domain Bacteria; phylum Chloroflexota; class Anaerolineae; order Anaerolineales; family Anaerolineaceae; genus Mesolinea. The sequence goes on along the minus strand of CAYRYL010000015.1, from coordinate 26,037 downwards.
AAAGGCATGGAATTGAGCCGGTCAGCCTCGGAATTCGTGCGAGCCATATCAGCCCCGCTCAAGTTCAATCGGAAGGTCATCTCAGATGTAACTTCCAACTCAGCCAACATTGCGTTGTATCTGACAGGTCGGATTTCCACGATAACAATTCTGTGTCCGCGCATGATGAAATCTTCTGCAATTGCTAGCTGTTCCGCTGGGTAAAGCCCACTTCCATAGAGTTCAACGGAGGGAGATGCTGCAGGCAGTAGTCCGCCGCATTTCGGCTGTGGGGGCTGAGTAGGCGCCATCCTTCCTGGGAACCCAAGAGCAGTCAGGCTTAGTGTCTGTGTTTTTACATCCAGCACTTCCAGGCTGATTTTGGCTCCAAGCGGAACTTCGATCATCTGGCGCAAAACTGGTAATGCGGGAGCCCCAACCTGACCGGATGTAACGTAACCTTCCCCACTCAGCGTCAGGTAAGTTTGCCCTGCAATGCTAGTCTCCCCGAAACGAGCTCCAGGCATGATGGCGTGAACATCGATGGCATCCGCAGAAGCTGAAAACAGTTCCAATTCGGGAAAATCGCCTTCAATGTCCGCACCGAACGGCAGCCATTGTTCGGAACCAGCCTGCACGTTTACAGGTTTTGCAAGCAGCCCAAGGATCAAAATTGCCGCTAACAAACAAAACAACAAAAATTTCAGGGGATTTGGACTACTTTGCTTTTGCATTTTGCCTCCAAGGTTTGGTGGGTGCCTTTGCACACCTCAAGGATTTTATCAGTTTCGTGATTTTTTGTGGTGACTTGGAGAACAAGTCCACTTGGCTGCTTTTTGTTCAAAGGTTCAGGACTATTTTCGTCTGCTTAATGGATGATGGGGAATTGTTAAAAAATCAATACCCACTCAGATCCTGATGGAGGGTTGGGTGGGTATTGAGAAGTGCAACTATATTTTTTAGATGTTTTTTTCTCCAGAAATTCTGGAAGGACCAACTTTCCCGGTTTTCTGTGGCTTGAAGTTGTCTTTTTACCGAAGCTGCTCGCTATTCCACGATGGCATTGTCTGTAAGGTAGTCCATTACTGTTTGAAGTAAGACAAACTGCTTCAGAAACGGCAAGCCGTAATTAGTTTCGTAAGAAGAATAATCCTCTGTGCCCATAGTCTTCACAAAATATGCGGAGACATCCTCGACGGACACAGTGATGTCAAGATCTTCAGCAATCGCTTGCATGATCAGGTTAAAATTGGCTCGCTGAAGATTTTCTTCTGAATAGGATGCAATTAGCTGATCGATAGATTCAACCCCCACATAAGTCGCGAGAAACTCTTCCAATGACACACCGTAGGAATCTGCATAACCCTGGAAGTAGGCTACAAGTGATTTGTCCTGATATGAAACGATCGATTCCGGTGTTGAAGAAACCGTCGAATTTTCTAGGATGTAATCCTGAATGTAAACTTGTATCGCATCAGTCTTCATGCGTTGTTTCATTTTCTCGCGCATATCTTCAACGTTAGTCCAACCATAAGAGGCGGTAAAATTTTCCGAAACAAATGCATCCGTAAGTTCTGGAGTGACGGTTTCCGTAATGTAGTTAATCGTCACTTTGAAGACAGCCTCTTTCCCAGAAAGCTCAGTGTTGTTTTGGTAAGGGTCCGGAAAGGTCACCTGGATGTCAAAAGTCTCACCAGGAGTATGCCCGATCAACTGCTGCAAAAAATCATCAATGTAGGAAGTCACACCTATTGTTACATCTGTTCCCTGCCCCTGGGTGCTCCCATTTCCAAATTCCACGCCATCGACACTACCTACATAGTCAATGTTAATATTGTCACCATCCACAACCGGACGATCAGTGACTTGCACTTCAGAAGTATAGGAAGACAGCAGTTTGTCAATCTCAGTTTGAAGCACTTCATCAGTTACTTCGACCATCTGGGCTGGAATCTTTAGAGCCTTATAGTCGACTAATTCAACATAGTCAAGAGCTTTGACGCCCTCCCAGTAGCCGGAGTCACTAATTCCGTCGCTCTTAGAAAACGGTGTGTCAGAGTTTACTGGTTCCTCGCCAGTGCTTCCGGTTTCTGTCTCAGTTGCGGTTTGGGTTGCTTCTACTGTTGGTGTTTCTGCGGGTGGCGTGGTTTCTTGAACAATACACGCGCTGAGTATTACAGTCCCAACCAACAACAACGTAATTATTGCTGTTCTCTTGCGATTTCCACTATTTTGTTTCATCTGCTATCTCCTGCCTTTTCCTCTACTAATGATTTTCGGACGTTGTTATTCTTTACAACTAATAGATTTTAGTCTAAATTGAAGAAGAATGGTTTAACACTTGTATATAGATAGGATTAGACCCGTCAAAAAATCAACAAAACACCTGGCAATACTCACTGAAGAATGGGTGACATGATAAACTTAACCCATGCTGGCACATGTCTACTCCTGCGCGGTGATCGGTCTTGAAGGCGTGATCATTGATATCGAAGTCGATTACGGACAGGGAATGCCGCACATGGCCATCGTCGGATTGCCGGATGAAGCCGTCAAAGAAAGCCGTGAGCGCGTCTATTCCGCCATCAAGAACGCCGACCTGGCATATCCCCGCCAACCCCTGACGGTCAACCTCGCGCCGGCCTCCGTGCGCAAAGAAGGCCCATTCTTTGACCTGCCAATCGCGATCGGCGTGCTGATCACAGGCGAACAGATTGCTCCTGAGAATATTGAAGGCGCTTTGATCATCGGCGAGCTTTCGCTGGACGGCTCTGTGCGGCACGTCCGCGGTGTTTTGGCGGTTGCCGCCCAAGCGCGAAAAGATGGTTACAAACGCTTGTTCGTGCCAGCCTGCGATGCCGCTGAAGCCACGCTTATCCCGGATATCGAAGTGTATCCGGTCAACACCCTGCGTGAGCTTGTTGACCACCTGGTTGGTGAAGAGCTCATCAAACCCCAAACCGTGCTGGAATACGCACCTGGTGAAGACCTCCCTGTGGACACTGATTTCAGCGAAATCAAAGGGCAGGAGCACATCAAACGCGCGCTCGAAGTAGCCGCCGCCGGCGGACACAACGTTCTGATGTCTGGTCCTCCCGGTGCTGGCAAAACGCTTTTGGCGCGGGCAATCACCTCGATATTGCCAAAATTGAGCCTAGACGAAGCCCTTGAAGTGACCGGAATCTATTCCATTTGCGATATGCTGCCGGCTGGCACGCCCCTTATCCAGACACGCCCATTCCGTGCCCCACACCACACCATCAGCCACGCTGGTCTGGTTGGTGGCGGTAACATCCCGCACCCGGGAGAGATCTCGCTGGCACACCGGGGAGTGTTATTCCTGGATGAACTGCCCGAATTTGGTCAGCGCAGTCTCGAAGTGCTGCGTCAGCCGATTGAAGACAAGATCGTAACCATCAGCCGCGCCAATGGCTCGTTCACCTTCCCTGCCAACTTCATGCTGATCGGGGCGATGAACCCCTGCCCCTGCGGCTATTATGGCGACAAGCTACGGGCTTGCACCTGCTCGCCTTCGGTTATTACGAATTATCAGAAACGCATCTCCGGACCCCTGCTTGACCGGATTGACATCCACCTGCAGGTGCCGCGCGTAGACTACCAGAAACTCAGCAGTCAGCGGACTGGTGAACCTTCCAGCCAGATCAGAATGCGCGTCGAAGCAGCCCGGCAGCGGCAGCTGGCGCGTTTCAGCGGGACAAGACTGGCTTCAAACGCCGATATGACCCCCAAGGAAATTCGCACCTACTGCCAGGTTGCGTCGGATGGCGAGGCACTGATGAAGGCGGCCATGCGCCAGCTGAAACTGACAGCCCGGGGTTATCACCGCGTTCTCAAACTCGCCCGAACCATTGCCGACCTTGCCGGCGATCCGGACATCAAGTCCGAACATCTCGCCGAAGCCCTCCAATATCGCCGGGCAGAAGAAGAATAGCATTTTCCAGATGGACAAAAAAACGATCGTGCTGAAATCCTCGCCGAACTGGCGATCTGCTCGCAGGTCCCCAAAAAATATGCCACGTTACTAGAGTCAAACAATTATCATCAAATTCGAGAAAAGGTTAACTGGCTGTAGTAAGGAACTTATCGATAGTCGCAAACGTCTTATAAATAAGTTATCGATACGAAGTAAATTGTCTTATGGTTTAAAGAGATGAAAAACAAAATTGTGACCATTTTTTTGGTGCTGGTGTTTATAGTGTCAGCTTGCAGCGTCAAGGAAAAAACCACCTCTTTAGCGCTAAACGATACCCACTGGGTTCTGGAACAAATCAACGGGCAACCCGTGATGAATGACAACCTGCCAACCCTTTCTTTCCGCGGCGATCAAGAGGTGGGAGGAAATGCATCTTGCAATGCATTCTTTGGAACTTACGTTTTAAAAGACGACACGGTGACCATCACCGGGTTGGGTCACACCGAGATGGGTTGCGTCGGAGTGATGGACCAGGAAACTGCCTATCTTGCAGCGCTGGAATCAGCAAAGACCTTTCGGATTGAAGATGGTAAATTACTTCTTATAAATGCCACCGGAGATATCATCTTGATGTTCTCTCCGAAGAACATGAGCCTGTAATGGGCGTTCTGGGACTTGACCAAGTTCACCATCTGTTTTGCCTACCACAATAGCGTAGGTGCGAAGCAACGTAGATTATTGTCACTGCTCGGATTACCACTTTCGTATTACATGCTTTGTCCCTACCGGCGGTCCGGGGGCTCGACATGAATGACCCGCATAGCGCCACATCCTGTAATGGGTTTATAAATCTGTTTACTTGCCGGAGTAGGCAATAATAGAGCACACTACCCCGCCAAACGGATCAATCAAAAAAGCCTCCCCGGATTCAGGGAGGCTCTCAATTCAAACAATTAAAACTATCCGTGTTTGGCTTCAAATTCCTTCAGGAATTCCACCAAAGCTACCACACCTTCTTTCGGCATGGCATTATAGATCGAAGCCCGCAGGCCGCCAACGGATTTGTGACCCTTGAGGTTGTCAAATCCAGCCGCTTTGGTGGCTGCCACAACCTCAGCATCCAATTCGGCGCTTTCGGTCACAAACGGAATATTCATCAACGAGCGATCTTCCCTGGCAACCGTGCCCCTGAACATCTTGCTGTTGTCGAGGAAGTCATAAAACGGTTGGGCTTTTTCGATGTTGATCTGGTTCATGGCTTCCAGACCACCAAGATTTTTGAGGTACTTGAAGACCTTGCCGCAAACATAGATCGCCCAGCAATTGGGGGTGTTGTACATCGAGCCGTTATCGGCGTGGATGTCAAAGCGCAGATAAGTCGGGATCTTCTCATCCAGATCAGTGCGGATCAGGTCTTCGCGAATGATAACAATTGCGACGCCAGCAGGACCAACATTCTTCTGCACACCGCCATAAATCAGCCCATAATCGCTGACATTAACCGGCTTGGACAAAAACATAGAGGATTGGTCCGATACCAGAATTTTGCCCTTGGTATTAGGCAGTTTTTGGTAAGTGGTGCCGTGAATGGTCTCATTCTCGCAGATGTAGACGTAATCGGCATCCTCCGAGATCGGCAAATCTGAGACATCCGGGATGTAGCTGTAGTTCTTATCCTTGCTGGAGGCTACCAAATTGATCTTGCCAAATTTTTTAGCCTCATTGTAGGCCTTATTAGACCAGTTGCCGGTGACGATATAGTCAGCAACGCCGTTTTTCATCAGGTTGAGCGGGATCATGGCAAACTGCAACGTGGCGCCGCCTTGAATGAACAATACTTTGTAATTCGAGGGGATGTTCATCAGCTCGCGCAGGTCTGCTTCAGCTTCATCAATAATGCCCTGATAGACTTTGCTGCGATGGCTCATTTCCATCACATTCATCCCTGAGCCCTTGTAGTTCATGAACTCATCGCGGATTTCCTCCAGGACGGGTTCGGGCAACATGCTTGGTCCAGCTGAGAAATTGTATATACGGTCGTACTTCATATTAAAAGCTCTCTCCTTTTTTCTAAGTCGTATTCCGTTGGCAGCCTGTTCCTCACAGGTGCAATAAGTAGCCCTCGCTGAGGGACTTGTTTCTCTGCTCAAATCTTAACTCCCAACCGGGTAAAGGTCAAGCACTTCGAATTAGTTCATCTGAAATGTTACTGACATGCTATCGTTAGCTCAATTGAAAATGTTACCGACGTGGCGATGGCAGAATTGAAACAGCTGATGAAGAAACGCAGCAAAGCTGAGCCCAAATTTGCTTTTTGCAAGCCACCTAATCAGCGACAGAAACAATTGAGCAGAACTATCCCTATCCACCGCATCGATTGGCAGACACAAGAGCCAGGACACTCTGAGGTTGATCTGGTGCACCATTGTGGCCCAACTGCGGGTGGTATCTACGTCTTTAGCTCACAAATGGTGGATGTTGCCACTGGTTAGTCGGAACCAACCGCCATCAGTCGGAACATGACAAAGAAATGTTTTTCTTATGCTACCGAGAGTTCAGGGTTGGAATATTGAACCTGAAAGAACGCGTGATCACTTCAAGAAAAGCGTACTTTATCCATGGTGATCCAAGGATTGAAGGAAGTGTGTTTGATAGATAAAGGCGTAAACAATCACCCTACACAAACTGTAAACCATCATTGTCTTGACACAAGCCCCCTCCCTACGATAGGGTTCGCTATTGATTCTTTTCGCAGGCTGGACATCGTGCCCTCTGGGTATTGCGTATTTCAATCCGGTAATGGACAAGCCGGATCCAAAAACGGGATCCGGCCTACAAATAATTACCGGAGGGAGTAAGCCCCCTCCGTACGGATGGAATGAATTTCAATCCGGGATCTCCCCTGCCATTAATAAACCAACTCCCCTCCTGAACGATCCAGGAGGGGAGACATCCAATCCTAACACTTAGAATCTATTTCAAGATTAAAGGCAGGTATCGATGGCGAAGCCAGTCGACTTCATACGCTCCCATATCACAGCGACCGCTGTGAATCCCGGGTATTGGTCGGGGAAAACCACGCTGATCGGTGGGGGGACAAGAAAACTGGTCGCCCGCGTCAATTGCCGGACTGTCTTCCCCCAGAGCTTGGGTCATGGTGAAACCACCGTTATCAGCGACCGGTCCTAAGAGAGGGTCCAGGTTGATATTCCCGATTCCCGGATAAACTTCTTCACCCTGGATAGCACTGTAAGTTGCGGTCAAAGCATTATTATCTGAATAATGTTGGTCAGGAGTATTTCCCCAGACAATAGCACTGTTCAAAAACAATTCATCCCAACTGTAAACACCACCCCCTGTCTGGGTAGCCGTGTTGTCGCTAATTGTCACATTGGTCCACTGCCCGCCGCCACCATTATTAGCGTAATAAACACCGCCACCAAGCAAGGCAGTATTTCCACTGATTGTCACGTTGGTCATGTGGAGTAATCTATAACTCCGTATTCCGCCCCCTTGCTCGGCTGCAACATTTCCGATGATGGACATGTTGGTTAATAGAGGATAAGGAGAGCCAAACTCTGTATACAATCCACCTCCACTCCTTTGTGCGAAATTACCAATCAAGCTGATATCGGTGGCCGAAATATTGGCCCCGTGTAAATATAAGCCTCCACCAGATCCCGCTTCATTATTGATGCAGAGGATATTTCTTAGGATATACCTAGATTCCGAACTAAGACTGTAAATCTCTGCCCCCCCACCCCAAGCGCCAAAATTATCTATGAAAGTGACATTCTGAACAACCATGTCCGAAAAACCTTCAATTTGTGATTCTATGCCTCCTTCTGAAAATAATCCTCCTCCATGAGTCGCAAAGTTCCCGATAAAGGTGACATTCGACACGACAGACTTGCTGTTTCTAAACGAAGCACCTCCCCCGATAGCCGACCCATAGTTACTGGTGATGATCAGGTTGGTCAGAGTTGGACCAGCCTCAAGAACGCATATCCCTGAGCCTAACCACAAGCATTTATTTGGATAACCGCCAGGATTATCTTCATAATTTGCTCCTCTCACAGTAAATCCATCCAATATCGCGGTCCCATCCACCTCCGTGGCTCTAACTACATTGACGCTATTCTCCTCGTTATTCAGGAAGTCAGGTCCATCATTCCCCAACAGGTCAGCGCTCAGGATGGTGGGGTGGGCTTCCCAATCCCTGTCAACCAGGCTGGTCTCTGTCCCCACAAAACCACCATACAGAGCAACCCCGGACTTGAGTTCAAATGCGATCTCCCGATCCATATCATCTGTCGGCAGGTAAGTCCCCTCTGCCGCCCAGATCTCTTCACCCGGGCTGGCCATTACCAGCGCAAACTGAACCTCGCAGGTGTTTGTCCAGCTGGAACAATCCCCAGTGGTGCCGGGCTTGGCATACAGCCTGCCCGTATACTGGGATTCATATGCGCCCATATCGCACAAAGCGTTCCCATTTTCATCCGCGTCGAATGGGCGGGGGCGACCCCGTTGGTCCGTCGCGGGGCAGTTGAGAGGGTCTCCAGCCTCTATGGCTGGACTGCCAAAGCCTAAAGCATGTGTCCAAGTCGCGCCCCAGTTTTCCTCGAGTGGTCCCAGGAGCGGGTCAATGTTTATATTCCCCGTGCCCGGATAGCCAAGTTCAATGTTGCTGTACGTCGCGGTCGTGTTGCTGTTAGCCTGATCTGAGATGGATGGGGGAACATTGCCCCAGAGAATACTGTTGGTTATCGTTGGGCTGCTGAACTGGTTAAACAGTCCTCCTGCTTGAATATTAGCAGTGTTTAAGGTGAAGGTCACATTGGTCAGAAGCGGATTGCTGCCATAGTTGAACATCCCACCACCACCCCAGCCCGCGTAATTACCGCTGAAGGTTACGTTGGTCAGCACAGGGTCGCTCTCATAGTTATACATGCCCCCACCTCCATATTCCTCTGCCCGATTGCCGCTGAAGGTCACTCCGGTGAGCGTGGGGTTGCTTTGTATGTTGATCAATCCAGACCCATAATAAAGCGCGTGATTGCCGCTGAAGGTGAGATTGCTGAGTGTCGGGTTGCTGCCAACCAGGTACATCCCACCTCCATGTCCTGTTTGGGTCTCCAGTAGAAACGCCAGATCGGTCTGGCTGGGATCGGTCCACTCCCGCTGTGTGCCAGCTGCCAGTGGGTCGCTGTTCCCTCCGGTGATGGTCAGGCAATCCATCATGGTGGTTTGATCCAGTCCTTCCCCCGTCACCACGTGATAACTGTTCTCGGCATTGTTCAGGAAATCCGCGCCATCATCCCCCAACAGGTCGCCACTCAGGATGGTAAGGCTGCTGTCACACTGCCTTTCTTCCAGGGTCGTTTCCGTCCCGGCAAATCCGCCATACACCCCCACCCCATTCCTGAGCTCGAAGGTGGCTTGGCGCGGATCTGGATCAACCGTGCTCGGTGTGTACCTCCCGGCAGCCGCCCAGAGTTGATCTCCTGCTGCTGCCAGGTCCAGGGCAACTGGCAGTTCGCATGCGTCCTCCCACGAGTTGCAGAGCGTCCCTGTTGCGCCAGGTTTGACATAAAGAACACTGCTTTGATGTTGCATGGCTGAAGCGTGATTCGAAGCAATGACAAACAATAGAATGGATACCAGGGTGAGAACGACCAAAAACGTACGATTGGTTTTCATGAGAACTCCTCCTTTTTCTATGAAAGTGCGGCGGTGACCTGAGATATTAGCCCGGGAGTTTCACCTCTTGGTTCTGGATACCCCCAGGTGAGGAATTAAATGTTAACACCTACCATTATTATATACCTATTCGCCAAAATGGGGCACTTTCAGCGAGCCGGACATAGAAAAGCAAAGAATTGTGCGAGGTTATATAATGGGCGCATGGCAAAAACAGTGACCGGACGAAAAAGAGTCTGGGAGTTACTTGAAACCGTAGGCAAAGGGGACGCAGGTGAAGTCGTGCGCGTCCAGACTCAGCTTGGGCGGGAACAGGGCGTTATGAAGCGCCCTGTGCAAAACGTCTCCGGCGGCACGATCGTACGCCAGGCCAGGCAGATCGAGAACGAGGGCAAGGTTTTGGCTCTGCTGGATGGGTTGGACCTCGAGCGACACGGTCGGAAGATTCACACACCCCTGCTCTTGGACCAAAGCCTCGAGGGCACGTCTTCCTCAGCTAACCTTTTCATCATCAGCGAGGAAGTTTCCGGGGTATCAATCTCAGAACTCCTGCGGCGCAAGTTGCAGGGGGAATCACCAATCTCCCAGGTTATTGTCCTCAAGGTTTTAGCGGCTGCTTTCCAACTCCTTCAAAAAGTCCACGAAAAGGGTGTGATCTGGAATGACGTCAAGATGGATCACATATTCTGGGATGCTGAAGTCAACACCCTTTCTTTCATCGATTGGGGCAACAGCCTGGATCTGAACCATCAGAATTCTGATGAGAAAACAAGCGCCCTGTTGGATTACCGCCAGTTACTCGAAGAAGGTCGGGCGTTGATGGAGCAGACTTCCCCGGAGCTGATTCCAGATATTGGTTGGCCATTAAGCGCGAGCAGTCTGAACGATCAGGAAATTGACCATCTCCAAATGCGGGTCGAGTACATGGAAAGCTACCTCTCGATGCGGATCATCGAATACAAATTGCTCTTCAGTCGCTACCTTAAAAGCCTGGATTCACTTGAAGGATTGAAACAAACCCTGGACTTAATGGGCGCATTGCGACAACTTGGCGTGGAGTTTGACACTGCTGACCTGCTGGCAGCCAGCCAGACCTACCTGCTCGAACTTCTGGATCGCGGTGAAGATAAACTGGCCCAGGAAGCTTTTCGACTGCTAGAGAAAGAAACGAGCAGCGCCCTATCCCCAAACTGGCAGCTCGCTGGATATCTTCTCGAGCATTATGGTGAAAGCGATCCGGCAATACTGGCGAAGTTGCTCCACAAGGTGTTTGAGAGCAACTGGGTAGACGCAGCATGGATTTACAGAAAGAGCTTCTTGGCGGAGGGAACATCCCCATCCAGCGACGCTGTCATAAATTCTATGCGCAATTTGAAACTAAATTTAAAGCCTTACGCCCAAATTGTCGACGATCTGGAATCCTTGAGCCAGCAAAGTCAACGCTGGCTTGAGACAGCAATCCAAAAGAAACTCGACCCTGAGTCGATCAATACCCTGCAAAATCTGACCGATCGTATCCAACAAATTCGGGAGAGTTGGGAGTACCTGCCAGCAGGTGAGAGATTAGGCGATAAGTTTCTGTTGTTACGGAAGGTTTTGGAAGATTTCTCCACGTTTCAACTGCGCCCTGCCACCGACCTGCAAACCTCGATACTGGCGGCAATGTCACGGATCAGAGAAATTTACCGTGCCTGGGCTGAATGCGACTTAACTAGTGCCCGGAAGCAAGCACGGGAATTGCTCTTGCTTGAACCAAGCCTGAGTTACCTGCCCGATCTGGAAGCTGACTTTAGCAAAATGATTGATTGGCTCGACACCCTGAATGAAGGTCCTGCAGATAACCAGGCAGTCAATAAATTCTCCGCAAAATTGCTCGAGTCCCTGCCTCCCGTGGCCCAACGGCTTGGAGAGGTGCCCTGGCTGACTTCCCTTCTCCACGCCCTCGGTAGCATGAAAGCCGCGCAGGCTATTGACAACCTGAGGGAAGAAGCCCGTTTAGGTCAATGGCCAATGCCATGGCTGGATCTTCAATCGCTCCACCTGGAAATCTCCGGGGAATATCGCGATTCCGTCCGGCTGGATCCAGGGCAAAAAGTTTGCCTGGCAGAATATCATCAAGCCCTGAAAGCCTCTCTAATGCCTTCAGATGCCCTGAAAAAGATCCGTCAGCAACTGCCTGCCTTCCACCAGGCATACACCGATTTGGCCGCCGCCTTCGCCAGCCTGTTTTCCCAACTCCGCGGCGACGCACCCCTGCCGGCAGTTGACCTATTTCCCCAGGAAGACCAGGCAAAAGTTGAGCGTGTCCTCGAAATGCTGACCACCGTCCGAAAATGGAAGCAGGATGTCGGTTCAGGCAGCCCGGCAAAATTCAGTTTTCCTGCAGCCTTATTGGGACAATGGGACATCCTGGCTGAAACTCAAAGCGAAGATAAGACCTGGAGAAATCAGATCTTACCGAGATTGATTGAGATAAAACAGAAACGATTGCAGGAATTCCCTGTCGAACTACCCTATGGCAACAATGACCCCTTTGCGGTTGCTAGCGCGGCTTTGGCAAAACTCCAACAAAGCTGGAAACGCATCCCCGAACAAGGTTTATACCGGGAATTGATAGAGGAGATGATTTACCAAATCGACACTGCTCAATCTAACTTTTTCAAGTTCTGGCAGTCCTTACAGGGCGGCAAGAGTGTTGTTACGCGCTGGCTTTGCGGTAACTACCAGGCAAATTTCAGCGAAATCAACCAGAACATGCTGCAGATTGCCCGCAAGCTGAGAAATGTCGAGCTGGCGCACAAAGTCATAAACCAGCCGGAAATGGCGCGTACACGCATAGCGCAAAACAGCGCCGGGGATCTGATGTACACCCTGGTACAACTCGACGAGCACATCCTTCCTCAATCCCGTAAGCCCTCCATCTTCCGAAGTTGGCAGCAGCAGTACCTTGAATTGCTCAAGAAAGGTGACCGCAGGAGCATTGTTGAAAGCATCCAGACCATTGAGGCGATTCATCCGTTGCTGCCCTGGTTCGATGAGCTCGTGCGCAGAGATGCCGATTTCTTCGATTTGCCTAAATTCCATCAATGGTAGAATAGCGAATTATGCGCGAAGCAATTCTTGACTCTCAGAGCGGCTTTTACCTGGCTGAACCGCTCGATACCTGGCTGACGGCTGCCCAGCAGGATTTTGCCATCCCCGAAGCTGGTGGGTCGAGCGCACGCGTGTTTTTGTTGAAGAATGCGGCGGGCAAAACAGGCTTCGGTCCTGACCCCGCCTTTAAAGTGATGCGGCACGATAAGATCGCCTACGCAAAACCGCTCTTCCTCGAGGAATTCAACATTCTCGCCGGGCTGCACGGCTTGAATGGGCTAACACCCATGCTCCAGGCTGGATACATAAAACCTGCCTCAGGCACAGTCTGGCCGCCGGAAGTTGCGCCGCTCTCCAAAGTTTTGGAGAAACAAGGTGAAGCCTCATCCATTCGTGGCACCCTAGCCCTGTTTGATCTCGATGAAATCCAGGATGTCATCGACCAGTTCGAAGAACGCCTCCAGGACGGTTGGCTGGCATTTCTGATCCTCGAACGTCGCTGGGAAGATAACCTTTATCTACTCTGCGATGCCGGCTACACCCGCGGCAACTTCGTGCGCAATCTGAGTATGAAGCAGGTTCTGGATATCTCCATCCAAATCTGTGGCATGTTGGAACAAGCCCACGCCAAAGGCGCGATCTACCTCGACCATAAATTACTTCACTATTATTGGAACGAATATCGCCAAAAAGTGATCATGCTGGACTGGAATATCGGGCATTGGATTCCTCAAACCTTCTCACCCGAGATGCAGCATTCAGACCTGGTGCAGTTTAGCTCCCGTGCCCTGCATCACATTTTCACTGGCAGACAAGCTCCGGGTTCCGTGGCAGTCGGTCCAAACCGACCAGAAGACATCGCAAATGCCCCGACTCACTACAAAGCCTCATATTCGTTCGACGTGCAAAATCGGTTGAACGCCGACGAGATGAGTTTTCTCGAGAGTGCGTTGGACGGGCGCTTTCAGACTCCCACAGAGATGAAAGAAAAGCTCACTTATCTATATAGCAAAAGGCAATAGCTTTAGGCTTTGCTTTGACCCGAAAGGACCTCAATGATTAACGATCTCATTGAAAAGGCACTCAGTGTTTTAGCGAACGCATCCCCGAGCGATGAAGCGTTTTCGCAGGTGGAAGGCGAACTTTCAACCTTTTTGGAAGCACATGCTACCAATCGATTAGGTGACAACATCAGCGTTGATGAGCTGGAAGAAGCCAACCGATTGCTGCGGGAGATTCGCCGTGAAAAATCACGCCGGCTTGCCGGACAGCCAGCCCCAACCAGCACCGATCCCATGTCCATCCCATCCACACCGGTAATTCCTGCCGGAGATGCTGCAGAATCGATCTTTCAAAGCACTGCACCCCAGCAATCAGCAATCAATGTCAGTGTTCCTCCTCTGAGGAGAACCAACCTGGGTGCTGAACTCAATTCGGGCATCGATAGCGATCCCCTGAGACGTTTCTTCCAATCCGCGCATGACCCGGAAGCCGAGCGCATGATGGACGAGGCAGAAGAAGCGTTTTATAAAGGTAATTACCAGGTCGCCATCCCGTTGTACGAAAAAGTCATCCAGATGGAACCCAGCTGGACGCGTGCGCAAGAGCACCATAGCGAAGCAGAAGAGTACCTGCGTTCTGGCAACATTCCCTCGGTTGCGCTGCCCCCTGAAGCCGGCAAAGCTTATGGCAAAGCCCAAAGCGCTGCCCGTGTTTTCCGCTACAAAGTGGCGCTCGATTACCTCGATGAAGCCTTCGATCACCTGCAGGACGCAGGCATCAAACGCTGGCGTGAGGGCGAGGAACTGCGCCACGACCTCGAAAACCAGATGCAAGCCTATGACGTTTATAAAGAAGGTTTGAACCTGCTTACCCAGGGTGAACTTGTCGGAGCCCTTGGCAAGATCCAAACTGCCGCCAGCGCTGTCGCCATCCCCGAATACATCGACAAAGCCAGCGAAGTCCGCCAGGATATCGGTTTGCTGAACGACGTCAGCGACACAGTCAGCCTGAGCGGCAAGATTCCACCCGCGAAATTGGCGGATGCCCGTACCAAACTGGAACGCATCCGCATGAAATATGGGGAGGTAAACCAACTTAGCCGCCTGCGAAACCGGCTCGACTTGTTAATTCCTGCCACCATCCAAAACCTGCTGGAAAACACGCAGCGCCTCAAGCTGGAAGCCTCCGAAGCCCCAACCGCATCCCTGGCGCGCCAAAAGGTGGATGCTGCCCGCGAAAACCTGGACTTGTTGCGTCAACTGGATGCCTACGACTCGCAAAGCCTGACGCTCGAGAACGAAATCAGCACGCTCGAGACTGAAATCCATGCCAATGAAGATGCCATGACACGGGCTGAAGCAGCGATGAAGACGGGTAACAAGTTCTTCGCGCTCGATGCCTTGAAAATCAGCGCCAAACCCCGCAGACGCTTCCCCCAGGATCCAAAAATTCTTGAACTGAAGCGTGGCTTTCTGCCAACTTACATTATCGGCGGTTTAGCGGCTTTGATAGCCCTGATCGTGATCGGCTTGCTGATTTCTGTGTCCGTCAAAGGGATCTCCAACGCAGCCTACGAACGAAACTTGGCTCGCACGCCCACCATCACATATACCCCCACCATCACGCTAACCCCCACCATCACGCCCACACCAACTATAACGCCCACTCCCACGCCAGATTATTCTCCCACGCCAACCTACACCGTTACGCCAACACCCGTCGTCGTGGTGCAAACCCTGCGCGAAGTCTGGGCACGTAGTGACTGTTATGACAACTTCCGTTCTACTGGACGTATCCCTGTCGGAACAACCTTGAATTTGTTGCCCATGGCAGAACGGCGTTTCGACACCTTCAACAGGGAATGCATTCTGGTTGAATTCCGTAGTGGTGATTTTGCCATTATCGGATACGTTCTTATGGCGGATGTAACGACGGTCGCGCCATAGACTAAACCAAAGCGATGATAACGCTCTCTGTTTAAGCGACAGGGAGCGTTTATAATCACTGTTTACATTGGAGAGTCGATGGAAACGCTTGAGGAAAAATTTCAACAGAGTTTAGACTGGATTTATAGCTGGGTAGACTTCAGCATGAAGCGGCACGTGGACGACACGCACCGCTTTTTCAAGCTGGACCGCATGCACAAACTAATGGAACTCCTTGGAAATCCACATGAAAGCTTTCCTTGTGTGCACGTGGCGGGAACAAAAGGCAAGGGATCGACCTCTTCGTTCATTGCTGCTGCCTTGCAGGCAGCCGGCTACAAAGTCGGGCTTTATACCTCTCCGCACCTGGTCGAATTCCAGGAACGCATTATCATCAACGGTCAATGGATCAGCAAAGAAGACCTGGTCTCCCTCACTGATGAACTGCGCCCACTGACGGAAATCGTCAAAGACACCACGACTTTCGAGCTGACCACCGCATTGGCTTTTCTATATTTTAGAAAACAAAAGGTCGATCTGGCTGTGCTGGAAGTGGGATTGGGTGGCAGGTTGGACGCGACTAATGTGGTCAATCCACTCGTATCGGTCATCACCCCGATTTCATACGACCACATGGCGGTCCTGGGCAACACGCTCACGGAAATTGCCTGTGAAAAGGGCGGGATTATCAAACCTGGCAAACCTGTGGTGATTGCGCCGCAACACTCTGAAGCCATGCTCGAACTGGTTCGCCTGGCAATTGAAAGGAAATCACCTTACATCCAGGTGGAAAACGCCTTTGATTATCATGAAGTTTCGCACAGCCTCAGCACACAAAAGATCCAGGTACTGCGAACAGACGCTCCCACTTCGACCAAGCGCAATAGTTTGGCACGCAAAGAACTTGAACTGAGTCTGCCTCTGCTTGGCCGTCACCAGATGGAAAACGCCGTGACCGCCCTGGCAGCTCTGGATGAACTGAAACGAGCAGGTTTCAAAATCAGCCGTCGTGCAGTTCAACGTGGCTTCAGGCAAGTCGTTTGGCCCGCACGTTTTGAACTGCTGCGTCGAAAGCCCCCAGTCGTTATTGATTCGGCGCACAACGGTGATTCCATGGAGCGGCTGGTTGAAACACTGGATGAATATTTCCCCGGTAAGGAGTTCATCCTGATCTACGGAGCTTCCGCGGACAAAGAGCTAAACACCATGCTTAAAACCATCATTGGGCGAGTTGAGATGGTAGTGGCCACCCAATCCATCCACCCCCGGGCAGCAGACGCGGAGGAACTGAAAAAATTGATTGAACCCTACGGCAAGCCCGTGATTGCGTTCCACCGCATGGAGGAAGCTCTGCCCGAAGCCTTAAAACTGTCAGGTAAGCATAAAGGTATCATTGTCACTGGCAGCGTCTTCGTAGCCGCTGCCGCCAGAGTGGTCTGGGCTGAGATCAATGCCCAAAAACACAAACAAGAAACACAGGACTAATCATGCCCCGAGATAATTTTTCGCAAGACTCCGAATTTTCCAGGTCATTCAACCCGCCGTTTTTGAGCGGACTTGATTCCCTCAATTTTGTCAAAAACCGGAAAACGGACAAACTAGGTCAGTTTGAGGCTGAAATCATCTTCCGCAACGAGGGGGTTGTGTTACCCGAATCGATGACAGCGGTTCATATCAAAAAAGACTCACCCATCATGGAGGTCATTCGCCAGGCATCCGAGAGTTACCAGACTGTTATCATGGCGTTTACGGATGATGAAAACTTCGAAAGACCTGAGAACTTTTACTCAGTCGGCTTGGAATGCGCAGTCGGAAGCCCGATGTTTGCGGACGAAGACAACGTACTTTTCCTATTCCAGGCACGCAGACGCGTCAAACTAATCCGCCTCTGGCTCAACCCGGATGATGTTGTGATGGGGACCTTTGAAGTCGTCAAAGAAAAGACCAGCCAGGCAAAAGCCACCATCGCCTTGCATCGCAGTGTGTTAAAGGCGGTTGAGACATGGCAATACCTGAGTAGTTCCAACACACCTGACCTGGTGAGCATGGTCTCTGAGATCAAACAATCCGGCGTTCTGGCGGATGCGATTGCTACCGCTGTCGATTTGAATGATGAAAATCGCTTGGAAATCCTGCAAGAAACGGACGGTTTGATTCGTTTACGCAGGACGCTTGCCATCATCACCCAGGAAAACGAACTCATTGAACTCGAAAACTCAATTCAGGACCAGGTTCAAAGTGAGATGGATCGCTCCCAACGGGAAGCCTTTTTGCGGGAGAAAATCACAAAATTCCAAAAGGAATTGAACGATGGGCGCTCTTCCGACCCAGAAATCCGGAGTTTGGAAGAAAAGCTTGCCGCTCTGAACCTGCCGCCGGAAGTACGTGAGGTTGCCGATCGCGAGCTGAGCCGGCTGCAAACCATGCCTCCGTTCTCTCCTGAAACAGGCATGCTCTCGACTTATGTGCGCTGGCTGACCGAACTTCCCTGGTCTGAGTCCACTACCGATAATCTCGACCTGAAACGTGCGCGTGAAGTGCTCAACCGTAACCACTATGGTCTGAAACGTGCCAAGGATCGCGTGCTTGAATTTCTGGCTGTCCGCAGTCTGAACCCAAAGAAGGACCGTCAACCTATCCTTTGCTTCGTTGGTCCCCCTGGAACGGGGAAAACCTCCATGGGCAAATCGATTGCTGAGGTGATGGACCGCCGATTCATTCGTCTTTCGCTGGGCGGCGTGCACGACGAAGCTGAGATCCGCGGGCATCGCCGAACCTACATCGGCGCTTTGCCAGGGCGCATCCTGCAGACCATGGCAAAAGCTAAGGTTGTCAATCCGCTCTTCATGCTCGATGAAGTCGACAAGCTCAACGCCGATTTTCAGGGCGACCCTGCCGCGGCTTTGTTGGAAGTGCTCGATCCGGAGCAGAACTTCAGTTTCTCGGATCACTATCTTGAAGTACCTTACGACCTCTCAAAGGTATTCTTTATCACTACCGCCAATACAGTTGCGACAATCCCGCCGGCCTTGCTTGACCGTATGGAATTGATCGAGTTCCCGGGTTACATCGAGGAAGAAAAACTGACGATTGCCCGACAGTTCCTGATTCCGGAGCAATTGCTGGAAAACGGACTGGATGAGGAACAAATCACCATTTCTGATGAAGCACTGAGGCTGATCATAACAGGCTACACTTACGAAGCCGGAGTCAGAAACTTTGAACGCCAGATTGGCAGTGTTTTGCGCAAACTGGCAACCCGGAAATCCGAAGGGGAAGATTATCAGCACGACGTCGATCCGGAGCTTGTTCAAACCCTGCTTGGACCGGTTGAATTCTTCCCGATGACTGCCGAAGCCAAAGATGAAATCGGAATGGCAACCGCCATTGCCTGGACCGAAAACGGCGGCGAGATCATGCCGATTGAGGTGCTCGTCGTAGGCGGAAAGGGAAATCTGCAAATCACCGGTCAGATTGGCGACATTATGCAGGAATCTGCCCAGGCAGCGCTTAGTTACCTGAAATCCAAAGAAGCCATTTTTAAGATACCTGAAGATTTTTTTGAGGATGTGGACATCCATGTGCACGTTCCGGAAGGATCCATCCCAAAGGATGGTCCCAGCGCGGGCATCACACTGGCAACCGCCCTGACCTCTGCTGTGTTGGGCATGCCAGTCAGGCATGAAGTGGCTATGACGGGCGAGATTACCTTGCGTGGAAGAGTACTACCCATTGGCGGCGTGCGCGAAAAAGTACTGGCTGCCAACCGGGCAGGGCTAAAAACTGTGCTACTGCCCGCCCGTAATGAAAAAGACCTGGTTGATGTTCCACAACAGGCACTTGACCAGATGAACATCGTTTTTGTTGAACACATGGATCAGGTGCTGGCTCAGGCTTTTGAGGGTGAACTAAGCTATAAACGCGTTCCGAAGCCCCGGAGCTCAGGAAAAAAGAAAGGCACATCCAAAAATGAGGATGTGCCAGCCGATAATAAAGAAAACTAGAAGTTACTTGCTGTTGTCGGATCCGGGCAGCAAGCTTGAGATGCCGTTCTGAACTTGTTGAAGCACCTTCTTGAGCTCGCGTTCGAGCCCGGTGAGGGTATCCACAACGTATCGGTCGGCTTCCTGTTGGGTTTGAACAGATTCCTTGCGAACCTGCTCGCTTAGTTGCTCAACCTTTACTTGGGCGGCCTGGTAGACTTCGGATTTTTCGACCATCTTTTCGCTTTTTTCTCGTGCCAGAGCGACGGTACGGTTGGCTTCTTCCTGAGCCTGCGCAAGAATACGATCTTTCTGGGCAATCACTTGCTGGGCTTTCTTGATCTCATCTGGTATCGATATGCGCATCTGGTCGATGATATCCATAAAGGAATTTTCATCCACCACAACATTGCGGGATAGCGGGATGGGTTTACTGTTGTTAAAAAGTTCTTCGAGGCGATCGACAAGATGTAAAATGTCCATGTTTTGTCTCCGTATAACTTGTTGATTCTCTTTTAGTTTATCACTAATCAGAAAAATCTTCGGTGCGTTATCAAGTTGCATGGCAAATACATCTTGGATCTAGCTAAAACTTATGCCCTCATCGCGAGCGAAGCGCGGCGATCTGCCTTGCATTTAACAATCGGGAGGTCTTCGGTCACTTCGCGTGCTCGGCGAGGACACCGGCACGATCATTCTTTATTCCGAAGGATTCGTTTGGGGTTTGGTGTCGTAGACCAAATCCTTAAAATATTCAACCAGCGCCAGGTTGACGATTGGCGGCACCATGGTGCTTACATCTCCACCCAGAGATGCAATTTCCTTCACCGTCGATGAGGATATGAAGGTGTTTTCTTCGTTCGTGATCAGCGCAATGGTGTCGATTTCCGCATCCAGCCGGTTGTTTGCCAGCGCCATGCGAAATTCGTACTCGAAATCGGAAAATACCCGCAAACCCCTCACGATCGCCTTCGCGCCAATCTCCCGCGCAAAATTCACCGTCAGACCTGAATACCCCACAACCGTAATCCGGCTCTGATTTTTTAACACTTCACGCACCAGGTTGATACGCTGTTCTGGTGAAAAAAGCAAGTTTTTGAGTGGTTTATCGTAGACTGCCACAACCACTTCATCAAACAGGCTCGCGGCTCGCATAGCGATATCAACGTGCCCGAGGTGAATTGGGTCAAACGTACCGGGGAAAACCACTTTTGTCATCAGCTCACATCTCCATCACCATCGTCCGATGGCAAGATCTTATCGACAGCCTGCTTTAGAGGCTCGTGTTCTTTTAGAGTCAACCCTGGATCTGCGTCGAGCACTTCTTCCGCAACCTCCCGGGCGAGATGGATCAGGCGCACATCCGCTAACGATGCCATCTTGAATTCGTTGAAACCTGCCTGGCGCGTTCCAAGGAAATCCCCAGGACCTCTATCTTTCAGGTCTTGCTCTGCCAACACAAAGCCGTCGTTGGTCTGGGTCATGACCATCAAACGCTTATTCTCAGCAATATCTTCCGTATCTGGTATCAGGAAACAGTACGATTGCGCGTCACCACGCCCCACCCGACCCCTGAACTGGTGCAACTGCGCCAAACCAAAGCGGTTTGCTCCTTCGATGATCATGATCGTGGCGTTGGGAATATCCACACCAACCTCCACCACCGAGGTCGAGACTAAAACATCAAAATCACCCTGGCGGAAGCGCAGCATGACAGCATCTTTCTCGGCTGGTTTGAGCCTGCCATGCACAAGCCCCACTCGCAGTTCCGGGAAGACTTCCTTCTGCAGGCGTTCCTGTTCTTCCACTGCTGCCTTTACCTCATCGTTCTCGCCCGCCTCGACCAGCGGATAGATGATGAATGCCTGGTGCCCAAGCTCTACCTCATCGCGGATTCGATCGTAAACTCTTTCTCGTTCGGTTGGAAAAGCGATGCTTGTGGAGATGGGAATTCGCCCTTTGGGCATTTCGTCCATCACGCTCACATCCAGCCCGCCAAAAACTGTCAGTTGAAGCGAACGAGGGATCGGGGTGGCGGTCATCACCAACAGGTGTGGATTGTCGCCTTTGTTCCGCAGAGCTGCTCGCTGAGCAACTCCAAACCTATGCTGCTCGTCCACCACTGCCATCTGCAGGTTCTGGAATCTGACGGGGTCTTCAATCAGCGCGTGAGTGCCAATTAGAAGTTTGATGGTGCCATCCTTCAAGCCAGCCGCAATTTCCTTGCGATCAGACGTGGAAGTATCCCCAGTTAATAGGCGCACCTGCCCGGGCTCAAGGAAAGCTGCTTCTTTTCCCTTTCTTTCAGTCATCAAACGCAAAGAAGTCTGATAATGCTGCTCTGCCAGGATGCCAGTAGGCGCCATAAACGCTGCCTGAGCCCCGTGGGAAATGACCATTGCCATCCCAACCAGCGCAACCACCGTTTTGCCGGAGCCAACATCTCCCTGTAGCAAGCGGTTCATCGGATGCGGACTTGCGACATCTTTGCGGATTTCATCAATCGTGCGGATCTGGGCACCGGTAAGTTCGTAAGGGAGCGCGTTTTTCCGGGCTTGCAGCCACGCGTCCGTGACCGGATACGCCTTGCCGCTCAGTTCGAGCCATTGCCGTTTCTGTTGAATAATGCCAAGTTGCTGCAGGAACAGCTCGTCAAATGCCAATCGCCTCTGAGCAGCCGAAAGAGCCTGCATGTCATCAGGGAAGTGCACCTCGCTGAGGGCTTGCTGGAGCCCAATCACATTGGCTCTCTGGCGGATTTGGTCGGTGAGGGTCTCACTTATTCGCGGAATCCAATACTTCAAGGTCAAAAAAATGGTCCGGCGCAGCCATTTTTGGGTCACTTTGGCTGTGAGCGGATAAACCGGCACAATGCGGTTGGTGTTCAACTGCTGCTGATCGATGGGTTCATACTCCGGGTGCCAGATGACCGGTCGTCCCAGATAGATGTCGATCCTCCCGGAGATGGAGATCATCATATCCTGGCGCAGGTTGCGCATGTGCCATTCCTGGTTGAACCATAATAACCTCATGCTGCCTGTCGCATCGGAAACGACCGCCTCAATCAGCGTGCGCCCTTTTCGAGTTGGGATCCTGACAATGTTATTTACGCTGGCAACAATGGTTGCTTCTTCGCCGACTCGCAGTTGGTTGATGGTTTTCAGCTTGGAGTAATCGTCGTAGCGCCGTGGAAAGTGATAAAGCAAATCGCGGATGGTGAAGATCTCAAGTTTGGCAAGGTTCTTTACCTGGTTTTCCCCCACGCCTCGAATAACCTCAACCGACGCGTCCAAACCCACCTGTGGTTGGATTTGCCTGGCTGGCGGCGCGGTTGGTTTTGTACTCTTAGGTTTGGTGACTTGTGCTGCTTTATCTGCAATCGGTGCAGCCTGAGCGAGTGTTGATGGCAGTTGAGGGGCTGACTTTGCAGCGGATTCACCACCCGAAGCGGGAGGAAAACTGCCTAACTCGCTCAATCCAAGCCAGGATGTCAGCTCGATGAGATCTTTTCTTCTTTCCTCAGGCGATTTGCTTTCGTACTTCTTCAAAAGCTGGGAAACCTTCGCAATCAGGGGTTCTGGTAGACTTGATTCTCTTGCTTCGGCTGGCCAGGAGGCTGCAAGCGCGTTAAATCCACCCATAATCGCAGAATTTTGATAGCCTTTGCTGCGTTCCAACTTGATAAAATTTGCGTACTTTTCTGTGACTTTAGGCATATCAGGACCCGTTTTCCTGGATTAATCATAATCGATTTATGGATGTTTTCCTATTGGGCATGTGGGGTTGAAGGTCCGCGAGGGCCAAAAAACCGTCCTCTTGTGGTTGACGACTGCATCGACCATAAGCTAAACGAGCCTGGAAATTTGAGGAACAGGCATACCCTACTTCGCGGGCACAGGTGCCTGTTCCCTACAAGGCACAAGATAAAAAAGCCCAACAAAAGCATCTTTACGTCCGCCAACAACAAGACGCCCTGGTAGGGTCGACGCCTGCGTCGACCTCAAAACGAGACCTGTGGAATGCATCGACCATTGGGGTGAAGAGGTTTCCAACTTGGAAAAGGCAGGCCTTTTCCCTACAGGGTACTGTCTAGTAAAAGTGAAGCAATCTAATCTACTACGCGCATATTCACCAATATTTAAAATAATATCTTGTTATTATGGTCAATGTGTGATCGATTAATATAACAAAAACGGTCTTGCGACCGTTTTTGTTTCTCTAGAAAAAATCATTCAAATGCGATGATCAACTGGTAATGCGGCTGACCACCTTCGTGGATTTCAAGATCTTTATCAGGATAATCCTCGCGCACGCGATCGCCAAGCTTGTTTACCTGCTGCTGGGTGATACCCTCTCCGTAAAAGAATGTAATCCGCTCAATATTTTCAAGGTGTGCCTTTTGGAACAGCTCACCGAGCGCTTCCTCAATGGTTGGTGCCGAGGAAACCAGTTTGCCATCATAGAGGGCAATTACCTGACCTTTTTCCACTTGCACGCCCTCGATCTCGACCGACCGTGTCGAGATGGTGATCTCGCCGGTGTGGACCTCAGTGATTGCTTCGCGCATGGATTCTTCATTTTCCTCAAGCGTACCTTCAGGGTACAGGCGCAACATGGCAGCAAAACCTTGTGGCGCATTGCGGGTTGGTATGATCGCAATCTTCTTAACACTAACCTTGGCAGCATTCTGAGCAGCCAGGATGATATTCTTGTTATTCGGCAAAATGATGATTTTGTCCGTTGGCATGTTTTCAAAGGCTGCCAGGAGCTCTTTTACGCTGGGGTTCATCGTCTGCCCACCTTGGACAATGGCTGCCACGCCAAGGCTGGCAAAAATACGCGAAAGTCCCTCCCCTGGTGAGACTGCCACCACGGCCACCTCTCCTGGGTTGACAGGCGCGAGTGTTAATTTCGCTTCTTCTTTGGCGCGACCGTTCATCTGGTCCTGCAGGTTTTCCATCATAATTTTCTTGACGGTGCCAAGGCTTTCAGTATAGGCAATCGGTTCATAGCGTTTATCCAGAGCCGTGTGAATGTGCATGCGGTAGATGCCGTCACCCTCGCCCACCTGGATGCTGGTTCCGATCTCGCTTAATCCATCATAATATTGTTCCAGGAAGAACTCTCCCTTTGGCGCGAAATCAATCACGACTTCGTAATCCTGTCCTTCTTCAACTGTCTCCATGGCATTGCTCAGGTCGAGCTCCGCAAGCGGCCTCAAGATCGCACCGGAGGCATCCAGCGAGAGTCCCTGAAGCATGCGCAGCATGCCTTCGAAGATGTAGAACAAGCCCATTCCCCCAGAGTCCACCACGCCAGCTTGCTTCAGGATTGGGAGCAGTTCTGGGGTGTGCTTTACGCTCTCATCGCCAGCGTCCACGATCGAGACAAGCATTTGGCTCAAGCTGGACTCATCTTTCAACGCTTCCTCTGCAGCCGTTGTCATGTCCTTGATTACGGTCAGGATTGTGCCTTCCACCGGACGTACAACACCTTTATAAGCAGTATTTCGCGCTTCCTGCATGGCACGCATCAGCAATCCGGTATCCATGGTTTCGTAGTGGTCAAGCGCGCGCGAAAAACCGCGCCAGATCTGCGAAAGGATAACGCCGCTATTCCCCCTGGCGCCCATCAGAGCACCCTGGGCAAAATGACGACCGGTTTCGCCGACATTGGTCGAGCGATTTTGATCGGCTTCAGCGAACGCTGCTTGCATGGTCAGGACCATATTGGTACCGGTGTCGCCATCTGGTACCGGAAAAACGTTTAAGGAGTTGACATACTGCTGGTTGGTAGTCAACCAGAGCAATCCAGCTTCAAAGAGTAACATGAGCCCCTCGCCATTGATGGGAGACTGCAACAACCGGTGGCGTTCAGCCTCATCAGGCAGGGTTCGAGACAATTCATTCATTCAGCACCTGTTAGCATTGACTAATCTGGGTTACTTATTCTTAAGCCCCTGACATGGACATCTACCCGCTTTACCGGGATTCCCATGGTTTTTTCGACACTATACTTGACGCTTTCAGAGACTGAATCCGCCACCGACTTGATCCGCAGACCATATTCGATGATCAGATTAAGCTCAAGACTGACTCCGTCTTCCTCCGAGTTCACCAAAATACCCACATCGGCTTCCTTTTTGAAGAAGCGCGAGAGCGTTTCGGCTGGATTTGCAGGAGCCAGGCTGATTACGCCATAAGATTGCAAGGCAGCATTGCGGGCAACAGTCTTGATCGCCTGAGGGAGGATGAAGATGCTGCCCTGTTGGTTACTTTGAGTTGTCATAGAAATCCTCTTTCTCCGCTAAAAAATCCTTGATTCTTTTCTTGTTATCTGGTATTATAATTTCTTGCGTGTGTAGAAGTTGTACACGAGCAGCCAGAAATTATAATGCATATGAGGTAACAAAATGGCAAAG